>CAVXZR010000043.1:0-91677 GCA_963765965.1 uncultured Pseudomonadota bacterium
CTGACGCCAAGCCCTCGGAAGGCCCGATAGGCACCATGAGTACGCCCTTGACCGCCGGTTATAGCCTGGCGGTGGATAAAAACTATCTGCCGCTCGGCATACCGTTGTGGCTGGATGCCGAATATCCCATCGCTGACCAACGTTTACAACGCCTGGTGATGGCGCAGGATACCGGCGGCGCGATCAAGGGCCTGATTCGCGGCGATGTCTACTGGGGACAGGGGCAGCAAGCCGGGGAGCTGGCAGGCGTCATGAAGTCCAGGGGGCGTTATTTTCTGTTGATACCTAAGCATATTGCGCTGGGTTGAAAAAAATCTGACAGCTCATAGAAAAATTAAAACAGCGTGGCTTGACACCTCAGCTCGTTAAACACGTTCCGTATCAGTGTCTTTATTTTCCTCATCCTTATAATCCCGATAATTGATCGATATTTTCAATCCGGCGAAACGTCCAGACATTTTGATCAATTCCTTGGTGACTTTATCGAAAGTCAGCCTGACTTCGCTAATGGCCCGATCTTCATAACCTTCCTCAATGTCTTTGGCATCCAGCCGGAATTTATAAAAATACACTTCTTGCTGGTCTTCATCGGTAACTTCCAGAGGCTCACCCAGATGTTTAATCACGATGGATTTTTTCGGCAAATCGGCGGCAATTTTTTCCTTGAATTCGGCTTTGGCTTTCAACTGCTGTTTTTCTTCGTTAATTTCAGCCCCGCCCAGCGAACGAAAAGAAGCTTCCAGAAATTCCGCCGGTGCAATTTGCAAAAACAGCGATGAAAACGTCCAATCCGAAATCTTATCCAGCTTGTTGAAGGTTAAATCAAAGAAAAAGTGAATCTCCGGCGTTATCAGTTTGTTGTCTTTATCGACCTTGCGAAACATGTAGTTCCAGACTTTGCCGCCATCAGCGGTTTTTTCCTCTTTGCTGGCATGCAGTTTGGCCAGCGAGACGAAATCCTCGCTTAATAGTTTCGGATTCTTAAAATGCACCGTGAAATCGGTCTTGGCCGTAATAGAAAAATACCGGTCGAATTCACTCATCTGTAAATAAGTTTGATAAGCGCGCATCCAATACAGACAACCGGTCATGGTACTGAGGACAGCAAAAATCAGAAACAATCGCGCAAAACGGCTTAACTTAGTGAACATGGCAGCCTCAATGTCGGGTTGGCGGAATTGTGTCTGCACCGCTAAGCGGATTGCTTAGCAGATTTTCCACATCAATTTTGTCAAAAATATATTTAGCGCCGCAGAACTGGCAATCGACCTCTATAATGTCACGTTCCTGCAAAATGGTCTCCAATTCGGAACGGCCCAAGGCTGCGAGCGTGCTGCCGATTTTTTGATTTGAACAACCGCATTGGAATGCCACCTCATCGGGCGGGTAAAGCCTGACTTTTTCCTGATGAAACAAACGGTGCAATAATTCTTCGCAATCCAAACTCAGCATTTCTTCGGCTGTGACGGTGCTGGCCAGTATTTCGATATGCTGCCAGTCGGATTTATCAAAATCTTCACCGGGCAATTGCTGAATGAACAAACCGGCGGCGTGGGTTTTATCGGCAAATAGCCATAAACGCGTATCCAGCTGTTCGGACTGAGTGAAATAGGTTTTTAGCACCTCGGCCAGTGAGTCTTCCTCAACCCCGACGATACCTTGATACGGCTCGGCATTGCCGGATTCAACCGTCAGCACCAAGCGTCCGCCCTCGCCTATCATTGCCTTTAAATTCGTATTGGAGACAACCGCCTCGCTACGCACCAAGCCTCTGATTTTATGCTCATTGCTGGCTTGGGCAACCAGGGCTTTTAACTCGCCGCTGCCCTGTATTTGCATGATCATGTTGCCCTGAAACTTAATGGTGGCGGAAAGCAGCACCACGGCAGCAAGCGCCTGCCCCAATTGCGACTCGACTGCATCGCCGACCAGTACCTGATGTTGCTTGGCCTGCTGCCAGCTATCCTGCAAACGCACCCACTCGCCGCGTACCCCATGTTCTTCAAATAAAAACCGCACTAGGCAATCTTGTTGTTTCATGATTTTTATAACCCGTTCAGAATGAGAGATGATTATAATCCCCTACACCGCATCATTCGACCTCGGATAACGCATATGAGCTTTCTATCCAAAAAAACCGCTTTACCCACTGCCGAGCAAGCCCTGCTGGGACGGCCACAGCCTATGCCGACTGCGAAGTTGCACTACGTCACCGGCAACCCGATTATTCCGCCCTTTCCCGAGAATCTTGAACAGGCCGATTTCGGCCTGGGCTGTTTTTGGGGGGCTGAACGCAAGTTCTGGCAGCAACCGGGTGTGTATAGTACCGCTGTCGGTTACGCGGGCGGTTTTACGCCCAACCCGACCTATCAGGAAGTCTGCACCGGCATGACCGCCCATACCGAAGCAGTGCTAGTCATTTTCGATCCGGCGCTGATTACTTATACGGACTTACTGGCAATATTCTGGGAATCGCATAACCCAACTCAAGGCATGCGCCAGGGCAACGACACCGGCACACAGTACCGTTCGGCTATCTATACCTTTAACGACCAACAGCAGATTACCGCAGAGCAAAGCAAACAGCAATATCAGGCCCAATTGCAGCAAGCGGGTTTGGCTGAGATCACTACGGAAATCCGGCAGGGAATCACGTTTTTTTATGCTGAGGACTATCATCAGCAATATCTTGCTAAAAACCCGGATGGGTATTGTGGCTTGGGTGGGCTGGGGATAGGTTTTGAAAAATAGGTTGAATAGCAATCGATGATGATGGTGAATCGCTTCGCCAATAATGAATGTCTGCATTTTGAAATAGCTAATGGGTACTATCGACCCATGAGCAACATTCAAAATGAAGGGTGGGCAATGCTTTTCTGCCCACCACTTAGCGGTAATAACTTTAATTCCGCGTGGGCACAAAAAGCGTGCCCAGCCTACTGGGCTTCAGTTTATAAAAGATAAACATTCATGTATTGAATACCCAAACTGGCGGTTGCCGCTCCCAGTATTTCCCCTGCACAGTCAAACATGAACCAGATGCTGCAAAATCAAGCCTAGCGCTATCAACACCGGCGTCAGCAAGGTAACGGCCACATTCAAACCCAGCGCAGGTTTCAGTTTTTCCATATCGTCAAAATGCTTTAGGGTTATTGAAACTGCCGGTATCGTTAAACCTAAAGACAATAAGCCCAACAAACTGTAGATCGGTAAAAATGCTAGCCGGTAATTGACGATTATTAGTAAATAGGCCATCGTTAAAAAACCGGCATAGACCCAGGCTGATTTTTTTCTGCCTATCCATATCGGCAGATGGCAACGGCCGGCATTTTTATCGGCTTCCAGATCGGGAAATTGATTAAGTAACAATAGATTGTTGACTAAAAAGAAAACGATTAAAGAGGTACTGAAAACCGCAAGGCTATAGTGACCGGTTAGAACGAAATAGGCGCCGTTGATCATCAACGGGCCGAAGGCCAACCCCGGCACGATTAAACAAAGCAAGGGCCTATGAGTTATTTTTGTCGTGTAAAAATAGGCGCAGAGTACGCCTGGCAAACCGATCGGCAATAGTCCCCAGCCATAAACTGCTATAAAATAACAGCCTATCAATATTGTTAACAGCAAAGTTATGCTTGCACCTAGCTGCACCGCTTTTGCCAGTTCCGGCCGACTTGGCAAAGTACCGCTGCCGCCGCTGAAAGCCGTTCGTTCGGTATGAAGATCCAAACCGCTGGTAAAGTCTTCATATTCATTGAACATATTGACACTGATATGTGCCGATAGCGCGCCAATAAACACCCAGAACAAATCCTGATAATTAATGCTAGCGCCTTCGGCAATAACAAAAGCCAGGGCGGGTAACAAACTGCAAGGCGTCAGAATTAGAAATGACGGGCGGGCTGTTGCGAGCAATTGCAAGATGCGGTTGTTTAACATGAAGGTCTCATTGTTTTTGGTTTAGGAATTATAGCTTAGGAATGTGCATGAATTGATGTCATCGATTCTATAACCCGCTCTGCTCTCGACCCTTGTCCAAACATCGTAGGATATGCGCCGCATACCATTAGGCCGTTCCGGCTCCGGACAGCTATTCGTCGCCGAAAGCTTAATGGTATGCAGTGCATACCCTACGGGGTTCGATCAGGTGTTCCCGATTTATTTTCAACCTAACGTAAATTATGATTGACAAACGCGCTAGAGGGCCTACAATGGCATATAGCTAGAAAATTAATGTTACCTTTGTTTTCCATTTCGATGTCTTCACTTTAGTTCTTCGTCCTGTTCTTCATTAAGTAATCTCCACATTTACCAGCGCTACCAGCCTTGCATAAGGCTTAATATCTAAATTTTTACAGGACTTACACTATGTCTACAATGACAACCGGCACCGTTAAATGGTTTAATGCTGATAAAGGCTTCGGCTTTATCGAACAAAAACAAGGCCCAGACGTTTTCGTACATTTCAAAAACATTCTTAACCCAAACAACAGCTACAGAACCCTGGATGAAGGACAACATGTCCAATTCAAACTGGGTCGCGGCCCAAAAGGCCCGCAAGCTGAAGAAGTAACCATCATCTAAACAGCATTTACTAAAGCACCCCACTTGTTGAAAAGCTTAAAATGGGTAGTACCTGCTGCTTAAAATGTGTTAGCGATAACCCAGCATGTTGAAAAATGCGCTGGGTTATTGTTTTATCCCCCCCCGCAAAACCGACACCCCATACGCCTCTACATCATCCCCAGATTGACAGCAATATGAGCCAGCTCGGCAGTGGTTTCTACTTGCAGCTTTTTCTTGATTTGCGTGGCGTAATTTGCGACGGTTTTCTGACCTAAACAAAGCTGGTCTGCAATTTTATGGACCGTTAAACCCTGCGCCAACAAACCGAAAACATCGAACTCGCGCGGCGTAAATTCGGCAATGATTGCCTGGAAATCGCTCTGAGACGCGTATTCGCCGGTCTGTTTGATTAATCCACGCTCGACATAACATTTACCCTGCATAATCGCTTCAATAGCCTCGGAGAGAATTTCCGGCGCGCTATTTTTTGTGATATAGCCTTGAGCACCGGCATTCATTGCTCGCTGCACATAAACCTGTTCATGATGAACGCTAAACACCAGAATGCGGGCATCGGCACTGCGCTGGACGATACGGCGTATGGTTTCCAAACCGCCAATACCGGGCATGGACAAATCCATCACCAGCATATCCGGTTTCAGTTCCTGGTAAAGCTGGATCGCCTGTTCGCCGCGTCCCGCCTCGCCGATCACCTCAAAATTGTCGCTAGTCGCAAGCAGCATGCGAAAACCGGCACGAACCACGGCATGATCATCGACCAAAAGGATATTGATCTTACTTTTCATAGTAACGGTATCCTTGCTGTTACAGTCATACCCGCGCCAGGTTGCGACTGAACATAAAGAACTCCATCCAACGATTTGACGCGTTCCTGCATGCCTTGTAAACCGAAACCGCCGGCAATAGTTTTAAGATCGCAGCCGCGCCCATTGTCCTGAACCTTGAGCTGCAATAACGCTTGCGGCTGATGAATCTTTTCAAGACCAATGCCAACCTGATCGGCATGGGCATGACGTATCACATTGGTTAAACATTCCTGTATTACTCGAAAAACCTGTATGCTAAGATTTTTATCGAGCCCATCGACTTCGTCGCTACAAGCGATGCTCAAATCAAGATCGGGGTTGCGCTCCGACCAGTGATTAACCATCTCTTCCAGCATGGCTTTCAGCCCAAGCTCGGTTAGCACTAAAGGATGCAATTGCTGCATCATGCCACGCACTACAGTCATCAGATGATCGCAAATTTCGGCGATTGTGGCGCTAATTTTTTTAATATCCACCTGCGGACGAACTGCGGTTATGGCCATGACCTTAATTGCCGTCAAGGATTGCCCGAATTCGTCATGCAATTCCTGAGACAGCCTTTGCCGTTCCTCTTCCTGTATCGCCAACGAATGTTGAGTCAAGGCCCGGTTTTCCTGTTGCGACTTTTCCAGCTCAACCATCATATGGTTTATGGCTTTGGCTATGCTGTCGAATTCCTGGGTTTTGAAGGAGGGAATTTTAAGCTGGTACTGGCCGTTTTCTATTCCCTTCAACACATTGACAATGATGGCGATGGATTGCAGCGACTTGTTAAATACCAGATTAACCGCCAGAAACGTCAACAGGGTCAACAAGGAAATCGAGCCGAAAAATGCCATGCTTTCTTCCCAAACTTCGGTAATCTCGTCCAGCGGCTGCGGCTTTATAATCAGGTTTAACAGTTGTCCATCCTGGGTTTTGAGCTGATGCTCTACCTGAGGATAATCGCCTTTCACCAAACGGATAAACCAGATAGGCGGCATTTTCTCCGGATTGCTAGGCTGGCTTTCGCCCCTAAAATGTATTCTTTGTCCGTCAGGCTTTTGCAATTGCATACTTAGGTGCCGGGTTTGCTGTAAAGCGCTGAAGCGCGATAAATCATCGAGTTTATAAAACATCGGCTCTTCGGCGATTCCTAAGGTGATCAATTGCAAGGCTAAATGCACTGAAGAATCGACTTCCTTTTCCACAGCCTGCCGAGCCTGCCAAATCGACATTGCTCCACCTAACAGCAAAATACAAACGGATGACAACAAAATACGAAAAATAATCTGGTAACGTAGGCTCATGGCATAAAATGTCGTGTTGGCTGATCTATTATGGGCCCAAGTAGGCCCATCAGCCATAGGAAAAATTCGTATTTTAGGCTTGGATCGATCCAGCGCTGAGCCATTTTTATTCTGTGCGCTTTGTATGAGGTAGCGAAGTGATCCGTCAATCGATACCTGTTGGCTTTGATCGGCATGCGCCGCTAAACTATTTTGAGAATAATTACGACTATATAAGCGCTCCATGACCTGCGGATGTAGTAAGCTATTGGCCCACAACCTATTTGAACTCACCCCACCCCAATGACAAAACTGAGTGACTATTTTGATTACCGAACCGATTCCGACGGGAATACCTATCTGCAAGTTTCGATACGCGGCAGCTCGTTACTTCGGCTATCCGCAACCAATAAAGGTTCAGCGTTTACAGAAGAAGAACGTATTGCACTAGGACTTGAAGGCATTCTGCCGCCGCAAATTACCGATATTGAACAGCAGATTGTCCGAGTGTATTCGAATTATCGGAATCAACAGTATGATATTTCCAAATATCAGTTTCTCAGGGCGCTTCAGGAACGTTCCGAAATTTTGTTTTACGCTCTCTTAGAGAGATATCTGGAAGAAATGGTGCCAATAGTCTATACCCCAACCATTGGTTTAGCTGTCCAGCAATTCAGTTCGCTATATACTTCGCCACGGGGTTTGATCCTTTCGGCCAAAAACATCGATCGTATCGATAGCATTCTAGAAAACCATCCCTGGCATGACATACGCATGATCGTGGTGACGGATGCCTCTGCGATACTCGGCATCGGCGATCAAGGCTTGGGCGGACTAGCCATTTGCATCGGCAAGCTGTCTCTGTATACGGCAGGCGGCGGGTTGTGCCCTTTTCAAACGTTACCGGTGAGCCTGGATGTCGGCACCAACCGTAACGAATTATTGAACGATCCAAATTATCTAGGCATACGCGAAAAACGTCTGGAAGGCGAAGCCTATTTTGCACTGGTCGATAAATTTGTGAATGCCATTCGAAAAAAATGGCCGAAAGCCATTATTCAATGGGAGGATTTTGCCAAAAATGTCGCTTTCGATGTGCTGGCAAGGTATCGAAATCAAATCCCTAGTTTTAACGATGACATTCAGGGTACAGGTGCGGTAGCGTTGGCAGGACTGCTGTCTGCTTGCCGGAAAAAAGGCGAAAGTCTTGCCGAGCAAATCGTGCTGGTTGCCGGAGCCGGAGCTGGCGGAATCGGCGTTGCCAGCGCCATTAAAGAGGGCCTGATCCGCGCCGGCCTCAGTGAGGAACAGGCACTAAAACAGATATATGTCATAGATGCGCATGGATTGGTGGTTAAAAACAGCAACGTTGACAGCTACAAACTGCCGCTGGCGCATAGCCCGGAAACCTATCAAAACTGGGGAATAGAAGCTGATCGAACCCCATCTTTAATCGAGGTTGTGACGCACGCGAAACCCGGTGTTTTGCTTGGCCTTACCGGCATAGCCGGGCTATTCAGCGAAGCGATTATCAAAACCATGGCAAATAACCATGAGCAGCCTATTATTTTTCCCTTATCAAATCCCACGGCCAATTGCGAGGCAATTCCTCAAGACATTATCGAATGGACGCACGGTCGAGCCATTGTAGCTACCGGGAGCCCTTTCGCGCATGTCGAATATCAGGGCAGGCTCCATCCGGTCGGCCAGGGCAACAATGCCTTTATTTTTCCGGGCCTGGGTTTTGCTGCAGTCCTGGGCGAATGTAACCGTATCAGCGATGCAATGGTGCTGGAATCGGCTTATGCACTGGCAGATTATACGGCTGAAAACTGGTTGGAAACCGGCCTGATTTATCCTCCGATCACCGAGCTTAAAAAAGTCAGTCTAACTGTAGCAATAAAGGTATTGACTAAAGCACTGGAAGACGGATCTGCCACTCGCCAGGACTTGAATGGCATAGACCTTGATATCTATGTGAAAGCGCATCTCTGGCAAGCCAGACATTTACCATTCAGGTATACGGAGGATGTATAAAAGATTTTGATTAGGTTGAATACCTGACAATCCCGGCCAAAATTGCTAACTCAAGCTATAGCTAACTCTCTTCAAATTTCGGTAGGCGCAGCTTTAAAGATATCAGATATTCGCTTATATCGATGCTTTTACTTAACTGCCTGACGAGAAAACATGTAAGTGATGGCCCTTATTTGTCAAGCGATTCCGCTCGTTTACTATAATGAAGTAAACTGTCACTTCATTCACGAAAGTTGACGAGGAGGTAGTTTGCGTAGTTCGCTTGAAGGTTTTGGTTTTCTTGCTCTGTTTTCGGCAATTGCCGATGCTCTAATACTAACGGATAAAATAGGTCGTATTGTTGAAATCAATTCCGCAACACAACAGTTATTAGGCTACAGCACAGAGGAAATAACCGACAAAATGATAGAGTCGGTGATTCCCGACTATTATCAGGCTTGCCGATCTCTTCGCCGGGACCAACTCAACGGATATCGGGAAAAACGCTTGGCCGATCAAAGCAAAGGTCTGATTGCCATATGCCGGGATGGCTCACAGTTGCAAGTGGAAATCAATCTTGGGATTCTACAATCGCCGAAATATTTTTATAATCTGCTAACCATTTATGACACATCCTGGCAGTGGGCACAAAAACAACGAATCAGTGAGAATGTCGAAAGTCAGCGAGCCATGATCGAGCAGGCAATCGTCGGCATAGTCCGTACCGATTTACAAGGCAATATCACGCTAACCAATGATTTTTTTTGCGATATTACCGGATATAGCCAGGAACAGTTACAGGGCAGAAACATGCTGGATCTCACTCATCCCGACGATCGGCACCGGCATATAAAACTCTTCCGACAAATGGTTAAAGAAGGTCAGCCTTTTACCTTGGAAGCGCGCTATTTACGTCGTAATGGCGAACTGGCATGGGTTAACATTTCGGTTTCGCGCATATGTGACGCACTAAGATGCCCATCAAGCAGCGTTGCTGTCGTCATGGATGTTACGGAACGCACTTTAACTGCACTGGCACTTCAGGCAAGCGAGGAGCGATTGCGACAGGCTGAACGCGCTGCCAACCTTGGAATTTTCGATATGGATTTGCTAACTAACAAAATGCAATGTAATAATCGCATCCGGGATATCTGGGGATTTAGCCAAGACGAATTATTATCTTGCGAAAGTTTTTTGGCCTGCATTCATCCGGAAGACCGGGCAGAAAGAAATCAGGTTTTAGCTGAACCGTTTAAGACCCTCGGCACAGGTGAATATATGCTTGAATACAGGGTTATAAACCGTAAAGAAAACTATGAAACCTGGGTTTCCGAGATAGGGCGTATTTTTTTCAACGGCGAACAGGCAAGCCGATTGGTTGGCGTCATTCAGGATGTCAGCAAACGCAAGTTCAATGAACAAAAACGTCAGGAAAGCAGCAAAGCAATGGGCTCATTACTCAAGCAACAGGTTGCGGCACAAACTGCATCCGCAATTGCGCATGAACTAAACCAGCCGCTAGCCGCCATTTCCGCCTACAGTGAAGTCGCCCGCCAGATATTGAGCCGCAATTCTGTCAAGCTGGATAAACTGCATCGTGCCTTGCAGGGCTGTATCGATCAGGCGCATCGTGCCGGGCGGACCCTCCACGAATTACTAAACTTTCTTCAGCAGAACAAAATTGTATCGGAACGTCTGGATATCAATAATGTTATCAGGGAAACCATCGGCATTGTACAGAACGATGGTTTTGGCGGATTTCATGTCGAATTAAAACTGCAAGAGAATTTGCCAACCATCTTTTCCAATCGCCTACAAATTCAGATGGTGTTGATCAACCTGCTGCGTAATGGTGTCGAAGCCGCCAGAGACACGAAAGTTACACCGACGATAACCATTATTACGCAAACCGTCATCGAAAAAAATATGGTAATGGTCTCAGTCAAGGACAACGGTCCCGGGCTAGATACTGAAACCACAAAACGCATTTTTGAACCGTTCTTTACCACAAAATCCGGTGGCATCGGGATGGGCCTATCAATAAGCCGGGCTTTGATAGAGGCCAATGGCGGCAAACACTGGTTCGACCTGAATAACAAACCCGGCGCTGTTTTTCATTTCACTTTACCTATTTCTTTATGAATAACAATGATTTGACTGTTTTCATCATTGATGATGACCCTGCTGTCCTGGACTCATTAACCCTCATGATTGAGCAGGACGATCTTTCTGTACAAGCATTTCAAACGGCCAAGTCATTTTTAGAATATTATCGTCCGGAAATGCTGGGGTGCGCTATTATTGACCTGAATATGCCTGAAATGGACGGTATTTCGCTTCAAGAAGAACTTCTTGCCAGAGGCAGTTCATTACCGCTGATTTTTCTCACAGGTCATGGCACAATCCCCATTAGTGTCAAAGCTGTGAAAGCCGGGGCTCTGGATTTTCTGACCAAACCCGTCACGCGCGAAACATTGCTGGAATGCATCAAAAATGCACTAAAAGAATGTGAACATTTGCTTGTTAAACACGAAAAGAATCAGCAATCCCAATTGCTTTTAGCAAAACTGACCGCGCGCGAACAAGATGTCATGCGACATGTTCTGGAAGGACATACTAATAAGATGATCGCACAACGACTGGGAATAAGTCATCGTACTGTGGAAATCCACAAAGCCAGATTAATGCAAAAAACCGGTACCGAAAATTTACTGGAATTAGCGCGTATAGTTCAGCAAGCTGGATAAGACTAATCTCCCAGGCTTTAGTAATAGTCTAATCATTCAGTTCCTCTCCTTGATAAATCCGGGGTTAGTGGTGGTTTTCAAATACCCCCATTTATTTGATTCGGAGATTGGCGCTTGTGTAGCAATTGTTTCAGACGCAGAAAAATATAGCCGGTGGAATTTTGTAAATTTCACCGGCTATACGTACCGAAAACAACTTCACAAAACTTTCGATCAGACTTGCCCCTAACATTTAATGACTACTATCCATTTAAGACAATAAATTTAATACCAATTAATCTCCTTAACCGAGCTTAAGTTATCGGAAAATTCGATTTCATGTTTTTTGCTGGCGTCGGTAATATCTTTTATCTGCAAATTTTTCCGTCGCCGATCCGATTTACGCCTGTTGACGAATATTTGATTATTATCCTGTCTTCTATCATTAGTAAAGTGTCTTAAAAAATACTCGGCAATATTGATAGGTTTGCCATTGCATGACTTCCTGTTAAGAGCCTTAATAACGCGTTGACCAACAGCATCCGGATTAATAACAACTAAAACATGATATTCGGCTTTTGTTGAGCCGATTTCCAGAACCATTTGAATTTTTATACTATCTATACTCCCGGATTTTTTGAACAAGCCGCCTTTTACAGCGGGCTCGAGAAAGACCTTGATGTCGGAAACCCCTATGTTTTCGCTGACTCTTTTAAGAATTAGATGCATTTTGTAACTCCTTCGCGTTAGCCGATCCTTTACAACCAAGATCATGCTCTCAAGCGATGTTAAAGCAAAACAATAAACATAATTAATAAAGTATTATTTATGTTGTGTTAATAAAATCCGCAAAACCATGCACATCAATCCGCCCCTCATCTTAGACATGTTCAATTACCTTACAACTTTTATCAGAAACTTAGCATGTGAAAGGCTTTAGCTGATGCCACACCGGCATTCTGAAAAAAGGGCAATTCAAATTTTGTATGATCAAACCAAAACTGGGACAATAAAGTGCAAAGCAAGTTTTTTATAATCATGAATAAATTATGACAACATTGCAACTGTAAATATTTTTTGCATTAATACAGGATTTATAGGATTGAAAACGGTAAATTATATAAACGAATTTTCAACCATAAAATCCGGTTAATTGTTTAATATCAACTCATATTAGTTACTAATAGATAATATTCGATTGAAAATCAATGGACCAACAATTAGATCAAATCCATAAAAAAATTGCCAAACGTGCTGAAGATATTTCGATGACCGTTGGTATCATTTCTACAGTGGTCAGCGTCGGCGCATCCTACCTGGAACCATCCGGATTATCGGCTTTTGCGGTTTTTCTAGGTATTAGCGACCCACCGCTAATTGTTGCAATCGCCCCTATCATTGCAAATATTGCAACAGCAACAGCACTTGTTTCCGGCACATGTTTTTTATATTCCAAATGGAAGGGCTAACATTTAACCTTTAGTTACTAATATTTTCGGAGTGGTTTTTTACCTAAAATTTTGTGCTAAAAGAATAAGTTTTGATGTAAAAATGCATGAGTATCTGGAAACGAAAAGCCATGAAATTCGACCAACATTGGCTTTCCCCGCTATGCCCGCGCGAAATAAGCGACTAGAAACGGTGGTCAACCGCAAAGACATGGAGAATTCCGACCGGCAAGCGATTGCCGAATGAGTGCCGAACCTAACAAGAAGGCCGTATCGATCTCGCTGCTGTTAAGTTAATAGATCCAGTTAAGTCCTTTGGCTTCACTCGGGAAAACACTTTCGGACCAAGCGGCTTCACCGTTCACCCTTAGGAGGACTCAGGGCAAACGGTTTAGAGCTTACTAAATAACTTATCCCCCGTTAAAAAAAGGGGGGGGGTGCAGAATGAAGCAGATGCTTATTTGCTAGAACATAATCAAAAGAAGAAAAACGCCTGTTTGGTTATCGCTACCTTAACGATATAAAACACCATCAACAGAGAGCCTGCAAACGCATACCAGCGCCTTTCTCCCTGCTCACGTATTGTCACCATACCTAGACCGATGAAGCCGAACATGGCCAACAGTTTGGCGACTATCCAGCCATAATCCCCCGATAACCAGTTGCCCTGGAAAACCAGGGCGATACCTGTCAACAGCAACAGACTGGCGAGGATATGCGGAACTATTTTCATTGCTTTGTGAGCCAATAACTCCGGTTTAAATTGTGCAATTAAAACGCGACCGATAAAAACGATCACCACGATAGCGACGAAGAAAAGATGAATGTGTTTTAACATAATGATGATAGAAGTAAATTTGGTTTATGAACAAGACTACTTTACGCCGAACTCCGGTATCAATCAAAGCAGAAAATTCTAGGGGATAACCATGACTTTAATTTCGTGCTGATGGTTTTTTTATGCTTAAATCATATGAAGTTGCCAAATGGGCTTCACTGCACCATACACACACGATGACAGGTGATTCGCTTATTCCAAATGTTAACCCATGATCGATCAGAAGCTGTTAGCAACAATTATCGCTATCCAAAATCTGCTAAAATATTCTCTTTTCAACTTTTACATGCATAAACCGCCCGGCCTACAATCCGGCATATACAATCCGACTGCCATAAATTCCCGGACAATATCTTGATTTCCACAGCTAATATCACCATGCAATTTGGGGCCAAGCCCTTGTTTGAAAACATTTCCATCAAATTCGGCGACGGCAACCGTTACGGCCTAATCGGAGCTAACGGCTGCGGGAAATCTACTTTGATGAAAATTTTAAGCGGCGACCTCGAACCTTCAGCCGGCAACGTCAGCATTGGCCCCAACGAACGCATCGGCAATCTGCGCCAGGACCAGTTTGCTTTTGAGGAATATACGGTCATCGATACAGTCATCATGGGTCATAAAGAATTATGGGCTATCAAACAGGAACGTGACCGCATTTATGCACTGCCGGAAATGTCCGAGGAAGAAGGTATGCGAGTTGCCGATCTGGAAGTGGAATTTGCCGAACTGGATGGCTATACGGCAGATGCTAGAGCCGGTGAATTTTTATTAGGACTGGATATTCCACTGGAACAGCATTTTGGCCCAATGAGTGCCGTAGCGCCAGGCTGGAAATTAAGGGTATTGCTCGCTCAAGCCCTGTTTGCCAACCCTGACATCATGTTGCTCGATGAACCTACCAACAATTTGGACATCAATACTATCCGCTGGCTCGAAGATTTACTGAACGAACGTAACAGCACCATGATCATCATCTCGCATGACCGGCATTTTCTTAACAGCGTATGCACGCATATGGCCGATCTCGATTATGGCGAATTGCGGGTTTACCCCGGCAACTATGATGAATATATGACTGCCGCCACCGAGGTACGCGAGCGTCTTCTGTCCGGCAATGCCAAGAAAAAAGCCCAGATTGCCGAGTTGCAAACCTTTGTCAGCCGTTTTTCGGCGAACGCCTCAAAAGCAAAACAAGCCACTTCCCGCGCCCGTCAGCTCGAAAAAATCAAACTTGATGAGGTAAAACCCTCTAGCCGGGTCAATCCTTTTATCCGCTTCGATCAAAGTAAAAAGCTACATCGTTTAGCACTTGAAGTTCAGGATTTGAGCAAAGGTTATTCTAGCTGGCCGTTATTTAAAAACCTGAATCTGATGATTGCTGTCGGTGAACGGGTTGCTATTATTGGCCCTAACGGCATAGGCAAATCGACACTGCTAAAAACCCTGGTCGGCGAACTATCCCCCGATTCCGGCGAAGTGAAGTGGTCGGAAAATGCAGAAATCGGTTATTTTGCCCAAGATCATGCCGAAGACTTTGCCGAGGATATGAGCCTGATCGAATGGATGGGGCAATGGCGCAAGGAATCCGACGATGATCAGACTATCCGAGGCACTTTGGGGCGATTATTGTTCTCTCAGGATGAAATCAATAAATCCGTAAAAGTCATCTCCGGCGGCGAGCAGGGCCGAATGTTATTCGGCAAGCTGATATTGCAAAAAAACAATATCATGGTCATGGATGAACCGACTAACCATCTGGATATGGAATCCATCGAGTCGCTGAATACCGCACTGGAAAATTATCCCGGCACGTTGATTTTCGTCAGTCATGACCGCGAGTTCGTCTCGTCTCTGGCAACCCATATCATTGAACTGACACCAAAAGGCATCGTTGATTTTAGCGGCAATTACGAAGACTATCTGAATAATCGGCAGCAATAATCACCGGTCGAGTCGGACTGGATTTACGGCAATTGGTTTATAATGTTCCCCGCATTGATTAAAAATTCGGATAAAATACAAGTTGTGGATAAACGAAAGGAATTTGGCCGTGTGGCTCCGTACCGGATGTGATATTAGTTTTGATGTCGGCGTTCCAACGCCTTTTATCCTTATGCTTAGACCGCGTAGCGGTCAACGTCAATGGGTTTCGCGCGAGTCGTATACCTTAAAGCCCAGCGTGCCTGTCGTTGAATACAATGACAGTTATGGCAATCTTTGCCAAAGACTAATCGCGCCTGAAGGCGAATTTTACATCCGCACAACTGCGGATATTAAAACCGCCGAAAATATTGATGTGTGTTCCGGCGCACCTTTTGTGGACGTGCAAAACCTGCCTGATGAGGTTCTCACTTACCTATTACCGACGCGTTATTGCGAATCTGACAGATTTATCGACATGGGCCGACAAATTGTCAACGGTGCCGCCCCTGGCTACAATCAGGTCAGCGCAATAGAAAACTGGATACGCGAAAATATCCGTTTCAACCCGGATTCCATCCACTTTCAGCTCTCGGCAGTTGAAGTCAATCAGCAGCAGGAAGGCGTTTGCCGTGAACTTGCCCATCTCGGCATTGCCTTATGCCGCTCCTTATGTATTCCGGCACGCATGGCAGTCGGATATTTGTATGGGCTGAAACCCATGGATTTTCATGCCTGGTTCGAAGCTTATGTGGGTGGCCGCTGGTATACTTTCGATCCGACCCAATCACGGCCCAAAGGCGGACGCGTTACCATCGCCTATGGACGCGATGCTGCCGATGTCGCAGTGTTTACCCAATTCGGCCCGGCTTTGTATCCGCGAGAAATGAATGTTCGGGTTGATATACTCGAAAAAGCACCGGAGTAACCTTTCATACAGCCAATTTTTGCTTAAAGCAAAATATGAAAGTATTTGTCGTAAACACTATGTCTCAATCCTCAAGACACTCCTTTGCCTGAATAGCTATCTCCAACTCTTCATGCGTAGCAATCACCAGTACGGCCACCCTTCCGCCACTTGCGCTAATGTCGGCGCAAGGCCGAACCGGGGATTTATTCTTATGACTATCAACCGCTATACCAAATGCTGTTAGATTGGCGCAGCATTGCTGGCGTAACCAAATATCGTTTTCGCCGATACCGCCGGTAAACACCACTGCGTCGACCCTGTTTAACACTGCAAAATAAGCGCCTATATATTTTTTTATGCGATAAGCGTACATCTCCAACGCCAGATGCGCGTCTTCATTGCCGCTTTCAGCAAGTTTGTGGATGGCGCGCATATCGTTTTCGCCGCAAATACCCTTGCAGCCGCTTTCTTTATTGAACAGATTTTCTATGGTCTGGTTCGACATATTCAATGTTCGGCTAAGATAAAAATGAATAGCCGGATCAATGTCGCCGCAACGCGTTCCCATCATCAATCCTTCCAGCGGTGTCATGCCCATTGAAGTATCGACGCTTCGCCCATTTTCGATTGCGGTTACACTGGCCCCATTCCCCAGATGCAAGGTAATCAAATTAGTTTCATGCAAAGGTTTACCAAGAAATTCCGCAGCGAGTTTGGCAACATAGCGGTGCGAAGTACCATGAAACCCATAGCGGCGTACGCCATGTTGCGTGTAAAGCCCGGTTGGCAAGGCATAGCGATAGGCATAATCCGGCAAGGATTGATGAAAAGCCGTGTCGAATACCGCAACTTGCGGAATGGCGCCCATTTCCTGCATCGCTTCTTTAATACCGAGCAGATTGGCGGGATTATGCAAAGGTGCCAGCGCTATGTTTTCTGAGATTTGCTGCAATACCTGCTGATCAATCAAAACCGGCCTTCGAAAATGCTCGCCGCCATGTACCACGCGATGACCAATACAGAACAAGTCGCTAGGATCGGTCAAAATAGCGGATTCCGATAAAACCCTAAACAACTCTTGCAAAGCTTGCTGGTGGCTACTGATGGGTTTATCCAGATGTTTTTCAACAGCATCGGACAACGTATAACGGTGTACCGGATTTGTTTCTCCGATCCGTTCAATAATACCGGAGACCAATACATCCTGTTTGCACATGTTAAATAGGCTGTATTTGACAGATGAACTGCCCGCATTAAGTACCAGAATTTTCATATAGGATCGTTATTAGTCGGCAGGTATAAGCTTTGCAGGTAACGGTGGTGTATATCGCCGATCAAGGGCTTCATCGATCTTGACAGCCAAACCTTCAACCGCCTTTTTGGTCAGTTTGGGGTAGGTTCCTTTTGATTCAGTGATAAATTTGCCTAACCATTGTCCATTGCCGGTATTAATCAAATTGCCCATTAAGTAGACAAATAAAAAACTTGGCTTATGCAGTCTACCGACCAACAGAAAATCGGCACCGTAATTTTTACCCAGTTGCGCGGCAACATCGGCATGCTCGAAAAGGTAGCCGACGCCGCTGTTAGCTGCCTGCTGAGCAGACAACGGTATTTCGATAATACGGTATCCCGCCGACTTTAATTCGTTTTCCAGTAAAGGTTTGATGGATGCCGTGCGTTTGATTTCGGCAGGGATACCGGGCGCTAGCGTCATATCTTTTAATTCGAAATCCAGAATAGCAATTCGGGTTTCCGCCCACAAATTAAAACTCAATAAATACAACCAGAGACAAGGAAGTATTTTCAAGACTTGGCTTCCTGTGCCTGAATAGCGGTGATAATCACAGTATTGACAATATCCGTGACTGTGCAACCACGGCTTAAATCATTAACCGGCTTATTTAAGCCTTGCAGTATCGGGCCAATAGCAATCGCCCCGGAGGAGCGTTGCACCGCCTTATAGGTATTATTGCCGGTATTTAGGTCGGGAAAAATGAACACCGTTGCCTGCCCGGCAACTTTGCTGCCCGGCAGTTTGGTTTTCGCAACCTTGGCATCAACCGCAGCATCATATTGCATGGGCCCTTCCAGTATCAAATCCGGACGCTTGGCTTTTGCGATTTTAACTGCTTCCCGGACTTTATCAACCGCTTCGCCTTTGCCGGAATCGCCCGTAGAATATGACAACATGGCGACTCTGGGTGTGATATTAAAATTTTGCGCGGTATCTGCCGCATTCAGGGCAATATCGGCCAATTGCTGTGCGTTTGGATTAGGATTAACCGCACAATCGCCATAGACCAATACCCGGTCTTCCAGGCACATAAAAAACACGCTGGAGACTATTGCCGCACCGGGCTTGGTTTTGATAATTTCAAACGCCGGCCGGATAGTGTGTTGAGTGGAATGTACTGCGCCGGAAACCATGCCGTCAGCATAGCCGAGATAAATCATAAGGGTACCGAAATAACTGACATCTGCCATCAAATCATATGCCGTATCGTAAACAATGTTTTTGTGTTTTCGGGCTTGATAGTAGACATCGGCAAAAGTCGTCCGCAATTCCGAGCTAAGAGGGTCAATGATATTGACATCGTCAAGCCTCAAAGCAAGAGCTTGAATTTTTTGGCGGATGGTCTGCTCATCACCCAGCAAGGTGATTGTGACAACCTCGCGCAATAATAAAATTTCGGCAGCGAGCAGTATTCTGTCTTCTGTGCCTTCCGGCAGAACAATGTGCTGTTTTTTCGCCTTCGCACGTTGTAGTAAATCATACTCAAACATGAGCGGCGTTATTTTGGTCGAATTCTGGGTGCATAGACGCAGCTTCAGACCCACCATGTTGATATTGTTTTCAACCAAACCCAATGCTTTGGCAATTTTGCGTTCGTTTTCTGATTTCAAACGCGCTCTGACATGACTGACTTGCAGAGCGGAAGTAAAAGTATCGGTATCGACCCCAAGCACTGCAAACGGAGTTTCGCCCAAGCCGTTGATCAAGGCTTGAACCTGACGTTCGGGCCGTTGATGCCCCGTCAATAGCAAACCGGCTATCTGCGGATAATTTTTCGAGTGGTAAGTCATCAGGCTGGCGAGAATAATGTCGGAACGGTCACCAGGTGTGATGATCAGGTCCCCGTCCTGAACATACTCTAGAAAATCGGGTACCAGCATTGCCGCCACTTTGTAGTGGGAAACCTCACGGCTCATGGCGTTGCTATCCCCGGAAAAAACCTTGGCGCCCAGCGCTTCGGCAATATTGCCTATGCTCGGCTTTTCCAGAGAGGGTTCGTAAGGTATTACGTAGACAGGAAAGTTCAATGAATGGCCTAAAACGCTTCGTAAACTTTCCACTTGATTTGAAGGCACACTGTTAATTACCGTAGACAGCAACTCGCAACCGTGTTCGTGAAGTGCGTGTTTCAGACTGGCTAGACTGTCAAGGATTTCTTCGTTATCACGTTCGCCGGCTTGTATCACAGGCATCATCACACAGCCTAGATTATTTGCAACATCGGCATTAAAATCGAAATCGAAAATGGAATCGCCGGGACTATAATCGGAACCGACACAAAGCACGTGATCGCACCGGTCTTTTAGACTACGATATTTAGCAAGGATAATTTTGATTAATTCTTCATAATGTTCGTCGGTCAGCAATTTACACGCCTGCTCGACAGTACAACCATAAAGAGCTTCGAAGGGATAGTCGAGTTGGTAGCGGTCAACAATAAGGTGTATTAACTCATCCTTTTCTACGCCACTATGAATGATAGGCCGGAAAAACCCGACATTGCCTGCATGACCGGACAACATTTCCATCATAGCTAGCGTAATGACTGATTTCCCGCTGCATTCGCCGGCTCCGGTAATATAGATATTTTGAGAAATGCAAGATTCGATGCTAGGCTGTGAATCGGTCATGATGTCTTGGCCGTTGAAAAAACAATGATGATTCTACTGTAAATTTTGGAAAAAATTCGGATATTTTGTAGCAACTTAGAGGCGTTGACTATTGTCAAACCAGCCTAAAAATTACAGTGCTATCGGAGATGATCCATACAAATTCAGCTGTGGATAGCGGAAATATGCATTAATGTTTTTTATAGACGCTCACAAGTATTATTCTGGAAGACGCAATACAGCGCTAGAACTGCGACTGATCGACACTTTCGTCCAGCAAACCGTAAGCCGCAATTTTAATGGACGATATGATGTTTTTTCTATACTACAATATAACGCTAGCGACTATACTTAAACAAGCATCGATTAATCTGCAAACTTTATCATAGCGGCTATACTACCTTTTAGGCGCAGGGACTACTTGAAAAACAGCGATGGCAAAATTTACCGTTTATTTTAAAGATAAGGCAATTCAGGCTGGCGTTTTCGAATCCGGCGTGGTCCACATAGGCCGCGACGACAGCAATGATTTAGTTGTCGATAGTCTTGCTATCGCACCTGCACACGCGGTGGTTATCATTAAAGACGGCGCTTGTGTCATAAAACAGATGAATGACAAATTCCCGTTGCAGATCAACAATCGCCAAATGAAGGAATGCAAGCTCAAGAATAACGACGTTATCAATATTGGTAAGCACTATATACTGTATAACACAGCCAATTCGATGATTACCGCAGATGCCGGCAGAAACCAGGATGTTTCTCTTCATGACGAAAAAATCCCGGATAGTGTTAAACTGCCGGAAGCTAATTTGCAGATTTTGAACGGTGACCATATCGGCCGCATCCTGCCTCTAAAGAAAGCAATGACTCGCTTGGGCCATGAAGGCGGTGGGGTTGTTGTTATCGCCCGTCGAAAGGATGGGTATTTTATTTCGGCGCTCGAAGAGCACAATGGTTTAGCTGTGAATAACGTCCCTTTAGGCGAAAGAACTTTGAAACTAAATACAAATGATGTGATTACCGTTGACAAGACACCGTTGCAATTCTTTTTGGATTGACTATGACACTTGAAAACAACCAAGAGAAACGTCGCTTCCATCGTATTTTCTATGCCGCCGATGCGCTTCTGGAGTGTGCCGGAACAAATTATCCTTGTCATGTTATTGATCTGTCACTAAAAGGCTGTTTATTGGAGTTTTCGGAACCCTGGCAGGATTATTCGCCGGAAACGCTTTACACACTGACCCTAAATCTGAGCGATGAAATAAGCATCATCATGAATATCAGTGTAGTACACGCAGTCGGCAATCAGATTGGCTTTAAATGCCAACATATCGATATCGACAGTATTTCCAGATTACGCCGTCTGGTGGAACTGAATCTTGGCAACAGCGAGCTGCTGGAAAGAGAACTGGCAGCTCTGAATGATTCAGCTTTCCGAATTTAAATAATGGTTAAAAAAATCGCCAGACTTATCCTGAAAAGCTTGCCTTGCTTCGGACACTTTTCAGACCTTTTCGGTTTGCCGGCCAAACGCTCCCAATCGGCAATAAAATCAAACTGACAAGCTAAACATTACCAACATTTCACTGGTTTTTTGTTTTATTCCGTCTCATTGCAATTTACGGCTTTTCATGCCGAAAAAAATTACAAATTAATACCAATAGAAGGCATTTTTTTGCGGGGTTGACGGTTAGCTCCACCTTAATCAACATCTAGCGATGAGGACAAACAGGATTTGCCGATCATTGCGCTGCAGATACTGTTGCTCTTGGATTGTGGATGCAGTTACTATCAGTAGTAGCCGGTGGTGCTAATCTTGCACCCTTCTTTGTTAATAAGGCATGGTTCGCATTTTTTTCTTTCTTGAACAAAATGACTCTTAAAGCGTATCCTGTATTAAGAAATCAGAGGAGATGACCATGGGTCACCAAATAAATCTGCTGCACAGCCTATTTCAGGATCCGATCAATGCCAATATCCACTGGCGTGAAATCGTTTCCTTGCTTCATCATTTAGGTGCTACGGTCGAGCCAAGTCATGGCGCCCGTTTTCATGTTGAGTTGAATAAAGTAGTTGGCGTTTTACATCATCCGCATCAAGGCGGAGTATGCAGCAAGCAGGAAATCAAGCATTTACGCGAATTTCTGCTTAACGCCGGCATAAACCTTGCCGATTACGAATCAGTACAAAAATAATAAAAAATTTCAAACCGGTTTTAGCGATTAAGGGGAAAAAAACCATGCCTATCATTTCATTAGCGATATTTTTCCTGGTCGCCATATTCTTTATTGCGATGATACAGGTTGAGTTTTTTGAAATCGCTTTCGCCAAGCTTGGATTATCTCCCGAAGCGAGTCTCCTGATATTAGTAGGAACACTGGTTGGCAGCGGCATCAATCTCCCGGTTTATGAACTTAAAACCAAGGAAACTTGGCGTCAACTTAACTCACCGACTCAGAAACCGGTTTGGGAATTATTTACGCCAGCAAAGGAAGGAAGGGTCGTGATAGCGGTGAACCTTGGCGGTTGCGTTATTCCGGTCGGGTTAAGCTTGTACTTCGTTTCACAACAATTGCTTGATCCTATGAAACTTTTAATCGCCTTACTGGTAATTACTGCAATAAGCTACAGGTTTAGCCGGCTGATACCAGGTATTGGTGTAGGCATGCCTATTCTTATAGCGCCGCTGGTTTCGGCAATTCTAGCCTTGACGCTCGATCCGGCCCATGCGGCGCAACTTGCTTATATCAGTGGCGTACTCGGGGTATTGATTGGAGCCGACATTCTTCACCTTAAGGATATAAGCAGTTTCGGCGCACCTGTCGCCTCCATTGGCGGTGCAGGCACATTTGACGGAATTTTCTTGACTGGAATTATAGCCGCCGTATTGGCTTAATCGGTTATTTATAACCCAAAAATAGTATCGTTCAGCCCACCCTTACTCAAAATATGCAGGTATTTGACCGTTTTTGGATTCGGCTGGGTAGCTAAGCCCATTCTAAACTCCTTCAAAACAAGATCTTCTTCTTAATTCAGATAATTCGGCAGGGTGCGAACTATTAGTATCAAGACAAATTATCAAAAGACCTAAATTTGCAGATCAAAGTACAACAGTGCCTATCAGCGGTTAGAAACTAACTATGTAGGTATTGACTTGGTTGTAAGTTTTGATCTTCTACGTTCGGATCGCCGTTTTTCAGATATCCTCTGTTGAGTAGTGTCTTTATTCTGCCTTGGATCATTTCCACAACTTCTGGTTACATATTCGCGAGCTATAAGCGATTCCCCAAAAAAATTTTTCCCGTTCAGTTTATTAACAACGCGCTTTGTCACTTCAATTGGAACCACCTCGCAAATTAAGTGATATTCTGTAAATGTATTTTTCTGGCCGACCACTTCTATTATCCGTAACGATTTTAGCACCCCCGTTTTTTGCCAAAATCGGCCCTTGATTAACGAGTTGATCAGTATTTGAAGGTCGTTCAGTTGTAGTAAGGCCTGTGGATTTTTTATTATTATTATCATAAGATTTGCCTATAGCCATTTTTAGAACTTAAAACCGAACCGAGGTTAAACAATCGGAATTTGCTGAAGCAATTTCCCTGACACTATGAAACATTCCGGAAATTTTGTCACTCGATTGCCTGGAATTTAACTAAAAACTTATCGAATTGCTCGACGGAAAGAGACTTGGAGAACAGATACCCCTGCCCATAGTCATAATCGATTTGTTTAAGGAGATCGCACTGCATCTGAGTTTCCACACCCTGGGCAATGCCGAGGGTCAAATTTTTCTTTAAGCGCCGTAACCAGTAACCCGATGTTCGTTGCCTTCAACATCAAAACTTCCGTATATGCGAATGCAACAGTCACTATCACCATGGCAGCGAATACTATGTGCATAAGATTTAAGGGACGTTGTAATCCGGTTGTAAGGTGATTAAAGCTGGCGTAAACGCATACACCGGATAAAAGATACAAACTCGGAATGACTATCTCATACATCTGTTCAGTTTTTTGACCTAAAAAATCATGGCAATAAAATGACAGACTAAATATCAACATCATCACTTCCAACTGTCAAATTGAGTTGTTCGAATCGGCTAAGCCACGTGCGATAAGTACTCTAAAAATAATAATTTTTGACCATCGGATGCGTGAATATTGGACTGACCGATTCAATTCCACGTCCTCTGACGAAACCGTATGTTACTGCGCTAGGAGCTTTGTAATCGGGAAATTTTTACTGGCCGCAACATCGGCTGCAGAGCTTAAGCATATAAAGACGGAAATCCGCCATTTAAAACATCGCCTTTATACCAAACACACTGATGTTCGAAATCACCCGGGAGGAAACGCAGGCATTTTTGTGAGAAAATACAAAAATGCGTAATTAATTTTTTGGCTGGCTGTAAACCTTGATGGCTCCATCATCATACCGACAGCTTCAACTCCGGTTTATTCTTATGGTCCGTATTATCACCGCTAATCTCAACGGCATCCGTTCTGCAAGCAGTAAAGGTTTTTACCAATGGTTGCAGACCCAGAATGCCGATTTCATCTGTCTTCAGGAATTGAAAGCCCAAGCCGCCGACATGACGGCCGCTATGCTGCAACCGGAAGGACTGTTCGGTTATTTTCACTATGCTGAAAAAAAAGGCTATAGCGGTGTCGGCATTTATTGCAAAAAACCAGCCGACAAAGTTATTGAAGGATTAGGCCATGCCGACATTGATAGCGAAGGCCGTTACCTGGAAGTTCAGTTCGGCAATTTATCCGTTATTTCTCTTTACCTGCCTTCCGGCTCCAGCAGCGAAGAACGCCAAGCAATAAAATATACTGTCATGGACAGATTTTATCCCCATCTCGCGGCATTAAAAGCAGGCGGCCGGGATGTAGTGATTTGCGGCGACTGGAATATTGCCCACCGGGAAAAAGACCTTAAAAATTGGCGAGGCAATCAAAAAAACTCCGGTTTTTTGCCGGAAGAACGAGCCTGGATGACACGCGTTTTCGAAGAACTAAGCTGGGTAGACATCTATCGTCGCATAAATCCTGACACAACTGACGAGTGCTACACATGGTGGAGTAATCGAGGTCAAGCCTGGGCCAAGAATGTCGGTTGGCGTATCGACTATCAAATCGCCACGCCCGACATTGCCGGTAAAGCCGTTTTAACCACTGTGTATAAGGATCAGCGTTTTAGTGATCACGCACCGCTTATTGTTGATTACGAATTTTAGGATGCCGGGTTAAACCTAAAACCCGGTGAATATTTTCGCCCTGATTGTAAAATTGCCCGGCCCGGTTTCACTTAAAGCTATCGACAGCAATGTCAGCGCACACATCCCGCCTTGGAAATAAGGCATAATCTGATTACTTTGCAACCGTATTGATCTTCAAAAACAATTCATACCGAATTTTCTGACTTTTCAATAAAAAACCACTCAATTCTTGCACCAGAAGTTGGCATTAATAGCAAAATGCGCACCATTGTAGTGCATTCATTATCCATTTAATCTACCGTATTATGTCGGCATAGCGCCCATTTAATCATTGGCGTATAAATTGCTTATTAGAAA
Organism: uncultured Pseudomonadota bacterium; assembly: GCA_963765965.1. Lineage (GTDB taxonomy): Bacteria > Pseudomonadota > Gammaproteobacteria > Methylococcales > Methylomonadaceae > Methylomonas. The sequence continues at coordinate 26,017 of CAVXZR010000043.1, forward strand.
TTAGCTTTCAACATCATGACCACCGTGCATAAAAAAATACTCGATCATCTTAACGAAGCCATCCTGTTATTCAACAAGGATTTGCGATTAATCTACGTTAATCCTGCCGGCGAAATATTGCTTGCCGATAGCGCTAAACATTTACTCGGCAACTCGGCACAAAAGCTTTTCAAGACTACAAGCACATTGTTGTTCGACGATTGGTTACAACGCTTAGTGCTGCATGAACCGCTGGTGGATAGAGAATTAATTCTGGAACGTTTGAATCAATCCATTACCGTCAATCTTAGCGCCACGCCGTTATTGGAAAACGGCAAGTTAAGCGAAATTCTGATTGAATTGCAGCAAGTCGATAGACATTTGCGAATTACCAAAGAAGAGCAATTACAGGCACAGCAAAACACCAGCCGGTTGCTGGTGCGCGGTCTGGCTCATGAAATAAAAAACCCGCTCGGCGGACTTCGCGGCGCCGCGCAATTATTGGACCTTGAATTGCAAGACCCTGAGCTTAAAGAATACACTCAAATCATAATTGCAGAATCCGATCGCTTGCAAGACTTGATGGATAAAATGCTCGGCCCCAACAAACCGGCCCAAAAATGCCTTTTGAACATCCACGAAGTACTGGAACGCGTCAGACAACTGGTTGCCGCAGAGGCAAATAAAACCATCGTCCTGTTAACCGATTACGACCCCAGCATTCCGGATCTATTTGCAGATAAAAACCAACTTATTCAGGCCTTGTTTAATATCGTTCGTAATGCGGTCCAAGCCATACAAAACGAAGGAGAGATCGTTATCAAAACCCGAATCAGCCGCCACATGACGATCGGCCGTAAACGATACAAACTCACGGTTAAAATCGATATAACCGACACCGGACCGGGAATAAAGCCGGAATTGATGGATCAGATTTTTTACCCGATGATTACCAGCCGTCCGGAAGGCACGGGATTGGGATTGTCGATAGCCCAATCTCTGATTAACCAGCATAACGGTCTTATCGAATGCGAAAGCGAACCCGGACATACAGTATTTTCCATATACCTGCCTCTGGAGATTACCCATGCAACCGTTTGACAAGGTATGGATAGTCGATGACGACAAATCGATTCGCTGGGTACTGGAAAAAGCTCTTCAAAAATCAGGCATCGAAACTCAAAGTTTTGCCAGCGCGAGCGAAGTATTAAAATTATTGCCGACAAATTTGCCGCAGGTACTGATTACAGATATCCGCATGCCGGGCATGGACGGGCTGGAATTGCTAAAAAACATTCAAGACGCTTACCCCGAATTGCCGGTTATTGTCATGACCGCTCATTCCGATCTGGAAAGCGCTGTCTCGGCTTTTCACGGCGGTGCTTTCGAATACCTGCCCAAGCCTTTCGATGTCAACGAAGTCGTCGAGACCGTGCAACGCGCCTGCGCCCACAGTAAACAGCAGCAAAATAATACGGAAATACTACCGGAAGCCGCTGAAGAAACACCGGAAATTATCGGCGAAGCACCCGCCATGCAGGAAGTATTCCGCGCCATCGGCCGTCTGGCCCGCTCGCATATCACCGTGTTAATTAATGGCGAATCCGGCACCGGCAAGGAATTGGTAGCTAAGGCTTTGCACCGCCATAGCCCGCGGGCAGGACAACCGTTTATAGCTTTAAACATGGCCGCGATCCCTAAGGATTTGATGGAATCGGAACTTTTCGGCCATGAGAAAGGCGCATTTACCGGCGCTCAGGCGCGGCGCATAGGCCGCTTCGAACAGGCTAATAACGGTACGCTGTTTTTAGATGAAATCGGCGACATGCCGGCTGAACTGCAAACCCGTCTGCTGCGGGTTTTGGCAGACAATGAATTTTATCCGGTCGGCGCCCATGCTTCAGTCAAGGTTAACGTCCGCATTATTGCAGCCACCCATCAAAATCTTGAAACTCTGGTTTCTCAAGGACGTTTTCGCGAAGATTTGTTTCATCGGCTGAATGTCATCCGCATTCATATTCCACCGCTTAGAGAGCGCCGCCAGGACATCGGTTTGCTGATGCGTCATTTTCTATATCAAAGCGCCAAGGAACTAAATACCGAAATTAAAACTCTTAAGCCCGATGCCGAACAGTTTTTAAGCAATTTGAAATGGCCTGGAAATGTGCGGCAATTGGAAAACATTTGCCGCTGGTTAACGGTTATGGCATCCGGCAGGGAGATCCATATTGAGGATTTACCGCCGGAATTAATGTTACCTAACCAGGAATCATCTGCATCGGCCGATATTGGAAATTGGGAATTTTCTTTTCAAAACTGGATCAAGCAGCAATTATCGGCAGGTAAAGTTGACATAGCCAAACACGCCATCACCACCGTTGAAACGCTTTTGATAGAAGCAGCCTTAAAACATACGCATGGTAGAAAACACGAGGCGGCAATTTTGCTGGGTTACGGACGCAACACCTTAACCCGAAAACTTAAGGAATTGAATATCAAGGAATAAGCATTACATCACACACTTTGAGTTTTTCCGTAGCTTTGCATAGGTGTATACTCCTGCCCACTTAATAATCTTCTTTCAAGAATTCAAGGCTTAAATCTTATGGCGGATAAAACGGTTAGCAAGCATCTAATTAATCTGGAAAAACAGTTTACCGCTACGGACCCGGTTTTACAAAAAACGGTAAACATATTCCATGATTTGGACCAATTCGAATATGAAATAGGCTTACTAGATAGCGATGAGACCACCGCCCGTAAAACCTCCTGGTGGCCGCTCATCAGTACTTTGGGGGGATATTCGCCGGCCAAATCGGAATTTATTGACCGTTACCTTGGCGTCAGCCTGCACTCTGCACGGCATAAATTTACAGTACTGCAATACACACCGCAAACCAACTCTGTCACCCTGCCCGGCACTGCTTTGGATGCCGATCATCGCCTGCCGTTTTATCAGATAGGCCGCGAAATTGAACAGGCAGCCTTTGGCGAAGGTAACCGGCTGAATACCTATCTGGAACTGATTACGGTCAATAGCCTGACACTGAAAAACAAATTGATCATCGATACGCCGGTCCTCAATCCGTCTACCGAAAACGCCGCAGCTGCCCTTCTTAGAAAACATGTGATAGACATATCGGATTTGGTACTGGTGTTTACCGACCTGTTCGAAGCCGACATCGACTTGATTAGCGAAACAGTCGCAGAAATCGTCAGGCAACAGGATTCCAATAAATTTATGTTTATCATAGACCACTCTGAAATTAGCCTGGACCAGCATAAAAGCCATGAGATTGCCGCTTCTTGGCAACGCCGGCTCACCGAGTTTGGAATACATACCGGACAGTTTATCGTTTTAGCGCAGGGTATGGACAACAGCATGATCGATCAGCGCGTCCATAATCTGAATAATGACCGTTCTTACCGGATTCTGGCAGATCTGGAAAAAAACATCCGCGATGTTGACGATGTCATTTTTGCCGAAGTAGAAGCTTCGATAATCACCTGGAAAGAGCGCACTAATGCCACCACGCTGGTCATCCTGGCGTTTATAAGCATGTTGGCTGTATTTGCCGAAATTGCCAGCGGCATATTCGATCTGCTTTTCGACCCTATTATCGGCCCAGCGGTAATACTGGTATTAATTGCGGTGCTGACGCCGATGCATGTCATGATCAGCCGTTTTCACGGCAAACTAATCATCAATCAGTTACACAAACGCCAGAAACAGCTCAATCTGCCTGAAGACTTGGCAGGCTTGTTCGAAAAAAGCCTTAGCTTCTGGCGGATTATTCTGCCGATTACCACCCCGGTCGGTAAAAACAAGAAGAATCGCAAAAAACTGAACGCCTTGATCGAACAAACCAAAAACTTGGTACAGGCATTAAACGACCAGTTCAGTCATAGCCAGTTCAACAACCTGCGTAATCATCACGAGGATTATCATGTTGAAGACCAGTATTGACAAACAAAACGTAATTATTCATCGTAGGGTGGGTTAGATGCGCAACTCGTTGAATTTAGATAAATTTAAATTCGTTGGGCGCATCGTAACCCACCAGAGGGCGTTCCAAAACACTTTCAATGTCATCGAATTGATGGGCGTATCAAGAATTCACTGAATAGTGACAACAAAGCTTAAATAGTGGTAGTTCACGATTTGGTTCCGAGCACCTTATCGAATAATTTTAGACGCAGAGAAAGCCAATGAGCATTGATTATCACAATATCATTACCATAGATCCTGGCAAGCGAAGCGGAAAGCCCTGTATAAGAGGCCTGCGGATTACCGTTTATGACATTCTCGAATATTTTGCTGCCGGCATGACTGAACAGGAAATACTTGAAGATTTTGATTACCTGACGCGGGACGATATTAGAGCCTGTTTTGCCTATGCCGCCGACCGTGAAAAGCATTCGATGGTGATTATTCCCTGATGCTGTTATTTGATGAAAACCTATCGCCTAAACTGGTGACAGCATTGGGTGATGTTTTTCCCGATTCAGCACATGTAGACCGTGTTGGGTTGGGTTGGGTTGGGTATCTGATAATGAGGTTTGGGAATATGCCAAAGCCAACGGCTTTATTCTGGTAAGCAAGGATTCCGATTTCTACGACAAAAGCACATTGTACGGACACCCGCCAAAAGTCATCTGGATAAAGCGCGGTAACTGCTCAAACCGACAAATTCAATTAATTCTGAGAAATAAAACCGATACCATCATGGCGTTTGCGCAAAATTCGGAATTATCTTGCATTAAAATACTGTAAGCGTTTTGATATAGAGAGCGGTGTATTATTGGAAGGTACCTTCCCCAAAAAAGCCCTTAAATGAGTTCGCGATTGGGCGAATGAACATAAGCAAGATTTGCTGGATAATTGGCAACTTACTATCGAGTTAAAATCGTTAAATCGCATTGCCAGAGCCGACTATGATTAAAATCATCAAAGCTGAACACATTGGAGGAAAAGTCATCCGCCTGCAGTTTTGCGATCAATCATGGGGGGAATACGATTTTCAACCCTTGATTGAACGGCAAACTGAATTGATTATTCCTCTGCAAGATGCTAATTACTTTGCCGGGTTTTTCCTGGAATTGGGTGCATTATGTTGGAAGAACGGCTTGGAATTTAGTGCCGGCAGCCTTAAAAACAAACTTTATGAGCAAGGAAAGCTGCATACTCACCAAAAGGCTGCATAAGCCCATCATGTCCGATGCGGTTTATCACTATAAATAAACCGAGATTGGCGTAATCAGCAATTGCTGGACAGATGCGCTTCCTTGCGTCGGCAGCATCTTATGAAATACACACTTTATCGAGTTTTTTTCTAATGACGAACTTATAGGATGCTGCCGACGCAAGGAGGCGCATCAGTCGCGTACAAAGGCAATCAATGACAAATTACCGCCGCTTTTTTCAAGATAATTCAACCTGGTTTTTTACCGTGAATCTGACAGAACGGAAAAATAATCATCTATTGGTGGATAGAATTGATTCCTTACGTGCTGCTTTTAGGTACGTAAAACAAAGAAAGCGCTTTCGTATCGATGCAGTGGTGATTATGCCCGACCATCTTCATGCTATCCGGACATTGCTGCCCGAAGATGCCGAATTTTCGATACGCTGGAACATGCTCAAAGGGCATTTTTCGCGTTCTTTGGAAAAATCGGAAAGTCGAAAAAAACGCGGAGAGCGGGGTATCTGGCAACGGCGTTTTTGGGCGCATTCCATAACCGGACAGCAAGATTACAATCATCATGTTGATTATATTCATTGGGTGCGACGTGAAAGTTGCATCCGTTATTGTCTCACCTTGAAAAAGGTAGTGAGACTCGTTGTTTCCTCAACGATAGCCTACCGATGCAGGCTAAGCTGGTAACGGCTCAGTCTGAAGCCATCGGGACAATGAAGCCCCTCGTAAGAGGAGGAAAAGCCGCGAGGTGATTCCAATGCTGCCAGCATCAGGCGGCTGGGGCGCTAGGCTGGATAGTATGACCAACATATGTGAACTGTTGATAAACCTCGTTATGTAAAACAAGCCAAAGATGCTGACAGGCTTGAACCAAAAAGGTATGTGATCGGTTGTTCGTTTCTAGTGTGCGAACACAGGAACAAAGGTCACCGGGGGATAGACAGGGTCTACGCTATTCATGTAACGGATGTGAAACACGGTAAGCCCGTATGACTGCCCGGAATAGTGGGCAAGCGAACTGCAAGGAACGCCTAGGGTAATGCGGGTAAAGGAAAGAGGAAAAAGCGAATGCTGTCCTGTAATCGGGCGGATAGGGGTTGAAACATCACACCGCGCGAAAGCGAGCAGACTTCCTCGTGGTCTCTCTTCACAAGAGAGTTTGTAGAACCACTTTAACTGAAGGAAAGCAAATGAATGCTGCAACATTGGCGTGTGCACCTTCAGACATGATATGGCACGGCATCAACTGGGCCGACGTTCATCGTCAAGTCAGGAGGCTGCAAGCGCGTATTGTGAAGGCCACACAGGAAGGTAGACATAACAAGGTGAAAGCCCTGCAATGGCTGCTGACCCACTCGTTTAGCGGCAGAGCATTAGCCGTAAAACGGGTGACTGGAAATCAAGGCAAAAACACTCCTGGTGTTGACCAATCAACCTGGAAAACGCCAGTAGCAAAGACTAAAGCGATAGCGTCTATGAAGCGGCGGGGTTATTCGCCACTTCCACTTCGGCGAGTTTTAATTCCGAAGAAAAACGGCAAGACAAGGCCTTTAGGCATTCCCACGATGAAAGACCGCGCCATGCAAGCGCTTTATTTGCTAGCGTTGGAACCCATCGCGGAAACGATGGCCGACCCGAACTCTTATGGGTTTAGACCAGATCGCTCAACCGCCGATGCGGGGGAGCAATGTTTCATTGTGCTGGCTAAGAAGAACTCAGCAGAGTGGGTGCTGGAGGCCGACATCAAAGGCTGTTTTGACAATATCAGCCACGACTGGATGGTCAATCACGTCCCCACGGACAAATCGATTCTACAGAAATGGCTCAAGGCAGGATACGTGTTTCATAACGAACGCTTCCCTACAGAGTCCGGAACCCCGCAAGGGGGAATTATCAGTCCGGCGCTGGCAAACATGACATTGGACGGTTTGGAAACAATGCTATCGGCAAGATTTCCGAAAAGCAACCGAAGATGGCCGAAAATGAATATGGTGCGTTATGCGGACGACTTCATTGTCACCGGTGATTCAAAAGAATGGCTGGAAAATGAAGTCAAACCCGCCGTAGTTGAATTTCTGGCGGAACGCGGGTTAGTCCTGTCGCCGGAAAAGACCAAAATAACGCACATCAAGGAAGGGTTTGACTTTCTCGGATGGAATGTTCGCAAATACAACGGCAAGCTACTGATAAAACCGTCACATGCGAACGTCAAAGCACATCTTGACAAAATCCGTGAAGTTATCAAAGGCAACAAAATGGCGAAGCAAGCCAACCTGATAAAAATGCTCAACCCGATTTTACGCGGGTGGGCAAATTATCACCGGCATATCGTCGCCAAGGAAACTTTTGCTCGTGTGGATCACAACGTTTGGTCAATGCTATGGCAATGGGCGGTAAGAAGGCACCCGAACAAGGGCAGCAAATGGATTAAAGATAAATACTTTAAGACCAGCGGCACCCGAAACTGGATATTTACCGCTACAGAAGAAAGAAAAGATGGAAAACAAAGGGAAGTAGTCCTGCTCAAAGAGTCTGATACGCCAATACAACGGCACGTCAAAATCAGATCGGGAGCTAATCCGCACGACCCGGAATGGGTGCAGTATTTCGAATCCCGGTGGGGTAAAAAAATGCTGAACACGTCGAGAGGCCGAAGGAAGCTATACCGTATTTGGTTGAAGCAAGACCGCTTATGTCCTGATTGTCAGCAACCGATTAAACGGAACCCTCCTTGGGGGGTTAGAATGATTGTAAAAAAGGTTGATGGCGGGACAAATGCTGCAAGCAACCTCCAGATGCACCATCTCTATTGCCAGGGACAGCATCACAACGCCGATAAATTTGGTAGTGAAACCGGGTGCCGAAAAGGTGCCTTCGTAGAGGCTTGAGCCGTATGATGGGAAACTATCAAGTACGGTTCTTAGGGGAGAAAGAGGCAGTAATGCTTTTTTCTTACCCGACAATCCTGTCAAGCATGGCTTTGTTAAGCAAGTCATCGATTGGCCGCATTCAAGTTTCCATCGATTTGTGTCGCAAGGTATTTATCCAGCCAATTGGGAATATAGGGGAGAATTTAATATTGATGCCGGCGAATAACGCGACAGATGCGCCTCCTTACGTCAGCAGCATCCTATGGGCTCTTCGTGTTGTAAGCTAGCGCACCTTATCGCGTTGCATAACGGCCAAATACAACCGGTCAGGAAGCTTTCCACATAGCAGTCATTCGTTAACTAAAACATAACAATTATGAAGAACAAATAATGAAAACAGTTGCCTTAATTCTGCTACTAGTATTATCAAGTACCGTATCTGCTAAGGAAGCTGATCGGTGGCTAAACCCTGACTTCAAGCTTGCTGAGTCAGAATCTTCTATATCAGTCGCCATAAATCGTATTGTTACAGCAAATGGTTTTACTGATGTTACCGTCATTAGCTATATGCTTTTAGATCAAAAGACAGTATTGGCTGAAATTGATGTTTTTCCAAACAGAAAAAATGGACTATTTCTAATCGATTTGGTAAAAAAATCGTTGGATGGGATAGGTTTTGGTACAGGATCGATTGTGAACAAAGCTAATGACTTGAGCGGGCACCCATTTGGGATCAGAGAATATAAAGCCGATGCGCCGGGATATAATCAAATAGGATATGAAGCACTTAGCATCGTACAAAAACCCACAGGGATTTATGAAGTTCGTTCAGTTGTATTAGCATACTACGCAATAGATTATGAATCTGAAGAAAATCTATGCAGCTATTTTACTACCTCTAATTTCGTAAATATCAATGCTGAATTAAAGGTCGAATATCAAGGCAACATAGGAGATAATATTTTTGTAGATGTAAAAAGGATGGCGTGTTCTGATCTTACAAAGAAGTCATTGCTTGTGAAGTTTATCCCGCAAAAAAATGGCTTTATTTCAGATAATTCGCCACCAAACAGCATCCGCTGAACGTCCGTTCACTTAATGCTGACTGTCTCAAAAGGGTAGCTAACTGCCCGTGATCTTTTCGAAACCTTTCAAGCACAAACTTCAGTTATCCAGCATTCCGGGCACCCAATTGCTTACTGACAAACTATGGCGTCCCAGGCTTTTCCGGCTTGATGCCATAATAATTCGACAACACATCGTAAGTTCCCTTTAGTCCAGCTAAAATCGTTTGCTTAAGCGGTTGACAGTTGTTGCTATTCCATTGCTTGATCTTACCGTCAAAATATAAAGCCCATTCGCCTTGCCAGCAATCGGCTTTTTTAAGCAGCCGTCCGGCCATGATCGACGGCACATCGTATCGAGCCGAGGCCGCCATCAAAGTTCTGGAATCGGCGCTTAACACCGAACTGACCGAGATTTTTTGCTGTTCTTCAATATCCAGCATAGGAAAAATGAGCGGTACGCCTTTACGTTTCGATACCAAGCTCAGGGCGCTTTCAATTTCCGGCATGGATTCGGGATTGTAGAACTGCCGATTGCCATCTTCATCGACGACCAGCCACAGCAGCGTTTCCGGCCTGATTTCGCTCCAAATGCCGACCTGTCCTTTTCTCAACGCTTCCAGCACCTGATCTTCATCGAACTGCACACGAAACAGTCTTAGTCCGTTATCGCTATATTCGTCGGCAGGCAGTAATGAATATTGCGACTGCTTGACATAATGCTCGGCGCCCAGCAGCATTTCCTGCACTGCCGGAATTTTGGAAATGTCATCCGAAACCAGAATACGCTCCAAAACCGCAAATAAAGCCTGCTTGATGGCTTGGACTCTATCCTCCGCAGACTCGCTATGGGCGACAATCTCGATTTCGTACAAGCCAGCCACCTCCACCGCAGCCAGCGGCCTACAAAACAGCAAAGCAAATACCAAAAGCCAGTTACGCAAACGTCTATCCATCATGAAATTCATTGCCAGCAGCCTACCGATGTAATTATGCAGTTATAGTACAATATCGGTCATTATAAATTTAACTTTAACTAGAGGCCCCCATTGAGCGAACAACAGCAAGAACGCCTGAATTATAAAAGCGCCGGTGTCGATATTGAAGCCGGTAATGCTTTAGTGGAGCGCATTAAACCCATTGCCGCCAAAACCCGAAATGCCGGTGTCATGGCCGGCCTCGGCGGCTTCGGCTCTTTGTTCGAACTGCCGCTAGACCGTTACCGGAACCCGGTGCTGGTATCGGGAACCGATGGCGTAGGCACTAAACTGAAATTGGCCTTGGATTTAAAAAAACATGATAGCGTAGGTATCGATCTGGTGGCGATGTGCGTAAACGACATTATCGTTCAAGGTGCGGAGCCCTTATTCTTTCTGGATTACTTTGCTACGGGTAAACTTGATGTTAACACGGCGGCGGCTGTGATCGAAGGCATCGGCAAAGGCTGCGAACTGGCCGGCGCCGCGTTGGTGGGCGGTGAAACCGCAGAAATGCCGGGCATGTATGCAGAGGGCGATTACGATCTGGCCGGTTTTTGCGTAGGCATAGTCGAAAAAGACCGCATCATAGACGGCAGCAAAGTCAAAGCAGGCGATAAACTTATCGCGCTTGCCTCGTCCGGTCCGCATTCCAATGGCTACTCGCTAATCCGCAAAATCGTTGAAAAAAGCGGCTCATCGCTTAACGATACTGTCAACGGCAAGCATTTAGGCAGAACCCTTCTGGAACCAACCCGAATTTACGTTAAACCGTTGCTGACCTTATTAAAAACAGTACCTGTACATGCCATAGCGCATATCACCGGCGGCGGTATTACCGAAAATCTGCCCCGGGTATTGCCCAAGGAATTATGCGCATATATCAAGCTGTCCGCTTGGCAGTTACCGGAAATTTTCGTCTGGCTGCAACAACAGGGTAATGTGGCTTTGGCCGATATGCTGGTAACCTTTAATTGCGGCATCGGCATGATAGTTTGCGTTTCCGCAGAAGACGAAGCCGCCACTTTGGAAATATTGACGCAACAGGGTGAAACCGTCTTCACTATCGGCGAGATTGTAACGGCGACAAGCCAGGCAGATCGCGTTAATTACCTATAGAACCTATTTTCACAGAAAATCCACCGTATTTGCTTCCCATTACACCTGCTTTCTCCCTTTGCAGAGAGCAGGTCAACTAATCAATAATTAACCTATTGAATTGGATTGCTTGGATTTGCACAGGAATAAAGACCCAAGACAATCCCAGGCTTGAAATTATGAAAGATTCTGTAAGGATAGAAAAGTGGCGTCCCCAGGGGGGTTCGAACCCCCGTTACCGCCGTGAAAGGGCGGTGTCCTAGGCCACTAGACGATGGGGACTAAGACTATGTACTGCTTAAGCTGCTTCGAATTGTGAAAATTTATCCTGAAAAATGGATAATATTCAATTGGCGTCCCCAGGGGGGTTCGAACCCCCGTTACCGCCGTGAAAGGGCGGTGTCCTAGGCCACTAGACGATGGGGACTAAGACTTTAAAGCAATCAACTTAAGTTGGTGGAGCCAAGCGGGATCGAACCGCTGACCTCTTGCATGCCATGCAAGCGCTCTCCCAGCTGAGCTATGGCCCCTTAGTTGAGTCCATTTATTATACCGACTTTTTTTTTGTTGTCTAGTAATTATTGAATTTCATAGCAACAAGCCCGGATTTTCTCAACGAGAGCGCCCCGCCGGCATCAATCTGCAAGTTCGCAAGCTCGATCTTCTGCGCTGCCTATCCGGACGAAAATAGGCAACCCACGAAAAATAGATGCAGAATTGTCAAGCTTTTATAAACCCTATGGCCCGTTCTATTCTATCCAGAGTTTTCTGTCTACCCAGTAAGGTTAGTGTAAGATCGATAGCGGGCGATACGCCGCATCCGCAGACTGCCACACGCAAAGGTTGTGCTATCTTGCCGAGACCGAGTTGCAATTGTTCCGCAGCATTCAACACAATCTGATGCAATGCTTCCGCCTCCCAGACCTCAACAACGCTAAATTGATTCCACAAATATTGAAGAACCTCCTCGCTACCCGGTTTAAAATTCTTTTTTGCCGCAGTTTCATCATATTCGACGAAATCTTGATAGAAATACACGCTTTGCGCTGCCATTTCCACCAGCGTTTTGCAACGCTCCCGCTGGATCTTGACCACTTCTATCAATGAAGGCCCGGTTGCCGGATCGATGCCCAGTTCTCCCATATGCCAACTCAAATGATGCGCAACATGTGCCGGATCGCTCTTCATAATATATTGATGATTTAACCAGATTAATTTGTCCGTATTAAATGTCGATGCCGAAACATTGACTTTTTCAAGTTCAAACAGCGCTATCATCTCATCAAGACTGAACATCTCCTGATCGCCATGCGACCATCCTAGACGAACCAGATAATTCAGCAAAGCTTCGGGCAAATAGCCGTCATTACGATACTGCATGACACTAACCGCGCCATGACGCTTGGAAAGCCGCGAACCATCCGCCCCCAAAATCATTGGCACATGCGCATAAACCGGTAATTGCGCACCCAGCGCCCGCAAAATATTAATCTGTCGCGGTGTATTATTGACATGATCGTCTCCTCTAATGACATGAGTCACGCGCATGTCCATATCGTCAACCACCACCGTTAAATTATAGGTCGGCGTACCATCGGAACGGGCAATAATCAAATCGTCCAGTTCCTTGTTGGCTACAATGATTTTGCCTTTGACCAAATCATCTATAACGACTTCGCCCTGCTCGGGATTTTTGAAACGTACTACTCGCTCGCCCTCGCCTTTTGCACCATGTCTGCATTTGCCGTTGTAGCGCGGCTTTTCTTTATTGGCCATTTGCTGTTCGCGTAAAGCATCCAGTTCCTCACGACTGCAATAACAATAATAGGCATCGCCCTGATCCAACAACTGCTGTATCACTTGCCTGTATCGATCGAAATGCTGTGTTTGATAGAAGGGTCCTTCGTCATATTCCAAGCCCAACCAAGCCATGCCTTCCAAAATCGCGTTAACTGATTCCTGACTGGAACGTTCCAGGTCGGTATCTTCAATTCTTAAAATAAACCGGCCGCCATGTTTACGGGCATGCAACCAGGAAAATAAAGCGGTTCTGGCGCCGCCGACATGTAGATATCCGGTAGGGCTAGGGGCAAAACGGGTTCTAATACTCATCATTAATTATTTAGTTGTTAAAATTTTTTTCGCATATTCCGTAGGAATCGATTTTGCGGCATTAAACCGCATCGCCTGATAATTAAACTGCACACTGCCCTTTGCTGCTTCGTTTCTACCGAGAATGGCTAAAGAGGTTGCATGACCTTTAGCTGCCGCTTTTTCATACCATTGCGTAGCTTTATCCCTATCGCCCACCACCCCAATACCCCTATCGTACATAGACGCCATGACCACCTGAGCGTCTACCAAGCCTTGATTTGCGGCTTTTTCCATCCATAGCGCAGCCTGCTTTTCGTCTTTTTCAAATCCGTCTCTGCCCAATAGATAAAGCGACGCCAACTTGGCCTCAGCAAGGGCATTTCCCTGCTCAGCCGACTGTTTGATTGCTCCGGCACTTTCTGCGAAGCCAACGACCGGCAGCAGAAGCAGCAAACTAACGTATAAAATTCTACGCACCATATTCTCCTATTATTTAAAAAAATTTTGAACATTATTATTTCATGCAAGGTCAATCAGGTGAACCAAGTATTTAAATAAATAAAAAATCAATGCTAGACTAACCTCTCAAGGCGTATTTGCAAGCCTTGCAGTTACTCGAATAACATTAATAAGGAGAACTACAAATGAAAAAAAATCTAGTGTTTTTGTCAGCGCTTGCAGGAACTGTGCTTGCCGCCTGCGCCACTCAATCAATTAACAGTTATCAGCCCTTTCAACCGGAGGATTTAAACCCGGCGGTTAAATCCGGCAAACTGGTGCAAAAAACAGACAGCTTTTTCGTTATCAACGATTCATCCTCTTCCATGAGCCGCAAATACATGGGGTCTGCCGGCTATAATGGCACCAAACTTGATGCGGAAAAAGACCTGTTGAACAAATTCAACAAAACCATCCCGAACATTCCGCTGTCATCGGGTTTACTCAGTTTTGGTTTCGGTTCTTGCCTGTCATGGGGGAGTACGCAGTTAAACCAGCCGATGCAAAAATACAGTCCTGCGGGATTCGACACGGCAATCAACTCTTTGCACTGCTCAAGCGGCGGAACACCGCTGGCCGATGCCTTAACGGCCACTCAGCCGGATTTGGCTAGCGCACCGGGTAATATTGCTCTGATCGTATTTAGCGACGGCATGGACGATTCGCCTGCCGCTCCCGCTGCAGAAGCACTTAAAACACGATACGGAGACAAATTATGCATATACACCGTCTGGGTAGGCAATGATGTAGACGCCGAAGGTCAGAGGAATCTGCAACAAATCGCAGATATTTCGGATTGCGGCTTGGCAACTGATGCAGCCAGCGTATCCACCCCGCAAGGCATGGGGAATTTTGTTGCTAATGTGTTCTTCAAAGCAGGTAATCCTCCCCCAGTCAAACCAAATCCGCCCATATCTAAGTGTCACGATACGCCAAAAGGCGCTATTCTCGACAAAGATGGCTGCTGGGCGTTCCACGGTGTTCTGTTCGATTTCGACAGCGACAAAATCAATGTTAAATTCATCCAAGGCCTTCAAAACGTAGTTGATGTCATGAAGCTTAACCCTGGACTGACTGTTGAAATACAAGGTCATACCGATGGCTTCGGAACTGATGCTTATAACCAAAAACTCTCCGAACGTAGAGCCTTGGCTGTAAAACATGAGTTGATCAAGCTCGGAGTAGATGGCAAACGCATGACCACTGCCGGTTTCGGCAAATCACAACCGGCTGCGACAAACGACACAGAGGAAGGCCGCGCCTATAACCGCCGCGTGGTTTTTGCAAGGACCGACAAACTATAAGTGTGCTAACAAGAGGGAGGCCCCAAGCCTCCCTTTTTTTATTCTTAATACATTGCTTACGTTTTTGACGGTTAATTGACAGATTTTATCGTCTGTTTCTAACAAATCGAAACAGGACAGGCATTGATCAAAAATAGTAAAACCCTACTTTAATAAATTTCACTTTTGTATACCTGATTACTTACAAGCCTCAGTTAAACCATGTAATGGCAAATCCTGTGATGCTTGGGTTTCCTTGCTGTTAACCAAAAGCATAGGATCAAATCAGGTCGGAATGATGGCTAAATTTATTAATTGAAGACTGCATTCCAGCACTACCTAATGAAAAATATATCTAACTCATTGATTATAGTTAAATATAATTTAGTGATTTTGACTGAAACTCATACGTAATCAGGAAAGATTATAAGTGACATGTCTTTTAGATACTTAATAATTCAAATACTTATCTTGAGCCAAAATAATCTCGAAAAATCTTTTTTGTCTCAAAAACAGATTGAAATAATTTAAAAACAATAAGTTAATGATATAAACATTCCCTGGAACTTTAGATGTTTTATCAACAATTTAATGCTTAAACATTGCCGACAGTTCAAAAATCTGGGACACTTATAGTTAAAGATACTTATCAGTTATAAATGACAACACTAAAAAATATGATAAAGGTGTTATTGGTAGACGATCACGAACTAGTGCGAAGCGGAATTGAGGCATTACTAAATGCCACCGACAATATAGCTGTTGTCGGGGTATGCGATTCAGGAGAACATGCCTTGCAAGTTATTGAAAAAGAGTCTCCGGATGTGATCCTGATGGATATCAATATGCCGGGCATGGGCGGATTTGAAGCCTGCCGGCGTATTTTACAAATATCTCCCAACATCAAAATTATCGGTTTATCAGTGCATAACAATGGTCCAATCCCGATGCAATTGATCAAACTTGGGATCGCCGGTTTTGTCTCCAAGAGCTCCCCGGTAACAGAGATGGTTAAAGCCATCAGTACCGTCATGTCAGGGAACCGCTACTTAAGCCCTGATGTCGCAGTTGACTCTTTAATGACTCCGGAGGGTTCGCCGTTTACAATACTATCCCAACGAGAATCTGAAGTGGTTGGTTTGATTCTTCAAGGCAAAAGCATTCAGGATATAACCGAGATTTTACAGCTCAACGCCAAAACCGTGAATACCTACCGTTATCGCTTATATAAAAAACTGGATATCAAAAACGATGTTGAACTAACCCGTCTGGCGGTAAAATTTAATTTTCTCGACAGCATGTAAATGACTATGGTTACTACCGGCAAGAAACACTTCGGCATACTTTACATGGAGGCAGGAAATACGCTAAAGCTAACCACTCCTGAGGTGGGGTAAGTATATGCATAGCATTTAGTCCGACTGAATACTAGGCCAAAGTCTGAGCCTTTAGGAAGGCGTCGCGAAAATCGATGAACAAGGGCTTTTCCGTTGTCAACATTGATTTTAACAGCTCGTGCTGCAACCGGTATTTGACATTTCCAACCGCCAAAGCGCCTACCCCAACTGCCTTCGCCGACTGGGTGGCGTGAAGCAAAGGCGCTGCCAGATCATTAAGATTTATACCTTCAATGCCAGCCGGCAGCACGGCATTCACGTCACCGGCCACCTTTAATTGTCTGGCTTGGGACAATACGCTGGCATTTAATACCCGGATTCCGGCTTTGGCGGTACAAAACACAATATCCGCATCGGCAATCAGTACCGCCTTTTCATCATCGGTACGCGCGGCAGCGCCGGTCATTTTTGAATTGAAGCGACGGTTATATTGCTTGGCGGCATCACAGGCACTATCAATCGATAAATGATCGATCAAAACCGTGTCAGCCCCCTGCAGAGAAGCAATCACGCCGGTAGCAATACCGACAGGTCCGGTTCCACCAAAAACCAGCGCCCTACAGCCTTTCAAATCCTGTCCATGACAATCTTTCAACGCCTTTTCCAAACAAGCGACCAGCGCAGCAGCTGTAGTATAGGCGCCGCTGGGGTCGGCAAACACCGAAACCTGAAATGGCGGCTGCATAGCGGGTTTACAGGCTTGCAGCATATCGATAGCCATCCCGATATCGCGCCCGCCGATAAAAATGGCGGTTTTTTTAGTTCCGGAGGGGCTACGCGAAAAAATCACATCCTGGGTCAGATTGTGAATATTTTCCAATTTGACATTGGAATAAGGCATAAGTACATCAAAACCGGCATCAAGCGCCATATTAATGTCAAATGGGCTATTGTTTGGCATCGGATCGAACATGTGAAGTATGCTGCGTTTTGGCATTTTTTACCTTAACCTGGGTGGCTGGATATTTTTAAGCTTGCAGAACTTGTTAATTTGTTGATTTTATAAATTCGCGAGCTACCTCAAAAGCGTGTTCAAAATGCAAGAATAGCGCACGATCGCTTTCCAACATTCTTTTCAATAATCGGCTTTGCGCCTGATATTTAACGTTGCCGATTGCTAAAGCGCCGATACCGACCGCGCCGCTGATCGAACCCGCCAGCGGTTTACCGTTATCGAACGCATCCACTCCGGCAATCCCGGATGGCGGGACAGCGTTGACATCGGCAGCTACTTTTAATTGCGGCGCTTTGGCTATCAGATCTGTACTCAACAGCTCAATACCGGCTGCACCGGTTGCAAAAACCACATCGGCGGTTTGCATATATTCCGATTTATCGGCATCCGCACCGGCGTAGATAGTGATTTTACCATCCCCAAATTCCTCGCTGCAAAGATCGGCAACACGCTGGGCTTTATCCAGTTGTCTGCCGATGATTCTTACATTGGCCCCCGCTTGCGCAGAAATTACAGCTGCTGCTTGACCGACAGGCCCGGTGCCGCCTAAAGCGAGTATATTTTTACCTTCCAGCGTTGTATTGAATTTATCCGCCAACTCTTTCTCTACGGCGGCAACCATTCCTGCTGCTGTGGTGAAAGCACCGCTCGGATCGGCGAAAACCGAAACTTCGAAAGGTGGCACCATTGAGTTTTTGGCCATTTTCAGCATATCCATTGCCTGTTTGGTTTCCCGGCCACCGATAAAAATTGCCGTTCGCAACAAACCTTTCGGGCTGCGCGAAAATATTGCATCCTGGACCAACCCCCTAACTTCACTAGGCTCAACATTAATATAAGGTATTGCTGAAATCCAACCGGCATCCATAGCCATATTGACATCAAAAGGGCTTAAGTTCTTGGCTGTAGTCAGCATGTGGAGAATGAAGGGTTTTTCCATGGTGGCCTCTTATAATTTGTTTAGCCGATTAGTATAAAAGAAAAGGCGAGAGGATAACAATCCAGTTAATCCTAACGTTTATTTTTCTGATTATTTCAAGTGTGCAGGTACATGCGGTTCGATGGCATGATACATCAACTGGTGCATTCTCGGGTTGCCAACTATTATATTGCCGGACTGCAAATATTTATCGTTAAATGAAAAATCCGTGGCCACCCCACCTGCTTCCTGAACCAGCAAAACTCCGGCAGCGACATCCCATTCCTTAACGCCGATTTCCCAATAAGCGTCCAAACGTCCACATGCCACATAAGCCACATCCAGCGCTGCCGAACCGGCCCGCCTGATGCCGGCGGAATCGGCCGAAACCGCGCGGAACATTGCCAGATACGGCTCGATATTTTCCATACTCTTGAAAGGGAAGCCGGTACCGATCAACGCGCCGCGCATACTGCTCTGTTTTGTAACCCGTAACTTGCGGTTATTCAACATTGCGCCACCGCCGCGCTCCGCTGTAAAGAGCTCATCGCGGCAAGGATCGTAAATCACCGCCAATTCCAGCTTGTTTTTGTGCTTTAACGCAATTGATACCGCATATTGAGGAAAACCGTGCAAAAAATTAGTGGTGCCATCCAGCGGATCGATCACCCAGACGTAATCGTTCCCCTTATGCTCACCGCTTTCCTCGGCAAGAATAGCGTGATCAGGGAAGGAGGCACGAATCAGCTTGATAATTTCCTGCTCGGCCATCCTGTCAACTTCCGTGGCATAGTCATTACGGCCTTTTTGATCGATAGTTAGCCGCTCGATGTTTTGAGAAGAGCGTTGAATCAGGTCGCCGGCATTCCGCGCAGCGCGGACGGCAATATTTAGCATCGGATGCATAGTTCGGATTGGTAATGAGCAGTTAAAACCGGAATAGAATAACAAATCTTTTGCTAGAATTATGAGTTTTTTAGCTACCGGGCCTTACTATTGCTTTCGAAATTTAAAGTTGTTCTGGTTGAAACCTCGCATCCCGGTAACATCGGCGCAGTAGCCAGGGCGATGAAAAATATGCAGATGAATCAGCTTCGGCTGGTTAATCCGAAAATTTTTCCGCATGCCGATGCCACTGCTCGCGCATCGGGAGCCGACGACCTGTTAAGAAATGCCAGCGTTTACCCTTGTCTGCAAGCCGCTATAGCTGATTGCGAAATAGTTTTGGGCGCCAGCGCCAGAGATCGGACCATAAGTTGGCCGTCGCTAACTGCCCGGCAATGTGCGGAAAAATGGGTTTGCGGCAACGATGATCCGCGCAATATCGCACTGGTCTTCGGCCGGGAAAACTCCGGTTTAAAAAACCATGAACTGGATCTATGTCATTTTCTGTTGCGCATTCCCTGTAATGACGAATACAGCTCTCTGAATCTGGCCGCAGCTGTTCAAGTGGTGTGCTATGAATTGTTCGTTGCCTCCGGTCAGGAATATCCAAGCCGGGTAGGCGACCTCAACGAAGTGCCTCTCGCAACTTCAGAACAGATGGAAGCTTTTTATGTTCACTTGCAACAAACGATGGCAGATATAGGTTTTTTACATCCTGAGCGCTCCAAATCGATCATGCGCCGTCTACGGAGAATCTTTAACCGAATCGAGCTGGATACCAAGGAACTCGACATTTTAAGAGGTATATTACGCTTCTCCCAAAATCATAATACCAAATAGGCAACCGCGATTGCTTAACGCAAGAAGACATGTTCACCCGATCTATCTCTCTAATGGCTAAAAACCGGAAGGCGTGAGCCTAAAGTTTGCCGTTCTGCAATGCTGATTACAAACGATCCCAGCAAAGAAGATTGTGGATAATAAATACGAATTCGAATAATACTTGACCAATTTAGTAGGTTTATTTATAGTTCCCCTTAAATCCATCAGGTTTATATAGGAGATCCCCATGCGTCTTACCACTAAAGGACGTTACGCAGTAACAGCGATGCTTGATTTGGCCTTTCATAGCCAAACCAAACCTGTCACTTTAACCGAAATCGCCACCCGGCAAACCATTTCGCTCTCTTACCTCGAACAACTATTTGCCCGTTTGCGCAAAGCCGGCATGGTAAAAGGCGTGAGGGGCCCAGGAGGAGGCTACACCTTGAGCCGAAACGCGCACGAAATAAATATTGCCGATATTATCGAAGCGGTAGACGAACCGGTAGACTCCACGAAATGCGGCGGCAAGGCTAATTGCCATCATGAGCAGCCTTGCCTGACTCATGATTTATGGATGGGCCTCAGCGAACAGATACGCGCTTACCTGAAACAGATCAGCCTGGGTCAGTTGCTGGAACGGGACATGGTCAATGAAGTTGCCAAAAGACAAGCCGAACAGATTGAACATATCATCGAACTACAAAGCCGGCAGGAAAGAACATTCGCTTAAGGCGATTTCCGGCAATCGCCTGAATGATCTACTTCGATCATAACGCTACCACCCCGCTCGACGAGCGGGTTTTGGAAGCCATGTTGCCGTACTTGAAAACCCTCTACGGCAACCCTTCGAGTTTATATCGATTCGGCAGAATCGCCCGTAGCGCGATAGACACGGCACGTGAACAGGTCGCATCGCTGGTTGATACTCAACCCGGGCAAATCATATTTACCAGCGGCGGCACCGAAGCCAATGCACTGGCATTGGCTAATACCGGCAACGCCTCACTATTCATCTCTGCTATCGAACACCCTTCGGTTTTTGAAAACGCTCAAGCCCGGCAAAACCCTGTAACACTACTTGAAGTGGACAAATCCGGACTGATACGCCCAGAAGCTGTAGAGGCAGCTAAACCGCAACGCGGCGATTTTGTCTCCATCATGCAGGCCAACAACGAAACCGGAGCAATTCAGGATGTGGCTGGCATCGCTGAACGCCTTGCAGGCCTTGGCGTGACAATTCATAGCGATGCCGTACAGGCCTTGGGGAAAATCCCGCTTTTCTTCGATAAACTCGGCATACAGTTAATGAGCTTATCGAGTCACAAAATATACGGCCCCAAGGGCTGCGGTGCATTGATTGTAGCACGAGATTTTCCCTTGACGGCCTTGCAACGCGGCGGCGATCAGGAAATGGGCTATAGAGCCGGCACGGAAAATGTCGCTGCGATTGTCGGTTTCGGCAAAGCCGCGGAACTGGCTGGACAAGAATTCTCTGAACGTAACGCCGGATTACAGGCGCTGAGGGAGCGGCTTGAAGAACAACTGTCAAGCATACCCGGCCTGACCATATTTGCCAAAGACACACCGCGACTATCGAATACCGTGCAATTCGGCATTGCCGGTAGCAATGGCGAAATGTTGCTGATGCAACTTGACCGGCACAATATCGCTGTTTCCAGCGGTTCCGCCTGTTCGGCCGTCTCCAGGGAAATCAGCCCGGTACTCACCGCCATGCAAGTGGAAACGGCCCTTGCGAAAGCCGCCATTCGAGTAAGCTTGGGAAAAAATAATAATGAACGCGAAGTGGATGAATTTGTCAAAAAGTTGAAGTTATTGCTGATCCGACAATCATGAATCCGATAAAGAAATAACATTGCCGTAGGGTATGCACTGCATACCTTTTCAGGCATTGGCTTATCCAATGAGCTAAAAGGGATGCTATACATACACTAAAAATTTTCAGACCATTTAGGAATAAAAAATGAGCATTACTGTCACTGAGAACGCAGCCCGACAAATCCAAAAACAGTTGCAGACACGCGGTAACGGCATAGGCCTAAGACTGGGAGTAAAAGCATCCGGTTGCTCGGGCTATGCTTATGTACTGGATTACGCCGACAAGATTGCAGACAATGATATCGTTTTCGATCAATACGATGTTAAGGTCTTGGTAAACTCCGACGATCTGGACAAACTGAACGGCATTGAACTGGATTATGCCAAAGAAGGCTTTAACGAAGCCTTTAAATTCAATAACCCCAATGTGACGGGTTCATGCGGTTGCGGGAAGAGTTTCTCTGTTTGAAACTAAACAGATCCCATAGGGAGAGTTATGTACATAGCGTAATGCGCCCCATCCTTGAAAAGCAATTGCGGTAGCCGTAGGTCGGGTTAGCAATAGCGTAACCCGACCTACACAGCTGGAAATTTTGTTTAGGGGGAGTTTTGCTCCAACCTTAAGATTGGCGCAGCATTTAACAAACTCAATGCATCCGTTGCAATCAAGCTAAGTCTTTACCTTGATTTAAATTACCCTAAAGAAATTAGCTAAATTATCTTTTCCCCAGAAATATAAACTAATTGCATTGCATTATAATTCTTGAACTACCAAATTCGGAATTAAGGCGATTACCGGCCTGTTTCACGAACTTTCCAAAGATCAATCTCAGCCCAACCAAAAAGCCAATATGACAAACAACAACGATTTATTTGCGCCTTTAAAATGAATTGAATACTAATAACACATGAAGATGTCAGACCTATGACGCCATTATTTACTATTTAGAAACAAAGCATCCACAAAATAAAGTATTGTAAATAAATAAATCAGCGTTATAGTTAAACCGTCTTCATTAAATTGACTGCATTCAGTCTGGGAGCAAAAATGAACAAATCGAACAATCTGTACAGAGACATCGCAACGGGGCTTTTCTTCACTACCGGCGTCTTCGGCTTCATGTCTGGCGAGTTCATCATCTCCACCATGTTGTTTGGTGTAGCCACTATATCCAGCAATATAGACTTTAGCGGGTCCTTTAAAGCTTAGTTTTTGCAGTACCTCTTGTTGTTAACTAAACAGTCCTCCTCAAGCTCTGTTTAACTCCCAACCCTTCGCCTGCATAGACGAAGGGTTTTTTTATGCCGGTAGAACCGCTTTGAATTTATCCCGTCGTTCCGGCCCTGGCATCCCCTGCTTATTCCTGCCGGGTTTAATGTTAAAATTCAAACTTTATCACTTACTCCGTACGCCATTATGAATGCCCCAGCTGCTCTTTACGAATCATCCATTCCGCACTTAAAACTGCTAGGACGCGGCAAAGTCCGGGACATGTACGAGATTGACAACCGGCACTTACTGATAGTCACCACCGACAGAATGTCGGCTTTCGATGTCATACTTCCCGATCCGATTGCTGATAAAGGCCGGGTATTAACAAGGGTATCGAATTTCTGGTTCGAAAAAATGCAGACTATTATCCCCAATCATCTCAGCACCGAGCTGACTTTAGCGGATGTGATTCCGGATCCGGCGCTACGCGCACAACTGGAAGGCCGGGCGATCATCGTCAAACGCCTGCAACCGCTGCCGGTCGAAGCCATCGTGCGCGGCTACCTGATCGGTTCCGGCTGGAAGGATTACCAAAATACCGGTACCGTCTGCGGCATTGCCCTGCCTGCCGGTCTACAGCAGGCTCAGCAACTGCCGGAGCCCATCTACACACCATCCAGCAAAGCCGAAGCGGGCGTCCACGACGAAAATATCAGCTTTGCCGATACCGTGAAACTAATGGGACTTGAAATTGCCGAAAAAGTCCGCGACAGCAGCTTAAAGCTATACAGCACAGCCGCCGAATACGCCGTCCAACGCGGCATTATCATCGCCGATACCAAATTCGAATTCGGTTTGGACGACGACGGCAAATTATATTTGATCGACGAAGCCCTCACACCGGACTCCTCGCGCTTCTGGCCGGCCGATCAATACCGGGTCGGCATCAGTCCGCCCAGCTTCGACAAACAATATCTCAGGGATTATCTGGAAACCCTGGACTGGAATAAAACCGCACCGGGACCGAAACTGCCTGAGGAGGTTAGCCGCAAGTGTAGTGAAAAATATCGGGAAGCGGAGCTTAAGTTAATTGGGTCGTGAGTTTTGTGCCGGGTTTTAGGGACGATTAATACAACTTCTACATTAAGGAAACATCTTGAAAAAACTTATTATATTATCCGCTATTTTAGCCACTGTTTCTTTAACAACCACTGGATGCGCAAAATCGTCCGATGTTGAGGCTATAAGTGCCAGAGTGACTGTTTTGGAAGGCAAAGTCTCAACGCTTGAAATTGATATCGCTGCGGCTAAAGCCGCTGCTACGGATGCCGCTGCAAAGGCCGCTGCTGCTGAAGCTGCGGCTAACCGCGCCGCAGAAATTGCCCAAGAAACCAATAGTTTAGTGAATAAAATTATTAAGCAAACAGAGTGATAGGGTTATTAAATTACTATTGCACTACAGATATTAGGGCGGGTTAAATGCGCAACCAAGAACTTTTTAACTCGCAACAAATCCTACCGCGCACGTAACCCGACTTCAAGCTATCGACAAAGTGACAAGGCGTAAGACATAGGGTGTAATAGGCGACAGCCGTATTACACCGCATGTTGGACTCCGACCATGCGGCGCATTACGCTATCGCAAATGCGCCCTATGGCACTGCAATGGGTCGCAACCAAACATTAATCTGTTCTTCAACAATGATCTTTCAATTAAACGCCAAACGCCAGTTTATCTAAAGCTCCCGCCCCTCACTTAACCCCCTTCGGCGCAGGCAAACGTTTTTGATCCACCAAAATCGAAACAAAATCACTAGCCTCCCTAATGGTTTTTTCCATGACATCAATCAGCCGGGATATATCCACGCCGATTTCCACAAATTCATGTCGTAAGGCCGCGATGGCGTGGGCATTGAGATTATGTTTTAAATACAAGACCTGATCCTGAAACGCCGCCAGCACCGGATGCATTCTCGATTCCGCCATTTGCAAGGCTTTTATTAAACGCTGGTATTGTTGGCGGGATTTTTTCAACTGTTGTTGGCTACGCGCCCGTAAGGCACGATTGCTGTAGAGTTCCAGCTCCGCTTCCCACTCGGCAAACAAGGCTTCGCTGACATTTTCGATCGACTGGATACGCTGACTTACCTGTTCGGCCTTGTTGCGGCAAAGATCGTAACGCTTTTTTAGTTGCTGATAACGCTGTTCCAGCGGACTATCTTCGGTTTTGACGATGCTTTTGAATCTGTCCAAAGCGTCAACAAACTGATCGCGGCTGTCTTTAAGGCTTTCGCAGGCTTGATCGACCTGAATCACCACGATGTCCCGTTTATGATGCCCCATTAGCGACTCGCGGCTCTGATAATAAGCATTACGCAAGGGTTTATTAAGCAACGATTTGATAAAGTTAATCATGCGGCAGAGATAAAACAATCTTTGTTAATAATGGTTATCGGGCAGGAAACGCCCGCAGCAAAGCCGGAAAAGGCAGCATCGACGGTGCCTTGTTCCTGCAAGTCCAACAAGCTTGCTCCGGCGCTTATCTGAGCGGATTTGACCAGTATCAACTCATCCGCGCCAAGCCGTGCAGCCAGCCAGGCGGCCAGACTATCGGAAGTAATGTCCCAACTGGCCGGCACGCCAGCGCTATCCAGTTCTTCCGGCTGCGGCGACCAAATGGCGACGCCGCTTAAATCGGCTAATTTTTCGATTGATCGCAGCAGACCAAAACCGGGTTTAAGGCCTTTAAACAGCAAGGCCATTTGCTGCATGGCCAATAGGGCCATGCGATGCGCCAGCACATCATCGAATTTGAAAATCTGTTGAGCGTTTCGCACCTGTTCGGCAAATAACCCGCCGCCGGGGACCAGTAGCGTACATCCACTCAGGCGTTCGACAGCATCCAGACAAGCGGGCAATGCCGAAGCCTGCAACAAACTGCCCCCCAGCTTGATGACCCGAATCATACGCTAAATTGCGCCAGCAACTGCAATAATGCCTCCGCTTTATCGAAACATTCCTGATATTCCTCATCCAGCCGGCGAATCGTTGACAATACCGCCGCCCGCCCAGAAACGAATGTTGCCGTGGTTATACACCAAAGTACGGATGGCAATATTGGTATCCATATTGCCGTCGAAGCCGATATAGCCGATGGCCCCACAATAAATGCCGCGCCGATTCGGCTCCAATTCTTCTATGATTTCCATAGAACGGATTTTCGGTGCGCCGGTAATTGAACCGCCGGGAAAACAGCTGCGCAGCAAATCCAGCGCATGGCGATCGGGCGACAATTCGCCGATGACGGTGCTGACCAAATGATGCACTGTGGCATAACTTTCCACGGCAAACAACTCCGGCACCCGCACCGAACCGTTACGGCAGCTTTTGCCTGATATCATTGCGCAGCAAATCGACGATCATGACATTTTCGGCGCGATCTTTTTCGCTGGCCGGCCAAGTTCGGCAATTTGCTGCGCATCCTCGGCTGCACTAGCGATTTTCTGCGCCGGGTGCCTTTGATCGGCTTGGTCTCCACCCGGTTATCGCGTCACTTTTAAAAAACGTTCCGGAGATGAACTTAACACCTGCACATCCGGTAAATTCAGAAAGGCGCTAAAAGGCGCTGCATTGATTTTGCGCAGAAGTTCATAAGCGCTCCAGACATCGCCCTGACAGGGGCTGGAGAAACGTTGGGTCAGGTTAACCTGATAACTGTCGCCTTCTTTTAGATACGCTTTGATTTTGGCGAAAGCTGCAGCATAGGACGCCTTATCCATGTTCGAACGCGGCGCTTGTAGAACTTTAAACTCCCCGGCAGTATCGCTTGCCGGTAAACGGCTGAATTGATCAATCAGGCTTGCCAAGGTATCGGCATCCAGATCGTAAGCAATCAGCCAGCTTTGCCGCAGATGGTGATCGACGATGACCGCCCAATGATAAATACCTATCGCCATATCCGCTATCTGCTCGGCATCGGCAGCCAGTACCGGCAAATGTTCGATCTGCCGGGCCAGATCGTAGGCAAAATAGCCTATGGCGCCGCCATTGAACGGCAAATCGCCGATACTGGGCCTCGGCGGCCCAAGTTGCTGTTTAAGCAATTGAAACGGATCGTCCTGGCTTTGCGTTTCAACACCGTTTTGACTGATAATTGTAGTAGCGCCAAAGGTTTGCAAGGTGCAAACCGGCGCATAGGCCATGATATCGAACCGCCCCTGCTGATTACCCTGATAGTCCGTGCTATCCAGAAATACGGCCCAAGGCCGGTTTGCCAAGGGTGCAAATAATTCGGCGCTGTCCAGAAAATAAGGCAACGCTTGTTTTACGGCAGTAACTGAAGACATTAATTGATGTATATAAAGCGGCGTGACTTGGCCGAAAGAAGCACAGCGATAAATTTTATACCAGCCACCCGCATTAGCAAAACCCGCCGCCAAGATAGGCGACAGCCACCGCCGGCGCACAGTCTGCCGCATCGATGATAGCGGCCCTGTCCCAGGTCTTAAAGAAGTCGGCGAAATCGCGGTAAACCATTCCTTGTTCTACGGCAATTTCCTTAAGCAAAAACCGGCCCACGCCGGCCCCGATCAGACACAAATCTTTGGGATGCGGACTACGTTCGATTTGTTTGAAACAAGCATCCTGTATCAATTGTTTTTGGCGTTTTTTTAAATAGACGGCAAACTCCCGCCAGATCGGCCAATCTGCTTCTGCAAACTCATACCCGGTCAGACGCGATAAACGTCTGGCGCTTGCCAGTGCCGTTTTTTCGGCGCCATCGGCGGTTTCTGATTGATCGTGGGCTTCGTTCAAATCGCCGGTTAATCTGTAAACATCGGCCATATTGGCAAAATATTCGGCCATTAATCCCATTTGCCGGCTTTTAAATTCGGCTTGTTGGGCAATAGACATCACTGCGGTCCTAATGATGCCAGTATACAGCAATTCGCCTGAGACCAATCTTTGATAATCGCTATAACCCAAAGCTTGCAAGGCATGATTTTCGATCAACAGAATATCGGTGGTGGTACTGCCGATATCGACAAACAACCCGCCCCGGCAGTGTTTGGCTGCCAATTCCGCACTTGCCAGCCAGTTGGCGGAAGCGATTGCCATGTAATGATCTTCCTCAACTTCCCCGGCATTTAAAAAGCCATATTCACCTGCGAAAATAAACAGCTCTTGTTTATTTATTTTGCGTTGCATGGCCTGGATAATGGCTTTTACGCCTTCTTTGCGTCCGCTAAAACAATCAGCCAATTCACCGGTCATGGTCAGCACATGCCGATGGCTGCCGTGACCTAAGGATTTCATAATCGTCGCTATTGTCCGATGCAAACGATCAATGCCTTTCCACAACGGACACGGCATAAGGCTAACGCCCAATATTTCCCCTTGAGCACTAAGTAATGCCACTTTTACATGCGCACCACCAATATCCCAACCTATGATCTGTGTACTCATCATATTTTTTCAAATAATGTTGACAGTAATTGTCCGATTATATTCCGACTGCAAATCCGGCTCAGAGTGCAATAAAGCCAATACCTGTTCGGCGACATTGATACCGGTCGCTTGCCGGATACCGGCATAGGAAGTAGTCAGCCGCGGGTTTATCTCCAAAACCAACGGCCCGCCATCCGCTGTTTCGATAATGTCTATCCCTATATAGCCCCACAAATCCGGGATAGCTATGGCAATACGTTCGACCAGATTTCGGTAAAAATCGCGATACATACTTTCGATATTCACCAGGCAAGCACGTAAACTAAAACGGCTGTTAACGATTTCGATTTGCTGTTGATTACAGCATAGCAACCAGCCTTGACCGCGCCTGAATAAACAGGACAAACTGACCGCCTGGCCGGTATAAAAAGGCTGAGTGATATACTTTATATTCGGTTCCAGACTGGCTACGGCCAACTGGAATTCCTTAGAATTTGCGGCGACCATCCCACCCTGGCAACCAATACCGTCCTGCGGTTTAATGACGCATGGACAACTAAACGGCTGTGTCGAAGCAGTTAACAAACGGGTCTCCGCAACCGGAATTTGCCGAGACTCCAAAACCTGAAAAGTCGCTAGTTTGTCTGCACAGAGCGCAACAGCTTGCGGAGGCGGCGACAACAGAATTTTACCCTGGGTGATAACCATCCCGGCAATTGCAGCCAATAAACCATCGGTTTCCGGCGCAATCAGCCAGACGGCATCGCATCCTGCAATTAGACCCGGCAACAGGCTGAGCGCATTACTCCCATGGCCTATCGTTATGATTTGCGCATTGGCAGGCAGGCTCAAGTCTTTACAACGTTGATCCAGCGGCAACAGCAAATCTAAATGGGCTAAAGACTTCAGATCATCGACTAAAGCCTGTAACATCATACTGCCTTCCGCCAGCAAGGACTCAGGCAATGCCTGGCCGGCCAGACCACCGCCGCAGATATATTCAAATACCAGGATTTTCAATCGTTTCTTACCAATATGCAGATTATTCCAGTCATTGATTTAAAAGACGGCCAGGTTGTCCATGCCGTTCGCGGCGATAGAAATCGTTATCAACCGGTACATCTTAGTTCGGTTCTGTCAGCCTATAGCAGTTTAACGGCTGTAATGACCGGTATTTTAAAACTGTACCCTTTCGATAAATTTTATATCGCCGACCTGAACGCCATCGGCGGAAATGGTGATCATAGTAGACTTATCGAAAATTTGCTCAATGAATATCCTGAAATTTGTTTCTGGATAGATAACGGCAGCCAACTTTCCGGCATTCAGGCAAAAACCCTGCCCAATTACAAGGCAGTCATCGGCACGGAATCTCAGCAATCCCAACCCTACCGGGAAAACCGGGAGTTCATCCTGTCTTTGGATTTTAAACAGGGGCAAGCCTGCGGAGATCCTGCCTGGTTTCAGGAAAGCAGTTTTTGGCCGCAGGAAATCATCGTCATGACCTTAAACCGGGTGGGCAGCAATAACGGCCCGGACTTTCAAAAACTGGCTGCATTATCTACCGCTTATCCTGCCAGGACCTGGGTTGCGGCAGGCGGTATTCGTCATCGTAATGATTTGATTCGCTTGGACGAAATGGGCATCAGCGCTGCATTGCTGGCGACTGCTTTGCATAATGGTAGTTTATCCGGCGAAGAAGTTAGGGAAATACATGCCGGATTAAGTTAGCCGATTACGACCTTCTTGTCGCGTTGATTTGCTTAGGAACGCGGTGGGCTGCAAGTTGTTAGCAACCCAACTTACGCGTTATCATTAAAAATAACTCATCTACAAATGCAAGGCAAAAAAAATACCCCGGCATGCCGGGGTATTTTCAACAACCATTTTTTGCTAGTTATTAATTAATGTTAGCAGCAAATGGGTGTTTTGCTTCTTTTTTGGCAGCAACAACTTCTTTAGCGGTAGGAGTGCCTGCTACAGCGCGCTCAAGGGCTTCTTTTGTTGCTTTGTAGTTGAATTCTTCGATTTTTGCATCGTCTTCAGCCAGCCAGTGGATGAAAACACCTACAGAAATGAACAAATCATCAGCTTCATCAGCAGGGATAGTACCGTCTTCAACTGAATCGGCAACCGCCATGGCAACCGCACGTTGTGCAGGGCCAAACATTTGTACGGCTTGTTTAGCGCCTTTGATGGTCACTTTGTTGAACAGAATGGTTGCAGGTTTAACCAACAGGTTAGGAGCAACAACAGCCAACAAGGTTGAAAAACCGTCTTTGTTATTGGTTAAGGCGTTTGCGAAAGCAGACTCAGCCGCAGAACCGCGTGGTCCCATGATTAAATCGATATGAGCAATTTCGTTGCCTTCACCAACCAAAGATTCGCCAACGCGCAAATTTGTAATTTTAGCCATGTTAAATTTATCCCCTTTAAAGATAAGATTGAATCAAAATGAACAGATCATGTCCGATTATTGTAGTTTGTGCAAAAATCCCTGTATAACCTACCGGCATTCAATGTTACCGATAAGTTGTTCAAGAAGCGACACCAATACTGTTGCTACAGTTATGTCAGCCGTTGTACCCGGATTGATCTTTTTCAATTTAAATGCATTATCCATGCTGTATAGCATGGGCAAAACATCTTCCAGTTTGTTAGCGTTTTTTAGGCCATTACAAAGCAATGTCATTTCCGCCTTGACCCAATCCGAATACAGCTTTCCATACTTTCGCTCAATATGGCTATCGGGAAACTGCGCCAGCATTTCACAAAAAACGACCAATGCAGCCCAACCACAATCGCCAGACAAAACGAAAGCACGATTATACTGCAAAACGGCGAAATCAAAAACATCTTTAAAGCAGATTGTATACTGCATCGCAATTCTATCTTTGTCGCAAGCGATTTGCATTGCCTGACGCAAGGTCACTTCAGCTTTCCGATGCACATCCTGCTGTTCCGATTCCCCTAAACCGCCCGGCGCTGCCAAGCTGATGGCTTTAAACACCCACTCGGCATCCTCTATGCTGGTATTATCCAGCACTACCGCTAAGGCATCGCGCAAGGTCTGGCTTTCGCGGCGCTGCATGGCTGCTTCTACTAACGGTGCGCACAGCAGGATAATGCCGAGATTGGTATTACAGGCAACCGCTTCCCTGGTAGCCTTGACAGCATAATAAATTTTTTCGCCTAGCGAGTATTCGGGATTCGTGATGGCATCGCTGCTGACAGTTGCGCTAAGCCTGAAATCCGCAACCGTCATATCGTGACCTTCACTGAAAACACTGACATTTCCGGGCTTAAAAGCCTGCAACTCTATCTCGCAAGCCTGCCGGTAAGCCTCCGCATACTGTTCGCGGCCGATCATAGCGACACCTTAATTTTACCGATAACGATCAAGCAGATCGTTAACAAGACTAGCGGCGATATCGACCTTGCAAACGCTCTGCAAACCTTTCCAGGCCGGCACGCTGTTAACTTCTATCAATTGGTTGCGGCCATCGCCATCTTTGATAATATCCACCCCGGCATAATCCATCTGTAAAGCGGCAACGGCCCTGATCGCCAAATCAGCCAATTCCTCATCCAGTTCGACGATCTCGCAGGAAGCGCCCCGCGCCACATTATTCAGCCAGGAGATTCCGCGTCTGCGCATCCCGGCGACTGCTTGACCGTTAACGACAAATACCCGCATATCTGAAAAACCATCCCCATCGCACTCGACAAAGCGCTGTAGGTAATAAATCCCCCGGCTACTGGTCAGCCATAATAAATCGGTAGACTTTTCGATACGGCGTATGCCCTCCCCCTGTGAACCGAACAACGGCTTGCTGATCAGAAAATGACCGGCATTCAATTCCTGCTCGGCAACATACAAAGCCTCTTCCCTATCCCTCAACACCCAAGTCAAGGGCGTAGGTAAACCGGCATTTTGCAGCAAAAAACTGGTCATACCTTTATCAACACTCAATTCAATAGCCCGAGCATCGTTATAAACCGGCACGCCCAGAATTTTCAGAACGTGCAGAATATCCAGATAAAAGACCACTTCCTCTAGCGAACCGCCCGGTACGCCGCGGACAAAAACAGCATCCGGCAAACCACTTTCAAAGTCCGGGATAATGACCGGCAAAGCATTGGCACTGACCTGCAAACGACATGCCGTTAGAGAAACATATTGAGCCAGACAATCCCGCTCGGCAAAGGCCCGGCATAATTGTTTGCCATGCCAACCGGGATCGTCGGTAATAATTGCAATTTTACGCAAAGGAGTTTTTTATAAACAAAGAGTAGAAGAGGCTTGGACTGGCAACGGGTCAAGCTCTAGCGTAACCCATAAATCGACGTAGACAGATTCAGTGAGCTATAGACTGACCCAAGCTATGCAAACATGAATCAGCCAATAACAATCAGAAGCTTAAAAATCCAAACGACTGGTCCAGCAACTCATTATCGAGCTTGCCGGCGCGGAAACTTTTACCGGACTCCACTGCCGTGACAATCACGCTGGCCGGACTGAACAACATGGCATCTACCTTGAAGAAATCGTAGTCGTAGGCTTTAAATATATCGGCAAAGGGCTTGCCGTAATCTTTTGAAGTTGAACTTGGTAATTGCAAGGCCAATTTTTCAGCCGCTTCATCACTACCTTTTACGAACAAATGTACTTGCCCTGCAAACAGGATCGCATCGTTGGTACGACCCATCGCTTTGACAAAATTAGGATGCGGCGGGCAAATAGGCGCGCTACCGGAACCGTCAACGATGTTTTCCAACGGAAAATGCAAGGCATGCGCCTTATGCATTGCAACTTCCAGCACCCGGCCCACAACCTGCACGCCACCCGCCAGACTGCTGGTGGGAGTAACGATAACCGTTAATCCTTCCGCTGAAACGCCACAGGCACTAACGACTTTTTCAACAATTTCTAGCGGCGGAATCGCATCGTTTTCAATCACCAATACGGTTTGTTCCGCGCTATCGCGATATTCCAGTTCCTTGTACAATTCCTCAACCGGTTCAACCACGCCCTCCCTGAGTTTAGTCGCCATCGCCCGAGCCGGACCGGAACCCAATGCATAGTATTTACCGTGCGACAGACTCCAGCCCGCATACTGGCTACCCAGACAGGAAAGCACCGGATTACTGGCATGTACATGAATAGTCAACGGCCAATGGTGCGTATAGGCACTATGCGAAAAAGTCGCCGTTCCCAAACCGCCCATGCAAATTTCGGTAATTATCCGTCCGGCTTCCAAGCCGCCCGGCACATTGATACCGGCATCGATAATCGTACTGCCGTTAGCAAGTTTTTCGACCGCCAATCTAAGCTTGTCTGCATGATCCAATAAATATTGAACCAAAGGTTGGGTAAGTTTATTGACGCTAGCCTGATATTGCATGAATTTAACAACCTGTATTTAAAATATTTTCTATAAATCGCTGCCTAAGATGCAGAAGCTCCGACACCTGCCGCGTATTCTCTCCTTTAGTAATGATACTGCATATAGCCTGACCCTTGCCAATAATTGCACCAATACCGGGCCTATCAACCACCCAGTCCGGCCAGGAAATACTTTCAGGTATTTCAATAGGCCTTTGTGCATAGATAATTTGATAAGCAGTTGGCACTACCTGCCCGATATCGGCATCGTCAAACACATTCAGACAGGCCTGCACATGCCGGATAAAAACCGATTGACCATACAGTTGCGCGCTGGCCGGTATCCGGGCATTAATTTCCAACACGTAACAGCGACCATCAACCAGCATAAAATCCAGGCTTCCCAAGCCCTGCAAGGGATAAACCCGCACCAGCTTCGCCAGCCATTCAGCCAAAAGCCTTTGATTGGCAACAGAAACTTCAGCGTGATTACTTACTCCGGCAAACACAAACTTCTGTTAACTGTCGATTGCAACATGCCATTGCCGGTTAAAGCCCAGCAGCCTAAACTTACCGGAACCCGCAACAAAGGTAAGCGACATAGCCACGCCCGGCATCTGCCGTTGCCAATAACCCCTACCTGCATCAATCGCGGAATCCGATGCATAACTGCAAATATTAATGCCGCCTTCGCCCTGCATGGGTTTAAACAGCCAGCCGCCGCTATCGCCAGGCGGCACAAACACTGTCCCGGGATAAGGGATAGCAAGCAAAGCAAGCTGCCGGAAAAATACCTGCTTATCCTGAAACTGCCTGAAAACCGTAACCGAATTACCCAGTACCACCCAGTCTTCCTCAAGAAATGCCAGCGTCTCGGCATAATGCTCAAAACCGCTGCCGTAAACGGCATGGGTCAAACCGTGCGCTTTACGCAAAACCTCTACGGCAGGCCGCACCTCATCCAGACTTAGCCCTCCCACTTTAATGACATCCAGCGCCAACTGCCGAGTATCGGCATCGGCAAAACAATCGACAACCACCGGCAGAAAACCCGCATCGACCACCAACTGAGCTATCATCCGTGCGGATTGAGCAATGACAAGCAACTTGGCGGGAATGTGCAAATGCGGCATTTGTAACGTGGTAATTTTGGGCAAAAATAGCAGGCTATATTAATCGCTCTATCAATTAAGATGCGAGAATGTGACTTAGCCGAATCTGGTGGGAAAAGGATTATGAATGGAGTAAAGAAAAAATTCTGGATTTTATAAAAAAATCTGGGATAATGACCGGCTATTGGAGAGCTGGCTGAGCGGTCGAAAGCGGCGGTCTTGAAAACCGTTGAGGGTTTATCCCCTCCTGGGGTTCGAATCCCTAGCTCTCCGCCATTTTTATTTTAAATCAATAAGTTAAACTCAATAGCAGTCATTTTTTATCTAACCAAAGCTTTCCGAAAGTTGCGGAAGAATTTTACATAAGCTATTGTTTTAATTGCAACTAAGGTGGTTTAACACTTTTAAACTGCATTGATCTACCAACATTTCCATAGACTTTGAGTCTTTCCGTTTACATCATTTCATTGATATCCCAATTCCCCAAAAAAGACTTATCTTAATTGGTCTATTTTAACTGGTTAAATCTGATGGTCACTGGCATATCTATTTTTACTTAGTTCAATTGATGCGGTAATGCAATCCGATACTTTCTCAATCATTCTGCGCTCATCGGAAGTCAAGGCTTGCACTTCTAATTCAGCAACAATATTTGGCAAGGCAGACTGAATTTTTTGAATCATTTCGCTCAGCAGCTTAGTTATAAGTTTCGGTTTCACGCCTATATCATCGGCAAACCGCTGCCAATGACGTGTCATTAACCATTTTGGCCGATTTTCCCCGCCAATTTTAAAGGCCAGTTTCTGACTTAAATTGGGGTAAACCGCCGTACAGACTAGATCATAAAACGGAGCCAATTGGGTGCGGTTGCCTTGTGTCATGAGAGACAGGTTTTTCGCGTGTCCATCCATATTACCGACCAGTACATTAAAGACTACCCATTCGATCAACCTTTTTTTATCTACCGCCGGTTGACTGCTACGCACCAACACCGCATCAAAACAGGTTTCGAGCGAGGG
Source organism: uncultured Pseudomonadota bacterium (assembly GCA_963765965.1). Taxonomy (GTDB): domain Bacteria; phylum Pseudomonadota; class Gammaproteobacteria; order Methylococcales; family Methylomonadaceae; genus Methylomonas. Next base: position 62,073 of record CAVXZR010000043.1, read on the forward strand.
GCCGCCTTCAACTTCGTATTTTTTGCCGGATGGGATACCCAAAATCTGGCAAAGATCGTTTTGATGTAATCTGAGCAATCGTCCATCCGGCGTAATTGTCCGATCATAACGGGCGATAACGACTGCTTTTAATTCAGGCGCATAACGAACTTGGGCGACCTTCATACTAATCCGTTTTGCCAGTATCATGACCAGGGCTTCGTTGATGGCGGCATGAGGAATATCCTGCCGATGTTGTATTGAAGGCTTGATGATATGACTGGACGGTGCGGCACCTAGCGGAATTGAAATGCCACCTTGCTCGTCAATGAAAACAGTCATCTTATCCTGGGCGCCGGATAGCGACATGCGCGCCTGTTCGCCGGAAATGTCTAAAGGAATTCCTCTAGATTGCTCGAACCAGGCTCTGATCAATTCCGGCGTGACCGGAAGATAATGCGGTTCACCGGTAGGTTTCATATCTATCGGCAAAATCGAAAACGCACCAGCGGTATCACCACCGAACCGTTCCAGCAGACCAAAGATATTCCCTTGAGAAATATGAGCAGCCTTGCTGATGAAATTTAGCACATCACCTTCGGGCAACAGGTTTTCGAAAAAGGCAGTCACCCCATCGCCAGTGAGCGCTTGTTCGGTGAGCGGCAGATTCGGGGCAAGTGTGAAAGCATCTTGTTTAGCCAACCATTCCAGCGTGTAACTGAATACCAACTCATATCGATCATTTTCCTGTAGGTAACCAACCAATTGCTCACCTGCATATACGGCTAATTGCTTCATAATTGCCGATCCATGATCACCACATCTAAGCCCAGCAAGTTCAAAATATGCATGACTTTATCGAATTGCACCGTACCCTTTCCATTTTCCAGATCACTGATAAAGCGCGTCCCCGTCTGGGCCAATCCCGCCAAATCGGCTTGCGTCAATCCTTGCGTTTTGCGTTGGCCGGCAACGAGTTTCCCTAATTCCATGGCATTTTGAATATTACCGATCGGTTTTTTTGGTTGGTCATGGCGTCCTATTGTCATAATATTACCGTTCAGTAATTTTAGATGATACATTATCCATCAGCAAAGTAAATATTACCGGTCGGTATTTTCAACCCATGAATAGTTTCGAACAAGAAATCACCGAGCTAGAGCAAAAGCTTCATGCCTTGGATGCCGAACGCGCAAACGTGGCTCAAGCCTTGGCAACTCTAAGGCGACAGCGCCAGGAACAAATCGAAAGCTTTACGCTACGTGTGGCAGATGCAACAATCTGTTTTTAATTTAAAATGAGGTAATTATGCACATCGAAGCCGAACTAGATGATGTCCACACCCAACGGCTCACGCAATTGCAACAAAGCCTACAAAAGCCATTGCCAGAGGTGTTGGCAATGTTGATTGACTGGGCTACAAGCCATTCGCCGGAAAATTTGGACGGTTTGCCGGAACCCATGTCGCTAGGCCAATGGCCCGAACTTAATTTATCCCGAGACAGCATATATGGCAACGACGGACGCTAAACAACCTTTGTTTCTGGATACCAATGTTTTGATATACGCCAGTATCAAAGAGGCGCCGGTGCATCTTATTGTGCGTGGATTTTTCGAAAAGAAACTGGCGCTCGGTACGCCGCTTTTTATCAGCCGTCAGTTATGCAGTACACCCTCCAGGAAAGACATTTAAAAGCACTTACCGCACCTGTGCAAGTCTCTTTCTCAATTGGGCAACAGTAAATTACAAGGATCAAGGTTTTCCGCTTTTGACTGTCAAGGGTGCATACTGACCTTCTCCGATTTATTCAACACCCCCAATTCTAATTTCTCAAATGACCGTTTCCATAGACCACCCACTTGTAGGTTGTCAACTCACCAGGTCCAACCGGTCCTCGGGCATGGAGTTTGTCTGTGCTGATGCCTATTACCGATCCCAAGCCATAATCACCACCGCCTGATAATCTTGTTGAAGCATTGATCAATACCGATGCCGAATCAACCTGCTGTTCAAATTTTTGAGCCATATTCAGGCTTTGCGTGACAATGCCATCGGTATGTTTCGATCCATAATGATTGATATGTTCAATAGCCTCTTCAATACCGTTGACAATCTTTATTGAAAGGATCGGCGCCAGATATTCGGTATGCCAATCGTCTTCCGAGGCCGGGGAGATATCCGGCAATATCTTTTGTGTGTTTTCGCAACCGCGCAGCTCGATATGCTTTAAGTCAAATGCCGTCCGGAGCAATGGCAACAGCTGTTCAAAACACTTTTTATCGATTAAAAGCGTTTCGAGCGCATTACAAACCTGAATGCTTTGGCATTTCGAGTTAACCGCTATATCGATTGCTTGAACTGGGTCGGCGTCAGCTGCAATATAGAGATGACATATGCCATCGTAATGTTTAATCACAGGAATTCGGGTGCCCTCGGCAATACGCTTAATCAACCCTTTACCCCCGCGTGGAATTAATACATCCACATATTCATCCATTTTGAGCAATTCGTTAACAGCCTCATGGCCGGGTGTGCGGATGATCTGTATTGCATGTTCTGGAAGCCCTGCGTTTACAGCACCTTCAATCATGGCATCCGCTAACAGCATGTTGGTTTGAAGCGCTTCCGATCCGCCTCGCAAGATGACTGCATTGCCACTTTTAATACAGACGCCGGCAGCATCGGTGGTGACATTTGGCCTCGACTCGTAAATAATGCCGATGACGCCCAATGGCACCGATTTTTTGTAGACCTGTAGTCCATTCGGGTTGGTATGTCCTTCCAACACCCGATTCAGCGGGTCCGGACACTGGGCAACTTTTCTTAGCCTGGAAAGCATGTACTGGAATACTTTATCGTCAATGGTCAAACGTTTGATCATCGCATCCGACTGACCATCCTGCCGGGCTTTCATCACTTCCTGGGCATTAATTTCAAGAACCTGGCGCATGACCGATTCAAGCGAATCAGCCATTTTCGAAAGAGCAAGATTACGAAGTTTTTCGGAAGTTGATGATAGCCGGCTTGCCGCGAATCGACTTTGTTTGGCAAGGACTTGAACGGTACTCGTGTTCATATTCTCAACAATATGTTTTTTGAAAGGCATGCAGATTATCAGGTAAACACTGGCTGCACAAACTCTATGAATTGTATGTTTTAATATGTCGGCCAAAGATTTTTTCATTGTAGAGGTTGTACGCCAGCCCCCTCGGAATTGTAAAAAGATTCCAATTAAAAGGGTAATAAATAATTCAAGACATAATGAATATTCGCTTATTATACTGCCTGAAGAGAATTTCAATCCCTTGTTCGCAGCTTGGAGTAATTTATGAAATATAGGAATCTTGCGTTCACGCTGCTGCTCAGCCTAAGTGGCGAAACTATGGCAAAAGAACCGGTCAGTGCGCCGGACAATGCCGTTAAATTTCTTGAAGTCTCAGCCAAAGGAGTACAGATCTATACTTGTATGGCAAAGGAAAATAGCTTTTCATGGGTCTTTCAGGGACCAGAAGCTGACCTATTCGATTCGCCTAAGCACAAGATAGGGACTCATGGCGCGGGTCCAATTTGGAAACTCAATGACGGCTCGGCAGTCGTTGGCGAGAAGGTCTCGGAAACTGCCGCCCCCAAGCCGCAGGCTATTCCGTGGTTATTGCTGCGGGTAAAATTGCGTATAGGCACTGGACAATTGAATACCGCCACCTGGATTCGTCGGGCGGACACCCAAGGCGGCGTCACGCCGATTAATGGCTGCGATGCAGCCCATGCCGGTGCAACAAATCGCGTTCCCTATTCCGCCATTTATCAGTTTTTCCACTAGGTTCTTTTAGGAAATCAGGTTTGCTATGAATTTGGTTAATTCTTCGAAAAACACTTGATAACTGCTTCTAAACGACAGTTAGACGCGTATTTCGGCACGAGGCACTGCCAATTTGTGTATGTGCGCAGATACCGAATTACCTTCGACCAAAAGCTCACCGATCGAAATTGGCAGCTTGAAGCGGCGGGGACCGGAACTTCCAGGATTGACGAAGATAACTCCATCGCTCTCACTGACCCCTGGCACGTGAGAGTGGCCGGAAACGACGACACGGACACCTGCGGCTAATGGATCGATTTTGAGCTCGGTAAGATCGTGAATGACATAAATAAAAATGTCGCCCAATTGCAGGAGCTCATCTTGACTCAACTTATCAGCCCACTTCTCCTTGTCGTTATTTCCACGAACGGCTAAAACCGGGGCCAGCTCGGAAAGCTCCTTGAGGATATTCGGACTACCGATGTCCCCGCCGTGGACGATAAAATCACAACCACGAAGAAATGTCTTAGCTTCGGGTCGAAGAAGACCGTGAGTGTCAGAGATCAGGCCTACGCGGAACATAGCGTTAAGACTACTCCATTAAATATTTGAGGTAATTGGCTGGAGAAAAAAGCAATCGGCTGTTACCCGGAAAATTGTTGAGCCGCCGTAGCCAAACATTCAACGAACTGCAATCCAGCTTGTCATAAAAGACAGTCCAGCTTAATACTTAGATTTGATAAAGTTGGGTGGCGTTACTGCGCGTTGGTTGGTGCCATTCCATAAAATTGACCGGCAGCTCAAGTAGGGGGGCTGTTATGCAATATTTCACTCTGCCGTCAATCGTGACATAAGTACTGCCGCCGATGCTTGTTACGTTGATATCTTGATCCATTACCGTATTCGAGTCGCTCATAATTACTCCATAAGTTATTCACTTGCAGCAAATTCTATACATGGTTCCTTAAGATGAACTTAAGGTTTGATTAGGGTTAGGTTAGGTTCAACCATTTCAGGGCACTCATCGAGGGGCTGGAAATGGCCGATAGTTGCTTTTCGTTTCATAACGGAAATAGTTCCGCATAGCTGCCGTGCAAATCCGCTTCATCAAAGCACGTTAGCGGATATGCCGACATGGCCGGGGATAGTTGCAAACCATTTTTGGTTTGTTTCAACCAAATCCCCGGTAATTTATGCCGTTAATTAGCGTCCGGTAGCCGGCTTAGGTCATACGGGCGGTTAAAGTCATTAGCGGACAGCGGCGCCGCAGTTCAGCCGGAAGCGTAGGCGCAACGTGAGCTCCCGGCACTATCCGCCCGCGAAAACCGGCGGGCTGCCCGTCTTTTGTTCGGCTGATTAGAAATTGGCATCTAAGTTGCTCTTATACAATTGTGATGTGTGCATCACAACCCAGCGCATGGGTTTATTTTTTTTGTATTTAGGAGACTTACATGAACAAAGTTAAATTTTTAAGTGCCGCTATCGTATTTGCTACCGGCATGATGGCCGGCGGACAAGCTTCCGCCGCCGAGTATTATGAGCAAGTAAGCTCTACTGCCGCTACCCCGATCGATCTTATTAATCTCAAAAATGAAGCAACGCTTGGGAATGGGCAGGATCGCGTCGTGCACGCCTTGATAATCACCAATACCGATACAACGCCGGTAAAGGTTACGCTTAACAAAATCGTTGCAACCGCCAGCGGCGATACCATAGTCACCAAAAACGTCAGCATTGTGCCGGCTTCCGCTACACATGAGATTTCGTTCCCTTCCGGCTTATATTTGCATAAAACCAACGCGACTGTTTATGACGATTTGCAGGTTGAATTGAGTACGACCAGTAAAACGCCGTCGGTTGATTTTACTTTTGATTTTAAGGATGAATGATTTTTGGGGTTGTAAACCAACCTTACCCATCTCACGGGGCTAGACGTAATAGTGAAGCGCATCGGTCGCGAACGATGTGCCTCCTGCGCCGGCATTCTGCAACTAATGCCGGATTTCATAATTGATGGTAAAAAAACCAACAAATCTCACAGTTTATGAAATTCCAACAACCCTTCCACACTGATATCCATCTATTCAAGAATTTCTTGTAATTTGGTGATCAGTGCAGGAATATCACTTTGAATAATGCTCCATAAGGTATCGTTATCTATCCCTAAATACCCATGAATTAATCTATTCTGCGTAGCAATCACCTGTCGCCAGGGAATATCAGCAAAAGTAAGACGTATTTCATCAGGAATATGCGTTGCGGCTTCACCAATTAATTCCAAGTTACGAATGGTCGCATCATAATTTAAGCCGGTGGCAGCAAAACTGTCTTGATCAAAGCCTTCGGTATACGCAAAAACATTTTCAGCAAAACTCAGCATATCATGCAGATAAAAACGCCATTCCCGGTCAGACATTTACTGCCTCCCGTTCTATAAAAGGACGTAGTTCCGAGCGTATCGCTTTTTCAGTCACTAAATCAATTGGCGCACCGAGTTCATCTTCTAAATAAAACTGCACACCAAAATATTTTTCAGAGGTGGCAGGGCCATCAAAAGCTACAACGATATCGATATCGCTTTCCGGCTTCGCCTCGTCACGTACTGTAGAGCCAAACAGCGCCAAGCGCGTTACCCCAAAGCGCTTAACCAATTCCGGTTTAAGTTTACTCAGTATTTCTATTGCTTGTTGACGAGTCATAGAGCCTCCATCCTGCTGATTGTCCTCTCTCATTTTTGTTATCCAAACAGAGTCTGGCATTAATCACGGCCGGACGCAAAAATGCGTCCAAATCAAATGTCGTATCAGTGAAACGACAATCCTTTCATCAGACCAATTGGCTCTCGTTTTAACAAGCCCTCCAGTTAGATCAGATTCTTAAAATGTATCCAGCTTAATTATCTCCGCAAAACTCAGGCAATTCGGTCTGCCGCACCTTTTGCACGATTTTATACAGCAGATTGGCGGCAATGCCTGCTTCACCGAGTTTGGACAGATCCATTTTGGAAATGTTAAAAAACGACAGGCCGCCGGTGGCACGTAGCAGCAATTTTTCCTGCCGTTCTTCGGGCAGATTCATGGCTTGGACTTTTTCAACCTGAGCCAATACCGCTGCTTTGCTTTCTTCTAAAACCGCTTCAAGGCGGCGTAACAGGGTAAAGGACAGAATAATGCGGCCATACTGGCTTTGTTTAAAGTCGCCCCGCAGTAAGTCGGCTAACGTCCAAATGTATGCAGCGAGGTTGTTGGTGTTTTGTGCCATAGTCCTTGATTAACTCGTCTATACCTAAAATTTGCAGATAGGGTATCTGTTATTGGCCATTTTTGCACTAATCAGACTAACGGTTATTGATTTTGTTAGATCATTCATACTATGAAGTGTCCGCTGTGAAAATTATTGAAGACGTATGCACATTAAATGCGCCGTTGGCAACTATGGTAGGTCGAGTGGATCGGGACCTCTAACGCCAATTAGACGGACAACCGATCGACGCACAGGTGGCTTTCAAAGAAACACTGGAGAAAAACAAAGGGCATCCTGGCACAACTGATGTGGACAAACGCAAGCGATCATGACTAGTTCAAACAAAATTTGCCACCCTCCTAGTCATAGCCATGAAAACGGGCTGACATCAATAAATTGACATTTGAGGTTGGATTTTCTATTGTCGCCTAGCGGTATGGTAATCAGAAGTGAGCGTCATGCAATCAGAAAACATCGCTGAGTTTCGTTTCTATGGGGAATTAAACGACTTTCTTCGACCGGAGAAACGCATGCGGACGCTGCCCTATCTTTTCTGCGGCCATCCGGGAATCAAAGACCCTATTGAAGTTTTCAAAGTGCCTCATACCGAGGTAGATATGATAATAGTTAATGGACAAGCTGTGGGTTTTGACTACCAACTTAAAGCAAACGACCGAGTAGCGGTTTACCCGGCTTTCAAAAGCCTGGACATCAGCTCCTTATTGAAACTGCGTGAAAAAACCCTGTCAAAGCCCCGCTTCGTTCTTGACGTAAATCTGGGCAAGCTTTCCAAACTCATGCGTTTGTTGGGTTTCGATAGTCTTTATCGAAACGACTATCGGGATGCGGATGTGGTAAATATTGCAATGAAGGAACAGCGCATCGTCCTGACCCGAGACCGGCGCCTATTGTTTTTTAAAAATATCACCCACGGTTATTGGGTTCGTTCGGTTAAGGTTGAAACCCAGATTGATGAAGTCCTTCGCCGCTTCGACCTACGTGACAAAATTCATCCCTTTATCCGATGCCTGGTTTGCAACGGCGTGCTGGCACCAGTCGCCAAAGCAGAAATACTGGATAATCTCGAACCCAAAACCCGGCTTTACTATGAGGTCTTCCAACGCTGCGTCAATTGCCGGCAAATTTACTGGAAAGGTTCACACAGGGAGAACATGCAGCAACGTTTCGGAAATCTCCCTGTGCAATATCGGCTGATCGCGCCAAATCTATATCCATCAGATCCGCTGTGAAGACTGAGATTGATTTATTCAAAAAATACGCTTACTCCTCTACATTAAAGAGAGGCGCCAAATGATTACGATTATCCAATAACAGAAATCTTTTTTATTACTTTAATTACCTGAATAAATGAAATTCTTAATTGGAACGAGAAAATAGTCTCTTGTTAATGGTTTTGCACACCAAGCTGTCAGTGCTTTTAATTTTATTGCCATGATTTTCAATATATAATTAACACGCACATTGAGTATATCAAATATTTCCCTAGAAGCATTAAAGTCAAATATAGATTTAATAAATTGAGACGCACTCCTCAATTTTAGTTTTTACAACATCATTAGAGCTTTTTATCCACGCAAATCATTTGACATCACACCCATTAGTTGATATTAAATAATAAAATTTAGTAGACTGCTAGACCATAGCGGAGCTACCAATAAACTTCTTGGATACCATATGATTTTCTGTCCTATTAAAGGCTTTTATAAAATATTTTAAAAATATAGCAGAAAAGTCTATTTGACTGATTGGCACCTAAATTGTGTACTTACTTATTTAATACAATTAATCCAAGCCAATAAATTAACAACTATATCAACTCATATTGCATGCATCTAACAACTTATTACCGACTAAATTAGGTCGAAGCGTTATGGAAAAACGCTCGCAGACTCGATTGACAGATGGCGTATTTCGTCACCACTGGATTTCTGAGGCCGCCTATTACAGAGCGGAATACAGAAACTTTGCGCCCGGCAAGGAACTGGACGATTGGTTACATGCAGAAACTGAATATATAAAGATGCAGATTAAACGTTATCTCTCTATTATTCATGAAGATGGCGGTACAACCATAAAAGGTCTTCAACGCCTGGCAAAAATGGCGGGCGTTGAAAACCCGGAAAGCATTACTTTGGAAATTGAACTAATTCATGCCATTCAAAGAGTAAGCAAACAAAATCCCTGTTGTAATTCGGAACCTGTTACAAATTGCCATGATAAAGAGCATTGCTTATGGAAAACCGAATGCAGAAAAATGATAGCAAAATGGTGTCGCTGATCGGTTTTTAAGTATTTTACAGAATAAATAACGGTTCTATAATACACTATTAATAGCGTTTATATTAATTGATATTTAAATTCAATATTGAATAATTACAAATTTTAGAAAGCCCCTGCCTTTTAATATTTATCATCCTCAACAACGATTGTTACATTTCTAATACCATCCCTATCTGCAACCCATTTCACACAACTACGATAGTTTTTTTCACTATCTTCATAAGCAATAAAAGGGATTTTTAAGTTATCCCATAATGCATATATGATTTTATCGGGCGATTCCGCTTGGGTGTTAATAGTGACAAAGTAAGAACAATCACCATTTTCGAATTCAACTATTCTCCAATCGTCAAAACCAACTGGAAAACCAACCCAATTTTTGAGGTTTTTGAGCATGTCAGAGGTAACCTGCGTGTTAAAGAATACATCAATATTTACAGAAAACTCCAATTTAATTCTCCGCTTTTACTTTTAATTTATAGGCAGTTTTGCCAACTGGGTTTATATTTAAAAATTGTTTTAAATTTCAGAAGTGAAAATAGGAATCCGATAGATTGACTGTTATTTTACGACAAGCAGTGGAATTATGTTGACAAGCAACAGCACAAGGCGCTATTTTCCAAAGGGAGCAAACTGCCAAGAATGATCGGATTATGTCTTCAAAACTTAAAAAAGATCCCTATCATGATATTTTGAGATCGTTACTATTTGATGTCAACGAAATACGAAGTAATGTGGTTGCCAACGCACAGCAGCGTTTGGAAAAGTATAGCAACTATTATCGTTCCGGCTTGTTTACGAAAACAAGCTACTAATCTCGCCCAATATTTGGCACTCCGTCAATTTGACTTACGGCATTTGCAAATACGGCTGGCGCAAGTTGGCTTATCTTCTTTAGGAATGGCGGAACCATCGGTTTTATCGACACGGGATGCAGTTTTGGACATGCTTCAGCGGGCAACCGTTACAGACAATTACGCCGAAGGCAAAAACCCCAGCGAATACGGCTTCTATCGTGGCCGGCAATTGTTGGAGCAGCATACCATAGAATTGTTTGGCCCGTATTTCGAAAACAGCAAGGCCCACTTTATGATGACCTTGGCTTCTGAGGCAGCCTGGGATTACAAATTAATCACTGCCTTACTGGATAAGGGCATGACTTGCGCGCGCATTAACTACGCAGTGATCTAACAAATTTATCCCGAACTTGAGCCCTGCCCAACTATGCAGTATAGTTAACATCTATGAACACTAGTATGCGCCTTTCACTCTCCGCCATAAATCTTATGTCTTTCTCCGGCAAATCGTTGCTTGTCCTGCCGCTTAGCCGGCTACTGCCCTGCTGGGCATCCTATCTATTCCCAGCAAGACAAAACTAACTTTTTCTGTTTTCTCGGCCCCAAACGCCGAACGTTTCATGAACGGAGTTATCATGAAAGACAAATTAATAATATTCGATACCACTTTGCGCGATGGCGAGCAAAGCCCAGGCGCGTCGATGACGCGCGATGAAAAAATACGTATTGCCAGAGCGCTGGAGCGACTTAAAGTCGACGTTATAGAGGCTGGTTTTCCTGCCGCCAGCCAAGGCGACTTCGAGTCGGTACAGGCCGTAGCCGATACCATTAAAGACAGTACCGTTTGCGGTTTGTCGCGTGCGCTGGATAAAGACATAGACAGGGCCGGCGAGGCTTTAAAAGGCGCCAATAGCTCGCGTATCCATACCTTTATCGCCACTTCGCCGATACACATGCAGATGAAATTGCAGATGACGCCTGAGCAGGTGATCGAATATGCGGTGCGAGCAGTGAAAAGGGCGCGGCAATATACCGATAACGTTGAATTTTCGCCGGAAGATGCCGGACGTTCGGAAGAAGATTTCTTGTGCCGGATTCTTGAAGCAGTGATCGATGCCGGGGCCACTACCTTGAATATCCCCGACACGGTCGGCTATAGCATGCCGCAACAGTTCGGCGCGACTATCGCCAATCTCAGGCACCGCATTCCGAATGCCGACAAAGCGATATTTTCGGTGCATTGCCATAACGACTTGGGTTTGGCGGTTGCCAACTCTTTGGCGGCGGTAATGAACGGTGCGCGACAAGTGGAATGCACGATTAACGGCCTCGGTGAACGGGCCGGTAATGCTTCTCTTGAGGAAGTTGTCATGGCAGTTCGTACTCGCCAGGATTTTTTCCCATGCTTCACTACTCTGGATACCAGAGAAATTGTCGCTTGCTCGAAACTGGTTTCGTCCATCACCGGCTTTCCAGTGCAACCGAATAAAGCCATAGTCGGCGCCAACGCGTTCGCGCACGAATCCGGCATCCATCAGGACGGCGTGCTGAAAAGCCGGGAGACCTATGAAATCATGCGCGCCGAAGATGTCGGCTGGTTGACCAACCGCATGGTGCTTGGCAAACATTCCGGACGCAATGCCTTCAAAACCCGGATGATCGAATTAGGGGTGCAATTTGCCAGCGAAGCAGAATTGAACGATGTATTTTTCCGCTTCAAGCAATTGGCCGATAAAAAGCACGAAATTTTCGATGAGGATTTACAGGCTTTGATTTCCGAACAAGGCTTCGAAGCGGAAGACGAACACGTCAAATTACTGAGTTTGAAAGTCTGCTCGGAAACCGGCGAAATTCCGACTGCTACAGTGACTATCCGCGTGGATAGCAAGGAATTGACCGGTCAGGCATTCGGCGGCGGCTCGGTAGATGCCAGCTTGAAAGCTATTGAAAGCCTCGTAAATACAGAGGCCACTCTGTCTCTCTATTCGGTGAACAACATCACCACCGGCACTGACGCGCAGGGCGAAGTCACGGTAAGGCTGGAAAAGGCCGGACGCATCGTTAACGGTTCCGGTGCCGATACCGATATTGTCATAGCTTCGGCCAAGGCCTACATTAACGCCATCAACAAGTTGCAAAGCCCCGATCAAAGACAGCATCCGCAAAAAGGCGATGTCTGATTCGTAAATGGCGATGGATGAAGCAAGCCGCTTGCAATACCTTCAGGCGATGGGGATTGATGTCTGGGTTCCCAGACATCGGCCCGTCTCTGTTGGCATTGGCACAGAAGCCGGTCCATCGCTGCGGCTTGATGACCACGAAAATCGCGAAACAGCCTTTACTCCTCTACTCTATACCGAGGAGGATTGGGACAAGGACAACGAAACTATCGGTAAGTCAGGCTGGTTTGAGCAAAACGCTCATGCGGTAAATCCAGCATCTTTAGCTCCTTTATCCGAAGCCCGCTCAACAATCATCTCGCCACCTCCCGCCGGCATTACTGCTGCTACCGAAAAAGATTGGACAACCTTACAACACGAAGTCGCAGCCTGCCGCGCTTGCAGACTATGCGAAACCCGAACCCAAACCGTTTTCGGTGTAGGCAATCGGCATGCCGGGTTGATGCTGATAGGCGAAGCGCCGGGTCAGGATGAGGATTTACTGGGCGAACCTTTTGTGGGCAAAGCCGGACAATTGTTAACCGAAATGTTGCGTGCGATGGGTTTTAAGCGTGAGGACGTTTATATCGCCAACATCCTAAAATGCCGCCCACCCCATAACCGAGACCCGGAGGCCGGAGAAGTCGCTGCCTGCAACCGGTTTCTTAAACGGCAAATTGCCCTGTTGCAACCAAAACTGATTCTGGCTGTAGGCCGAATTGCCGCCCAAAACTTACTCGAAACAAAACAGTCGCTGGCAAAGTTGCGCGGCGTACGTCATCAGTTCGATAATATCCCACTTATCGCCATTTATCACCCGGCTTACTTGTTACGATCCTTATTGGAAAAGGCCAAAGCTTGGGAAGACTTGCAGTTTGCGCTGTCGGTCTACAAAGAATTAGAAAAATAATTATGTGGAAACTACTGCACAAACTTAAAGACTTAGTGATTTACGATGCCGACCGCGAATTTTACGCAAAGGTATTTCCCGATTCCGTGCAAAGCAAAGACTTGCTGAGGCTGCGGAAAACGGATTATGCCGATTTGCCGAGCATACTTGAAATTGAAAACCTTAATTACGAGTTTCCATGGCCGGAAGGTATTTTTAAAGACTGCCTTCGAACCATGACCTATACCAACTGGGTCTGCGAAGCGCCGGATGAGACCATTGTCGGTTATTGCATCATCTCGGTAGCCGCCTGCGAAGCGCACATCATGAACATTAGCGTCAGCCCGAATTTTCAGCGTCAGGGCGCGGGCCGCAAGATGCTGGAGCATCTCATCGAATATGCCCGCCCCCGCGCCGAGAAAATTTTTCTGGAAGTTCGCCCCAGCAACCCCGGTGCTATCGACCTCTACCGTAAAATCGGCTTCCGGGAAATAGGCGTTCGCAAGGATTATTACCCGGCCAAGAACGGTAAGGAAGACGCGATTATGTTCGAACTGGATTTGGTACCGATGCTTTAGGGTAGACTTTTTGATGAGGATTAAGGCCACCAATTTTGTATACCGAAGTTATCTCAACGACAACTCCCTTGGCTCCATAGCCCGTTGAACACCATTGACATTAACAATTTCCCGCAACAAAGCCGTCGCATAGCTACCGGCAGGCAAGCGGAACCATAAACGTAAAGTGTCGTTGGTTTCAAATTGCCAAAACAGGTTTTCCGGGATGACGCGCAAGGCCCGCCGCTCGTTTTCCAGATCGGCTTTCAGCAAGCCGTCTGCCAGTGCCTGATTTGCGGCAATCACCTGTTGTTCCATCGCCTGCACTTCGCCGGTAACACCGCTGTCGCCTTTGCCCCACATTGCTCCGGTAGGATGAATATCGCCGCTCTGCAAGCGCTCTAGCAATGAGTGATTAATCCCTTCCGCCCGAAAATGGCTATTGGTCTGGTTCAATTTGAACACATCGCCCGGCAAAGCCCCGTTCCAGGTTTGCTGCCGCACCCGCTCGGCCAGGATCAGGTTAAACAAATACGAACGCGCTGCCGATAAATAAATGGAACGCTGTTCGCGTTTGACTGATGCGCCGGCAAACATTGCCAAAGCCTTAACTACATTTTGACCCTGATGGCCAAAACGTTGTTCGCCGAAATAATTGGGAAAACCGTGCTGTTTAATTTTTTGCAATTGCTGCTCGGCGATTTCGCCATCGCCTTGCCAGTTGCGTATCAATAGACTGAATTGATTTCCCGCCAGCACGCCGCGTTTCAGTTTGCGGGCATGGCGAATGACTTGCAGGATTTTTAGATGCTCGGATTCCACGCCCTGCCAGTCCGGATCGGCCTTGCCGGGCAACCAGACGCTAAACCATTGGCGGGTGCGGCCATGCCGGTCTTTTAGTCCGGCAAAACTGACATCCCGCTGCCTGACGCCGGCATACCGGGCCAGCAAACGCGCGACATATTCGGTGTTTTCGCCGCATTTCTCCAAATGCAAAAACACATGTTCACCGCTGCCTTCCGGTATAAACGACAGTATTTCTTCGACGATAAAATCATCGGCCTGAGTTTTAATGTCGCCGCAACCGCTAGGGCCGGCGAAAGCATAGGGCCAATCCGGCAGGACAAATTCCGGCATCGGCTTATTTCTCGATCAGCACCACCGCTTGCACGGCGATACCTTCTTTACGGCCTTCGAAGCCCAGCTTTTCGGTAGTGGTGGCTTTGACGTTGATGAAATCTACATCGACCTGCAAGTCGGCGGCAATATTGCTGCACATGGCGACAATATGCGGCGCCATTTTCGGCGTTTGCGCAATGATGGTAATGTCGGCATTAATCAGCCGATAGCCCTTTTCCTGAACAATGCCATAGACGTGACGCAGCAGCACCCGGCTATCGGCGCCTTTGAATTCGGGATCGGTATCGGGGAAGTGTTTACCGATATCGCCTAAGGCTGCAGCCCCTAGCAAAGCATCGCTTAAGGCATGTAACACCACATCGCCATCTGAATGGGCTTCCAGTCCTTGTTCATAGGCGATTTTAACGCCGCCTAAGATAATGTGATCGCCTGCATTGAAGCGATGGACATCGTAGCCTTGTCCGACTCGAATCATTTTTGTTGCTCCATATAGAATTGCGCCAGGGCCAGATCTTCCGGGCGGGTGATTTTGATGTTGTCGGGGCGGCCTTCGACAATTTTCGGCCGCAAACCCTGAATTTCCAGGGCGCTGGCTTCGTCGGTAATAGCCGGATTACCCTCGGCCTGCTGCAAGGCGTCCCGCAACATGCCGTAACGGAACATTTGCGGCGTCAAGGCCCGCCAGATGTGTTTACGATCTAAAGTTGCGCTGATGCTGCCGCCTTCAACTTGTTTCAAAGTATCATGCGAAGACAAGGCCAAAATACCGCCTATCCGATCATTTTTTAAAGTTGTGACCAGTTTCCGGATATCTTCGCCGGTCAAACAGGGCCGGGCGGCATCGTGTACCAGCACCCAGTCGTTTTCAGAGGCCCTGCCCTGCAAGGCTTTCAGGGCTGACAATACCGAATCGGCGCGTTCTTTACCGCCAAGCGCCGTGATGACATCCGGGTGTTTGGCGATTTCCAGTTCGGGCCAATAGGGATCTTCCACAGAAATCGCCACCGCTACCGCCTGAAACACACCGGACTGCAACAGCCGGGCCAAGGTATGTTCGATGACGGTTTTTCCGGCCAGAGGTAAATATTGTTTGGGTCTGTCGGCCTGCATGCGTTTGCCGACACCGGCTGCCGGGACCACAGCCCAGCATGGGATAATTAATTCATGCGCTACTCTAGCACTTGAAAGAAAGTTTCGTTTTCCTTGATCATGCCCAATTCGTAACGAGCGCTTTCTTCGATGGTTTCCAGACCTTTGCGAAGATCAATCACTTCCGCGTACAAAGAATCGTTTCGTTCCTTTTTTTCCTGGGCGTCCTTGGTCAACGCTTCCAGGCGCTGCCGGGACTCGCGTATTTGTGACAGACTGGCATCCCCCACCCACAAGCGATACTGGAAATGCGCAATCAGTAAAATGATGATAACGATGAGAATTTTAATGGCGATTCCTCATTCGACGATTCCGGTTTTATCGCTTGGCCTTGCTCGATGGAGTTAGGCCAAGCTCATTTATTCTAAATCAAGATAGCATTTTGAATGCACTACGGCCTGCATATTTGGCTTTATCGCCCAACTCGTCTTCGATTTTCATTAGACGGTTGTATTTGGCAACCCGGTCGGAACGGCTCAATGAACCTGTTTTAATTTGACCGGTGCCGGTGGCAACCACCAAATCGGCAATGGTTGTGTCTTCGGTTTCGCCGGAACGGTGCGATACCACCGCGCTGTAGCCTGCCGCCTTGGCAGTGCTGATGGCTTCCAACGTTTCAGTCAGGGTACCGATTTGGTTAACCTTGATCAGAATCGAGTTGCCTATGCCTTTTTCGATGCCTTCTTTCAGAATGGCAGGGTTGGTTACAAACAAATCGTCGCCCACCAACTGGATTTTATCGCCCAATCTTTCTGTGTGATATTTCCAGCCGGCCCAATCGTTTTGATCCAGGCCGTCTTCAATCGAGATGATAGGGTATTTTTCGACCCAATCCACGAAAAATTCGGTCATTTCTTCGGAATTGAAACTTCTGCCTTCCGCAGACAACTCATAACGACCATCTTTATAGTATTCTGAGCTGGCAGCATCCATACCCAGGAAAATATCTACACCGGCTTTGTAACCGGCTTTTTCGATGGCTTCCAGAATCACTTCGATAGCTTCTTCGTTGGAAGACAGATTCGGCGCAAAACCGCCTTCGTCACCGACGGTAGTGGCCAAACCGCGTGAAGTTAAGACTTTTTTCAGGTTGTGGAACACTTCCGCACCGTAACGAATTGCTTCGCGGAAAGTCGGTGCCCCAACCGGCAAAATCATGAACTCTTGCAAATCGACACTATTATCGGCGTGAGAGCCGCCGTTGATGATGTTCATCATCGGCACCGGCAGGATAAATTCGCCGCTGGTATTCAGGAAACGGTACAAAGGCGCGCCTTCTTCCTGTGCAGCAGCGCGGGCAGCAGCCATGGACACACCCAAAATGGCGTTAGCGCCCAAACGGCTTTTGCTGGGCGTGCCATCCAACTCTATCATTTTTTTATCCAGCGCAAGCTGATTGCCGGCATCCATACCGATAACCGCTTCACGAATTTCGGTGTTGACGAAATTGACCGCATTCAAGACACCTTTGCCCAGATAACGGGATTTATCATTATCGCGTAATTCAATCGCTTCGCGTTCGCCGGTGGAAGCGCCGGACGGCACCATCGCACTACCGACAATGCCGGAAGCCAAATAAACTTCGGCCTCGACTGTCGGGTTACCGCGTGAATCGAGAACTTCTCTTGCTTTAACATCTACTATTCTTGCCATTTACTTACCCATTTATAGTGTGGTTTCAATCAAACTGCCGGATTTAACAGCCCGGTCTATTGTTACTAACATTCCAAGCAATTCTTTCATGCGATGCAGCGGCCAGGAATTTGGGCCATCGCTCAACGCTTCTTCCGGTTTGGGATGCGATTCCATAAACAGACCGGCGATACCGACCGCGATAGCGGCGCGCGACAACACCGGCACAAACTCCCGCTGGCCACCGGAGCAATTACCCTGTCCGCCGGGCAACTGTACGGAATGGGTGGCGTCGAATACCACCGGACATCCGCTTTCACGCATTACCGCCAGCGAACGCATATCGGAAACCAGATTATTATACCCAAACGAAACCCCGCGCTCACAGACCATAATCTGTTGATTGCCGGTGGCCTTGGCTTTGCTGGCGACATTCGCCATATCCCAGGGCGCCAGAAACTGGCCTTTTTTGATATTGACCGGCTTGCCCAGCGCCGCGACGCTTTGAATAAAATTGGTTTGTCTGCATAAAAACGCCGGGGTTTGCAACACATCAACCACCGAGGCTACTTCCTTCAGCGGCGTATCTTCGTGAACATCGGTCAAAACCGGAACCTTGAGTTGCTGCTTAACCTTTTCCAGAATCTGCAAGCCTTTTTCCAGGCCGGGACCGCGAAAACTGTTGTGTGAAGACCGATTGGCCTTGTCGAATGAAGACTTATAAATAAACGGGATATTCAATTCATCGGTAATTTCTTTCAGTTTACCGGCGGTATCCAGGGTCATTTGCTCGCTTTCGATCACACAGGTACCGGCGATCAGGAAAAACGGCTGATCCAGACCGGCTTCAAAATGACATAACTTCATGCTTAACCTTGTTTGTTTATGTTGTGCGGCGGCGGTCACAAATCCCGAAAACAATGGATGGCCGATACGCGGTGTCGAGGTAAATTCCGGGTGAAACTGGCAAGCCAAAAACCAGGGGTGATCCGGCAATTCGATAATTTCCACCAGACGGCCATCCAGCGATTTGCCGGAAAAACGCATGCCTGCCGCTTCCAGTTGTTTTAGATATTGATTGTTGAATTCGTAACGATGGCGGTGGCGTTCGGTTATCACATCCTTTTGGTACAGACTAAAAGCCAGCGAATCCGATTTCAAACGGCACTTTTGCCCGCCCAAGCGCATGGAACCGCCCAGGTCCGACGTTTCGCTCCGGATATTAAGCTGCCCTGCTTCGTCCATCCATTCGGTGATCAAACCAATCACCGGATGCGGCGTGTTGGGCAAAAACTCGGTGCTATGCGCACCTTCCAGACCGACGACATCACGGGCAAATTCGATCACCGCCGATTGCATGCCCAGACAGATGCCCAAATACGGAATCTTGTTTTCTCTGGCAAAGCGCACCGTGGATATTTTGCCTTCCACGCCGCGTTCGCCAAAACCGCCCGGCACCAGAATCGCATCGACATCTTTCAATAGCGCAGTGCCTTCCGCTTCAATGGTTTCCGAGTCGATATATTTGATCTGCACTTTATGGCGGGTTTGGATACCGGCATGTATCAAGGCTTCGTTCAAGGATTTATAGGCATCGGTATGGTCGACATATTTACCGACAATGGCAATGCTGACTTCATCAGTCGGATGCGTCAGGCCGTCAACCACTTTTTCCCAGGCCGACAAATCGGCAGGCGGCACATCCAGCCGCAGTTGATTGACAACTATATCATCCAGGCCTTGTTCGCGCAGCAATAGCGGAATCCGATAAATGGTATCGGCGTCGATAGCGGAAATCACCGCTTTCTCGGCGACATTGGTAAACGAGGCAATTTTACGGCGATCACTGGCCGGAATCGGTCGCTCCGAACGGCAGATCAAAATATCCGGCTGAATCCCGATAGTCCGTAATTCCTTGACGGAATGCTGGGTCGGCTTGGTTTTAATTTCGCCGGCCGATTTGATATACGGCACCAGGGTTAAATGGATAAATACCGCTCTGTCCCTGCCCAATTCCAGCCCCATCTGCCGGATGGACTCCAAAAACGGCAAGGATTCGATATCGCCGACCGTGCCGCCGACCTCGATCAAAGCCACATCAGTGCCTTCGGCGCTGGCATACACTCGGCGCTTGATTTCGTCGGTAATATGCGGAATGACCTGCACGGTCGCGCCCAGATAGTCGCCTTTACGCTCATTGCGCAACACTTGCTCGTAAACCTGACCGGTGGTGAAATTATTTTTCTTGGCCATCGTGGTTTTTAAAAACCGTTCGTAATGGCCTAAATCCAGATCGGTTTCCGCGCCGTCTTCAGTCACGAACACCTCACCGTGCTGAAACGGGCTCATGGTGCCGGGGTCGACGTTAATGTAAGGATCGAGTTTGGTGAGCGTCACTTTCAAGCCGCGATCTTCAAGAATCGCTGCCAGCGAAGAAGCCGCTATGCCTTTACCCAAGGATGAAACCACGCCGCCGGTGATAAAAATGAATTTTGTCATGTACTTTAATTATGCGAGGCCAAATGGATGACGCATTTAATGAGAACGAAAAATTGAGCGATTTTACCAGTTTTGCTTGGTGAACGTCGGTTTTATAGCAAGCGGAATTGCAAATATCCTCTTGATGGCTTGATTAGCCGAAAATCAAATCAATGTGGGTTAGGCGATAGCCGTAACCCACCATGCCTCCAGAGGACTTTAAGCCATCTCGAACTTACGGCTACCGGAAATCACCGATGGTTAATCAAGCAACCGTCATAACGAAGTTGACGGACGACTAAGCTACTCTTCGGAAAATCATACCCGTTATTGACTTATTGTAATGAACCCCCTATTCTTTACTAAATTCGTAATGTAAAGAAACAAGTCTATGCCAAAAGTAAGCGCAAAAAGACAAATTACGATCCCCATAGACCAGTGCCAAGCATTAGGTATTGAGCCTGGGGATATAGTGGAAAGCTTTGTAGTTGATGGGCAATTAACGCTGGTTAAGAAGGTTGCCGGCGCTGCCAAAGGTTTTCTAAGCCATGTGCAACAACAAAGCACCATAACCGATGAAGAATCTTTGCAGAGTGTAATGCGTGATAGCAGTTGATACCAATGTGCTTTTAAGATACCTGCTTAATGACGATCAGGAGCAGGCAGCTATCGCTGATAAATTGATCAATGGCAAAGACATTGTCCTGATTACGGATATAGTACTGCTTGAAACCCTCTGGACACTGAGAGGTAAAAAGTATCAACTAAGTAAATCCGATTTAATCTCAGTAATACAAGCACTGTTCAAAGAACCGAATATCCGGTTTGAAAATGGGCAAGTCGTTTGGTTAGCACTTAATGATTACCGCAATGCGCAACCGGTTAGCGGCAAACTAGCGGACTTTTCCGATGCCTTAATCGTCAACAAGGCACAATTTATAGCCTGTGAAAAGTCAGCTGAGCTTAGCGGCGTTTACACCTTTGATATTGCAGCGCAACAACTTCCTGGGGCTAAAGCGCCTTAGATCAAGAACTCGGGGTATTAAAGTGAATTTAATGTTGATTCCGGTAAATATCTCGACAGATGCGCCTCCTTACTTCGGCAGCTTCCTATAGGGAATATGCAAGGCCATAAAGCGCATGCGTGGCTAAACACGATCATCCTGCAAACGACGGCAGGGTGCATTAGCGTTAGCGTAATGCACCATGATCGAAGTCAATGAACCTCCACTTTGTTGGTTTGGCAGGATTGCTTTTGAGGTTGTTGATATCCCGTGAAAGGTGTAATACGCCTGTCACCCCACGCCCTATGCCCCATGCCCTTAATAACCACGTAATGGTTATTACACCCAAAAACTAAAATGCCATAATACAAGCCAACTCATTCTTTCTGCAATTTATTCAATATTTTCAATATCCAACTATCACCGCTTTCGTATCCCCGGTGGAACTTATTTTTTACCGTTAATTTACTGGAAAGGCGTCCTAACGATCTTTTGGTGCGACATGTTGATAATCTGCGACAAGCGGTTAAACAGACTCGGCAACGCTGGCCTTTTTATATTGATGCCTGGGTGGTTTTGCCCGATCATTCACATTGTGTCTGGACATTGCCGGAAGGTGATGTCGATAATACCAATCGCTGGCGGGTAATTAAACAAACTTTTTCCAAATCCTTACCCATAACCGAAAGCCGCTCTGCTGTCCGCATTGCCCGAGGCGAACGCGGAATTTGGCAACGCCGTTTTTGGGAGCATAGGATTGTTGACGATGCCGATTATGCTGCGCATGTTGATTATTGCCATATCAACCCGTTAAAACACGGTTTGGTGGATCAAGTGGGAAATTGGCCTTTTTCAGCTTTTCATCGTTATGTTGACCGGGGAGTTTATACCGCTAATTGAGCAACGTCCTTACCCTTGCTTGATGTTGCCGGGGAATCCGGCTGATTTGCTCCCTATGATCGAAGGCAAACAATTACGGGGTTATACCCACTCGGGGCCTCAATAATCTTAAAAGCCATCCTACCGATCATCCCGAACCAACCCGGTGAAGGTTGATTGACTTCGATCACGGTGCATTACGCTTACGCTAATGCACCCTATCCGTTAACCGGATGATCGTCTTATGCTCGGGAATGCGCCTTATGGCCTTGTTATAAATGCAGAGCATCCTGACTCCAACATTTAGCTAGAACTTACCTAAAGAAGGTAATCCTTAATTTGTGTAAAGAACTATATCACACCATAATAAGAGGGAAATTTTTTTCAATATCGAACTCTCGCCTCCTCATCCCCAACACCCCACCCATTTTTCACCCCCCAACAGGTATAATACCCCCCGTTTTCCACAACGCCCCAACACCTAATGTCCTTACCGATTATCCTCGCATCGGCATTGCCGCAAAATCCCGAACAAACCGTTTTCTGGTCCGGTTTGAGCGGTTGCGGCGATTCATTGACGCTGGCGACTGCCATCAGCCAGGAAAAACGCCTGCTGGTGATTGTTACCCCGGATCATCAGACTGCCTTGCGTCTGGAACATGAACTGGCGTTTTTTCTGGATAACAAGTTACCCATTCTGCATTTTCCGGATTGGGAAACTCTGCCTTACGATGTGTTTTCGCCGTTGCCGGAGATTATTTCCGAACGCCTAAGAACTTTAGCGGTACTGCCGGAAACCAGGCGCGGGGCGCTGATTGTGTCCGTTGCCACGCTGATGCATCGGCTGGCGCCGCGCGAGCATATATTGGCGCATAGTTTTTCGATTGAGGTCGGCGGCACTTTAAATTTGGAACTCAGCCGGCTCAGGCTGGAAGCGGTCGGCTACCAATGCGTATCGCAGGTTTACCAACATGCGGAGTTCGCGGTACGCGGCTCCATTCTGGATTTATTCCCGATGGGCAGTAAACAGCCTTTCCGGATCGAATTGTTCGACGACGAAGTGGAGTCGATCCGCAGTTTTGACCCTGACACGCAAATGTCGCAGACAAAAATTCCAAGGTCGAATTGTTTCCGGCCAGCGAATTTCCGTTTACCGATGAAGCGATCAAACATTTCCGTCAGGCCTTCCGCGAACAATTTCCCGAATCGTCGCCAAAAATACCTTGTATCTGGACGTTTCCAAACAAATTGCTCCAGCGGGTATCGAATATTATTTACCGTTATTCGTCGAACGTACCGAATCGCTGTTCGCCTATCTGCCGAAAACCGCGCTGTTCGTGTTGCCGGCCGGATTCGCCGATAACGCCAGACGTTTTTACGGAGACCGGGGAACGTTACCAGCAACGTAAATACGATATACACCGTCCTTTATTCCGCCTGCCCGGCTGTTTTTGTACGGCGAGGAAATTCAACAGCATGCTCAGAGCCTTTAGCCGTATCGTTCTGGATGAACAGGCAGAGCAGGCGCAAGCGTTCAATTGCCTGAGCTTGCCGGATGTGGCCATCGATAGCCGCCTAAAGGAACCGGCGCAAAAGTTTACGGCAGTTTATCGAGGCATTTAAGGGCAAAATACTATTTGTCGCTGAAACAGCCGGTCATCGCGAAGGATTGATCGATAAGCTGAAAAGTTACAAACTGCCGGTAAACACACTGCAAAGCTGGCAGGAGTTTTTGCAAACCGATCATTCGCCCTGCATTCTGGTCGCGCCGCTGGATCAGGGCTTACGGCTGGACATCCGGCCATCGCCATCATCACCGAAAGCCAGTTAGCGGTGAAAAAGTCCAGCAACGCCGCAGACGCCGTAAATCCGCCGCCCGCGAGCTGGAAAACATTTTCAACAACCTGAACGAACTAACCATAGGTTCGCCGGTCGTGCATCAGGAACACGGCGTTGGCCGCTATTTGGGCTTGCAAACCTTGACGGTGGGCGATATTGCCGCCGAATTTTTGATGCTGGAATACGCCAATAACGACAAGCTGTACGTGCCGGTTTCGTCCTTGCATTTGATTGGCCGATATAGCGGCATCAGTGCCGAAAATGCCCCCTTGCATAAACTCGGCAGCGATCACTGGAGCAAAGCCAAGAAAAAAGCCATGGAGCGCGCCCGCGATGTGGCCGCCGAATTGCTGGATATTCACGCCAAACGCGGCGCCCGGCAGGGATTTGCTTTTAAAATCGATAATAGCGAATATGCGGCATTTGCCGCCGCCTTCCCGTTTGAGGAAACCCCCGATCAGCTCAGCGCGATTGAAGCCATCATTAGCCGACATGGAAAGCCCGCAACCGATGGACCGGGTGGTCTGCGGCGATGTCGGCTTCGGCAAAACCGAAGTGGCGATGCGGGCGGCGTTTATCGCCGTACAGAGCGGTAAACAGGTGGCGGTATTGGTGCCGACCACGCTGCTGGCCCAGCAGCATTATCAAAATTTCCGCGACCGTTTCGCCGATTGGCCAGTGCGCATCGAAGTTATGTCGCGTTTTATCAGCCCCAAACAGCAAAAAGCCATCACCGAAGATCTGGCCGCCGGTAAGGTCGATATCGTCATCGGCACGCATAAATTACTCTCCAAGGATATGCAATATCAAAGCTTGGGGCTTGGTGATCATCGATGAGGAACACCGTTTCGGCGTCACCCAGAAGGAGCATTTCAAAAAACTCCGCTACGAACTGGATTTATTGACGCTCACCGCGACACCAATTCCGCGCACGTTGAACATGGCGATGGCCGGCCTACGTGATATTTCCATTATCGCCACGCCGCCGCCGAATCGCCACGCCATCAAAACCTTTATCAGCGAGTGGATAGACAGCCAGATTCAGGAAGCCTGTCAGCGGGAGATCAAGCGCGGCGGTCAGGTATTTTTCCTGCACAACGATGTTAAAAGCATGGATAAAATGGCCCGCGAACTGGAAGTGCTGCTACCGGAAGCACGGATACAAATCGCCCATGGACAAATGGCCGAACGGGAACTGGAGCAGATCATGCTGGATTTTTATCACCAGCGTTTCAATCTGCTGATCAGCACCACCATCATCGAAAGCGGTATCGATATACCCAGCGCCAATACCATTGTCATCAATCACGCCGACAAGCTGGGTTTGGCGCAATTGCACCAATTGCGCGGACGGGTAGGCCGCTCGCATCACCGCGCTTATGCCTACTGTATCGTGCCGCCCAAAGCCTTAATGTCGAAAGATGCCATCAAGCGCCTGGAGGCTTTCGAAACCTCCGGCGAACTGGGAGCCGGTTTTATGCTGTCTTCGCACGATATGGAAATTCGCGGCGCTGGCGAATTGCTGGGCGACGAACAAAGCGGCCAAATCCAGGAAATAGGCTTTACTCTGTACACCGAGTTACTGGAAAGAGCGATTAAAGCCATAAAATCCGGCAAACAACCGGAACTGGATGCGCCGCTGGATAGCGGCCCGGAAGTCGATCTGCAAACCGCTGCCTTGATCCCGTCAGACTATCTGCCTGACATCCACGCCCGACTGGTACTTTATAAACGCATCTCCAGCGCCGAAACCAGCGACGACTTACGGGCGCTAAAAGTGGAAATGATAGACCGCTTCGGCTTGCTGCCGGATCAGGTCAAAGCCCTGTTCAGCATCACCGAATTGAAACAGCAGGCGGAACCGCTGGGTATCAAGAAAATCGAAGCCCATACTAACGGTGGCCGCATCGTTTTCACCGCCAGCCCGCAAATCGACGCCGGCGAACTGATCAAAATGATTCAAACCGAGTCGCAATGCTACAAATTCGATGGGGCTGATAAGCTGCGGTTTACCTATACCTTTAAGGATTTGGAAGACAAGGTGATGTTTTTGGAAAAGTTGTTGGTTCGGGTAGGGCCAAAATCAACACCCAATCCGGTCAATTAGCTCTAAACGCAGATTGGGTTGCACACTTCGCAACCCAATCTAATAGCTTTTCGAAGTTGGTCAGCTTCGATTTTTAGGTAACAGAGCCGACATTAACGCCACTCGCCATGCCGCATTCTATATCTGCCGCCGTCTTCATGAAGAACCCAATGGTGTCCTATCCATCGTGCGCCAGGTCTGGGCGGTAACGCCCAACCCCCAGGAACCCATACCCATCGGTTTTGCCAATTCCAATAACCGGGTAGCCAAACATGGGCAGGCGAAGGTGCGGCAATTATGATTTCCTGTTGTAACGGTGGCGGCGGCCCGGGCGCTATGAGCCGTACACCCGGCGCTGGATAATAACCCGGCGGCACTTGTGCGATGCTATCGCTCATACCTAAAATAATAAAACCTGCCAAAACTGTAGCTTGAAGATAGCGATTGATTTTCATTACTTCATACCTCGTCAAATTGAGATTTTGATTATCCTTGGTCATTCCAACAAACTATAAAACATAAGATCAATGAATTAATTAAATGGTTCCATTACAACGATTCTTGTTTTTCAGACAAATACAGCAATTCGGTCTGTTTTTGTAGAAACAGTTCAGGAGATGAGTTTAATGATGAAGCATGGAAATCGGCGAATTTTTTGGCTTGCAGCCTGAATTACTCACGCTCTCCAGGAATGAGGCGTCATAATCTTCAACTCATCGAAAATCGCTGCCAATTTTTTGAACAAATATGAAATAAAAAAGCCACCTCAGATGAGATGGCTTTAGTTTTCTGGCATTACATTCAGTTTTGACTATCTGGCTGTACTGCCGGCTTAGCTAAGATTAGACTTGATTCGCTTTTCGGCGTGAAACGCCAAAACCGATAAGGCCCGATACTAGTAAAGCTATAGAGGCAGGTTCCGGCACGTTGCCGTCGATTTGGAAGGGGCTGGAGCACTGGGTTGTACCGATAGCCAGATAGCTGGAACAGGCATTTGACGGCCCGAATTCACCGGTTGCGTTGGTCCAGGAAAGCGATGTTCCAGGATTTGCGCCGGCACTATTGATATCCCAAAATGCAGCTTGTCCGGAAGTTGTCGTGGCGTTGGTCAATTCCAGCCAATAGGTGCCTGAACTTAAAAACAATCCGGGTACTTGAAAAGCATTGCTGTCGAGGACATAACCCTGACTGTTGGTGCTGAGATCGGTAGCAGATACGGCTGTTTGGGTTCCGGAAGCCAGTACTGTGCCGCCTGGGCCACTTGTAATTGCCCAATCGACATTAGTGATGTCTTTAGAAAAGGCATCCCAAGAATCGAAGTTTACACCGGAAATGACCGAATTCGACGTTAGGCTGAAAGAGTCGGCAACCTCTAAACCTGCGCCGAGTTGGAAGGCATTAGTGTTACCGTCTAGTGCGCCGTCGCTGTATAAGGTATTCGCATTGACAGAAGTCGTGACCAAACCCGCAAGCAGGACGGCCAAAATTTTGTGCTTTTTGAACATATTAAATTCTCAATTTGTAAGTTTTTAGGGTATCGAATGCTTAACTGAAGCCGCGTAGGTATTTTTATGCGGATTTAAGACGGCGGCGGCGCCAAAACTGGAAGAACGAAAGAGTGTGATTTAGGCAATATATTCACGCCACGCAATACCTGACCGTAGGCCGCAGTTTGCAGCAGAGTGAATTTTTCGTTGCTGGGCAGGGTAGTTGCGCTAACGACATCTACTATCGATACCAGCCTGTTAGGATCAGCGCCTTGGTCGCCATAGACAGTAGCATCGCTGACGGTTAATGTGGTGGCATACAGTGTAACCGTACCGTCAGTATGTAGCGAACCTACCAGATGACGCAAACCGTCGGTAGTGGTCGTGTAACTGCCGGATGAGCCATCCTTTGCCGTGCCGGTAACTGTGTAAGAGACGCCTAGCCCTAGATTGTTTTGCAAGGTATAGACATTGGTCCAGACACCCGCAGAATAAACCCATTTTTGTATACCCTCGTTTCCGGTTGCTGAATAAGGATATGTGCCGTTACCTTCGTCAGCCACATATAAGGTGGTTGGGTTGGCGAACCAGATACCGAATGGAAAATAGGTAGGAGTTCCGGAAGCCAGTTGAGTCGGTAAGCCGGGTAGTACCGTGATTGGGCTGTTGCCGCTGAGGCTGCCGGCGCCGAAGTCGCCTACGTTGCCCACTTGATAAACAGTGTTAATGCCGTTACCACCGCTACCTTTGGTAACATAAAGAGTATTATTGTAAACGGTAGAGCCGCGGAAGTTGTCATCCTTACCGGTTTTATCGGCGGGACCGTAAGCTAATCCGGTCAGTGGGTTAATATCCGCTACCGAGAATCCGCGCTCGTAACCGGTTAAATTGCCTAATGTGCCTTGTACTTGACCGATCACCGAGGTATTCGGGTTGCCGGTGCCGGCAAGGATAGTCTGTACGCCGGTATTGTCGCTCAATTGACTGAGGAAAGCGCCGGTCGGCGCCGGTTTGCCTGCGTTGCCGGCATTACCGACCATAAAGTAATACCCGGTAGCGCTATCCAGGATGGCGGCGCGGCCATTATTGCCGCTATAGCCGTTGGTAGGAGTCACATTCCAGCTGCCGTCATTATTAAGTTGCAAAACAGTACGGTAGGTCGCCGGCGCAAATCCGGTAGTCGGGTTGGTCAAATCAATCAGGCCGGGCGTGTTGCTGTTGGATATATCAAGCAGTCCAGGGGTTGTGGTATAACCGGTCAGCGTAATGGCGGACACACCGTCGGTGGACAGATGAAGGTCCAATTCCGATTTAGAGCTGAAGCTGGTACAAAATTCGATACCACTGGCAGCGGTGATATCGGTCAAATTAATGGTTTTTTCCGTAAAACCGTTTTCGCTATTAACGACGCTTAAGTAGATTGGCGAAGTCACGCCAAAGCTGGCATCGGGAACAGCATTTAAAAACACGCCGGGATAGGTATTATCATGAACCGATGCCACTTTCTTGCTGGCATTGGCGCCTGGCAATTGGGCAGGAATCGGGTTAATTGTGCCGGTATAGTAACTACTGGTTACAACCAGAGTGTCGGGCGTTATGCTAACGCCGAGACCAAGCGCAAAAGAGGCTGTAGGCAAACACGCAAACAACAACCCACCACGCAAAGTGATCTGAATAGCGCTGCGTAATACTGTATTATATTTAGTCGTTTTTGTACTCATAAACAAGATCGCTCCGGATGGCTCCAAAAAAAATAATTGAAGTTGCCAAATCCTTAAAATTGACAATTCAAATTGACAGCACTCTATGTGGCAACCCGGCTATCTTTCATATTTAAAGACCCGCAGCTTTCCGCCCCCGTTAGCAACAGGTTTAGCTTTTAACACGGCGGAAAGCCTATCAACTTTACATTAAAGGATTATTACATGGTATAGTTTGATAACACACATGATGATGTCTCGCCTGTCAAAGCTCATTATGTGGACAGGGCGGCAGGTTGATTTTATTGTTAAAGCACGACAGAAAATCCCTGTATCGAAGGTATAAAACCTCGTAAACCAAAGGCCATATTGAGGACAAAGTTTAAGCCATGAATTTAATTTAGCCGGGTTCGGTTAAGCTCAAACCAGAACGACAGCCCAGCCTAACTTAAAAGCATCCACAACGCAGTTTAAATGCTAGGGCGT
>CAVXZR010000044.1:0-141333 GCA_963765965.1 uncultured Pseudomonadota bacterium
CAATCTCGTATTTTGGATCGTAAAAAGGTGCAAATTTGAACTGAACATCATATTCTAGTTTTATGCCATAAAGAGAGAATATATGATCAATATTTCTGGGTTTAGCGGATTCAATACGAGTAATAATCCGCAGCTGCGCATTCAATTTATTAGCTAAAAGCGCCCCAAAAATCAGCGCAGTACCAACGCCACCAAAAAGACTTCCACTATTTATACTGTCGGTAATTATATTTACGCGACGTGTTTGTAACTCTGACAAAAAATAGGTTCTTAAAGGTATAGCCATCTTACTGGTCAAAGATTCGTTGTTGTTGAACCTTAAATCCTTAGAATTATCGATAAACCATTGTAGTTTATTTGCCAGCCTACCAATAATGATCTGGAATAGTGCGGCTATCCCATATGTACGCCAATACGTATATACGTTATAAATACGGTTAATCATTTTATATCAAATCCTCTTTTACATGATAAAAATAAGCTACTTGCAATTAAAACCTATCTAGGCTATGCCTCTGACTAAAGAATCGTGATTTGGTCGCTTTTTTGAAAAACTAAAGTCTAGTTCTATTTTATTTTCACCATTATCATGAGAACTTCCAATGGAGATGACAAGAAGCTTGAATTTCCAAGGATTCTGAAAGCCTCTCATGCCGATCTTTCCTATTTGGAAACGAAGCGGATAGGCACGGTTCTAAAGACTCCAAAACGCATGTAAATGGGGTGCAACCTAAGATATATCTTGCGTAACAATTCCAAAAAACTATTCATTATTATAAACAGTGATCAAGTTACCTTATGAGTCTAGCCAGAAAACGTAGAGGCCGGGTTAGTCGCCATGAGCGGGAAGAATATATTGAAGTATAGATAGCGTCTCGTTCATCTGCGAATTTAGCTATTAGAAGACGCACAAAATCCGAATCCTTGATAGAATGTTCCAGTATGCCACTGTTTAACACGGGGAGGTCGGTATCCGATGCGACGGCAAGTAAATAAACCGCATGAGGCACACCACAAATAGGAGAAATGGTGTCATCCGAAAGATCATAGTTTCTGGTTGGGGCCATACCATCTTCACAGAATATAGCGGAACCATAAACAACTCTTTGCCCGTAAATGCTGTGGCTCTTAAAATGAGAATCCAGAAGTTTATTGAATTCATCGCGGTATAGTTCTTTGACATGGTGCGGGTTGTTGGAGCCTGGCTTGTCTGAATTTTCCAACTTGTCTGGGCAGGAAATAACCAGCGCCCCGTCCGTTCGTAGAACCCTTTTAATTTCCAGCATCATGGCTTCGTGCTCGGCATGATGTTCAATAGTCTCAAAGCTGACAACTACATCAACACTGTCATCTGCCAACGGAATCGCCGAACATGAACCAAGGCGAAATTCAAGGTTTTTAGCTTGGTACTTAGCTTGTGCGTGTGATACCGCTTCTTGAGATATATCAACCCCTATAACTTTTTGCGCAGTCTGCGCAAGCATTGCGCTACCGTATCCTTCCCCGCTCGCGATATCCAGAACCGTTTTGCCCGCTACTACCTGCTTGGCTAACAGATAACGATGAAAATGCTCCAGTTCAATGTCGCCAGACAATTCAGGCACGTATCGCTCACCAGTGAATTGAAGAGGGGATATTGTTGTGTTTTTGTTTTTATCGTTCATATCAGTTTCTACAAAAAAAGGGGGTGTTAAGACATGCGACTTATCAGCTTCAGCTATCGGCTGCGCTAAAGCACGGTGTACTTTAAGAATCAATCTCTTAAGCATACTAAACATTCTGGATACGCGAGATATAAATACGGCATTTGTTATCTCCAATTCCCTGTATCTCTCTTCGTTGCAATA
This sequence comes from uncultured Pseudomonadota bacterium, assembly GCA_963765965.1. Lineage (GTDB taxonomy): Bacteria > Pseudomonadota > Gammaproteobacteria > Methylococcales > Methylomonadaceae > Methylomonas. The sequence continues at coordinate 1,848 of CAVXZR010000044.1, forward strand.
AACTCCTATGCCTAACAACAACTTGATTATCCCAGATGAATTCAAGTAATTTTTACGATCTGCTCTGTAGAAATCACGCAAGATTTCTTCGATATTTAAACTTGGAGTCAACCTATCCTTCAACCTAATCCTATAAGCCATTGTCGGAATCGACATAAACTTGTACGAACCGTTAATGAGAGCACGAATGATATAATCACGATCTTCAAAGCAAAGGGACTCATCATAAGGTCCAATTTTTTTTACCAATGCCGACGCCATGAAAGTCTTGTGCCAGGGCGCTTCCCAACAAATGATAACATCAGTGACTAAACAAATATTTCTTTTGAACCTTTGACTATTCTTACCGAAATAATGAAGTGCGCTATCAGCGATTAGGTTGCCGGATTCATCAATAAGCTGACAATCAGAGAAAACAAAATCCACCTTATGATCCAGTGCAAAACTTACTTGCTTAGAAATTGCATTTATTAATAGCAAGTCATCTGATGCCAAATCAGTTATATATTCCCCTTGGGATAGTGAGTACAACTCATTAATTGTCGCGCATATACCACGATTTTTTTCATGTTGAATGCACACAGTCCGTACAAATCTACCTTTGTTATTCTCGAACCACTTTTTAGCCAAATTGAATGAATTGTCCATCGAAGCATCGTCAATGAAAATAAACTCAATCAATTTGTAATCGCTGGACGCCACACTTTCCAATGAACTTATGACGTATTCCTCATGATTGTAGCAAGGCATAAGAACACTCACCAAAGGCAGATCATTGATTAGCAATTTGGATTCTTTTGACTTCTCTGTCATTTATTAGTCTCTGCCTTAAGTATTATTTTTATCAGTCGGCACGGTCATTTTCCAACAGTGTTGAGTGTGGCGATCACTGCATCAACGCTCAAATCATCCATTTGCGGTCCAATAGGTAAACTCAGCACTTGACTAGCTATTCGTTCCGCGATCTTGTACTGACCTTTAACGTATCCTGATTTAACATAAGCCTTCTGCAAATGTGGTGGAATCGGATAGTGAATAAGTGTGCCGATACCGACATCAGCCATTGTCATTTGCAGAGCATCGCGCTGCGAACTCTGCACCACATAGAGATGCCAGACCGGTTCGGCCCATGTCGGCACAGCAGGGAGCACCAAATTTGTTGCGGTTAGTGCGTCAGAATAGCGCGCGGCAATCGCCGCCCTCCGCCCATTCCACGCGTCTAGCACCTTGAGCTTGACGCGCAGGACTGCTGCCTGTATGGGGTCAAGTCAACTATTGTACCCCTGCACTTCATTGACGTATTTTGTGCGTGACCCATAATTGCGCAGAACACGAATGATATCCGCAATTTCTGGATCATCGGTGGTAACAGCTCCACCATCACCATACGCACCTAAATTTTTGCCCGGATAAAAACTCCAGGCAACCACATCACCATGTGCACCAATGCGTTTGCCTTTATAGCGTGAACCATGTGCTTGAGCACCATCTTCCAATACTCGTAGATTATACTTACGTGCAATCTTTAGTATTGGATCCAGGTCAGCCGGTTGACCATATAAATGGACTGGAAGTATAACCTTGGTACGCCGTGAAATGGCGGCCTCTATCCGACAGGGGTCAATATTATAAGTAGCTTCATTCGGCTCAACCGGAACTGGAATTGCACCACACTGACTGATCGCAAGCCAGGTGGCGATATAAGTATTGCTCGGCACAATGACTTCATCACCCGGCCCGACACCTAAAGCCAATAGTGCAAGGTGAAGAGCATCCAATCCGTTGGCGACACCAACACAATATTTAGCTTCACAGTAAGCTGCATATTCATGCTCAAACGCATCAACCTCTTCTCCTAGAATATACCAGCCTGAACTTAATACCCGTCCGATTGCATCGTCGATTTCACTTTTTAACTCAAGATAGCCGCTAGCCAAATCCAAAAAAGGAATTTGCATAATTTATAATTTCGGATCAAATAAAGAATGGCTGAGCCTCAATTTTTTGTAGTAATTCAACTCATCCGTCAACAAATTTGAAATTTTTTCAATCTCCTCTAAATTGACTGAAGGTGGCTCTATGATAATAGACTTCTGCATTTTCGTCTTCCATATTGCATTAGCCAACGGGATTTTTTTTATTTCATTCCTTATTACTTGAGGCACATATTTATCTACTAAATTTACCAAAGAACTCTGCGTTGTTACTGAAGAGCCCTGGGTCCGGTTTTCTTTGATTTCATCAAATTCACCTATGGACTCCAACCCCAAACTCTTAAAACAATGACTCAGGACACTGTTGGGGTTTTTATCTAACTCATGGGTAAATAATATTAATACGTTATTCTCGCCAAACTTTTCCTGCCATTGTGGCACATATTTAGAATAGGAACTTAATTGAAGATAGGATTTATAACCCATGTTTTCAAATGGTTGGTTGGGGTCGAAACCAAAACCATCTTTTTCAATAGCCTCAAGAATTGGGCGCTTTTCCAGACCAAGCACACCAAGCCATCGATAGTGAGAGACAACGCGTTGAACTGGATCCCTAAGAATAAATATAATTTTGGGGTCTGACAGATGTTCTTTTATTCTCTTTAGCGCCACCTCGGATGCACAATAGGTTGTGCTTGATTCGCCGTAATAATGCACAACATTTTTTTCCGTGGATTCAAACAGAGAGTTATGAAAAATAGGGCCAAGCCTCCATCGATTCTCCATAGAAAAATACTGAGGTTCCTTCATCGTGGACATTAATATACGCGGATGTAGAGCCAAATAACTGTGCAGACTTGAGGTGCCACATTTGCCAAAGCCCGGCACTATTAAATTACACTTGTAGTCACTCAACGTTAAGTCCTCTTTCTAGAATTTATTGCTTTTATATAAATCTCATAATCTCTGTAATAATCTGACTCATCATATTTATCCGATGCAAGAACCAGACAGATCGAACCAGGATCAAAATTGATTTCCGCAGCCCATATCATGGGTGGTATGTGCAATCCTTGCCATGGCCGATTTAAATGCACTACTTTCTTTTTTGATCCATCATCCAGTAACACGTCAAAACTACCCGACAAGCAGATAATAAACTGATGCAGTTGTTTATGTGCATGTGCCCCCCTATCTGCGCCGGTCGGAACATCAAATAAATAGAACACCCGTTTAATATCAAAGGGTATATGTCGCATCCCTTCGATGAAAGTCAAATTGCCGCGAGGATCCGCAATTTTTGGTAGATCGATAATACTACAGCTTTCAAGGCCCATCACGTCCTCACAACTTCAATCATTAGCCCCACAAAGTTACCCGGTAAAGTTTAGAATTATTCTAAATACCATTCATAAAAGTCATGTACCACTCCACGAGCGCCAAAACCCTCTTTCTGAAATATCAGTCCTTCGTTCAAGTACCGTCCATCTTGCTCAGTGGAAATGCCAAAGCTAAAGTATTGGCGATCAGCAAAAGTAGTTTCAATTAAATGTGCCAACGTAAAGTCGAGCGCCCCGACTTCTCTGCCTTCATCAGAAGCTGCTAGATACTGGGTATGCACAACATGACCAAAGTCATATATGAGCGTGCCAGCCAATAACTGCGCCCCATTAAAAGCGCCAAATAACCGAATATTATCAGAGAATCTAGCTTTTAACAATTGTAGCTCTTCTAGAGTATGTACCGGTTCCGACCTAAATTTGGCGATCACTTTTATAAGCAGTTTGTGATATTCATCAAGAAAATCACCCTCGCGAATTTCAACCCCTTGTTTTGTCGATTTTCGGATGGTGCATTTTCGCGAATCAGAGAATTTAATCCTGTCATCCAAGCGAATGGCGGCTGACAAATCTCTTCGACAATGTCTAGCACCCAGACGAGTTAATGCGTAAAGATCTTCTTCGGCTGGATAACTATGGAATATATGAGGAACAGCCTTGTACAAAATTTTTGTTATGCCCGCTTTCCGGTAATGTAGTGCGAGTTCGTGAAACAACTCAAGCACATCACAAGCATGAAGTTTTCTACCATATATCAGCCCGCCATAGGTCAGTCCGCCGTGACTTACCATCTTTTCATTGACGCGATTGCATGGAAAAACGGCGACAGGCCTGTCATTTTTCAAAGCAAGGACGGAGTGCTCATCAAACCGGTTGGCATGATAGCCCATGTAATCACGCAAATGAAGAAAGTTTCCGTTCTTGGATTCACGAACAACCTGATCCCAAACCGCTTTATGTTCGTCACTGTATTTGATTAAAACGAAGTCGCTTTCTAGCATTCCTTGCTTGCCTCAAGATATATCTCACTCGCCAGCTCTGGATGAGCTTTTCCCAATTGATAGAGCCCATCCAGGACAGCTTCGCCAAGTTGAGGAAAAATCGTTTGCATTTGCGCATGCGTGAAGGGCTTAACTAGATAGCCACCTTCGCTAACAACTGCAAGTCCGATCGCCTCCATGTCAACCCTTAAGCTTGCAGCATCGTAAACTCGGTGTTGCATTAATTCTAAATTACGTGCGCTAAAAGCCTGTAAGTCATTTATTAAGCCCATGGATTTTGCAAGCATGCGATGAAACGATGTGGAATTAGGCACATTGACATGCAAAACACTCTGTCTATCCATAATTTTTTTGGCTGCCCTAAGCAATTCTCTGGGTGATGCAACCTCATGCAAGACGCTGGCTATGATAATCATGTCCGGCGGCTTTGACAGAAGTGCATTTATCTGAGAAATAGCATCTTCGAAAAAACCTTGTATCGTCACCAAGTTTTGCAGTCCGCTTTTTGAAGCGATGCCATAAAATTCGCTGCCTGGTTCAACAATAACCCACTGATCAACTGCTCCTTCTGCCTGTAAATAGTGTTGGTACAACAATTCAGACCCACAACCCACCTCAACTACAACCCTAGGCTGGTAGGCGTTCAATCTTTCCAGCACCAATTTACGACGATACTTCACCATCTGCACTTCAAAGTCATATTGGTTGAGGTAGTTATCCTGATAATGAATGATACGATTCTCTTTGTTCATCATTTACCTCATATAATTCACAATAGCACGCTTCGTTATTTCTGCAATAATTTGTCCCACGCACTCATTTAGCTCATTAACGCCTGTGTTGGCGGTAAGCTCCGGGCTTTCAGGCGCCTCATAAGGCGATGAGATGCCGGTAAATTCTGGTATCTGACCAGCACGTGCTTTTTTGTAGAGGCCTTTGGTATCGCGGCTTTCGCAAACCTCGATGGAACTGTCGCAGTATATTTCTATAAAATCGCCGTATTCGACCATGCCCCGTATATGTTCACGATCAGCACGATAGGGCGAAATGAAAGCTGTGAGCACTATTACCCCTGTTTCCAAAAAAAGCTTAGCAACCTCTCCCACGCGACGAATGTTTTCCACCCTGTCCTTGGGAGAGAAACCGAGGTCGCCACACAGCCCGTTACGTACGTTGTCACCATCAAGCACGAATGTACGACAGCCCATTTGATGTAATCTTTCTTCGACGGCGTGAGCCAAAGTCGATTTTCCCGAACCCGAGAGCCCAGTGAACCAGAGAATGGCACCGCGATGACCATTCTGCACTTCGCGGCGTACGCGCGTGACTGTGGCGTGATGCCAGACGGTATTTGACGAGGCAATTTTTTGTTTTTTATTCATTGAGAGCGCCAAGTCTTTAATTACGCCTGCAAATGTCGGAGGATATAGATGCTGCAAATTGATAGAGCATTTCTATGACAGTCTCTGTTTTTAAGAAAAACCCAGCATCTCAATTCTTTGCACTCAGATACACCAATCCCGATCACGTAAACTAGCTTATCCAACTAATGATGTAAGATTTTTAACAGGATGCCATTTTTTTTCATATTCAATCGCCCAATTAAGTACAGGCCTTATAACTCCAGGGGATTGCTGCATGTTGCTGCCACGACCTGTAGTGGTATTATGTAATTCAAATGAGATTACATCATCAATCTTGTAAAGAACATAGCGTTGATCTCGACCGAATATTTGATTAATTTTATATATCCCAGCATTCAAAAGATGTGGGGGAATTTTGACTGTCGCCGTATAGAAACCTTCTTTAGAGTTATTGCTTTGTGTGAAAAGAATACCTGACTCAAATACGTAAATCCCGTCGATCGTTAGCAAATGCATCGTGGTACCGAGATTAGCGTTTATAACAGCATTGTAAAAATGTATTTCGATCAGTACGCCGGAATCGATATCCAGCACCGTACCTTCAATAGGCTTAACCGAAATGGACATCAGGCGTATATTTTCATTTCCCGGCGCATCAGCGATATCATCCCAATGGATTGCATTCTTATCCAGGCTGTTCGAACCCAGATATTGCTCGACTGCCCCTTCGACATTACCATGGAAAATCATTTGCCCATTGTGCAACACAACTCCTGTGTTACACAATGTCTTGATAGCTGCCATATTGTGGCTTACAAACAATATCGTCCTCCCATCCCGCCCGACATTTTCCATCTTTCCCATACATTTTTTCTGGAACTGCGCATCCCCTACCGCTAGCACTTCGTCCACGATCAATATCTCAGGCTCCAAGTGAGCCGACACCGCAAAAGCCAACCGAACATACATGCCGGATGAGTATCGTTTTACAGGGGTATCTAGAAATCTCTCAACCTCAGCAAAGGCTACGATCTCGTCAAATTTTGTCTTGATCTCGGCCTTGCTCATACCTAGAATCGCACCATTCAGGAAAATGTTTTCCCGTCCGGTGAGTTCCGGATGAAAGCCCGTACCAACTTCAAGCAGACTGGCGACACGGCCCTTGATGGAGATCCTTCCGGATGTGGGCTCCGTAATGCGGCTCAGGATTTTCAGCAGAGTAGACTTCCCTGCCCCGTTACGCCCGATGATACCCACCCGATCACCTTGCCGTATGTCAAAACCGACATCCTTTAGCGCCCAAAATTCTTCATATGCGGAGTCGATTTCCCGCGCAGCAAAAGGATGCCGCAGCTTATGGGTGAAACGTTTGGCACCATTTGTCAGAACGTCGCGCAATGAAGTGTAACGCTCCTGCTTCTGATGTCCAATGATGTATTTCTTTGAGAGATTCTCAACGCTGATAACGATCGACATCAAATGACATCCGCAAAGGTTCTTTCCGTTTTCCGGAAATAAATTATGCCTGTGATCAGCATCACCAGCACCAGGGACATGGAGAGTATAAATCCCGGCCAGTAAAGCTGAGTATTGCCGCCCAGAATGGCCCAGCGAAATCCATCAATCACGCCCACCATCGGGTTAATTGAATACAGCAATCGCCATTTTTCAGGGACGATAGCACTGGAAAAACCAACCGGCGAAACGTAAAGACCGAACTGAACCACAAAAGGAATAATGAAGCGAAAATCCCGGTATTTTACATTGAGGGCAGCAGTCCACAATCCAGTACCCATTGCCGCAGCAAAGGCAATTAACATAAACAAGGGCAGGGTAAGAATTCGCACATCAGGCACAAACCTATACCAGATCATCAGTCCCACCAGAATAATGCCCGAAAGCAAAAAATCGACAAAACTGACAATCACGGCACTGACAGGCACCACCAAACGCGGAAAGTAAACTTTGGAAATCATATTGGCATTGTTGATCATGCTATTGCCGGCGTCGGTAAAAGCATTGGCAAAAAACTGCCAGGGCAAGAGTGCGGCAAACACCAAAACCGGGTAAGGGGCATCTTCAGAAGGCAATTTGGCCAGCTTGCTGAACACGAACACAAAGACCATCATCGTCAAGAACGGCCTGAGTAGTGCCCATGTCAAACCTATAACAGTTTGCTTGTAGCGAACCGTAATATCCCGCCATGCAAGGAAATAAAACAGCTCTCGATATCGCCACAGGTCGCGCCAGTAGTGTCGCTCGGTGCGACCGGCTTCGATGACAAGGGTAGATTGATTGGATAACATGATTACCTCACCAGCTTACTGGATGAGGCTTCAAAATCTTGCGTCACACGCATTTTTCAGGCTTCTTCCCGCAAATATTTAATCTCATTTTTAACGACCCATACACTGCGATTTTGATTTGAAGAACTGTAAGTTGATCTTCGATATTTCCACAAGTTCTCATTTGAATCTGCAAGTAGGCATATCGCTTCTTGTTTCTACTGTTGCGGAAGTTTATTAACTTTCACCAATCCTTCAACGCTTGTTCAGTATTTTACCCGTCCTCGGATGATGTCAAACTCGCTGCCCAATAACTGTTACAGATTTCCGAATTGGCTTCCAGGTGCATGTATATGTTGTAGCGGAACTCACAATGTCGTTCACACCTATCGTTCAAAAAATCGTAAAACTAGTACAATTGAACGTTAATTTTGCCTGAGAGTCAAGCACAACGCCGAATTGACTCAAAGTCAAAGTTACAGAAGTTAACTGTAAAACAGGCTCGATGCTGGCCGTTCATCATCTGCAAAGCCTGATTGCAATTAATGCAATCATCACTTTCCATCCATAAACGAAACGCTATTATTCTCGCGAACCTAAACCTTTACTTAGCTGTTAGCCTATGATATCCGATGAATTTAATGGCTAATCATTATCAAGTGCGTGCCTAAACCCTCAATTTCCGGTCTCTCAAATCGCCGATTTGAGCTACCCTCCCCATATGTTAAATTTTTTTAAATTGGCTTTCAAAAACCGCATGATTGGCCAATTATCAATATACCTAATACCAACCTTGAAGTTCTGCCGGAAAACTTGCAGGCCTCTAAATACAAGACCTGGCTGCCGATTGTTTCAGCGGTATTGACTGAATTTACACTAACATGTAATATAAGTTACAATCTTCTATCAACTCGGCTAAGAATGTAGCACTCAACGAGATTTTGCACTTAGAAAATTTTGAATTTAACAGATATATTTTGGAAGCTGGAAACTGACAGTGTTATTGATAATAAAACACATTCCTAAACATATACGAATCGACACAGTAGAAAACCTTATTACCCCTTTGCTGAAAGGAAAGTTTTGGCAAAAAAACGGCAACCTTCACTCTATACGTATTATTGAAATTACCGATTTAAAAAGCTCTTTTGTCGAACATCACTTCATTGCCACCGTCTCGCCTGACGAAGTTGGAAATCGCATTATTAAGAAGCTGAACGAAAAAAGAGCCTTCGGAGTTTCCCTTCATGTTCAAGAATATGTCGTTAGAAATTGGCGAAACGACCGTAGAAAAGATCCCGAAAAAATGCAAAAGACGGTTTCAGAGCATACTTGTTTGCGAATTATCGACAGGAGAAGGTCAGGCTTAATCGTTCAAGCAACTATCGCCCCTAAAGCTGGTTCATTTAATAAATCTGTCGCTTAAGGTATAGTCGAATAAGCGTCTTTCGATTTACATGTCCTCGATATTTTTGTGTAATCCATATTTTTTAACTATTCGGCGTTGTTTATGGTTCCCATTTTCTCATGTGGAAAATGGGAACGGGATGCGGACGCCCGTACGTCTCTGAACGGTTTCCAGTATTATTATTTACGGCCAACAATCAGCCTTCAATTCCGGTTAGATAAAGCCAACCAGCATGATTACATGATATGCTGAGCTATTTTTTGAGTCGTTTCGATTGTCTAAAGCCAGGCGACGAATTTGCCAAACACTGTAGTCTGGGCATCGTCGTTTTGGTTTTTTCCTGTTTAAAAAACTAACATGTCTTTAACCGTTGTCAGTTCGCTTAGTAAACACAGCCTGCTTTTCCTACTGATTTCAATTGGGCTGATCACCTTACCGCATGCTCAACATATACCCGCCCCCCTTTTTGCATTTTTTGTCTTACTGCTGATCTGGCGTTTTGTCGGCGTTTGGCATCAGAATTGGTTGCCTAACCGTCTTCTCCTGTCTTTACTAACGACCATCGGCCTGGCTTTGCTTTATAGTCAGCATCAGGGCATATTCGGTCGCGATGCCGGTACCTCGCTGTTCGTGGTGGCACTGGGTCTGAAACTTCTGGAAATTCATGGCAGACGCGAAATTTATCTGGTGGTGTTTCTAGCCTTTGTAGTTGCTGCTTCGCAATTCTTTTACGAACAAAGTATTCTGATGGCGGTTTACATTCTATTGGTATGCACCTTGTTATTGGCAACACTGATTGTCGAAAACAGCAGCCAATCCCGTATTCCGGTCACTTTAAAAACCGCATTAACTATTATTGCGCAGGCGTTGCCGATAGCTCTGGTGCTTTTCGTGTTATTCCCGCGTCTTGAGGCGCCGCATTGGTTGTGGCTAGAAGATAACAACCGAACTAAAGCCGGTCTAAGCGATACCCTAGAGCCGGGTTCAATCAGCGATTTAAGCCTGTCCGACGAGTTGGTATTCAGGGTCGAAATTTGCCGGTGAGCCGCCACCTCCAAGACAGCGCTACTGGCGCGGGCCGGTGTATTCTGTAACCGACGGCATACGCTGGACGGCACCGTCCAGCAAAAACTATAAGTATAATCAAGATATCCCAACATTCAGCGATCAAGCCTACGACTACACGTTGCTGATGGAACCGCAAAAAGAAAACTGGGTATTCGCATTGGAATTGGCCCAAAAATTCGATCCGGCTCTGCGCCGTAACAGCCTGTACCAGTTGGTTTCCAGTAAGAAACCCGGGGACAGAGCCGAATATCGAATTACTTCTTATCCGGTTTATAACACTGGCAAGCTGAGTAAAATCGAGCTCAAGGATAATCTGCAATTGCCTGAGCCGGCTTCTGAAAAAATCACTGCGTTGGTTAAAGAATTACACGGTTTCGATGCCGAACCAGCGGTATTTATCGGAAATCTGCTGAATTACTTCCGGGAAGAAAACTTCTATTACACCTTAAAGCCTCCATTAATGCCGCAAAAACCAATCGAAACCTTCTTATTCGATGCTCGTAGCGGTTTTTGTAGTCATTACGCAACGGCATTTGTTTATTTAATGCGGGTGGCCTCGATACCGGCGCGTGTCGTTGGCGGTTATCAGGGCGGCGAATTCAATAAACTGGGCGGCTTTTTGGAAATCAGACAGGCCGACGCTCATGCCTGGGCAGAAGTATGGCTAGACAGCAAAGGCTGGGTCAGATTCGATCCAACTGCGGCGATTGCCCCTGAGCGCATAGAGCGTGGTGTGAATATTGATCTGCAAATTGCCAGCGGTGCTGTTAATTTCAGTCCCCTGGCAATCGATTCTAAGGCGCTGCTTTGGTTAAAACGTAGCCGGCAGCTATGGAATAGCATCGATTACAATTGGCAGCACTGGGTTATCAATTACGATACTGCCAGTCAATCGCACTTTCTGTCCGACCTAGGCATAAGCGATTGGCAAACGATTGCAGTCTGGCTGATCGGAAGCGTAACGTTCATTACACTGTTACTTAGTTGGTACTTGCTAAGGAGTAAATACAATAGAACCGACAAAGTATTGCAGGCGTATCTACGGTTTTGCCGGAAAATGGCTAAAACCGGCATTCAGATCAGATTAGGCGAAGGCGCAAAGGATTTTGCCAATCGTGCCAAGGCAATTCGCCCCGATTTAATGGCAGAGATAGAACAAATAACCACGATTTTTATCAGGCTCCGCTTTGAAGCTAAACCCCATGAAGGCGATTTGCAATTGTTAAATACGCGTGTTGACAGATTGCGCGTTTAAATAAACTGTAGACAATTGACTCGAATCCTCAACTTACATCGGTCGGAGGAGATGCTTAGTAATTGAGGAATGCACATATAACGATCATTTGACAGCTATCAACTGTCAGGATGGGCACTAAACCAGTGCCCACAAGATTTTTCGTAAAAATGCGCCAACTTTATTGTTTGGCAGGGGGCTGTACTGCTGTATTGGCCGGAACCGGTACTTCAGCAACCGGTTGTACAATTTGCTGCCGGTTTTTTTGGGCTTTTTCCTGTTGCATTTGCTTATTTCCCTCGCCAAACATAACGGCTCCAATCATGAAAATCACGGCGGAGATCATCGCAACAGGCATGCGTCCAGGTTTTTCCATCCATAAAAAAATCCATTTGGGTTTTATCATTCCGATGATCAGCACAAGTACCGATAAAATCAGTATATTGAGACTGTAATAGATTAAGGTGTTCATGAATTCGGTCCTGTTACCAGTTAAGTTAAAAAAGAGACATTATTGTTGATTGAAATAGCAATTTTGTTTAAATTCATTGCAGTCTGTTGTTTTATATTGTTTTTATATTACAGCATACCAAAGCCACCCGAAATACGGTTCATAACCGTTTTGCCTGACAGGAATCATTTAGCTTTCAGGCAAATCATCAAAAGCCGCTATATTATCAGATGTCATAGTTGTGATAGAAACATCCCTCGCTTTTATGAGCACGTTTTGCTTTCCACGCAACTACATAATTTGGCGTAGAATATATAGGGGCTATGGTGTATCCGTACGCAGAGTATAATAAAATCGGCTTATCATGTTTGCCCGGAGAGTCGTTATGCGGAGAAAAATTTTTATAGCAATTGCTATCACGGCCTCACTGATAGTTAATTGCGTGACAGCTCAGGAAACCGCAACGCCGCCGGCCACTACCGGTTCAGCGCAGATATTAAAAGATGGTCAAGTTGTTAAAACTATCAACACCTACAAAGTTGGTCAAATGCCAACCGTCACAACTCCCAGCATAATTAGCTACAACCAAGCCACAATCCCATCCGATTACAATGGCCTTAGTCCTGCTGGTTTGGCGCAAATTTCGCTCGACAAAGCAACCCTGTTCGCTATGAAACCGGGTGAAACTCAAAACTTCAACCTGCTCGGCGAAAATACCGCGATTACTTACGATCATTCCATTACTCACGACAACGGCGATACGACCTGGATAGGCGCAGTAGGTAACGATGATGGCCGTGCTATCGTAACTTTCGGTGCCGATGGTTCAATGGTTGGCTCAATCGCAAATGGTGTTGAGACTTACAACATAGGCCCGTCTGCCGACGGCGGCAACTGGATGATAAATCCAAGCATCGCCGGATTAATAATCCCTTCCTTTGCCGGTGACGCCCATCAACCCTCTGTTGCAGATGATGCAACACTAACGACCACGACGAATGCTGCCTCTGTACCGGCTACCCCAGCGGCTACCGGCAATGCAGCTTCGCCAATAGTGGTTGATATCATGGTACTTTACGACTCGACGTTGGCTTATGCGGCAACTCGGATTAACAATGTAGAAGCTATCGCGAATCAGACTTATATTGATAGCGGCCTAAAGAATCTGGCGATTCGAGTCGTCCATACCCAATCCGTGACTTACTCCGCTACTGCAACCGATGCCACGGCGCTCACAGATCTGACCGGCAACCTAGGCAAATTTAATGGCGTCAATACCTTAAGAAGCAAGTATGCCGCCGATGTAGTGGTTTATATGCGGCCTTTCAACTCAGAAACGCAAGGCATGATTTGCGGTGTTGCCTGGATAAATGGCTTGAATGGCAGTAAACTTTCAGCCGGCAATGCTTACGCAGTAGTTGGTGACGGTCATGATACAAAAGCCGCTTGCGCAGGCACCACCTTTGCTCATGAGATTGGTCATACCTGGGGCGCGGTTCACGATGTCGCCGATAGCGCCGGCATAAAAGGCGCCTACCCCTATGCCAATGGTTACGGCATTGCAAATACCTATGGCGACATTATGAGCTACTACCAACCCCAAATCGCAAAATTCTCCAGCCCCGACATATTGGCTCTGACAAATGGAAATGGCGACAAATACTATCTGGGTATTGAAAATGCGGCGGATGTGGTGAGTACTTTCAAAAATACTACGCCCATCGTTGCTGGATTTATGTCCACAGAGACCAAATAACAAGTTCGTTGAAAGCGTTTACCTCCGCATTTGAAAAATGCTGGTTTCAAGCAAAAAATTATCAGACAATTTTATAAGTTCTTGTGGGCAAAACTTTAAAAAGTTCCACAAACACTTCTATCAAAATACTTATACTTCTGATTTATAATAAAATACAGTAAGTCAGCCTGGATCAGGAAAGCTTGTAAGATGTGAAGGCTACACAGGAAGCGCATCAATCACGCCTTATGCGCTTCGCTCCCGCTTAGCTCATCCTACAGGACTGATCTTTTACGCTCTGGAAAGTGCAGGGAGCGGATTGCGCCATCGGCAGCAAAGTCAAGATACTTTCGGCTCATGGAACTGTATTTGAAGTGGAAAAATGCGAATAAGGCTAGAGCCGAATCGATTTCGATAAAACTGGATAACACCCGATGCGTTTATTATTAGTAGAAGATGACACCATTTTAGGCGACGGCCTTAAAGCAGGCTTATCAATGGAAGGTTACGCAGTCGATTGGCTAACTGACGGAATGCAGGCTGATGAGGCGCTTAAGCTCAATAAGTTCGACTTAGTGGTGCTTGATTTGGGTCTTCCGCGTCTGGACGGCATGAGTGTGTTAAAAGCCATGCGCAAACGCAAGGACATGACCCCGGTTTTACTCTTGACTGCCCGCGACGGCGTACCGGAGCGTGTTGCCGGTTTGGATAGCGGTGCTGATGATTTTGTGTCAAAGCCCTGCGATCTGGCTGAAATTTGCGCCCGGCTTCGGGCCTTGGCTCGACGTCAGGATAGTCGCAGCTTGCCGATTTTGGAGCATAAGGGGGTGCGGGTCAACCCGGCCTCTCATCAGGTATTTTATCAGGAGAAGGCTATCGAGTTATCGCAAAAGGAATTTGAAATCCTAAGCTTTTTGATCAGTCATATCGGTCAAGTCAGTTCACGGGCCAGGCTGGAGGAAACCTTATATGCCTGGGGTTCGGAGGTAGAAAGCAATGCGGTTAAAGTGCATATCCACCATCTCCGCAAAAAATTGGATGCCAATTTGATTCGAACCATACGCGGCGTCGGTTACATCATTGACGAAAACTAATGGCATCAGGTTTGCGGCTGGTACCGCGCTCGCTCAAAAAGCAGTTATTGTTGTTCTTGCTAACTTCGGTATTGCTGGTTTGGGGTATAACAGCTTATATCAGCTATAAATCCACCCGCGACGAAATCGCCGAACTGTTCAATGCTGAACTGGCGCAATCTGCGCGGGTCGTTCAAGCCTTTGTCGGCAACATGTTGCAGCAAAAAGCTCTCACGAAGCTTTGGGAGCATGACAAATCGCCGGAGTTATTCGACTTACCGATTCTCGGGCATAAATACGAAAGAAAAATCGCCTTTCAATTAAGCTCAGTAAAAGAGGGTCTGGTATTAAGATCCGAGAGCGCACCTGAATTTGCTCTATCCCTGACTCGTAACGGCTACAGCGAAACCCTGATCCATGATCAGTTATGGCATGTTTTCAGTCTAAGTACCGTAAACGGTGACTATGTGATCCATGTCGGGCAACGCGACGATATTCGCCAGCAATTGGCGGAACTATCGCCGGCGAACAAATGCTCAGTTTTCTGATTGCTTTACCCATGCTGGGCATCATTATCTGGATTATCGTCAGCCGGACCTTATCGCCTATCAACCATTTAAAAGAGCAGCTTGCTAGTCGTGAAGCCGGGCTTCTGCATCCGCTGTCGGCTGAAAATCAACCGGATGAAATGTTGCCGGTGGTCAATCAGATCAACAGCCTGTTTGCCATGTTGGAACAGGCTTTTGCGAACGAACGCAACTTTAGCGGCGATGCCTCCCACGAACTGCGTACACCGCTGGCAGGCTTGTTGGCTCAAGTCCAAGTTGCACAAAAAACCGATGACCCGAATGTGCGCAACCAGGCACTTCAGCAAGCCCAGCACGCAGTATCGCGCATGACTCACTTGGTGCAGCAACTGCTAACTTTATCCAGATTACAACAAAATGATGCTGCCATTAATAAACAACCGGTCGATGTCAATCAGGCGATGATTGCTGTTATCGCCGAAATGGATCATGTCTCACACGAAAAACAGATGGACATTGAACTTTTAGGTAAAGACGGTTTGATTATCGATGCCAATCCGCAACTATTTGCGATATTGATACGCAATCTGCTGGATAACGCCATTAAATATTCACCCGTCGGCGGCCGGGTCAAAATCAAGTTTCGAAACCTGAAAAATCAGATATGGCTGACAGTTGAAGATAGCGGGCCAGGTGTCGCGGATAAAGATTTTCAACGTATCACCCAGCGGTTTTACCGGGGTGTTGATACAGCAGGCAAGGTGGAAGGCAGCGGTCTGGGTTTATCTATCGTGTTGCGCATTGTCAGTTTACATTCTGCTGAAATCTCCTTTTCCAAATCAGTGCTAGGTGGTCTGAAAGTGCTATTGAAGTTCGGGCTGTTATCTACCGGCGACTCTTCAGCCCTATAGGTTTTGTTGAGCGACCGCGAAGCGTATCAACCGCAATTGATGCTGCTCCTATCCTAGCATCGGCATATCACTAAGCACCAACCAACCGGCAAGGCTTTAAACAACTGGGGTGCTGCAAAACATTCACGTCGCGTTTGGTTTTCTGAACTATTCATATAACCTCTATTTCGCCCGAAATAAAAAAAGCCCCTACCCGGAGCATGAAGTAGAGGCTATGGAGTTAGCAGCTCAGGAGTAACTGCCTTAACAACGCGGGACCATAAAAAATTCATCTTTGAATAGCGGCTTCTCCAGCGAAATTGATATTGCTGATCACCGACGCTACAAAGAAAAAGGCTGTCGAGAGAATAAACTCGCCTGAAATGAATCCGAGCACTCCGGATATAAACAAAACACCAACGGTTACATCTCTATAGAAATTGTTTGATTTGTTCATCTCTGTTACCTCTTAAATATAAGTGATTTCTGAATATATTAAAGCCATTAGTATGCCACTTTATTATTACTATAATATATTCAATGCCTTATATTTAACAACCATGAACTGGTACACACTTTCACTATCAGACTGGTTGAAATAAACCAATTCGTTGTGTTTTTTCCAACCTGTCCCGGAATATAAAGAGCCAGAGACCTGAATCACCGGTTTTAGAAGGCAAATCTCAAGAAACTGACTGTCAAAATTTAAATATATGTGAAAAATTATCAAATATGCGATTACTTGAATGATAAATCGCGTCAGTTATTGACAAGTTTTGTCAGTTTTTACCGGAATCTAGCAATCGCATTGTAAATTGCGGTATGTTGGGTTTTCATGTGTGGATTTTCGGCAAATGTCGCGGCGTAGAGGCGGTTATTTGTACTGCAAAATCCCCATGCGGTCCAGGCTCACTAAAATCCAGCCGTTATATTGGGCTGTGCTATCGCCAGCCCAACATACTTTTTTTAATCGAAGTGCATTTGTGGAAAACCCCGAATGTGGAGAACGTTGAAAGTTTCAGTTTATACTTTATATATTATAAGGCTGGGCAATCCAGTCTCTTAAAACGGCTTCATCGCGTTCGGGCAAATAGGCGAAATCGTTGGATATATCACGGTAGACCGATTCTGCGCTGTGAGTGGAAACCAGTTTGCCTTTCACCATATAAAAAAACCAGGCAAACGGGTAACCTGCCTGGCGGTCGAATCTCGTTAGGATGTTACTGAGTGCAGTGCCTTTTTTTCCGGCAAAATCTTCCAGATGCGGCAAGTTATTCTTGTGGACATTGATGATTTCCACATTGACAATTTGTTCGCCAAAGCGGCCTGTGTGGCGGTAAGGTCTGATGATCCAGTCTTCGGACATCCGGAATTTTTGACCGGCACTGCTGCGGTTCCAATCGTCCATAAAACGCTGGACGGGATGTTCGACCGGATGATACTCGTTGATGACTTCCATGAACAGCTTGACATCGGTTTTGCGGCGGTAGGTATAGCGCGAATGACCCAAGCTAAAGCTTTCTATACAAAAGGGTTGCAACGGATCGATAAATTCTTCCAGATCCTCCGGCGGATGATTCTCATCGACCAGCATACGATCTGTAACTTCATGGGTTTTGTCGATTTCGATCAGAGTAAAGTCTTCGGCACGGTTACCGGTTTGCACCACAAAACATAAGGTTTTGCCGGTTTGCTTGGTGGCAATCAATTGTTGCTCCAGCGTGTAGTCGATCAAGGTTTGCAGGTTTTGTCCGCATTCTAGAAAGGTGCGTTCCACCCATTCGATC
The DNA here is from genome assembly GCA_963765965.1 of uncultured Pseudomonadota bacterium. Taxonomy (GTDB): domain Bacteria; phylum Pseudomonadota; class Gammaproteobacteria; order Methylococcales; family Methylomonadaceae; genus Methylomonas. Next base: position 19,945 of record CAVXZR010000044.1, read on the forward strand.
AAGTCGCCGGCAATGTGCTTACCGTTCAAATCGACCACACCGCCCAGACGGTACCATTCGTCTCCGGTGTACGCCAGACGGATTATAAAATCGGGTATTAGCTTCTGCAATTTCTCCAGCAATAGATCGTCATTTTGACCGGGAATGATTTTTTTACAGCAATCGGTTATGGCTTGTCCGGCTAGGATGAGTTGCGGGTCAGTCATGATCGGCATCCGTAGGTGTTTTAGAATTGAGGCGCTGTCGGACGACTTCGCGCACATCGGGTTCGGGGTCGTCAATCAATAATATCAGATTTTCAAGGTCAACCTTTAAAGCAGCGGTATACCGTACCACCCAGTCGCTATCGTTTAGCAATAACACAGCATCTTCATCCGCCACGCGTTCGGCGACGATGCGGCGCACATCTGCCGCTGCATCATTCGCCATTAGTCCAAGGCTTACTTCAGGTAAGCGTTCGGCAACGCATTTACGCACCTGTATATCTTCATCCTTGATAAAGCGGAACAGCCGTCCGGCTGGAAGACGTCTGGCAATCATCAGCCGCACGATGTAGTCCTCATCGTCTGCCAGTTGTTCCAGATATTGCGGATCAATACGGTCGGCAACCGTCATGCGCACTTCCCGATCGGGATCGTTTATCAGGCTTTGCAATTGTTGGATTGGTAATCGATAGGCTACCGCACGTCTTACGACTTCGTCTTCATCGTTAATCAATTCGGGCAGAGATTTTAGCGGCGCATAGCGTACGGCTATCGCTCTTCTTTCCCAGAATTTGTCGTGCAGGTAATTGACTGCATAAGCGGGATTAATGCGAAAGAAGCGGTCAATTTGCCGTCCGCTTTCGACAAACACGCAGGTATCGCCCGGCATACAGCGACCCATCAGCAATGTTTTAGCGCGAAACGGGCAAAGACTACAGTCCGCAATCGGTAGGGACACAGGCTCTTGCTGCTCGGACATGCCTGAACCTCTAGTCTTCTATGACTTCTGCAATAACAATACCGGTAGCATGTTCGTAATTACGTGTCAGACAAAGGCAATGTTCCCGCCCGTCAACCAGATAGAGATTAAATCCCGGAAAGGTCAGCAACGGTTCGTGATTGGGTATGTCATCTTCCATGCAGTAAGTAAAATGAATACCTGGATATTCGCGTCTCACTTCACCGACCAACGTTTCATTCAAAGGCAGTTCGGTAATTCTTGTGGCAATGCTTTTCAGTAATTCCGGATTGATCATGATGCTTGTTCCTGTATTAAACCAACATGCTTTTCTTGGATACCTGGTATCCACTATTGCTTGTACATAGCCGGTGAATCAAAGTATCGGGCAACCAAGCCAAGGGCGTACGAAATAACCTCGCACCCAGCTTGAATTACCCGAATGCTCTTTGCACTGCAAATGTTTTAAGCGGCCAAAGGCAAAATACAGTTATCAATCGGACAAACCTTGACGCATTGCGGTACATCGAAATCGCCATTGCATTCAGTACAGGTTTTCTTGTTGATTTCAAAAACTACCGGTCCTTCCTTGATGGAATCGGTCGGACAGACCGGCTTACAATCACCGCAGGAAATACATTCTTCGGCAACAATATATAGAGCCATAACGGCCTCCTTATTTATAAACGTTTTGCTTGCAGAGTAAGGGGAAGCTTGGGTGGAGAATCCAGCAAATCAAAAAAATACCGGGAGCCATCGCCTAAAACAACTTCTCCACCCCATTTATCCGGGCTGTCGAACTCAAGCGACTCGATAGTCTCTTCTAAATCTTTTTTGGCAACGTAAAACAACAGCTTGCCGTCTTCCCGTTTTCTTAACATCACGCTGGGCATAATTTTTCTCCAAATTAAAAATAGGGCGGGCATAATGCCCACCCCTAAAGCTGACAACTAACGAACCAAATCGTAGTTATAGTCTGTTGTGCCCATGCCTCTGGTATCGTTGTCCAAATGCTCCAGTACCGTATTCACCAGGGTAGTCAGTATATACATTCCGCCTTCATACCCCAAAGTCGTCATACGATGCAGATGGTGACGGTCGAAGATCGGGAATCCGATGCGGATCAATGGCACTTCGAATTCTTTACCTTTATACAGAGTATCGCGCTGGATGAATTTACCGTAAGAGTTACCGATCATGAAATCCGGTTTGTTGGTAAACATCAGCGAGCGGAAATGCCAGAGATCTTTACCGACATGAACAGTGGCATTTTGACCGTAAGGCGATGCTTTCAGCAACTCCTCGCAAGCTTTTTTCCAGCGTTTGTTGGCGCTATTGACCAGTACATCGGTCACCTCCACGCCCAACTCCAGCAAGAACTTGGTCATGCCCAAGGCAAAATCGGCATCGCCGTACAATGCGAATTTTTTAGCATGCAACCAGGCGTGGGAGTCGGTCATCATATCCACCAGACGTCCGCGTTCAACTTCAAGGGATCTGGGAATCGGTTTGCCGGTGATTTCCGAGACTTTCATCAATAATTTGTCCGTCCATTCCAAACCCATCGGAATTTCCAGTTTCGGCACATCATGTTTCCAGGTGGTTTGCACATACTTCTTGGTTTTTTCCAATTGCCAGGGTTGCAGCAACACCGTATCAATGGCGTTCGGAGCATCCTTGACTTCGTCCATGGTAGTACCGCCTGCGTACATACGGAACTCACCGTCGGCAGGGGTATCCAGCACTTCGGTAGGGTCGCTGAGCAGCGTGTAATCCACGCCCATTTCCTTCATCATGCGATGAATAACTCGAAAGTTACCCAGATAGGTTTCAAAACCGGGGACAAAATTGACTTTGCCGTTGGAACCGACTTCTTTGCCTTCCATGAAATTTAAAGTGAAATAGCGGGCAATACCTTCGAACATATTGTCCCAGCCGGTGGTATGACTACCGACAAAGCTTGGGGTATGGGCGTAAGGCACCGGATAATCCTGATCGATATGTCCTTCTTTTTTGGCATTATTGATAAACGCATTCAAGTCGTCGCCGATAACTTCCGCCATACAGGTGGTAGATACCGCAATCATGGCTGGTTTATACAGCGCTTTGGCGTTTTCCAGACCGGCAAACATATTTTTTTGCCCGCCGAATACTGCCGCGTCTTCGGTCATCGAATCGGAAACGCAGGAAATAGGTTCTTTAAAATGCCGGTTAAAATAAGTACGGAAATACGCGACGCAACCTTGGGAACCATGGACATAAGGCATGGTTTTTTCAAAACCCAGTGCGCAGAGCACAGCACCCAGCGGTTGACAGGCTTTGGCCGGATTAACAGTCAGAGCCTCGCGGTTAAAGTTCAGCTCCTGATATTCCTTGCTGGTGGTCCACTGGAAAACCTCGTCTATGGTTTCTTGCGGATGCCGTTCTTCGTATAACTCACGTTTGTTAGCCAGATTGTCCTTATATTCATCGGTGCGGAATAACGGATAACTGGGTTGTATATTGTCGACTTGTTGGCTCATGATAATCTCCTGACGCGCCACTAATCTGTGGACTACGTATTAAGGAAAGGCATAATTTCGGGTTATCTTGCCGGAAACCCGATTGCATTGATTAAATGGCAGGCACCGGACAGGCAAGGCCTTATACCGGCGCCGGACCTGCTATTACGCGACCGCTTTCACTGGCTCGCTGCTAGCCACCTCGGTTTTCCAGGGCGCTTTGATATTTTTCCAGCATGGATTGTTGATAGTCATATCCATATCGCGGGCAAAAATGGCAAAGCCGTCGTAGCCGTGATAAGGGCCTGAATAATCCCAGGAGTGCATTTGCCGGAACGGCACGCCCATTTTCTGGAAAATATATTTTTCTTTAACGCCGGAACCGACCAGGTCAGGCTGGACTTTTTTCACGAATTCTTCGAATTCGTAGCCGGTTACATCATCGTACAGCAGGGTAGCGTTACCCATTTCTTTGATGGTCCGGTCGTAATCGTCGTTGTGACCGAATTCATAGCCGGTTCCGACGACTTCCATACCCAAGTCTTCATAGGCACCGATAACATGGCGTGGACGCAAACCGCCGATATACAACATCACGCGTTTGCCTTGCAGACGCGGTTTATATTTATCGATGACTGCGTTGTACTCGGCTTCGTAACGTTTGATGACGCGTTCTGCGCCTTCTTTGATATTGTCATCAAAAAAGGTCGCGATTCTGCGCAAGGACTCTGCGATTTTGGTCGGGCCGAAGAAGTTGTACTCGATCCAGGGGATGCTGTACTTTTCTTCCATGTGCCGGGCAATATAGTTCATGGAACGATAGCAATGGATCAGGTTCAGCTTAACTTTTGGGGTTTTTTCGATTTCGGCGATGGTGCCGTCGCCGGACCATTGTGCGACCACGCGCAAACCCATTTCTTCCAGCAAAGTCCGTGAAGCCCAGGCATCGCCGCCGATGTTGTAGTCGCCAATTACAGCGACATCATAAGGCGTGGTTGGGAAGCTGTCGTCGCCGTCGCGATTTTCCAGAACCCAATCGCGAATCGCGTCATTGGCAATATGATGGCCCAGTGATTGCGAAACACCGCGGAAACCTTCGCAACGTACCGGCACGATAGTTTTGCCGTGTTCTTTATTTTTAATTTTAGCCACCGCTTCGATATCGTCGCCGATCAAACCGATAGGGCATTCTGATTGAATTGAAATACCTTTATTCAAAGGGAACAATACTTCGATCTCGTCGATAATCTTGGCAAGTTTTTTGTCGCCGCCGAAAACGATGTCTTTTTCGGTAAAATCGGAAGTAAAGTTCATGGTGCCGAAGGTATTAACGCCTGTGGTGCCAACGTAATAGTTACGGCGGCCGGCGCGGGAATACTGGCCGCAGCCGACCGGGCCGTGCGAAATATGGATCATATCCTTGATCGGACCCCAAACCACCCCTTTCGAACCGGCATAAGCGCAACCGCGGATGGTCATCGTGCCTGGCAGGGATTTACGGTTTGAAGTAATACATTTATTTGCCTTATCCAGGCTTTGATCGTTGACGGCCAAATGTTTGGCGCGATCTTTTTTGGCTTTTTCGGGGTAGACTTCCAGCACTTCCTGTATCAGCGCTTCGGTCTCTTCTTTTGTCATGGCTGCCATGATGTAATCCTCCTGTGGTCGCGGGTAATCTCCCGACTAAACCAGATTTAGGAAAAGGGGTAAGCACGATGGGCACAAGAGCTGTGCCCACCATACACAATCTTATTAAGCGTCGGCCGCAGTTTTGCCGATGACTGATTCGTCTTCTGCATCCATCAGGCCGAAATTCATCAGCAGTTCTTCCAACTCGTCCATAGTGATAGGAGTTGGAATGACCAGGTTTTTGTTATGCATGACTTTTTGCGCTAAAGCACGATATTCATCGGCTTGTTTAGCGGCAGGCTCATATTCGATAACGGTCATACGGCGAATTTCTGCACGTTGAACGACGTTGTCGCGTGGCACGAAATGGATCATTTGTGTGCCCATTTGTTTTGCCAGTTCCATGATCAGCTCGTCTTCACGGGCTGTTTGGCGTGAGTTGCAGATCAAGCCCGCCAAACGAACGCTGCCTGAGTTAGCGTATTTAACGATACCTTTGGCAATGTTATTGGCTGCATACATCGCCATCATTTCGCCTGAGCAAACGATGTAAATTTCTTGCGCTTTGTTTTCGCGGATAGGCATCGCGAAACCGCCGCACACAACGTCACCCAGTACATCGTAAAATACGAAGTCCAAATCGTCGGTATAGGCGCCTTCCTCTTCCAGGAAGTTAATCGCAGTGATAACACCACGGCCTGCGCAACCAACTCCTGGCTCTGGGCCGCCGGATTCAACGCATTTGACATCGCGGTAACCGACTTTCAATACATCTTCCAACTCTAAATCTTCTACGCTACCGGCATCAGCTGCCATTTGCATGATTGAGTTTTGCGCTTTTGCATGTAGAATTAAACGGGTAGAATCGGCTTTTGGATCGCAGCCGACAATCATTACTTTTTTACCGGCTTCTGCTAAAGCAGCAACCAAATTTTGGGTAGTGGTCGATTTACCGATACCACCTTTACCGTAAATAGCACATTGACGTAATGCCATGATTTTTCTCCTCTTGAACAAGCGTTTTTGTTGATAGCAACAAGAGGGTTGCAATGGTCGTGCCAGAAATTTTAATGTCCGTAACCAATTGAATTTAAATAAAAATAACTTAATTTTTCGGATTTTTGGATGGTAGCATTAACAACATTCATTGTAAGGACTGTTATTTTACTAACACAAAATGGAGGGTTATATAGCGCTCGGTAACGGTGCCGGATAGTGAACAGGTGATTGAGTTTTTAAAAGAAAACTAGCGGCACGGACAGGCCGTATTAAAGATGTCTTTGGAGTATGTAAAGCCGCACAACTTAGAACAACTCACCCAGGATTTTGCGTCCCCCCCCCTAAAACAGAGTCCATCAATACGAAACAATAATAATACTAAGTCAGCAACCTTCGACTACCGAGCGATTTTTTTCGCTTGAATAAAATCACTTCCACCACCATAAAGAAGTTAAGCCTAGCAGAACACAAATACCTGAGAGCAGATAGCTTATGAGCTGTGCCCAGCGTTTGTCGGTTTTAAACGTAAGCACGAAAAACCAAACAGCCCCGATAACGAAAATTAATAGCATCATCATGAATAGCCTCTCGTTTGAAGTGGTGTGCTTGGTAAGTTAGGTGGATATAAAATATATGTCCATTATGACAATTTAAATAAAATGCTTAAATTCACTTTTTACAGACGACATCGGTAGCGTCTGATACCGTCAATACCGGGGCGGCAAGAGCCTGGGTCGCTTAAGCTTTAGTTTTATTGTCCACACGAACATGCTGGATTCATGTTTATGAAGCCATTTTTTGCTTGTCTACCAATTTTTCGAGTCCGGCGATTAGTCAGTATCCATATTTCGATCCGCTACATGATAGAAGTATGGATAGAATCAACCTATCTCATCTACAGGGTTTGATTAGATTTCTCTCATAACACATAGCTCTTGCAATTCTCTTGCCTTATACTCTACGTTCATTTCCTGTTTTTCCCTTTTGCGGTTTTATTGGATTTGATCCTGGCGCTGCCGACATTCACCGTGAACGGATACTACCTTGTGGACATCCTAGCAGGATTAGCGTTAAGCCTATTAACCTTCCGGCTTGCAGGACAACCCAATGGGCAACAACAGCAATAATTCCTGGCGCTCCGGATTCATTATATGTATAGATTATCGGAAATATTGAAATCCAGAGTTGCGCATATCCTCAGCAGCGTTTTTCTTGCCTTTATTTGGTCGCTGTTTGCTTATTCCCAAATGTTGGCATTTTTAAAAAGCTATGAATTGTCGCCATTATTGCTTTGCATCTCTGAAACATTGATTGTGGTTTTCTTTATTTTTCGAAGCAGGCCGCAGACCATTTCAGTCCATCCGCTAGACTGGATAGCTGCCACAGTCGCATCTTTTTTACCGCTATTTTTTCGGCCTGCGCCGTGGGGAATATTTCCGCCGGCAAAGTTCATTATGATTGCCGGGGCTTTTTTAATGATATTAAGCATTTTGTCTCTTAATCGCAGCTTTGCAATGGTTGCTGCAAAACGGGAAATCAAGACGAACTTGATGTACCGGCTGGTACGCCATCCGCTCTATTGCAGTTATTGTGTGGTATTTAGCTGCTATGTGTTGACGAACACGACGCTTGAGAACACTGTTATTTTTTTGATAACGATGATGTTTTTTTGCATAAGAATTTTCAGGGAAGAAAAACATCTTGCCCTTGATCCTGCCTATCGTGAATATATGCTAAAAGTGCGTTACCGGCTTATCCCCTACCTTTTTTAGCAGCCCATACCAAATCTGGTTTAAGCGTTATCGAGCATACATCGCTTTGTAGTCCCAACCCATCCCTCAAACCACACTTTGTAGCATTCCCTACAAATAAAACATCAACAAACTCAATAAAAATCAGAACCTTAACAAATGGCACACCGGTTGCTTTGTGTTTTACAAAAACCGAGGTGTTGCCATGAAATCGAGCAAAGATATTGCACAACTGTTAGACGAACCGGCTTGCGAGCATAACAAGAAGGAAAAGTCCGGCTGCTCCAAGCCCAAACCCGGTTCAGCGGCGGGCGGTTGCGCTTTCGATGGCGCGCAGATTGCTTTGTTACCGATTGCCGATGTGGCGCATATTGTCCACGGGCCGATTGCGTGTGCAGGGAGCTCCTGGGATAACCGCGGTACCCGATCTTCCGGTTCAGAGTTGTATCGAACCGGTATGACCACCGATCTTACCGAACAGGATGTGGTGATGGGGCGTAGCGAAAAGCGGTTGTTTCATTCCATTAAACAAGCCATCGACAGTTTCCATCCGCCTGCGGTATTTATTTATAATACCTGCGTTCCGGCCTTGGTGGGCGACGACATTAATGCTATTTGCAAATCGGCAGCCGAACGCTGGGGAGTACCAGTAGTGCCTATCGACTGCGCCGGTTTTTACGGCACCAAAAATCTGGGTAACCGCATTGCCGGCGATGCCATGGTTAATCACGTCATCGGCACCCGCGATCCCGATCCCTTACCGCCTGGCTCGGAACGGCTCGGCATAAAGGTGCACGATGTCAATCTGGTGGGCGAATACAATATTGCCGGTGAATTCTGGCATGTGCTGCCGCTATTGGATGAAATGGGGCTGAGGGTGTTGTGTACACTATCCGGCGATGCCCGTTTCCGCGAAGTTCAAACTATGCACAAGGCTGAAGTGAACATGATGGTATGTTCCAAAGCGATGGTGAATGTCGCCCGCCGTTTGCAAAAACAATACGGTACGCCCTGGTTCGAAGGCAGTTTTTATGGCATTACCGATACCAGCCAGGCTCTGCGCGATTTTGCCCGGGTGATTAATGATCCCGATCTGATCAAACGCACCGAAGCAATTATTGCCCGCGAAGAAGCTCGCATCCGAGCAGCATTGGAGCCTTGGAAGCAACGCTTGAAAGGCAAACGGGTTTTATTGTTTACCGGCGGTGTAAAAAGCTGGTCCGTAATTTCCGCCTTGCAGGATTTGGGAATGGTGGTGGTTGCCACCGGCACCAAGAAATCCACCGAGGAAGATAAGGCGCGGATACGCGAGTTGATGGGCGAAGATACCCTGATGATAGAAGACGGTAGTCCGAAAGCCTTGCTGAAAATCGTTAGAGATTATAAAGCCGATATTCTCATCGCCGGGGGCCGGAATATGTATACCGCTCTGAAAGCGCGAATACCCTTCCTGGATATTAATCAGGAACGCGAATTCGGTTATGAAGGTTATCAGGGCATGCTGGAATTGGTGCGGCAACTGGCTTTGACGATGGAGAGTCCGGTGTGGTCTGCAGTTCGGGCTCCGGCACCGTGGCAGGCTGCCAAGCTAAAAGCGCCGGTCCTTGAGCAAGCTGACGAATCCCTGCAATTACAGGTGGCGTGACATGGCCGAGATACTGAAACGAAACAAAGCCATGTCGGTTAACCCGCTGAAGGCTAGTCAGCCTATGGGCGGTTCGCTGGCCTGTTTGGGCTTTGACCGGGCTATGCCGATGCTGCACGGTTCGCAAGGTTGCACGGCGTTTGCCAAGGTATTTTTTGTCCGGCATTTTCGCGAACCGATTCCGCTGCAAACCACGGCTATGGATCAGAGTAGTTCGGTAATGGGCGCGGATGAAAATGTGATCGAAGGTATTAAGGCTATAGCCGAAAAATCCAATCCGGCCTTGATTATGGTGCTGACTACCGGTCTGGCCGAAACTCAGGGCACGGATGTACAACGCAATGTTCGCGAATTCCGGGAAAGATATCCTCAATACGATCATGTAGCCGTCGTGGCGGTTAATACGCCGGATTTTACCGGTTGCGTGGAAACCGGTTACGCCGCAGCCGTTTACGAATTGCTGAATGCCTTGGTGCCGGATGCTGCAACGGCCGGCACCAAGCCGGGCAATCGTCAACGTCAGGTCAATGTTTTGGTGAGTCCCATGTTGACGCCGGGCGACCTGGAAGCCTTGCGTAACCTGATAGAGCTATTCAATCTGCGTCCGGTGCTATTGCCGGATATTTCCGAGTCTTTGGACGGCAGTCTTACCGAAGACGAGTTTTCGCCGGTGACCATAGGCGGTACATTGATTTCGGAAGTGCTGACTTTAGGCGAAGCCAAAGCCACGCTGGTCATCGGTGCATCACTGCAAAAAGCCGGCGAGCTGTTGCAGGAAAGAACAGGTGTACCGAGTTGAACAATTCGATCATTTGTACGGTTTGCAGGCTAACGACGCTTTGATTGCGGCGCTGGCGGAAATTAGCGAACAGCCAGTCCCGGCGATTATCGAACGTCAGCGTTCGCAATTACAGGATGCCATGCTGGATACGCATTTTATGCTGGGTCAATTACGGGTTGCGGTCGCTGCCGATCCCGATCAACTTAACGCTTTTATTCATTTGCTGAATGGCATGGGTGCCGAAGTGGTAGCAGCGGTGAGCGCTGCCAATACCCCCGTTTTGGCAACTGCTCCGGTAGATAGCATCAAAATCGGCGATCTGGAAGATCTGGAAATGATGGCCAAGCAAGGCAAGGCACAGTTGCTGATCGGTAATTCCCACGCTGTCGACAGTGCCGAACGTTTGGGGATACCGATCCTGCGGGCTGGTTTTCCGCTGTTCGATATTATCGGCGGTTATCAAAAAACCTGGATAGGCTACCGCGGAACCCGGCAAGCTTTGTTCGATCTGGCTAATCTGGTGATTAATTTTGCGCATGAAGAGATAGAGGTCTATCACTCGCTCTATGCGCAAAAGCCCGAGGCCGAACGTAAAACCTGCTCGCCGACATGTCATTAACACGCCGCATGCACGTGGTGCATAGCAACGAACAGAGGATGCCTATGGAAACCGCGATCAAAGTCGCTTTCGCCACCAGCGATATGCTACATGTTGACCAGCATTTCGGTTCAGCTCAATGCTTTGCGATTTATGCAGTCGATCCTGAAAACTCGGAAATGCTGGAAGCCGCTCAGTTCGGCCAACTATCCCAGGACGGTAACGAAGATAAATTGTCGGTAAAAATACAACTGCTGGAAGGTTGCGCGGCGGTTTATTGTCAGGCTGTCGGCGCTTCGGCCATCAAACAAATTGTCAGCCAGGGTATTCAGCCGATCAAAGTCCATGAGGGCAGTACCATCGCCCGTTTAATCGCGGATTTGCAGAACGAGATGAAATCGGGACCGTCCAGCTGGCTTGCTAAGGCAATTAGCCAGACTAAAGGCCCTGATCCGAAACGGTTTGATGAGATGGAGACTGAGGGCTGGCTGGAATGATACGCAATTTTGGTTTTATCCGCTTCGCCATCACTCGGCACAATCTACACCGGGATTCTAATTGAATAATCAATAAACACGATGGGCCATATGATTTTGACTCATCCTAACAAAACCGAAAGGAGATTTATCCTATGAACCAATCTGCATTAGTCGTTGAAACCGGCGACCCTTTTATGGATTCCGATGTTGTTAAAGAATTGCTTAAACAACTCAGGGCTCTTGATACCTTCGATACTTATGAGGGCTGGCCGCAAGAAAAAATTATCGATCCGTTAATTTTAACCAAAGAACGCAGACGGGAAATTCCGATCGTCGGCGACCCGGACGAAATTACCCTGGCGAGAGTAAAAGCCTATTACAACAGCATCGCAACTTTGATCGAGAAAAGGGCAGGATTATTGGCGGTACCTGTCATTAATATTACCCACGAAGGTTTCGGCCGTGCTTTTGTTTTGGTCGGCAAATTGATTGTGGTGGATAAGATTTTGCGCGACGTGCATCGCTTCGGATTTCCGAGTCTGGAAGAAATGGCCGAGAAAACCGAGCAAATCATCGATAAAGCTGTTGGTTTGATTGAGCAATACAAAGAAGTCGCTGAAGCTTGAGAGGAGTCGATTCATGACTGACGAAGAACTCAAAAAACTGGAAAAAGATGTTAAAAAAAACAAACGTCTGGCTAGCGAACAAGCCATGGAACTGCATGATTTGATCGAAGATCGCCTCCCGGATGCCTACGGCGAATTGATGGGCATTGCTCAGGCCACATTCGATGCCTGTAAAGCCTGGGACGAAGCCAACAAAAAATTTATAGCCGCCACCGGCGGTGCGTCGTAAGGAGCGGCCATGACTGAATATATTACCGGAACGACTTTTGGCGGCACAGTCTGGACGCCCGCTTATGTCACAAATTTAAATCCGCGTACCTGCATAGGTTGCGGTCGCTGCTTTAAGGTATGTCCTCGCGATGTCTTCGATCTGGTGGATAAGGATGATGTATTAAGCGCCGAAGAATTTGAAGATGATTATGGCGATTTTGAGGATGATGATGACAACACCCAGGTAATGACTTTAAAAAACCCGGCGGATTGCATCGGTTGCGAGGCATGCTCCAAAGTTTGTCCGAAAGAGTGTTTTACCCATGAACATAAGTTGGCGGCGTGAAAGGTTTTTAACAGTTTTCTGAATAAAGGAGTAAAACCATGCCAAGACCCGACAAACACGTTTTTGTCTGTACTCAAAACCGGCCTCAGGGTCACCCGCGCGGTTCCTGCGCCAGTAGCGGCTGCGCAGAGGTAATGAACGAGTTCATGAATGAAATTCAAGCCCGAAATTTGTTCGAAAAAATTGCCCTGACCAACACAGGATGCATGGGACCCTGTATGATGGGGCCAAGCGTGCTGGTTTACCCGGAAGGCATCATGTACGGACGGGTTGGTAAGGATGATGTTAAAACCATTATCGAAGAACATTTGCTGGGCGGAAAACCGGTCGAAGCCTTGAAGGTGCCTGCCGAGGTCTGGTAGCGATGAATAAGCTCACAACGCTGGAAGACAGGGTGCTGTTTAGCCCTAATCTCCCCGAAGCAGTCAACAATTTGCTGCAAGCTGCGGTGCTGGCAAACCATGCCGATATACAACGGGCCGAGCAACTATTTAAACAAGCGCAGCAACTTGATAACACCTGCCTGCAAACCTATTTTGCCTTGTATAAATTTTATTTTTATCAAGGCCGCTTACAGGAGGCGGAAACACAGGTGTTGGCCGGACTGGAGGTATCTTCCCTGCAAGGCGGTTTCCCTTGTGATTACCGGCTGCTGGCGCTTGAATCCAGTCGCTGGGATATGTATGCCAGCGACATAACCTTGTTTTATCTGTATACCCTAAAAGCGCTGGCGTTTATTAAATTACGCCAGGAACACCAGGAAGAAGCTCAGCAAATTTTGGCGCTGCTTAACATTCTAGACCCCGAAGACCGCTCCGGCGGGTCAGTGGTCATGCAACTGGCGCAAGCATTAAGCGAGGAGCCGGAATGACGGTTAGTAGCGATGTGACTCGTCAGATCGAGGCAAAACAGGCCTTCGGGCAGGCCATATGCGAGCGTATTGCCCAGGCGATCGGCAAATTGGCTTTGCCGGAAAGTGTAGGTCTGAAACCGCCGCAATTCAATGACGCCGAATTTATGATTGTCATTGATCCTTATTCGCAAAGTCAGGATCTAGTCGGCTTTTGGTACAACGCCGGAAAACAGCGTATCGGTCAAATCAGGTTTAATGGCGACGGCAGTTTTTACGCGGAGTTCGATGTCGTGCAACCGCATCCCAGCAAAAAAAACCGGTTTGTAGAGGCGATTAACGCTTGGGGAAAGGAGGACAATATCAAGGCAGAAGCCAAATTATTGGAAATGCCGCAATGAAGGAGTTTATGAACAGCCCTAAACGATTATACGAAATGCTTTTGGATTATTGCAGTAGCGACGATGTAGTTGACTCCATCATGATCGGTTTGGTCTGGACGTTTTGCCGCAGCAAAGCCGGTTTAACGGCAGGTTTGGCTATGAGCCCCGGTCTTAGCACCCGGACTCTGCCTTGGTCCGGCACTTTGTCGGGTAAAGCCATTACCGATTTGGCGGCCTGGATACTGGAATGGGAACCTTACAAAGCTACAGTCGCGATGGCGGCCATCAATTGTTGTATCAATAGCCGGCCTTTACCGGATTCGGTCTTGCTGGAAAGTAACCTCGGATTCCCGAATCTGGCGGTTTTCGATTATTTTCTGCCGCAATTGCAGGACAAAAAGGTGGTGGTGATCGGCCGTTATCCAGGTATCGAACACTATGAACAGCAAATGCAGCTTAGCATTCTTGAGAAACAACCGAAAGCTTGCGATTTACCCGATTCGGCTTGCGAATTTCTGCTGCCGCAAGCGGACTGGGTGTTCTTGACCGCTAGCTCCATACCCAACAAAACTTTTCCGCGACTGGCCGAGCTGGCATCAAGCGCCAAAACCGTTTTAATGGGGCCCACCATGCCTTGGCTGCCGCAATTGCACGAGTTCGGTATCGATTATCTGGCCGGCGTGGATATCAGCGATGTAAAAGCCTTGCAACAAACGGTTGCGGAAGGCGGCGGCGTAAAGATATTCGCTAACGGTTTGCGTTACCGGGTCGCAGAACTAACGCCAACTGCCAGCATGAACTGGTTGAAACGGCAAATTGCCGACTGTGTTGCCGAGAAAAATCTGCTGACTGAAAATATGCAAAGCTGGTATGCCGCCGGGAACTCAAGCCGTTTTCCCGGCTATCAGTTGCTGGAACGTGTCAACACGCGTTTGTCGCGGCTGGACAGCAGCTATAAACCGCTGTGGGATAGTCACTCTGCCGCCGGTACCGCCCATTGATTAGCGTCACTTCCTAGCGTGTTTAACCGTCACAGGCTGTTGCTCTATTACAAAGGCGATATTAGCGCTTTAACGCTGTTTGCCCAACAAGCCAATGGCAGCATTTGTTTTCCTACTCCGCTACCGCCCTTATCGACTGCCTTGGATGAGGATGAAGCACAAATTAGCATGATTAGCGTTCATCCTGCCGCGTTGGTGAATGGCATTAATCAAATATTGCAACTGGATAACGATATTTTACGCGCCGAAACCGGCTTCAGTGTACAAATCGACGCCCCCGGCGGCATTATCACCATTCATATGGCGCGCTTTATGATGCTTGATCCCCCACACAAATTACTCTCAAACCTGGAGTGCAAGATGAAAACCTTACCGGAGCTGCGCGGCAGGCCGCCTGCGGAAATGGAGTTATTGCGTCGCGCTTATTTGCAGGTAATGGAAGGCTAAGATGTTCGATTTCATGGACTTTGCCTTTGATGAAGCGCAATCTGAAACAACATCGAATGGCCCCTATATTCCTCCTGCCTCCGAATGTCTACGGTGCGGCATATGCGTCAGTGGCTGTCCAACTTTTCGGCTATTTCAAATCGACGAAGAAACCCCGCGCCGCCGCCTCCGCACCATCAGCAAATTACTGATTGAAAATCTGCCTGTGAGCGATGAAGAACGCTTGCATTTGGAAAACTGTCTGCAATGCCGGGCTTGCGAAACGGTATGCCCCAGCCGAATGAGCTATGGGCAGTTGTTCGATCAGGCTAATGCCCGGCTGAACAAAACGCCCAACCGCCTGGCAAAATTGGCTCTTTGGCTTATCGAAAACAAGCGTTGGCGGGCACGGCTTATGCCGCTACTGGCTTTATATCTGAAATCGGGATTGCAAAAACCGTTGCGGCTGACCGGTCTGTTGAAAAAATCGGGTTTGGCGGATGCCGAAGCCATGTTGGAAAAACCTGCATTGCAGCCCTTGGCAGTCAACTATCCGGCCAAGGTTGCGAAACGCGGACGGGTGGCGCTATTCACCGGTTGTATTGCCGAACATTTTGACCGGGAGACCTTGTCCGCAGCAATCAAATTATTGAATGCCATCGGTTATGAGGTGCTGGTACCGCCGCAACAAGGTTGCTGCGGCGCGATTCATCAGCACAACGGATTCTCTGCCAAAGATCTGATAAATAAGAATATTGCGGTTTTTAATGCGCTGGAGGTGGATGCAGTAATACACACCGCTAGCGGTTGCGGATTAATGTTAAGCGAATATAGTTCTGAGGATAGTCAGGCGATAGAGAGATTTCGGCAACGATTGCTGGATATTAACGAATTTTTGCTAAATCATTGGCCGGAACAGCTAAAGCTGCTTCCCTCCAGTCTGCGGGTTGCGGTACATGAGCCTTGCAGCCAGCGTAATGTGCTGAAAAATCAGCAAACAGTCTACGCGTTGTTGCAAAAAATCCCCGGTCTGGCTATTGCGGAGCTAAACGATAACCACATTTGTTGCGGTGCAGGCGGCAGCTATATGCTCACCCACCCCGAAAATGCCAAACGGTTACAGGAGATGAAAAGCTTGAACATTGCCGCATCAAAGGCTGATGTGGTTGTCAGCAACAATTACGGCTGTGCGGTTTTTCTCAATGCCGATGGGAGAGAGGTTACTCACCCCTTAGTCTTGTTAGCCAGACAATTGCCGACCGACAATTAAAAGCATTAATCACAAACGCTAAACCATTTGCCCAGCCTTTCAAGTCCGGCCCGTTTCGGCCAAACTTTTCTCTATCAAAATTTCCGCAGCAGCGTAAGCTGACTGCATCGCACCGGAATGTCTTTGCACTTGCTCTCTGACTACCGCTCCGATAATCAGCGTTACCAATTGTTTGGAGAGCATTTCAGGGTCGGCAATGTTAGCCTGTGTTGCCAGATCGGTCATCATTTTGCAAAATGCATCGTAAAAATCCGCAGCAGCCTGTTGAACAGGACAGGCTTCTGCGGCAAATTCGGCAGCGGCGTTGATAAATGGACAGCCGCGAAAATCCGGGCTTGCCAGGAATTCCTCAAACACCTTGAAAACAAACAATAATTTTTGGCCGGGTTGACAGTCTTTAGTTTCAAGGCCGCTTAAGATGCGGGCTTGCATGGTTTCGCCGCTTTTTTGTAAATGGGCCAATACTAAGGCATCTTTAGACGGAAAATACTTATACAGACTCATTTTGGCCACGCCGCTGGCTTTGACTATGGCATCAATGCCCGTCGTTTTTATGCCTTGGCTGTAAAAAAGTTCGGAAGCGGTTTGCAGGATGTGTTCTTGGAGATTGCGAGTCATGAAAATTTAACAAAAAATAAATTGCAATTGTACAGACCTGTCTGTATTATGTAAATAGACAGACCTGTCTACACACACTAAGTTCATATCAATTTATGGAGATAATTCGATGATTACCCTTTACGGATTTGCAATCAGCAACTATTACAATAAAGTCAAACTGGCGTTGTTGGAAAAAGAAATAGCTTTCACCGAAGAAGCGGTCGCCCCCAGTCAGGAAGAAGCCATGTTGAAACGTTCTCCGCTGGGAAAAGTACCGTTCATCAAGACCGCCGAAGGCTACTTGTCCGAATCGCAGGCAATACTTGAATATCTGGAAGAAGCTTTTCCGGAAAAACCGCTGTATCCGGCCGATGTTTTCGAAAGGGCCAAATGCCGCGAATTCGTTCAGCATCTGGAATTGAACGTTGAGTTGATTGCCCGCCGGCTCTATGGCGAAGCGTTTTTCGGCAAAACGGTATCCCAGGAAACTAAAGACGAAGTTAAAACCAAAGTCGAAACAGGGCTTGCCGGGCTTGCAAAACTCATTAAATTCGCCCCCTATGCACTGGGCGAGCGTTTTAGCGTGGCTGATGTCATCGCCTGGCCGCATTTTCAACTAATTTCGGCTGTCACCCAGATAATTTACGGCAAGGATCTGGTCGCCGAATATATTCTCGGTGTTCAGGCCTATCTGGAATTGTTAAAAGCCCGCCCTTACATCCAGCAAGTTGATAAAGACCGCAACGCTGCGTTGGCTTCGTACTTACAGGGTAAGTAAGGTCATTGCTGTTTTTTGGGTAGCCGGCTGATGAGTAATTGAGTTGCAACCTTGATTCTTTGATGATTCCCAAGTCCCGGCTACCCATTTCCTTTATTCAGCTTCGGGGGAGGCTCATGCGGGTTTTTGCAGAAAGCGGAAGGGACGGAATTCTAGGCAGGGGCGAAGCCATTTTGAAGGCGGCTTAATTTTTTGGGTGTTTCCGGGTGTACGCTGGATACGTTATTTTCCAATGTATCAAATCGTTATCTCAGTCTAAGCGCCGTTGCTTGCCGGAGACTGCTAGACTGGGGAGCATAATCTAAGCGATGGAATTGCATCGACAAGTCAAACAGCTTTTTGCCGGAATTCATTCATTTCGATATTGTCTACACGGTCGTAGATTTCTTCGACAGTCAACATCAAACCAATGGATGCAAAAGTCACGGAATCGCCCAGAAAATGATATTCCGGCAGCCAATTATTGTTTTTCCGCATGACTAGAACAGAAACAATATCCTGTTCTATCAAAACATATTCCTTTAATGAATGCAGATTGATATAGCGCAATAACTTGGTTGTACAGTCGTTTTTTCTGGTTGCTTGAGATATTACTTCGACAATAATCACCGGCGAAGTAGATAGAAAGCCATTCACTGACACTTTGCCGCAATCCACCAGCACATCGGGATAGACATAATCTTTTCCTACCCTGACTTTTATATCAGCCATAAAGGTAGTGCATGGCGTACCCTTAAGATGGTTTCTGAATTCACCGTATAGATTACCCGCTATGCAATTATGGTTGTATCCGGTGCCTGCCAAGGCATAAACCTGTCCATCGATATATTCGCGTTTTATTTCCGAATTCAATTCAGAAGCCAGGTATTCCTCTTCGTCCAAATAATTGCCGTTACTTTCTTTACATAACATTATGATATCCCTGAATTTATTTTTTGAGGTATATTGTTGATTATAGCAGATAGAAAAACAAGACCTTATCGACAAACAATGGACGATTTTGCACTTTTGAACGCATTAAAAACCTAATAGAAAACGGTTACGACAACGGCAAATAATATGGGTTATACACTGCAATTCAATGACCATAATAAGGCAATCATGAGAAACAATCGTAACAAATATCGTCAAAAAAATAGCCGGTAAGCCACTTGCCAAAGGATTTGATTCTGTGCGGAAGCCAAGCCCATTTTCAACCGGGATGCCCGATCACTATAAATATTGCTCATTTCAAAATTAATTTGATGATGTTCCAGCAAGGTAATGTTGTAATTACAGGTCCAGGCATATCCATTTTCAATGTTTGAATCTTGCGGCAAAAAATCGTTTTCACTGGTACCGAAGTAATCGTAACGAATACTGAAACGATGCGGCCCCATTTTTTTGCTGAGTAAGGCCGACGCAGCCCAGAATGTGGTATCAACCGCAAATAGATTGCGGATTTCATTGCCCATTTGCGTTTCCCCCAGCATGCTCTGCGCAATGAACTCGGTTTCCCAGGCTAAATCCATCTTCAAGCCTAAGCTCCCAAAACGGGTATGCCATGCATATTGACCGTTTTTAACGATACTGGGATTGCCGCGATTGTCGTAATATAATGCCCTGAATTTGACAAACTCAGGCCTTTCTACGCTTAAACCGGCATAAAAACCAGGCCTGCCATCGACTTCGACAAAGGGTCGGGTAACTGGCGATTGTTTTGGAAATAATTCCAGCAGGCCGGTTTCGGTTGGTATGGCAAAGCTGTCGCCGATAGTGGCAGTATAATCGTCCAGACTCCATCCGCGCCAAGCCAGCAACACGCCGGCCGTGTCATTATTAGCGAATCCTGACCCGAAAACAGTTATTTTGTCGCCGCCTGCCAATTGATAGCTCAGTTGACCTTCGCCGCCAAACACCTTCAGTTCCTCTCCCACCCAGGAGTTGATGGCTGAAGACGTCAAAGTATAAGGACTAGTCCAGGCCATTCCGGTATTTTCTATGGACACAGGCGGAAAAAAGGCACCGATTCGTCCGCTGAATCGCCATGGCGAAGTGCTTACCGGACGAAAAAGCAGAATGGCTTCACTGATATCGATCGGATTGTTTTGGCGTTCGGAAGACTTGGCAGTTAAGATTCCCGACCAACTCCAGTCCAAGCGGCTTTGCAAAACCAAAGCCGCTTGATTGAAGTTAAGCAGATTTGTGCCACCGCCATGACCGTAGCTAAATTTACTTAATCCGCCGTCCAGCCATGTGTTGGCTCCATCGACATTCAGATAACGTAAGTCCAGCAAACCATGCAGTTGTATATCAGGAAATTCATCGCTATTGGGAATTGCCATGCAGCTTTTAATAAAACATATCCACACTAACAACCCAATACCTTGTCTAAAAAGAATGTTGTTGACTATGTCCGGCAAATCTGGATTTTGCTTTATCCTGAATAGTCTCAATGAATACCTTTAGCAATTTAACTTTCGGTTTGTGATATTTAGTGCCGGTAAGGTTCTTGCGAAGGTTTGGCCGATTTCAAGCCGACAGTCCGCGACCCACAAATTGCAAATATAAAATTAAATTGCCATCGCTAAATCGAAACTAAACTCAGAACCCGCACCCAGCGTACTTTTTACATCGACAGCACCACCGTGTAGAGCCACCATCTTGGCGACAATCAGCAGACCCAAGCCGCCGGCATTGGTTCCAGCCGGCCGATGGCGTAGCGGTGAATCCCTCTCGAATAATTTGGGCAAATATTCAGGCGCTATGCCCTCGCCATTATCCGAAACAGATATCCTAATCCGCTTATCCTTGCGGAACAGCACTATGTTGACCTTACCCCCACACGGCGTGTGTCTTAAGGCATTATCGATTAAATTGGTCAAGACTCTTTCTATCATGGCTATATCGGCACATACCGGCGGAAATTCGCAATCGAGCTTAGCCTGGAGATCGATACCTCGCACTTTTGCGGCCATCTCATATTTTTGAGCGACATCCTGGATAAGCTCCAAAATATTAAAGTTCTCGAACTGGATACGCGTCGCTTCGCATTCTAACTTGGCAAGTTCGAATAACTCCTGAGCCATACGCCCTAATTTTTCGCTTTGGCGAACCGCAACGGCCAGAAAACGCTGCCGCTCTTCTTCAGGTAAATTGTTTGCTCTCAATTGCATGGTCTCAAGATAACCATGCAAGGCCGTTAAGGGGGTACGCAGATCGTGGGAAACGCTGGCAACCAGTTCCCGGCGAAGTTGATCCTGCTGTTTCAAATCGCTCATCTCGGCAGCAATACGCTTGGCGGAATTAAAAGTCTCCGCCAAACGGCCCAATTCGTCGTCACGAGTGATTGGCAAAGGCTCGTCAAAATGTCCATCCATTATCCGCTGCGTTGCCCCAGCCAAAGCACGAACAGGTTCTGCAATCTTCCGGGCGAGCAAATACGCACCTATCAACGTCGCCAGCAATCCAAAAATGAACAAACCCAGCACGGCATAAACCAGAATCACATAGGGATGGAGAGCTGTCGCCAGATTTATTTGCAACACAGCCAGTATGGCTTGCTCGGCCTTTGCAGGCGCCAGAGGTCGGATCAGAACCAAAAAAGCATCGTGGCTGGATAAAACCAAGCTGGGATATTGAAAGTCCGTCAATGGCCTGCTAAAAATCCGTTGCTGAAAAAAATCCATTGATGGATTTATCACAGAACTGGATAAAATTTGCAGTTTGCCGCCGCTAAGCTTAACCAATGAAATATCCGGGGGCAGCGTGGACATATTTTGAAAGCTTTCCAACAGGTTTTGATCGACTGCAATGGCGACGCCTACCCAGCCTATAGGCAAGGGCGCCAACACCGGAACGACGGATATTTCGCTCAGCTTGCCATCCAACATCCCAAACACCACTGACTTCCCCTCAGCTTCCGCCACCTTTATCGCATCCGGAAACATAAAGAGTTGTCCCAATTGACGACTGGCGGTGTCGGCAACAATTTTACCTTGTAGATCGATATAAAAACCTCTTTCGCCACGTATACGATAAGTCAGATTTTCCAAAGCCGAACTAATGGTTTCCTGGTCGCCATCGCTGATGGTGGTACGAAAACCGAAATCCGCAACCAGAACGCGAGTCCCGCTAGCCATCCGCTCTCCATGTTCTGTTAGTGAACGGTTAAAAATGTTCTCTGCATACAGCAGATTTTGTCCGATCTGCTTGACGATATTTTCCCGGCAAACCCAATAGATGGGAATTAATGTCAACACTTGTATGCCGATGAATAAAGATGAAAAAAACAGCAGGATACGGGATTGGAAACTAAGGGTCACCGTTATAAACCTCTGCCTGTAGGCTAGCCGGTGGTTTACCGTTACGCACTTTGTGTTTAATTGCTATCGATTGATTTAAATAAATTACTTGATCTTGCCTGGCATTCATGGAGTCAGAGACAAACATTTCGCTCTGAACCATATAAGGATGCCAAATGCTGACTTTATACGTTGAACCCGGCACATCCAGTAACCAGTCGCCATTTTGATCGGTTTTGGTAAAGTAGGGAGAATCTGTAACAAACATATAGCTGATCATCCAATCGTGGATGTTACAACCTAAAACTGCAATACCCGGCATATCGAATTTGATCGGATTAGGTGGCATATCCTTGTAGAGTTTTACTTCGAAGCGTTTTATTGGCGAAAATGAATAAATATGATGACGGATATTATCATTATTGGGAAAACTAACCGACGTTCCGCTTCGTACGACTAAAACATGCGGAATAAATTCTCGATTACGCTGATCCAACACCGCTGTTAAGGCCTGGGTGGGAGAGCTTTGCAATAAGCCTTGTATTGGCGTGGCTACCACTACCGCGTTAGCTAAACCTAAACCGGTTTCATCGGTAATTTTGCCCTCCAATGTTGCGGAATGAGAATCGAAAACGCTAAATAACATTAACAGTGCCGACATCCGGAAATATTTTCTTAGATCGCCGGCTAATAATAGATGAATAATGGGTCTATGTATATTCCCTTTAACCATATGACACGCCGTCTTTTTTTGCCGACGGCACTTTAAAATAAAACGTTGTTCCGGAGTCTGCTGCGCTGGATACCTGGATATTACTACCGTGCAATTGGATAATTTTATTAGCAATCAACAAGCCTAAACCGTTTTGGTTTTTACCGGGTGCCAAGCGTAAAGGCGAGTTGCGATCAAACAAGGTTGACAAATATTCCTCCGGAATAAATGTTCCGGTATTGTTGACGAAAACCAATATCTTAATAGCACTATATTCTAATTTAATCCGTATGCACCCGGTTTGGGGTGTATATCGTAGCGCATTGTCAATCAATATGGACAAAACCCGCTCTATCATGCCGATATCTGCGTACACCGGCAGTATATCCGGCTGAAAGCTGGTGACGATTTCGATATCCGGCAGAGTAATATCCGCTTTAAATTTCTGCACGACATCCTGCACAAGTTCCTGTAAACAGAAAGCTTCAAAATTTGCTTGTGTGTCCTCTGCTTCCAGTTTTGCCAATTCAAACATGCTTTGAACCCTTTGTCCGGCGCGACGGCTTTGCCTCACCGCAACTTCCAGATAGCGGCGCTGTTCCGCAACTGAAAGTTCGCCGGATTTATAAAGCAAGGTTTCAAGATAACCCTGCATGGAGGCCAGTGGAGTTCGCAAATCATGCGAAACATTAGCTACCAACTCCCGGCTCTGCTGCTCTTGTCCCTGAATGCGTTGATTTTGTCTGGCAACCAATTCAGCCATATGGCTGAGTATTTCCGCCAATTGGTCGATTTGGTCGGTATTTTGCGGGGAATGACTATCTTTCCGTAGGCCGCCAAGCGATTCAATTTGATTTAATCTGCTAATTCTATGGCACAAAGCATCAAATCTGCGCATAATCATAGCGAAGACACCCAAACCTATCAGCAAAATCAGCAATACTACGCAAGCGGTTTCAGTCATGGTGTGATAAACTAGTTCTTCCCAACCTTCAATCGAGTGTTTACCCCAACTAAGCTGGTCCTGCATTTGTTGCCGGTGCTTGCTAAGCACAAGCCATTCCAGACATAGACTCAGCACGCCCGCCACTAGTATTAAACCGGTATAGGCTAGCGAAATACGGCTATGAAAAGACTTTATCATCAGGTTTAGCCTCCAACTGGACTGGCAAACTTATAGCCGACCCCCCAAACAGTTTGGATGTAGACCGGATTAGCCGGATCGTGTTCTATTTTGCCGCGCAAACGGTTGATATGGGAATTAACCGTATGCTCATAACCATCATGGCTATAGCCCCAAACCTGATCCAGTAAAGCCAACCGGGTAAAAACCTTGCCGGGATTACGAACGAAAAACAGTAGTAACTCGAATTCCTTTGACGTTAAAGCGATGCTTTGCCCGGTAATCGATACCTCGTGCGATGCCGGGTCTATACATAATTCACCGCTGTTTATCATTCCAATTTTCAGTTGAGCTTGCCGTTGCATGGCCTTAACCCGGCGCAGCAGCGCCCGAATCCGGGCGATGAGTTCCGGAACTGAAAAGGGTTTAGTCAGATAATCGTCAGCGCCGAGTTCCAGGCCCAGCACCCGTTGCGTTTCCGTGGCTTTAGCACTAATAATGACAATAGGCTGATAGTCTTCCATCCGCCGCATTTCCCGGCAGATTTCCAGTCCATCTATGCCCGGCAGCATTAAATCCAATACCAATAAATCGTAACGGTTCGCTTTTAGCAACTTTAAACCGGCTATGCCATCTGCGGCAACTTCAACCGTATAACCTTCATCGCGCAGATTAATTTCCAGCATATCGCCGATATCCGGATCGTCCTCAATTACCAGTATCTGTTTAGTCGATAGGGTCATGCTTAGCTCCGGAATTTATTATTGCCGAGATTATCGACAAGAACACCCGCTAATCAAATTTATTTGGATTTTACGCAATATTAAATGTTTCATAAGCTTTGGCTTGAAACAATAAAAGCATGCCGATTGGCTAAACTTTGTAGGATGTGCCGACGATAGGAGGCGCATCAATCGCGTACTATGCGCCTCACTATCTTCTGCACAGCTAACTATATCTGCAAACCCTAATAACGGTTATTAAATCGCAACTCATTCATTGTGTAATCGTCTGAATGACGAAAGACCAATCCCGTAGCGCCGGTTGGCAAAGAAGTAATTGTGTGGACTTTTTTCAAACCACCATTCATATTGATGCTGTACTCACCAATAGTTTTATCTCCTGTATTCAGCGTATAAAGCATTTCGCCATCAGGGCTGATAGCCAAATCGGCAGGATTATTTTCAGTGGCGGCCATTTTATTTGCCAGCGTCAAATTTCCCCAAATATCGATAGAAAACGCTGAAATTGCATTAGCCGGCGTATCCGCAGTGAAAGCCCAATGCCCATTGGGTGTCGTTACCAGCCAGCAGGCCGCAGTTTCATCAGCGGCGACAGCACCGCTCAGCAATTTTACCGAGCCGTCTTCAATCAATTTATAAGAAGAAACCGTCGCAGCGCCGGGATTTCCACCACCGCCCTCAGCTTCCGAGACAAAAAATTGGTCATGTCTACCGAAAGCGAAACCGAAAGGCGTGGCGCCGGCAGAGTCAATGACATGATTGCCGGTCGGAATGCCCTGATCATTTAGCGAGAAGGTGATGATTTTATTGATGGCTTTTTCGGTTACCACCAGTATATCGCCGTCTTCATCAAAACTGATTTGCGCAGCCCCGGTGCCGGTGGCGCCCAATTTTTGATACGAACCGGTAATGGGCATGAGTTTGCCTTTTTCCCGATCAAAACGATAGCCAAAAATTGAATCATCACCACTGTTAACCACATAAACCAGATCGCCGTGCATTGTGACACTGACCGGCGTCATGCCGGTTTCGGCAGCGTGGTCCAGCAATTCCAGCCCATCGTCATAAGCCCGGAATACCGAGACCTCGTTACTGCCGGCATTGATAGCGAACAAGTAATCCCGGTCTTCACTTAGCGCTAAAGCCCCTTGATTACTTAAACTATTACCTGTACCTGCTCCGCCGGTAGGATACTGTCCCGCCGTTTTCATCATGCCTTTGCTATCGCGTTGAAAAGCATAAACTTCATTATGGGCAGCATTAGAAAGCGTATACAAGGTATCGTAAGACTTTTCTATCTCGGCAAAACCGGGCGAAGATAAAAAAGGGGTGAGACAAAGCGTTAAAGCCGATAATTTGAATTTAGTTGCCATGATAAATCCTCTGTCAAAACTGTATGAAGTTATCCGCCGCTTTTGGATGTTATTCATTACGGGGTGACAGTATTCTGCAATTCCAAATATCACGAAATCATCACGGCGGGTTAACATTAAAGTGATGAAAACCAACTTCGACTTTCTTCTAGCACACGCTGATCCTTTGTCATAAGCAAAATTCAACATTATCTATAAGTTGCTAGATTTTGTTAAACTTTTTTCTTGATTTAATGGCAGTGACGCCGGAGCATGGGAACGATGCGGATATCAATTTTGTTCAACTGACAAGGTCTAGCGTCGCATTTTGAACAGATAAAGCAAAAGGAAAGGCGAAATTAATGGCCTCGTGTTTCAGTAAAAGCCGAAACAGTGGGCTACGCTATCGCGCAGCCCAATATTTTAAGCATAAGTCGGCTGAAAAGCCTGTTCCGGATTGGCGACCGGGCCGTTGCCATCCCAATAAGGCGATAATTTGCGCAGATTGGCGACGATGCCCGGCATGACTTTCAATACTTCATCCACCTCGCTCATGGTGTTAAACCGCGAAAACGAGAACCGTATGGTTCCGTGCGCGGCTGTGTAGGGAATCTGCATGGCGCGCATGACGTGCGAGGGTTCCAGCGAGCCGGAAGTACAGGCTGAACCGCTGGAGGCGGCGATACCGGCTTTATTGAGCAGCATCAATATCGCTTCTCCTTCAATGTATTCGAAGGCGATGTCGGTGGTATTGGGCAGACGGTTATTCAGGTCGCCGGTGATGAAACAGTGCGGAATGGTGTCGATGATGCCTTGTTCCAGGCGGTCCCGCATGGCTTTAACCTGGGTGTTTTCGTATTCCATATGCTCGATCGCCAACTCGCAGGCTTTGCCCAATCCAACGATAGAGGCAGTGTTTTCGGTGCCTGCCCTGCGGCCGCGTTCCTGATGTCCGCCGCGTAGCAGGGGGCGGAAGCGGGTGCCGCGACGCAGATACAGCACGCCGATACCCTTTGGTGCATGCAATTTATGACCGGAAATCGATAACATATCGATTTTGGTATCCTGTACCATCATGGGAATTTTGCCGACCGCCTGAACGGCATCGGTATGGAACATCACACCGGCTGCACTGGCCATCTCGGCCATTTCCAACACCGGAAAAATAGTCCCGGTTTCGTTGTTTGCCCACATGACGGAGACGATAGCCACCTGATCGGACAACATATTTTTGTATGATTCCAGATTCAGTCTGCCGCATTTATCCACCGGCATGCGGTGTATGGTGTAACCGTCTTTTTCCAGACTATCGCACAAGCTGAGAATGGCCGGGTGTTCCACAGTGGTGGTGATAATTTCCTTGCGGTTTGGTTGCGCCTTGATGGCCGAAAGGATTGCCGTAGAATCCGACTCCGTACCGCAAGAAGTGAAAATAATCTCGGAATCGTGTTCGGCGCCGATCAAATCCTGAACCTGGCTGCGGGCTTTCTTGATGCCCCGCGCCACCCCATCGGCAAAACGGTGTATAGACGATGGATTACCGAACTGTTCGGTAAAATACGGAATCATGACATCGACGACTGCGCTATCCACTTTGGTGGTCGCATTGTTATCCAGGTAAATATCAGGCATGAGCAGCCTCCTTAATGGTCACCAGTTTCGGCATTTGCGAAGCGGGTACAACGCGGATGAATTCGCCTAGCACTTCCATCAGGCGTTGCTGAATACCGGCAATGGTCATGGAGGCCATTTGGCAACCGTTACAGGCGCCGGTCATATTCACGTAAGCGATATTGTCCACTACTTCCATCAGTTCCACATCGCCGCCATCGGCCATCAGTTGCGGCCGCAAGGAATTTAAAACTTCCTCGATTTTTTTGATGCGTTGCAGATTGGTCAGCGGTTTCTTTTCGGCTACCACGACCTTTTCTATCGGCGCGGCATTCGGATCGAACGTTTCTCCGCGTTCTTTCAGCACCCGTTCTAAAATGGCTTCGATATCTTCATGACAGGCCGCGCAACCGCCACCGGCTTTGGTGTAGTTTGTTACATCCTCGACGGTACGCAATTTATTGGCCCAAACCATTTCTTCGATCATGACCGCATCAATCGCAAAACATTTGCAGACCAACGCACCTTCTTCGTGGTCGTCTTTCCAGACTTCGCCGCGATAATTCGCCACCGCTGCCTGCAAAGCTTCACGGCCCATCACTGAACAATGCATTTTTTCCGGCGGCAGACCGTCCAGTTCATTGGCGATATCCTGATTGGTGACTTTTAAGGCTTCGTCCAGCGTCATGCCTTTGATGATTTCGGTCAGCACCGATGAGGAGGCAATTGCCGAACCGCAACCGAAGGTTTGGAAACCGGCATCTTCGATTACTTCGCTGTCGTCGTTAACTTTTAGGGTTAACCGTAGAGCGTCGCCGCAACTGATGGACCCCACTTCTCCGATGGCATTGGCACCAACCACTGCGCCCGCGTTTTTAGGGTTGAAAAAATGTTCTTTTACTTTATCAGAATAATCCCACATGTCTATTGCCTCGATTTGGTTAAGAACAGGTTTTGCTTGGTGCGCCGTTATCGGTGGTCGAAAACGAAGAACCGCATGCACAGCTTTTTACGGCATTGGGATTGGTGAATTTAAAACCGGAACCATCCAGGCTATCCAGAAAATCGATGGACATGCCATCCAATTTTGGCAAGCTGAGCGGGTCGACAAAAACTTTAACTTCACCGCAATTGATGACGGTATCGTCCTGCTTTTCCTTCTCTTCCAGGCGCAGCCCGTAAGACAGCCCGGAACAACCGCCGTCAGTGACTTCAATCCGCAGCCCACCGGTCGGTTTGTCTGAACTACTTATAAAACGATCCACAGCTTTTATGGCGCTTTCGGTTAATGTAATCATTTTTAAATCTCCTGAACGGTTTGGCATTGATCTTGTAACAGCTAATGCAACCAGTGTGCCATTGGCAAAAAATTCGCCTAAATCACTGATTATGCAGGCACACTGCGAATTAACACCGATAAACCGGCAGATCATTTCGCAACAATCACGCTGCCTTTGTCGGCTTTACTACAAAATACTCACAGGAAAAATAGCATGAATATAGAAGATTTGGATTTAGGCGACATGGTCTATGCAGCGCACACTATAGTCGATGACGGCAGCATGCCGGATAGCGAAGAAGGGGTAATCCTTGCGGAACAGGGGGCACGCGGCGTGATCGTCATGAAAGGCTATGTGGAGGAAGATCCGACATGCAGCGTGTTTCTGGTCAGATTTGAAGATAAAGACTTGAACCTGGGGCGTCCTATCGGGTGCTGGAGTCAGGATTTGGCGGTACCGGAGATGGCTTGACAGGTTTATAGGATGCTGCCAAGGTAATGGGCTCATCTTTCGCGATTGATGCGCTTCACCACCGTTCAGCACCTACGGGTTCGATACGACCCGAAATTGTATTGACCAATACTAAAGGAAAACATGACCAATCCTGCCGACGCCATATTCCATTACCACCAGCGCACTAAACACCAGCTAAACGCCTACGCCAAAGGGCCGGAGTCGCTGGACTGGGACGACCAGCCTAATCCGTTCCGGCGTTTTACCGGTTGCGAAACAGTGGCTTTGCCCTTACCCGGCGCTGCGCTGTCCTGTCTGCTCAGTGATCTGGACAAACCGTTCAACATCCCCCCGCACTCCTTAACACTGAACACTCTCGGCCTGCTGCTGGAACTCTCCTTCGGCCTGTCGGCCTGGAAGCAATTCGGTCCGGATCGCTGGGCTTTGCGCTGCAATCCGTCCAGCGGCAACCTGCACCCAACCGAGGCTTATCTGCTCTGCACGGACAAAGCGTTGTTATTGCCCGGCGTTTATCATTATGTTAGCCACGATCATCATCTGGAACGCCGCTGCCGGTTTGCCGAACAGGATTTGCCTGCCGAACTTTACATCGGCCTGTCTTCCATCCATTGGCGGGAAGCCTGGAAATATGGCGAAAGGGCGTTCCGTTATTGTCAGCACGATACAGGCCACGCTTTGGCGGCCTTAAGCTATGCTGCCGCCTGCCTGGGCTGGTCGATTGAATTATGCAGCGAAGCCGCCGATGCCGATATCGCAACATGGCTGGGACTGGATCGTCAGGACGATTTTGTTGCCCACGAGCACGAAGCAGCGGATTTATTATGCCGGCTGCACTTCGGTCCGCCGACCGGCGCGGTATTCGATGCAAACGCTTTGACAGAATTTTTCCAATCGGCGCAATGGATTGGCAGTGCCGAGCGCTTAAGCGGCCGGCATTTTTACCGCTGGCCCATTATCGACGAAGTTTCCGAACAGGCGCAAAAACCACAGACAGACGTAGAACGCCAACAACTGCCGCTTATCGATCTGCCCGCACCCAGCCACGATATCGCCGCCAGTAGCTTAATTCGCCAGCGCCGTAGCGCCCAACATTTTAACGGCAAGGCCGAACCTTTAGCCTTAGGGGATTTTCAGCGTATCCTCTTAGCCCTGCTATCCAACGCCAAGCCGCCGTTCACGGCCTGGAATTGGCCGCCTGAAGTGCATGTTTTTATTTTTGTACATAGAGTCGCCGGCCTGGAGCCGGGTTTATACCTGTTACCGCGCAGCCCTGAGGCAATTGGGCAATTGCAGGCAGCTTGCTCCGCCGATTTTATCTGGGAGGCAGTCGAAGCATCATTCAGTTTTTATAGGCTGACACCGGGTAACGTCAGACAAGCGGCCAAAACCCTTTCCTGCCACCAACCCATAGCCAGCGACAGCGCCTTCAGCCTGGGCATGCTGGCGCGTTTTTCCGGCAACATCGAAACCGAAGCCTGGCGTTACCGCCGCTTGTTCTGGGAATGCGGTTTAATTGGTCAGATTCTCTATCTGGAAGCCGAAGCCGCCGGCGTCAGAGGCACCGGCATAGGCTGTTTCTTCGATGACGCCGTGCATGGGGTGCTGGGCTTACGGGATAACGCCTGGCAGAGTTTGTATCATTTTACAATTGGCGAACCCTTGGATGATGTCCGTTTGCAGAGTTTACCGGCTTATGGGCATTTATCGGGCGGATGAAGGCTGCGCATTTACTCATGGTTTGAGCGTATGCCCGGTCCCAACCGACTCCCGTAAAATCTCCGCCAAACGCCGTACACCTGGCCCGGCAAAGTCAGGATTAGCCAGAATCAGGTAAAGCGTCGCTTCCAGGCTGCCGCCTTCTCGCAAGGGCAAAGGCTTAAGGATTCCGGCCTGCAATTCTTCGCGGATTTGTTCCTCAGGCAGCCAAGCAAAGCCGTATCCCTGACAAACCGCCTGTATTGACGTGGCAATCTGGCTGACCGTCCAGCGCTGATCGACTTCCACGGATACCGTGTGCCGGTCGCGCTTAATCCCGGAATCCCGCACCACCAGATGCCGGTAGCCGCGTAAATCGCGATAGCTCAACTCTCGTCCCGGCTGATGTAGAGGGTGATCGACATGCGCCACTGCCAGTAAGCGGATTCTCATTAGTTTTTCGCCCAGAAAACCGGAGGGCATCTGCGGGGAAATGGCTAGATCGGCTTCGCCATTAAGCAAAGCATCCGAGGTGCCGCCGAGAACCGATTCGATTAATTCAATGCGAGTACGCGGACTTTCCCGGCTGAAACGTTCCAGACTTTGCAATAGCAACCGGGAAGGAAACAGGATTTCAGCGGCTATGCGTATCTCTGCCTCCCAGCCGGCCGATAGTCTGTGAGCGGCCCGCTCCAGATCGTTTGCTTCGTCCACCAGTGCCAACGCCCGCCTGTAAAGCATCTGCCCGGTCGGTGTCAGAATAGCTTTTCGTCCCTGAATCTCGAAGGCTTTAACCCCAAGTTGGCTTTCAATTTTTTGCACGGCATAGGTAATAGCAGATTGGCTTTTATGCAGCGTTTCGGCTGCCTGCGCATAGCCTCCGGCATCAACGACGGCAATTAATGCTTGCCATTGCTCAAGGGTAATATGAGGCGCCATGCAAACCTATCAGTTTTTTTGATTATTACTAGCAGATTATTGTACTTTTTTATCTTATGAATAAGAAGTTTAATATCGTCACATTCGAAAAGGAGATCAATGCAATGAAATTTTGTTACTAGCTAATTCAGACATTAGGAGGCAGACGCAACCATGAACACTAGCCGCTATACAACTACCGCCATCGGTTTACATTGGCTAATGGCTATCCTTTTATCGGGACTATTTGCCCTAGGCCTTTATATGTCAGATCTAACCTTGTCGCCGTTGAAATTGCAGTTATTTTCCTGGCATAAATGGGCAGGCGTTACCGCCTTTTTACTGGTATTAAGCCGCTTGCTGTGGCGATTTAGCCACCGCCCGCCGCCCCCCTTGCCCGACAATATGCCGGCCCGGATGCGGCTGGCGGCTCATGCCGGACATGCCATGCTTTATCTGCTAATGGTCGCCATACCGGTTTCGGGTTGGTTGATGAGTTCTGCTAAGGGTTACCAGACCGTTTATTTCGGCATCCTGCCGATTCCCGACCTTCTGGCAAAAAACAAGCCATTGGCAGAAGTACTGCAAAACGTGCATCAGGTTTTAAACTATTTATTCGCAGCTATCGTAGTAGGACATGCAGGCTTTGCCGTCAAGCATCATCTGATCGATAAAGACATTGTACTGATGCGTATGCTGCCCTGGGGTAAGCGTTAAATTGCCATGAAAAAGATAATTCTCTCAACTTCGCTGATCTGCCTGGTAATGGCAAATGTGGCGCAGGCAACCGAATTCAAGCAAATAGATACCGGCAAGAGCGTGCTTAATTTTGTTTATAAGCAGATGGGTGTAGGTGTTGAAGGCCGTTTGCAGCGCTTCGATGCTCAACTGCATTTTGATCCTGCCGATCTTGCGGCTTCCAGCGTGGCGCTAGATTTGGATCTAACCAGCCTTGACGCCGGCTCTGCCGAAGCCAATGATGAGATTGCCGGTAAAGACTGGTTCGATATTAAGTCTTTCCCTAAGGCTACCTTTGTATCCAATGGATTCAAAACCTTGGCCGATAAGCGTTATGAAGTCAGCGGTATTATCAGTATCAAGGGCCATACGCAAAAAATAGCTGCGCCCTTCGTCATCAAGACGCAAGGTGATAGCACGGTTTTTGAAGGCGAATTTTTCCTGAAACGATCCGATTTCGCCATCGGCACAGGCGCATGGGCCGACTTTGACGTTCTGGCAAATGAGGTTCGAATCAAGTTCCAATTCCCGGTGAGTACCGGGAAGTAGTATTCCATTTTTAATCAACCTTTATGAGGATCTTCACCATGAAACGCATGACCCTTCTGACCTTGTTCGCTGCTCTTTCCAGCCCGGCTTTTGCTGCACCGGAAACCTATATTATTGACGGCAACCATACTTTTCCGCGTTTTTCTTATAGCCACTTCGGCTTTTCGACGCAATTGAGCCGTTTTGACAAGACTTCCGGCAATATCGTCATCGATAGAGAGGCGAAAACCGGCGCAGTGGATGTGACCATTTACACTAATTCCGTTGACACCGGTTCCAGTATATTTAACGAGCACATTCAGAAGGAAGATTTTTTAGATACCGCCAAGTACCCAACTGCCAACTTCGTCTCCAGCAAAGTTAATTTCGATGGCGATAAGGTTGCTTCTGTGGAAGGCACTTTGACTCTAAAAGGTATCAGCAAACCTGTCACGCTTACCGTCACTTCTTTTCAGTGCATGCCGCATCCTATGCTAAAGAAAGATGCCTGCGGCGCAAACGCAACGGGCGAGGTCAAGCGTAGCGACTTTAATATGGGCAAATACGCACCTAATGTCGGCGATGAAGTGACAATCGGCATTGCCGTTGAAGCTGTCAAGCAATAAATATTAGGCAACAGGATTTTGCTGTTGCCGTTAAAAACACCAGTTGGTAAAAATGAAGTCTGCGTTAATCGATCAGCCCGGTTCTGTCGTATTCATCCCCCATGGCGGCGGCCCTCTGCCGCTGCTTGGCGATAAAGGCCATAGCCGTTTGCTGGGTTTTTTACAAGATTTACCGGCAAAATTAGTCAAGCCATCGACAATATTGGTGATTAGCGCCCATTGGGAAGAGAACATAGCCACTATAACCAGCGGAAAAAACCCGGCATTGATTTACGACTATTACGGCTTCCCCGAAGAGGCTTACCGGATTAAATATCCAGCAGCAGGCGATCCTGCGCTTGCAGATAGAATCTTTAATTTGTTGCAAGCAAACGGAATTCCAGCCGGATTGGACGACCGCCGCGGTTTTGACCATGGCTTATTCGTCCCGTTAAAGATCATGTTTCCGGACGCGGCAATTCCCTGCGTGCAGTTATCGCTTATCAATAATTTAGACCCGGCCTTACATATCAGAATAGGCAATGCCCTGACGGAATTGAGACAGGAAAATGTGCTTATCATCGGTTCCGGTTTTTCATTTCATAATCTTAAAGCCTTTTTTTCTGAAAATGACGAGGCATCAGCGGCTAAAAATCAAGCCTTTGAAGATTGGCTGATAGATACCTGTACAAATGCTAATATTTCCCTAATCGAAAGGGAAGCACGATTGATCGACTGGAGACAGGCACCATTTGCAAAGTTCTGCCACCCCAGAGAGGAACACCTGTTGCCTTTACACGTTTGTTTCGGTCTGGCAAATTCTACTGCCAGGCTGGTGTTTAGGGACGAGATACTCGGCAAAAAAGCGAGCGGATTTTTATGGTGATTTTGAAATAGCCCTTAGCTACGATGAAAGCAGCTTAATATGCATGCCGGCCGGTCGAATTTGCAATACTGTCCGGCTCTAGTAATGTCTTTATCGTCACTAGCCGCCAATGAGGAAGATTATGTCTAAAAAAACCATTACCAGCAGCTTTTACGCCTATCTATCCCGGCTAAGATGGATAAAACGCTGGGGATTGAAACGCAATGCCTATGAAGAGAACGTCATGGAGCATAGCTGGGAAGTAGCCGTGATAGCCCATACGCTGGGTCTGATCAAAAACCGCTACTTTGCCGGCAACGTCGATGCCAATGCCATTGCCGCCGCTGCGCTGTATCACGACATCACCGAAGTGATTACAGGCGATTTACCGACACCTATCAAATACCATTCAACCGCCATTCTTGGTGCGTATAAGCAAATCGAACAACAGGCTGAAACCGAGTTGCTGAAGCTGTTACCGGATGATTTGCAAGCCGATTTTAGAAAGCTGATACTGCATGACGAAATACCGGAACAACATTTGCAAATCATCAAAGCTGCCGACAAAATTTCCGCTTACCTGAAATGTCAGGCCGAACTCAAAGCAGGTAACTCCGAATTCGAGATGGCTGCCGAACAATTAGCAAAAAACATCAATGAATTAAAGCTGCCGGAGGTTGAGTTTTTCATGCAAGCCTTTGTTCCAAGTTGCGGATTGACGCTGGACGGTTTGATGAAAACCAATTAGCTACTCATCAGCCGGATTAACATTACCGCGTATTTTGTCAAAGCACTATCCATTGTTTTGCATCATTCAACTCATCATAGGGAAAAACCTTGATTTCAGCCTTTACAAAATGCGCAGCCAGCTTTTAACCAGATTGCCAACGGAAGAGTCTGTACAAATTGCAACTTTTTTTACAAGCTTTTGATGATCGTTGACGAATTTCAAATGCACCACAAATGCAGCAAAACCATCCCAGCCTGAAAATTTTCCGGCATGAACCAACACACCGTTCAGGGTTCCGAATTGTTTGATCAGCGGATTTATTTGTTCTGACAAGGAGAGAAAATCCTGTTTGCACAAGTGTCCTTCCGGTTCCACGAGTACTGTACAAGTTATTTCATCAACTTCCGCTTCCAACATAAATTTTCTCACTGATAGAAATTGCATTGTCAATTTAACAGCAATTTTTTGCTAAGCAATATCTTGCCTAAAGGATATTGGCAGATACCAAGCTTATTTTACTAAGTTTTCAACGGATTTTAAGGATCGGTTAGACCCTTTCAAAGTTTTAGGCCGGCAGCGAGTTTACCAATCCCAATAACGGCAGAATTACCCGCCGAATAACTGCTGATCGATCAAATCGCAAAGGCAATGCGAGATCAGCAAGTGGACTTCCTGAATACGGGCAGTGGACCAGGATGGCACTCTGATTTCGATATCGGCTTCATTTAAAGCCTTGGCCAAAGCCCCACCATCCTTGCCGCTGAGTGCAATGACCGTCATTTCCCGATCATGCGCGACTTTCACCGCTTTAATAATATTGCCTGAATTGCCGCTGCTGGTGTAAACCAGCAAAATATCGCCCGCTTGCCCCAGCGCCCGCAATTGCTTGGCAAAAATTTCATCGTAATGATAGTCGTTTGCAATTGAGGTTATGGTAGAGGTATCGGTAGTCAAGGCAATGGCCGGTAATGATGGACGCTCTCGCTCGAAACGGTTAAGCATTTCCGAGGAAAAATGCTGGGCATCGCCAGCCGAACCGCCATTGCCGCAGGTCAAAACTTTTTTATCGTTTACTAAAGCTTCAACAATTTTTAGCGAGGCGAATTCGATCAATTCGCAGAGACTTGCCATGGCATCCTGCTTAGTCTGAATGCTGTCGGAAAAATGGTTAATGATGCGGTCTTGTAAACTCATAGTGCTCAGGTTTGAAAAGCGTTTTTAATCCATTCGAGACGATTATTGCCGGAGATGGCAACGACATCGAAACGAATCGCGAAATGGCTGAATTTGTTGATTATGACATAGTACTGGGTGGCCGCAATGATACGCATCTGTTTTTGCCGCGTAATACTGGCTAAAGCCCCGCCGAATTGATCGGATTTACGGTAGCGGACTTCAACGATCACCAGCACGGAACCTTCTTTCATCACCAGATCCAGTTCGCCGGTTTTGCAGCGGTAGTTGCTGCAAATCAGTTGCAGACCCTGCTGCTGTAGATAACTCAGAGCCTGTTGCTCGGCGTTTTCACCTTTTTGAAGATGCTGGGGTTTTGGTTTATCGAACCACATGAAAGTCTACTCTACAAAGCCGGAAACTACTGGCACGCCGCCTTTAAACTGGGCACAAACCAGTTTGCGGGTAATCCGGTTTTCGTTATTTAATGACAAACGGCCGGTGGCACCGGCATAGCTTGTAGTGCTAAGCTGATTTAACTGCCCAAGCAGATTAAAGGCATCTATGCCCAATGCCAACAGCCTGATCTGATTTTCGTTAAGGTTTACCCAGATATTTTGCAGCGCAGCCTGACTTAACGGGCCGCTGTATACTTCGGCAAACAACCATGGCATATCGCAAAAACTGATTTTGCCGAGTTCTAC
Organism: uncultured Pseudomonadota bacterium; assembly: GCA_963765965.1. GTDB lineage: Bacteria > Pseudomonadota > Gammaproteobacteria > Methylococcales > Methylomonadaceae > Methylomonas. Next base: position 57,294 of record CAVXZR010000044.1, read on the forward strand.
ATCCTGCACCGGGCTCTGATGCCCCCTATAAATATTGGGCATCGCATAAACCGCCAAATCATTGCCTTGATAATATTTCAACTGCGAGGCCAGTTCGTGACCGATTTCGGGATTGGCACTGAGAAAAAGGGTCTGCGGCTGTTTTTGACCCTCGCCGGCCGCTGTCAGTAATTCATTCAAAATGCCGGCTATATCGTGTTGCTTCGGGTCGTAATTTTGTATACGGGTGACGATGCCGCCGTTGCTTTGCCAGGCCGCGCTTAAATAATTGCCGATCCGTTGGCCCTGCGGCGTATTAGGCACCAGGAGCATGGCAGTTTGCCTGCCATCGCGCCGGGCTTTCAAGGCCAGTTGTTCTACTTCATCTATAGGGCTTAATCCAAACTGATAAAGATTGGGTTTAGTTAAATTTTCGACATGATTCAGTGCCAGCACAGGTATCGTCAAGTCGGTATTTTCGGCCAGCGCTTGTATCTGTTCCTTGATCAGGGGACCGATCACCTGTTTGGCTCCCTCCGCAACAGCCTGCTTGTAGAGGCTGGCGATATCGCCTTGCTCGCTATCGTAAAACCTAAGAGGCAGTTGCGGAGCTGTACTTGCCGCCAGCCTATGCGCGGCTTGCAACCCGTCCTTAATGGCAATTGCGGCCTGAGCATACGTACCGGAAGCAGGTAACAATACGGCAATTCCCGGACCGCTTACCGCCGGTTGCTCGACTTTAGCTGCGGATTGCGGCGTGGACAGATAGTTCTGCAAAAACTCGGCATTGGCAGGATGCCCGGGAAATGCTTGCCGCCATTGCCGAATTTGCTCCACCATATCAAATCCGGCCTGATTACGTTGCTTAAGTATCCTGGCCAGCGCTATCCAGCCGCTGAGTTGATCGTTGGCTGACGGCTGCGCATTCAGGGTTTCCGCAGGCAAACTGCCGAGCATGTCCAAAATTGTAACGATATTTTCCTGTTGTTTTTGTGGATTGGTCAATAGGCCGCCCAGTCGAACCCTGGCGCTGACGCCGGCTAACGTATTTCCAACCAGCGTTTGCGCAAAAGCCAGCGACTGGTAAAAATTTATTTTGTCGGCATCTGTTAATAATACAGGCCTGACATTTTCCAGTTTACTCATGGCGATTTCCGCATCGCCCATGCTTAAAGCGATTTGTGCGTCCAGCAAATTAAATTTACTGCGTTGTTCGTTTGGCAAATTTGCGTAATTTATAATATCCAGTTCTTTGTGTGCGGACTGATTATCGCCCGATTGAATCAGCGTTTCGGCATTCAGCAAATGCTGGCTATCGAGATTATCGGCCAGGCCATAGCTTTTCGCCGCTTGAACAGGCTGCGGCGGCTTCTGTGCCTGCCTTTGCGGCGGTAGTTTCTGATGCGCTTGATTTTTCACCGGCTCACTAGCACAGGATGTCAGCAACAACATGCCGAAAATCCAGCAAATCGATCGGTGACGGGGCATAATGAAAGCGTAATTTGAATCAGTCATAGCAAGAGGACGTGAACAAAGATGTATGGGAAATTATACGTGGTTGCTACACCAATAGGGAATCTGGCCGATTTCAGTTTTCGGGCTCTAGAAACTCTTAAACAGGTCGATTTGATTGCCGCCGAAGACACCCGTCACATCAGAATGCTTTTACAACATTACGGTATCGGCAAACCGCTAATCTCTTTGCATCAGCACAATGAAGACACAGCTTCGCAAGGTTTGGTGGAGAAAATCAAGCAAGGCCAGACGATAGCATTGGTTTCCGATGCCGGCACGCCGTTACTGAGCGACCCCGGTCTACCGTTGGTTAGGCTGGCTAAACAGCAAGGCATAGAAGTTTCGCCGATCCCCGGCGCCTGCGCCCTGATTGCGGCCTTATCGGTGTCCGGTCTACCCGTTACCCGTTTCACCTTTGAAGGTTTCTTGCCGCGCACCTCGTCGGCGCGTAAAACATTTTTCCAAACCAAACTTGCCGATACAACCACCTGGGCATTTTACGAATCCAGTCATCGGATTCAAGCCGCGCTGGAAGACATGCTGGAAATTTTCCCTGCCAATCATATCATCGCCGTCGCCCGCGAAATCACCAAACTGCATGAAACCATCGTCAAAGACGAATTGAGTGCGATTACCGAGCTGGTAAAAACCGATGAAAACATGCGCAAGGGTGAATTTGTCGTCATCGTTGCCGGTATTGCGACCAAAGATGAAGAACAGGCGCTAAGCGACGAACAGCAACGTATCCTAAACCTATTGTTGAAAGAATGCTCAGTAAAAACCGCCGCTTCACTGGCCGCCGAGATAACCGGTCAGCGTAAAAAACTGCTTTATGAGGCGGCGTTGGCCATGCAAGGCAAGCAATCTTGACGGCGCGGCTGGTTCCTGCCGTAATCCGGCAGGAAAGTGGGTAGGGTACCAAGTTATAGTTTTTCGCTTTATCAAACTTCGGAGACCGCTATTTCGCTATTTTTTTCGATTAGGGTAATACTCTGTTCGATAACTACCAACACTTTCTGATAACCGATACGTTTTTCGCTGTTAATCAACAAAGGCGATTTGATTGAACCTTTGATAGTTGGCTGACCGGTATTTTCTTCTTCCTTATGGAGTAGAATCAGAACTAAAAGATCATCAGGGCTTTCCACTTGCAACAATGCCTGTTCCTCATCGGTTAAAGTGAAGTTGTAGTTGATATTAAAGCTCTGCGGATTAGCGACTGAGAAAGTCAAATCGGCATCGTCCAGCGATTGCAACCAGTAAACAATCTCACTGCCTTCCTGATGAAACAGCTTGAAACGGGTTTTATCTTCAAAACCTGGAATACCGCGCGGGAAAGTGATGATAGTATCCGGGTTAACATCTACCCTGCCCAACAGCTTTGATTGTATTTCCATAATTTTCGTCCGCTTAGTGTAATGATTGAATATATTTATTGCCAGTATCAATGTATAGCATGGAAAACGGTATTTGCAATGTTGAAATAGTTTAAAGCAGTTTTTATAGCAAACATATCTTAAATTTAGGAAACCGAATCAATCCTAAAGCAAATACCGTAGGGTATGCACTGCATACCTTTTTAGGCATCAAGCCCACCGAGACTCCAAAAAGTGGGAAATGCCCCTAAAACTGTATTCCGTTAAAACTCACCGTAACCAAAATTTGCTGTGTTGAAACTATAACAAACCACGCCGATTAACGATGACGTACGATAGTTAATTTACCAACTTTTTAGAATAGGCAATCAATGCTTGCAATTTCATTTTTGCCGAACCGTTTTCGATGACCTGTAAGGCTTTTCTCACGCCGTCTTGCAATGTATCGCTCAAATCCGCCGCATAAATTGCCGCGCCGGCATTCAATGCAACAATGTCGCGGGCCGGACCGGGTCGATTATCGAGTACCGCATTGATCATTTCCAGGCTCGATTGAGCATTGTCTATTGCCAGAGTAGCAAGACAGCCGCGTTCAAACCCGAATAGTTCAGGCATCAACGTATATTGAGAGATTTCGCCGTTTTTTAATTCGGCTACATAGGTATCAGCCGCAATACTAATTTCATCCAGACCATCCTCGGCATGCACCACCAGCACATGGCGGCTTCCGAGTTTTTTCAAAACTTCCGCAACGGGTACCAGCCATTGATTGTCAAAAACCCCGATCAACTGATGCGGGGCATGGGCCGGATTGGAAAGCGGGCCGATCAGGTTAAATAAGGTCCGAACTCCCATTTCCTTGCGTGGGCCTACGGTATGCCGTACGGCGCTATGGTGCTTGGCGGCAAATAAAAACCCGACCCCGATTTCGTTAATGCATTCCACCACCCGTGCGGCGGACAAATCCAGATTCACCCCGGCGGCTTCCAGTAAATCGGCACTACCGCAACGGCTGGAAACGGAGCGATTACCGTGTTTGGCAACCTTGCCCCCGGCAGCCGCCACCACGAACGCCGCTGCGGTGGAAATATTAAACGTATTGGAACCATCGCCGCCGGTCCCGCAGGTATCGATTACATGTTCCCCTGCGACCGGAACGGGTTGCGCCAGTTCGCGCATCACAGTTACCGCAGCAGCGATTTCCTCCACAGTTTCGCCTTTGCAGCGCAGAGCAATCAGAAAGCCTGCGATTTGGGCATCGGTCAATTTCCCGGCCATCATCGACCGCATCACCTCTTGCATTTCTTCGCTGCCGAGATCTTGTTTATTGAGGAGTTTTTGCAGAGTTGCCTGGATTTGCATGGTATTAACTGTTAAATGTGTCGATCAATATGAAAGTTATTTGAAAAACCGGTAATTACTATTCAGGGCGGACAAAGTCAGTACTGTAGGAAGTGCTGAGCGATAGCGAAGCGCATCAATCGAGAATGACGCACATCATTATGTCAACAGCATCCTATAAGCCATCCTGATATATGGCTGAACAGTTGCTTATTCTCCCGCTGCTAGCCTGCAATTCAAAGAGGCTATGTTAGCAAATCAACAACAGACAGCGGCAACACGCCTTTAATTATTGCTTCAATTCTGGCAAGTACACCCAAACCGGCGGTCCAAACGCTAGCCAAGAGTGCGGTTAGAAAATGACAGCCGGTCGGCGCTTCACAGTCTAATTTTATGCCGGCGAGACAATAAACGACATATTCAATGGTTCATATTATAACCCATAGTCATTTAACATACGGATATCCAGACCAGCCCCTGGGACCGTGCTTTAGAGGAAAGTGCGCTTTTATTGACTAGGTCTGCGGTTCGAGCAACTTCGGGGGAACCAAAACCTCAAATGGCTAACAGCGATGATGACCTTTTTTGTCCAGACGAAAACGTCCTATAGTTTGAGGCCGGTTTAGTTCTACTTTGGTCTATTCAGGCGGTAATTGAGAAATTATTAAAACTTGCAGGTTACAATCTAATCGAACAAGACGTAAAATGTAATCTTTTTTGAGCCATCTCAATGTCCAGCAAACCCATAAACTCAAGTCAATTGTTTGAAGCTCTTTCTGAGGAAGAGCTGGACGAACTTGATCGATTTCTAATGTCAGATGCTGTATCAGATGAAACAATGGTATTGGATTCACTGGATGGTTATTTAACCGCCATTATCATCGGGCCTACAACATTTGAGTTTGATGAGTGGTTCCCATTCATTTGGGGGCCAAGCGAAGAGCACATTCCTCAGTTCCCATCAAAGGAAGAAGCTCAATATATCGTTGACATGATTATAAGGCACTTCAATAGTATTGTTGATGTTTTAGAACGTGATCCTGACGCTGCCTCACCATTGATAACAGTCGTTGAAGACCCTGATGAAGGGGTGACTCTTGATGGTGAGTTATGGGCATACGGTTTTATGGTTGGCGTTGATCTTTGCAAAGAAGATTGGAATCCTCTGATTCAGGACTCCGAAGGGGCTCAAGCTTTCTTGCCTATCTTTCTACTGGGGTCGGACGAAATTTCGGATGATTATACAGAGTTGGTTGACGCCCTGGAGAAGTCTGCTGAGCTGGCGGAATTCATTCCGGACAGTATTGCCTGGATTTATCGATTCTGGCAGCCGCACCGTTTGGAACAAATGCTTGCTACGACCGTTAGAAGAGAACATGCCAAGATTGGGCGCAATGATCAATGTCCTTGTGGGAGCGGCAAAAAGTTCAAGTATTGTTGCATCTCAGGGGTAATTTTACATTAAGAGAACAGTCGAACATCCTAAGTCAGTTACAACTCAGCGGTTTGTGACTAAATGATTCAATGTTTTTTGCAAATTTTATGGCATCGAGAGGAAATGTTTGGTTCATGTGAGTCAAGGAAACATAATCCCAAGCATCACCCAAAGCCAGAGCCTGCCACAATAGCAGCTCAATAGCCGATTCCTGTTGATCCTGCGGAAATTTGTTTTTTTCAGAATTCTGTTAACCACCAATCGCAAGCCGTAACCCCGAAAAAGGGGGATGCCCCATTTTTCCTTGTTACCTGCAAGGCTCGATACCCGGCTATGGCTAGCTGTTACCGGGCTGGGATCCACCCGCTTGAATTTTCAGCATTGCCCAACAGCAACTTAGAACCATCCTCGCATGATTCTTTACTGCAAAGATAAAAAGGATACTATCACTTTTCGGCGGGCAAATTGCTCAATATAAGATAATCTTTATTTTGAAATATTCTACTGGCGATAAGCGGCTGAATTACCTCTGTAAATTTTGGCAGTTCTTGTAAGGGTATGACTAAATAATAGCCTTCTGCCAATTTGTCCGTTAAAAATGTTCTATATTCTTCCAACATGACCCAGCTGTATAAGAAAGAGAAATAGTTTTGCGGTACATATCCACCATAATAATAATAGACAAAATCATCTTCGGCTAAGAACAATATTTTAGGACTTTCATTAGTTATTTTCTTTAATTCGTCTAAATTTAAGGGAATAGCAGGCTTGAATGATTCGGTATAGATATGCAAGGCTTTTGTTACATCAGGCCATTGCATGCGTCCTGAATAACAATAACTAATAGCAGCGATTATGCCGATTGCCAAGCAGTGGATCGGCCATTTGTATTTTCTTTTGGAAGTAGCTTCCTTGGTCTCGTTCCACTCCCTAGACAAAATGTCTAAGGTAACAAAACCTGCCAGTGCAATACTGGCGGATATATTTATTATATTATTTTCATGGCTCCTGCCGAAAAAATACAGTAAATTGCCTATTAGCAAAAATATTAAAAAAAACGTAGTTTGAAAATATTTCCAGGAAAGCAGCACACGCGATTTTAATGTTAACCAGACCAGTAGGTTTATTTCCACCAAGATATACCAAAAAAATGATTTTGTAGAAATCGGTAAAAAGCCGATACCATATTTTTGATACATGAGTGCAGCTGGTGGCGCATTGCCTTGCGAATATAGTGTATATATTCCAAAAGCGGCCAGAATAATTAAATAATTCAGACCATATAAACCCATATGCTTTTGAATAAGCAACTTAACAGGAAGTTGTCTATCGGTAAATTCGACCAATAAGATTGCAAGGGTAAATAAAATATAGGATGTAACGTAAATGGTACCAAAGGCATGATGCAAAAACATCAGTAGACCCAGTAATGCCCCTAATTGCCATGATTGCGGGCCTTTCCAATAACTGACGGCCAGAATAGGCAACCACCAATCCAGCCGTATCGGGGTAACTTGCGGCAGATAACTGAAGGGGATAATATTGCCATAAACCTTTATGATCGTTAAAGCCACCAGTAAATACAGTGCTAAACGTTTATCCAAAAAGTATATTCGGGCAAAACCATATGTACCGGCCAGTAGTGCAACATAGGAAAGATTGTTCAACAACAGAAAAGAATGAACCGGCAGTTGCAATTTCATCCAGGCCAAGGCCAGCAAAGACAACAAATAATCGTACTGAAAATAAGACTCGTTAAGAGCAAAACCATTCATTAAGCGCAAGGCCGGCATGAAGATATATATATAATCTGTAAACACTAAGCCGCTGGGGATAAAACAAGCCACGAAGATAATGAAAAATAAAATCGCTAAAACCCAAGGCTCCCATCTCAGCAACGCGGTCGATAATAGAACGGTGAGTCCAACTACGCCGGAAATCACCCACAGTGCTACGGCAAAGTCGCCAGGCTGCGTTACCGGAGGATGTAGACCTATGTTGAGAAAATATAGAACTGTGAACACTGTTAAGATCAGTATTGTTGTCATCTGCAACAGCTTTATTTGAATTAGCGGCACCAGCTTGCTCAAACCAAATATGATCGCTACATTCAACAACGATAAGGCATATAGCGCATAGACTTCCATGCCATCGCGCTCATTAAGCCACATGCGTATCCAGGGATTGAATTCAGACAATGGCGGGCTACGCGTATAAGTCCAGATGGCAGGCGCGAAGTAGAAAAAAACCCTATAGCTTGCAAATGCAACACCACAGGCAATAATCAGCGATCCTAAGGATTTCTGTAAACGAATTGATGGGAGCAGAGAAGAAAAATACGATGAATTCATGAATTAAAAACCTGCATGGTGCGAAAATTAAATACATGAGAGATATCATTCTCTACAAAAATGGCGCTATCCGGCATAATTGATTGCTTGAATACATTCAGCAACTTTGATGATCGCAATATGTAGAATCGAGTTGCGTGAAATGGATAGCTCATTTTTAAAATTTTAAATGTGCATTTGTCGATCAAAAAGCCAGGACCTGAAACCCACATTATTTCTTTCCTTAATCCGGCAACCTAGAGCGCCACCGACAACGCTTCTAGACTAAATAAATGAATCGACATCACCCATATTCGGTTATGTCGGAGAGTTCCAACCTTGCACTTGATAAAAAATCAGCCATCAATAGCCGAATTTCCGCTCCACCGAAAGTATTTGCATTCGGCTGACTTTTAAGTCTTCCAGTGGAAATCGATCAAACCCCACAAAGAGCCAGATCGATTTCTGCAATGCCTTACAGCTTTCCTATTCGTAAAAACCGCCGTGGCTCTACATTAAACTGGAACTTAAAATATTTTCTGAATTTTCAGAGAAAGCGCAAATCGGTAATTTTTTTCAATTACTCTATATCGGATGTCGTGGAGATGCGTGTATTTATTAGATGTTCCGATTATTGTGCTTGAGCCCAAAATCGCTGTTTTAGAGTGATTTTAATCAATAAAAATTGACGTAATGTTTTACTCCAGCCAGGAATCCTAGGGCAACTTAAATTGATCGTTCGAGCCAAAGCTTTTACTTTACTGGCATACAATATCCTGATTGCCTACGTGTTTTAGCCAATCGAATAATTGAGTGTTTTGCTGGTTACTAGCTCATGTTAGGAGAACCTGCGCGCCAAGGCTCAAAATGAAAACTAAGATGATTGTCACTTAGTTTACACGAGATGAAAATAGGTATAAATACCTAGGTACAAATACCTACGCACTAAACCCATAAATATCGGCGATTGTTTAGAGCAGATGAAGCTTATACGTAATTGGATATACTATTATAATTTAATGAAATTAATATATAGTACTAAAGCACAATAGACTTTTAAAGAAAAGACTCCATTTAAAAAATTAAGCAAGACAATTATTTCAAATGATGGCTATGGTAAGGTCGTACAATTTCTCTTACCATAGAATAAATGACAGCTTTATTTTTTCTAATCCCTAAGGAAATTTGACGGCAAATAAAGCAGTCCGCGGATTTGCTTGTTGCAGGGTAATTTCTGCTCCTAGCTTTGAGAAACGCTGAAGAGCTTTTATACCGTCAAATTGATCAACGTAAGCCAGAAAGCTTTTGTGGGTCTTTACGAAATCTTGCGCTTCGGCAAATTGGCCTGTAGCTTGGCAACAATCCTGTAATCCTAAATACGCACGTATATTAACATCTTGTTTATCCCAGTATAAAACAGTTAGTCGCTGGTGTAATGCAGGCGGCGCATAATAAAACTGAGAAGCAAAATCCCAACTACCAAAAAGAACGATAGGCGATAGCTTGTCGGGAGCATCTTCCATTATCTTGAAATGTTCTACATATTTCAATTTGTTAGTATCCATCTCCAACCATGAACCGGGCTGATGAACCGTATCTTTACTTTGGAATATCAGGAAATCTCCGGCTATTAAGGTGGTTAAAAGCACAGTGAAGATAAAGCTTAAAACTGTATTGCCGGAAACGAATACACCAATAAGCGCCGAAAACCCTAAAACACAGGTTAAACTATAACGCGCTATTAGTTGCGTACCCGTCACCACCGATAGCAAATATATTAAGAATGGAACTGCAATAAACCCTAGGCATGCTGCAAGTTCATGTTTGTGCAAACCGCTGAGAGAAAGCTGACCCGCTCGCAGGGGGCCGGCATATAAGGCCTTGCTTAAAAATAAAACAAATGCCAAAAGGATTACGAACGTTCCGAGACCTAAATGCGCGAGATAAGATTCCGGCACCATCATAAACCTCGGCGGGAAAAATGTAGGCGGCATTAACAGTTTTACGATGCGCATCATCCAAAACGGTTCCAGCATGGTAACTGATGCTATTGCGAAGGCAACCCACACCGCAGTGTTGACTTTTTTAAGGGTATAACTTCGGACTATCTCCCCGAAAACCAGTGGTGCAAAAATAATTAGTCCATATCCATGAGTAAGGGTTGCGCACATCAAGGAGAGCGTCAGACCGACCAACCACCAAAAGCGACGCTTAGCCAGCGGGTCAACCGCTGATTGCCAGCAGATCAGGGCTAATCCAGCTAATCCAAGCACGATGCCATATGGCCGTGCTTCATAAGAATAGTACAGAGCACCGGTCACTAGAGGAAACAAACTGGCGACCACACCACCCATCACTGTGGTCCTGATACTGACGAATCTATATAGGCACAAGGACAGCAAGCCAAACCCAATAATGGAAGGCATCCTGATGCTAAGCAGGTCATTTCCAAAGAAAATCTCCGAGAAGCGGACCCATGCATAAAAAAATGGCAGATTAAATTCAACCCCATTTTTGAGTGCGTCCACGACAGACGAAAAGTCAGGCAATCTCGATATATATAAGGTGAGTATTTCGTCGTACCATAATAGTTTTCTCTCTGCCCGATACCATGTCATCAATAGGTAGCTGACTATGAAAATAACCAGAAAAGCCGGTCCTCTGGTATTAATTTTATTAGTGATTCGAGATATAGCGAATTCAATGGAAACCAACCGCTCACTAGTAATATTCAACATTAAAATACTCCAAATAGCTAAGCCAAGTGTTTTGGACATGATCAGAATAGTCAACTTTGCAGATTTTAGAAAACGCAAAATTATTAAAACACAAAAGGCTTCGTGTTTTTTTTCCGTAAACCTGACCGTGCAAAGTATATCATTTTCTTTGATGCGAAAACGAAATGCCTATTGATATTGCAATTCCAAAATTAAATCTTTATCAGTACATAACACATATCGAGATTGCCAATAAAGCTGAAGTCAAACCAGTAATGAAAGGTATTTTCGGTCTGTAAGCGAGCGAAGCAACAAAATTGGGGTTATCTATGAGGCCATATTATGCCATATCAATATAGTAAAGTCCGTTCCATGACGGTTATGGGAATACCTCCTCTATTTACAAGTAACATTATCGGGATTGCGATAATAATAAATGCATACACATTCTTTAAGAAAAGATTGTATTTTTGCTGATATTTAAGTTCATTTAAGCTTCCAGTTTCTACGAAATGATGGGTTATTCGCTTAGTCGGAAATCAGCATAAGTCTTGGTTTCAACTGCGCAATTGCCGTATCTGATTTCAGAAAACTATACATGCCATGTTTGCCGGACACTAACATTCCGGACCATTAAAACTAAGGAAGTCCTACGGAAAATAAAGCACTCCGACCATTAGCTTGTTGCAAGGTAATTTCTGCCCCTAGCTTTGAGAAGTGCTGAAGCGCATTTATACCGCCCATTCCACCAACGGCAACCAGAAAGTTCTTATGGGTCTTTATGAAATCATTCGCTTCTGCAAATTGGCCTACAGCATGACAACAGTCCTGTAAGTGTAAATAGCTTTCTTGAAAAAAATCAGGCTTGGTCCAGTATAAAACAATTAGCCGCGAGCGCAAATTTGCCGGTGCGTAATAAAACACAGGTGAAAAATCCCAACTGCCAAAAATGACTATAGGCGAAAGCTGGTCGGTTGCATCTTCCATTATTTTGAAATATTCGGTATAGTTAGTGCTAACCTCCTGACTGCTGCTGGGCTCATGAATCAGATCATTACCTTTGAAGATCATGAAATCTCCTGCTATTAAAACGATTAACAGCACAATGGAACTAAGGCCAAAGGTACTATTGCCGGATACCAAAACGCCCAAAAGCGCGGAGAACCCCAAAACACAGGTTAAAGAATAGCGTGCCATTAGGGGCGTGCCGGTCACCATTGACAGCAAATATACAATAAACGGAACAGCAATAAACCCCAGGCAGGCTGCAAGCTCAAATTTACGTAAACCGTTTAGAGAAATCTCACCCGCTCGCAGGGGGCCTGCGAATAAGCCCTTGCATAGAAACAGAGCACATGCAAAAGATATATATATCGTTCCGTAATGTAAATTCGTCCAATAAGATTCTGCCACCATCATAAACTTCGGTGGTGAAAATGTGGCCGGCACTGTCTGTTTTACGATGTGCATCAACCATATAGGCACCAGCATGGAAATTGAAGATATGGCGAAGGCAACCCACACAGCAAAGTCTATTCGTTTACGGGTATAACTTCGGACTATTTCCCCTAAAGCCAAGGGTACAAATATAACCACCGCATATGCGTGGGTGAGGGTTGCGCATACCAAGGCGATTGTCAAACCGGTCAACCACCAAAAGCGACGCTTAGCCTGGAGCGGGTCCACCGCCGATTGCCAGCAGACCAGTGCTAATCCAGCCAAGCCAATCACGATGCCATGTGGTCGGGCCTCATAGGAAAAAAACAGCGCTCCAGTCACTAAAGGAAACAAACTGGCGACCGCACCACCGATCACTGTGGTTCTGATTCTTACGAATCGATATAGACATAAGCACAGCAAGCCAATTCCGATAATGGAAGGCATCCTGACACCAAGCGCATCATCTCCAAAAAAAATCTCCGAGAAGCGAACCCATACATAAAATAACGGTGGATTAAAATCGACTCCATGTTTCAGCGCTTCCATGACTGATTGGAAATCAGGCAGTCTCGATATGTATAAAGTGAATATTTCATCAAACCAAAACAGTTTTCTCTCTGCCCGGTATAAAGTCATCAACAGGTAGGCGATCATGAAAATAACCAGAAAAACCGGCCCACTACGATTAATTTTATTAGCAATTCGAGATATAGCGGATTCAATGGAAATCAGCCGCTCGCTAATATTATTCGACATTAAACACTCCATATAGCTAAGCCTCTGGTTTTGAATAGTGTTCCCTTTAACGCGAAAGGTAAAATGCTTATTGATGATATAAGATAAAATTATGATCAGCACTGTCGACAAGCCTTGACTTATCAGCACCGGAATTAATAAATATTCTACAAATAGCGACAGAAGAGCTAGATTAACGCCTGCCATCAGACAATAGGTCAGAATAAATTTTATGTATTCTCTCCGTGTACCGCCGCTAGTTTTGAAAACAAAAAACTTGTAAACCAGAAATGAGGATGTAACAGTCGGAATTTGAGCGATTAGAAATACTGATTGATAACTGATGCCGTAGACAGAAAGCCAAAAATACAGGCCGGCAAACACAGTGTAGCCAAAAACGGTATTCCAACCGCCGGCCAAAAGAAATTTTATTTTATCCCAATGATAGCGGTGAACCCGGTCCATATACCATTGAATAATGCAGTTCAATCTTCGGTTTTTAGCTGCCACGCAGCCACTGTATAGCCCAGACAATCGTCACCCCAACGGCATATAAACTTAAATCAGCAACAAGCGCTCCAGCAAAACATGGATAACCATTAAAGCACCAGGAATAAACTGCAAAACAAGAAAACAAAAAAATTGGCTCGAAAAAAACAGAATAAAAGCAATGGCATACTTTTATAAATAGCAACGTTTAATGAATTTAAAGGAATATAAATCTCAAAATTTGAAAATCCAGATTGAAAAAAAGAAAACTGCCAGAATCGTAGATTATATGTGCCATCTTGCAGAAAACGATAAATCTCTAAACTTATATGCTCCAATAGTTATACTATTAAAAGCAATCCCAGTAATTAATCCAAGCAGAATAGACTATCCAACCAAAGCTAAGCTGAGTACCCAGAAAGGCTCAAGCCAGTCGAAAATAAGATTAAAGTCAACCTTTATTTGTTTGGACGGTACCCATAAGACAAAATATTGCCAACATTCAGGCCAATTTTTATATCTGCAATACCTAAAGCTTCACAAACTGAGATCAATTTTTGCTTTTTTGCCAGATCTAATGGTAATAGGCGCAACCAATACCGAAGCGCATAACGATTGGTGAAACTGGAAATTGAGATATTATTAAAGCCATTTGTTTTTAACAAATATTCTATACTTTTTGGAGAAAATAATTGCATATGCTCAATATCGATGATGGGCGATTTTCTGCCAAGAATTCGGTTAATCCAACTACGATAATTGTGTGTAACTAATACGATAGCACCTTCAGGTTTTAATAATCTGCTTGCGGCAGAAAGGATTTCATGAGGATCTAAGACATGTTCAAGCGTCATGAAGCAGCAAATTAAGTCGAAACTTTCAGGCTCAAAATCTGATTCACGAAATATAGATTCATGAATCCAAGGCTTGCGGTGCTCAGGTGCGGCCTCTATAGCCGCAGTTGATGGCTCTATGCCGACAATGTTGGTAAAACCGGCTTTTTGCAATGCCTCCAGAAAAACACCTGTACCTGTGCCAATTTCTAGAGCAGAGTTTTTACTTGGAATAGTGGCCAAAATGGGCTGAACAGCAATTGTGTAAGCTCTCGCGGCATCCTCCGCTTCCTCGGCGCTATCGAAGTCTGAAATATGGTAAGCCTGAGCAAGTACAGTCTGATCTGGTGGATTATCTACGAACACAAGGTCGCAGTTCGTACATCGAACCAATTTATGGCACATGAATTCAGGTACCTTTCGCGAAGCAAAACTAAATTCGGTTAGTCGATTCTGATCAATATTTTGCTCTAAAAAAAGCTCAGGTACTGAATTGCTATTAACACAAATAGGGCAATTTCGACTAGTCATTCAATCCTCGCAAAAAAAATCAACTCATTGATATTCATCACAATTTCGCTTTGCTTTAACATTGTATCCAACCTGATCATAAGAACGTAAGAACGGCTCTAAGCTAAATAATCAGATAAAAGCTGACATCAAGAAACCAAATGAAATTGGGGTACAAATAATTTCAAGCAAAATCATAGTGTATATAAATAGATATCTGTAGTTTTAGAAGACGAATAATTAGAACAAATAAACTTTTTGCTATAACACCTACATCGTATCCGCGATCTAAAATATTGATATCAACAAAATCTATTTAGGATAATAAACTTCGATTTATCGTGCGTGTAGCAGTGAAAATCATTCGGAACAGATGACTTCTACTCAAGAATCTTAGTGCTCTGAACGTTATCAACCAAACTGCCGTTTACCGGCCAAATGTAGCAATCATAATACAGTCTTAAACGCATTGTAACTTAATCTAACATGGGCATCTCTAGTATCAACCCCCAAATATGGTATTCCAACCGACGACCAAAAGAAATTTGATTTTTCCACAATACCCTCGGTGAACCCGGTCAAAAATACTATTAAATTATACCATTCAAACTTCGGTTTTTGGCCGCCATGCAGACACAGTATAGCCCAGACAATCGTCCCCCCAATCGGAATATAAACTCAAATTAGCCACAACCGCTCCGGCAAAAACCAAGGGAACCATCAAAACACCTAAAATAAACTGCAAAACTCGATAGACCGAAATTTTTGGCTCTGAAAATAGCCAGGACAATGGCAGCGACATCATCTTATAAATCGCAACGGTTAATGGATTTCCACGAGCCCAAACCTCGATGTTAGAAAATCCAGCCTCTCGAAGCAGTATATCAAGACCGGAAGGTGTAAACCGCCAGTAGTCGTGGGGTATGTAATGCCAGCGTGCAGAAAAAGGTACTGTCAATATCAAACGGCCGCCTGGTCGCAAACATCTAAAGACTTCCTTCAAAAATGACTCCGGTTCAATGATATGCTCAAGAACCTCGGTGCTCAGTACATAATCTACCGAACTGTCGGTTACCGGCCAAGTATCGCCATCAAAATAAATGGTATCCGGTATGTTATAACCAAACCTATCATCGGCATCTTTAGTATCAATCCCCAGATATTTTATGTTAACCGGTAACAACGGACGATAAATCTGAGCGCCGCAGCCCACATCCAACACATGGCCTTGCATGTAGGGTAACTCTAAACTTAAGTCCTTCCAGATTGAGCCAGCCTGAAGGTCGAGAAACCGGCGCAACGCATTAATGATGACTCTTCGAAAACCATCCGGCGCCTCAAACACAGGGGGCTTGAAAGTCTCTGTTTTTTCTATAAGAACCAGATTTCGCTTGGAATTTCGAGGTTGACCCATCTAAATCACATCTATTCTATGCGCGGTTAATTTTAATTTCCAAGACTATTGCTCTTAGCAAAATCTGAGAAGTTTGATAACAAAACTACTAATCTTCACTGTCGCTTGCATTACGCAATTCTCCGTCACGAATAATGTTTCGCCTGATAAAATGCGGGCGCGCTTTCACTTCTTCGAAGATTTTGGCGACATATTCACCTACCAGACTAATAGCAAACATATTGACGCCACCAAAGAAAAATATCGCTACCAAGGTTGTAGTGACACCTTTAGGAGTAATATCGGGAAATATAAATTTTAAGCCAATCTGGGTCAGCATTAGCAAAACAGAAATAATCAAAAACAAGCCACCGGCAACTGAAAGCACATTTAACGGCGTATTGCTGAATGAAAGAATCCCCTTTTTTGCCCAACCGATGTTTTTAAACAGATTATTCGTAGACACACCGAACATGCGTTCCGGCCTGACGTAGTTGACTCCGATTTGCTTGAATCCGGCAAAGGCTCGAATCCCCCGAATGAACAAATCCCGCTCAGGAAAGCGTAGCAAACTACGAACCACTTTCTTATCCATGAGTGAAAAATCACCGGCATCATGCGGAATTTGGATATAAGAGAAGCGATCAAATAACCGATAAAATAGTTTGTAGGCGATTTGCATATACCAAGGTGCATCACGCTTTACCCTACGACCGTAAACGACATCGTAACCTTCGCGCCATTTTTCAACGAAGCCTTCGATGAGTTCCGGCGGGTCTTGCAAATCGCCATCCAACAGTACACAGGCATTTTTGCTCGCTATCTGCATGCCGCTACGGAATGCGGATTGCGAACCGAAATTGCGGGAGTGGGATATCCCGATTACCCGTCGATTAAGACTACTCAAATTGCGAATCACTTCCTCGCTATCGTCGGGACTATTATCGTTGACGAAGATGATCTCATAATCGATATTCAGTTTTTCAAATACTGCCTTCAATCGACTATACATTATCGGTATCGCCAGATTATCCTTATAACAGGCAATGATGGCAGAAACACTGTAAACGTGATCTATACCGTGGCGTTTCGACGAATTCAAGTATTTCTCAGGATTATCTAGTGCCCGGTACCAGTCTATCATACTGTTTAATCCATCCCGAAAAGGCGTCTTGGCTTTCCACCCGAATACTTCAAGCGCTTTCGACGGATCGGCATACCATTCGACCGTGTCCCATTGCCGTTGAGGCATATCGAAATGTGCAGGTTCGGAAATTTCAAATATTGAACGGGCTAACTCCGCGATATCTTCAATGGTAGTTTTGGTTCCTGAGCCGATATTGAAGGAATCCCCGTAGTTTTCAGGTTCCAGATTCAAAGCGCATGAAACAAAAGCATCCGTGATATCGTCAACATATACAAAGTCCCGGGAAATACTGGGGGAAACGAAAGGGGGCAATTCTCCTTCCACGCCTTTGGCAATAATGGTCGGTATTAATCTGGACGAGTCCTCATAGGGCCCATAGACAGAATACAGACGAAGATTGGCACAAGGAATGCCCAATTTTTTTCCGTAAAAATAAATAAGACCCGATGCAGCAACTTTAGAGACCGAGTAATGACTGTTCGGGGTTAGCTGAACATCTTCATTCGGTGCTGCCGCTTGATCGCCATACTCGGATGAACTCCCGGAGTGTATGTATATGATTGGCTTACGAAGCTCGATTTCTTTGAGCAGGTTGGCCGTTAATAATATATTCGTCTTATAAATCAGGCTGCTATCCTGTTCGAAGGAATACGCGCCATAGGCAATACAGTCAAAAATAGTACGTGGCTTGACAGTATTGAAAACATCCTTGAGATTAGAGTCAACCAATAGGTCGGTCACAATGATATTCTGATTGGGCAAGCCTTCCAGTCGCCAGGGTCCTTCCTGTGTGGTCGAACCGTAAACGTCATTTCTTTGAGCTAATAAGCTACGAAAAAGATTTGCGCCAACAAATCCGCTTGCACCCAACACCAAAATCGGGCCTTGAAGGTTTTCAATTTGTTTTCTCATAAGGTTTTATGATGAGAATCAGAGGGTTCCTAATATGCTTTCGGCATCCAGGTCGCATTCCTTTCGATGAAAAGTCTGTGATCCGTATAATCCGGTGGGATATCCATGAGCACAATGATGTTTGAAGTCCTGTAGGGTGACTCCCAATTCAAGTAACGTAGCCGCGAACATATGTCCAAAACTTCCATGCGAAACATGTTCCTCAACCACAATCAGCTTCCTGCTGCGACGAATTTCCAATATGAGTTGTTCAGGGATGCTATCCGGTAAAATGGGAAGTTCGGAAACCACCCAAAGAGAAGGCCGCCGGACGCTATCAATAGCGGAGAGGCCGGAAATAAGCCCTCCGGCAATAGGCCCAACGGCCACAATTACTCCAGCCTCACCAGGCAACAGATTTCGCCATGCCGAATATGGTGGCAGTTCGAAGTCCGCTGGTTTTTCGGAGCGTCCAAGGCGAAGATAAGCCGGACCTTGACGCAAAGCCATTCGCCGGATGACTATTTCGACATCTTCGGAAAATACCGGGATGTAAACCCTCATATTCTGTAGAGTCAGCATCACGCCATAATCCTCCAGCGCGTGATGAGTCGAGCCCATAGATCCATAGGCATACCCACCGCCATTTCCGACCAGCTTAACATCGAAATTGTGCAGGCAAACATCGTTACGTATTTGTTCGAAAGGACGAGCATAAACAAACGGTGCGATACTGTATACCCAGGCTTGCTGACCGGTGCTGGCAATCCCGGCGGCAACTGAAACCATGTTCTGCTCGGCCACGCCTGCATTGACGAATCGATCACCTAAAGCGGCCTGCAACGGTTCCAAAGCCATGAAACCGAGATCCCCAGTCAGGAATACATAAGGGGAATCGCGATATAATTCAATTAAACTGCGACTGGTTTCGTTTCTCATGCCAGCCCCTGAATTTCATCGACCGCCAGTTGATATTGTTCGGCGTTAAGTGGAAAATAATGCCATTCCATACGGTTTTCCATGAAGGATACGCCTTTTCCCTTGACGGTCCTCAAGATAATGAACTTAGGTCTATCGGTGGGAAGATTTATCGCCGCGTCCAACTCAGCGAAATTATGGCCATCGATTTCCAGTACATTGACGCCGAAGCTACTGAATTTGGCCGCCAAAGGCTCCAATGATGCGACTTCACCGATACTCCCGAATCCTTGCAAGCCATTGGCGTTGACCAGAACGGTGAGGTTAGCCAAACGCTGATGCGCCGAAAAAATTAAGGCTTCCCAATTTGAGCCCTCTTCCCATTCGCCATCAGAGGTCATGCAGAAGACTTGCCCCTTTGCACCGCATAAAGCTTGCCCAAAAGCCCTGCCGGCTGCTAAACCGACTCCATGACCGAGGCTACCGGTAGAGAATAGGATATTCGGGTGCCAACCAGCAACTGGATGTCCAGCCAATTTCACCCCGTCCTGATGAAAATCCCGAAGATGTTCTTCCTTAAGTAAACCGGCTGTCCAGAGCGTCACATACAGTGCTCCGGAGGAATGCCCTTTAGAAAGTACAAATGAATCGTTATCACCCATGATTCGACAATGCAGGAATACTAATGCATCAAGCGCAGAGAGATTACCGCCGATATGACCGATCTTGCTCTCATAATGCATTTTTAAAAGCCGCAATCTGGCTTGTTTTGTCAATTGCTCTAGATCTGATGCCATCGAAGTGTGTATATTTTTGATATTCCGTTTAGCCAAAATTTATTGTGGCCTGATCTCAAAGCCGCTGTCTTTGTAGCGAACAAAATGAAAAAAGTTGACACAATATTACTTCACTCAATTGCAGAAATTAACTCATCCTGGCTCAACTCCAAAGTGACAAGAAAATGAACTGCAAGTTACAAACTGAAAGCCTGAACGGCACAAAAGAAAACGCTTCAATTGACCGTTTTTGTCAAAATAATACAAATCTCAGATCATCCTACTATATTTTGTTGCCCTTCACAAACTGTACCAAAGAACACTTCCTGACTATTGAACGGAACGTCGGTTGTCTTGACGCAATAACACCTTACAATTCAAGCATTAAATTGTTTGATCTAGTAAGGGTCATGAGAAGAAATCATTTATCACCGATATGTAGGCTACTCAATCAAGGAGAAAAAATGTTGTTAAGGAAATCAACAACAGTTATTTCTCATTTAACCTCCTGACGAGCCAGTTGTTTTCCTTCCAGATGCTGATGGCCGAACGATCTCAGGGAACCTTTGAATTTTTGGTCGCACTGAAAACACCCTTGCTTTTATCAATGACAAAAGCCACACCTGACTCATTGTTTTTTCTAATTTGAAGAATACCTCAGAGTTTTTTGCTTCCGATTTTCAATTGATGCCGCCAATTCCGCGAGGACGACCGGTTCTGGAAGTATTATGAACAAACCCGATTACCTTTGCACATTTGATCATATATGGCTTCATACTGAGCAACCATTGCCGACAAGCTATATCTATCCAATGCAATTTGCCGGGCTGCGCTTCCGTGAACTTGCCGCAATTTAATGTCAAGGCAGTAGTCAATCAACAATTGACTTAAAGTGTCGGTATCGTTAGGCGAGAATAATCGCCCGCAAACTTTATCTTGGACCAACTCAGTATTACCGCCAACCGCAGTGGCGATAACAGGTATGCCGGTAGCCATTGCTTCAAGAAGAGTATTCGATATGCCCTCGTTGAGGGAAGGAAGAACAAAAATATCGAATGATTGAATGATTTCGGAAACACCCTCGATCGATCCGGCGAACCATATTAATTCAGATATATTCAGCGTTTCGGCAAGCAACTTTAAATCCGGCAATAAAGGGCCACTGCCAACAATGACTAACCGAAGCCGATGCCGCAAATCCGGCCTTTTTTTGGTCACCAGATCAAACAAAGCATAAAGCAGGGTTGCCTGAGCTTTTATGGGCTGAATTCGACCAACTGTGCCGATAATCACCAGATCGTCACTACGAAACTCCGGCGGCAAAGAATTTTTACTTTTAAGTGGGTTGGGGCGAAATTTTTCTGTATCGACTCCATTATAGACCTGTGAAATACGAGAAGGCTTTATACCGATATGTTTGACCAGATATCTTTCCAGATGCTTGGAAACGGTAATATAGCGGCCAATTAGTGGTGAGTGTAGCCGTTTCAACCAGGTCTGCTTCCAATTTTTGCCATCAATATTATCGACATCCCACCCATGCTCACCATGAATGCAATGTCTAACTCCCGCCAGCCGGGCCGGCAGTAAGGCATCAAGTCCAGATTGATTGCGGGAATGGACGATAGCCGGGCGTAAATTGCGGCACAAACCATAGAGTTCTCTACGCAATTTCCAGACCCCGATTTTCGATCGGTGCAAAGCTATCACCTCAACATTCGGATTTTCGATACGTAAACGAAAATCGGAGTAATCTTCAATACATACAATAGCGTGGCGGTATTTTGACGCAGGTAAACTGTTGATTAGATTTACTAGTCCGTTTTCCATGCCTCCTGTAAGTAGATGATGGATTACATGCAAAATTAGCGGAGGGGGGGGATTTTTCATAACGACCCACATCATTCAAACAGAAAATCGGGATCAGAGAATTTCCGATAAATTTCTCTGCGAAGTATATTGTAGCAATCAACGGCGCCTATATTTTCGACCTCCGTAAGCCGACAGGTATCCGGAAAACCGGTCCCTTGGCTAGTTCAAGACGCTGGTCTGTCGTATGCTACCTGCCGTGAAAGGATAACCGAAAAAATTCGGCGCAGTCAAAGAAAGTCCCAATTCGGGCTTATTAGTGGCCCGGTTTCAGACAATCGGTGAAGCAGTTGTTTTTTACCGTTACCATCCGCGTGCCATCACCTTGTGGCCGGTCGGAACATCGCGCTTCGATAGTCTCTCAGATACATTAAGACGTTCGCAAGGCCGCGTTTATTTTGCCGGGGATACCCATTCCAATGGAGCTACTCAGCCGGCTATAAGAGTTGTTAAAGACATTTTGCAATTGCTTCCTTGACAGTTAATAAACGCTTGGCGAAACTTGAATATTGATTGAAAACAAATACTCTTCCTTTACACTCGCGTGCCTAGTGTGCGCATTTTATCAAATTCCTTCTGCTTTTGCTCTTGCATCCAGCTCTATGCGCTGCATGTACCGTTGCACATTAGCTTGAAAAGACGGTGAAATTTCGGTAAATTCACAGCCAACCCTGTATTGCCCGGGAGCGTTCTTGATTTTTTCTATGTTTCTAATAGCAAATTCAATATTGGACTGATCATGTTCATGATCGCGCAAAAATAAAGCGCCTTTTATAATTTTACCTTGCATTTTTTCAATATTCGATTCAAAGTGCCACTGGAGATCGTTGTCAAGATTTAAAAATGAGAACCCATTAATACTGATATCAATCAGTCTGAATTTTTTGGTAAATGTATCCATAGTGTAGTTTTTACCAGACGACTTCAATACTATTTGAAGATTGCTGTTGTGTTCATAAGGCACTCTTATTCGATAACAGTCACGGCGTTGCATCCAATAAATGGATTCTGGAATTGGCATCACAAACATGGTTTTATCGCCGCTTTTTTGTTTAATGTCCCAGCCTTTAAAAGAGACCTTGATACCTTCAAGTTCAGTTCGAAACAATACTTTTGACGAATTTAGCAGTTGCCGGTTAAGTGACTCGGTTCTTGAGCAGTCAAATTTAAGAAGATTGTTTTTTGAGTCAACTTCTAAAATAGCCGTTAAAAATGACTGTTGATTATCAAATGTCACAAGCAAGCTACACCTATGCTTTATCATATCGTTTAGGTGATTAATGATTCGTTTTGAATTTCTTACAAAGTAATCTTTTTGTTCCATAAATATATTTTTTGTTTAAAAATAACTATTTGTTATGAACCATTGGCTATTCGTAATGTTGTGTGGAATCATGGTTATGGTAATTTTTCATTGGCATGTTTAATCCCCACTCCATAGTCAAGTTCATCAAGAGCCATAAAGCCACAACAGTCGATATTCCTCTCTGGAAAGGTTGGTGATCTGTCTTAATCACCGGTTCTGCTTCTTTTATGGCAAATGGATATAAATTCACCCTCAAAACCACTTGGCTATATCCCTATCTTGGTGAATAACCGATTTGATAAAGTTGTTTGGGGGTGCCATCCGGCTTTTGAGCATTTTCAGCGGATTATGCCAGAACCTGTCTGACCAGTGAAATTTTGGTTCAGAACATCGATAGGCCGGTTTTTTTGAGCCCCTTTTCCTAATCGAAATTTTTTAACGGCACGAAGGGTGAATTTTCAATAGGTGCCGATTCCTTAATAGACTAAAAAAAGTTTTGAAATGAAAAACGACCATATAGATAATGAATACGCGAAAACGTTAATATTATTCGCAAACGTGCGTAGCTCCGATTGGACCATATAAAACGTATCCCATTGATTAACCAAGCCAAAAACCCGAAAGTTTTCCCATGCCCTCAATCAACAAAGAATTATTCGATTGCCTGAAAACTGTTCAATGCCCGGGTGATTTTTATGCCACTGGAGCACTCGATATATTTATGCCTCAATTGGAAGTAAAGGGGGTTGGCCGAATTTCTTTCCCTTTGCTGCCGATACAGGCAGAGCAACTCATTACCGTCGCCGAACAAGCTCCCTATGGCCGTGGTCAAGAAACGCTGGTCAACACTCAGGTGCGGCGAACCTGGCAAATTGATGCAGGCCAACTCACGCTTGGTGGCAAGCACTGGCAGCAAGAGATAGACACCATTGTCCAAAAATGCGCCGCAGGGCTTGGCGTTAGCGGGCAAGTTAGCGCAGAACTTTATAAATTACTGGTTTATGATGAAGGCAGCTTTTTTCTCAGCCACCGGGATACGGAAAAAGCCGACGGCATGTTTGCGACGCTAGTCATCGTGTTGCCTTCAGAATACAGCGGCGGCGGATTGCTGGTTAATCATCAGCAACAGGAAGTCAAATTGGATTTATCCAGCCAAAATGCACATGAAGTAAGTATCTGATCGTGGCCGCCACGCATTTGTTTGTTGCCTTACCCGGCGACCCGAAACGCTTTGCCGATCTTCAGCCGTGGGAATACAGACGAATTCGCGTCAATAGCGAATTGGTGGTCGATATACTGAGAAGTTTCTGCGCCATTGACGCGAAGTTTGCCGATAATGCTTTGGATTATCTATTGGCATGGCCCTCTTTCTACAAGATGGACCAGATTCTGGTTCCTGCTGCCTTGAGTTTGGCGAAAATAACAACAATACGCAATCTGACGGCAGTTGAACGGCTACGGGCGGTTGTTGTTTCACATTTACAAGCCAGGATTGCACTGGATTTGGAACCGCCTGCCGATTGGCGGCGGGACAGCCAGATTCCCTGTAAATGTAAGGATTGCGCAGAATTGCGCAACTTTCTCGATAACCCGGCCCAACCGTCCTGGGAATTTAAAGCCGCCGAAGGCAGACGGCAGCATCTTGAACACGCTATCAAACAGCAAAAATGCGACCTCGATATTAGCACTGCGCGCAAAAGCCGACCCTATAGTTTGGTTTGCAATAAAAATCAGGCCAGCTATCAGCGGCGTGTAACGCAACGCGAAAATGATCTGAATATGCTGGCGAGTTTGAGTGCCGCATGAATCAGCATTTAGGAATCAACAATCAATTTTAACTCACTATAACTTATGGCTAAGCCTAAACGAAAACTCACCGCCCAAGAGAAAGAAAACAAAAAACGGCGAAAATTGGAATATATGACCATCTTCATAAACGGCAAACAAAAACGGGTAAAGCGACCGCCAACCATAGACGGCATGCCGGTAGACGAATTCATCCTTTTAAACGCCGATCCAATTTGGCTGCACCAGAATGAAATGTGGCATATCCTGGAGTCCGAAGAATATAAGAAAAATAATATTTGATGGGTTTGTTCAAGATATTAAAAAGTAACACCAATTTGAAGCTTTAGAATTTACTCCCTTCTTTCTTTGAAACCGTCTAACTTTAAAAAACGGTAACTTACTGTTATGCCTAGTGAGAGACATTAAAGAAGTATAAGTTTTCAGTCAACTGGGAGTAAAAGATATCAAGGGGGTGCGGAATGTCGGTTTTAACAAAATCCACAACCTTGACTAGTTGCAATGTAGTTTATTTCGAATGATCGAGTTCGGCCGGCTATGCATAGCTATCCATAGCCGGCTATTCTTCCGGTACCACGCTCAAAGCAAAATGATTGTTTATGCCTGGGTGAATGAAGAAAGCACCAAGCGAACTTATGAGAGTAGCGGCGACGCCTATCGGATATTCGGCAAAATGTTGGAAAACGGATGCCCACCCGATGATTGGAATGGACTATTGTCTGAGGCTAAAGCTGATTCCGTACGCTTACAACGAATAGCAAAGCAAACTGGCTCATAATGAGATTATATCGAATCACGCAAATAGCAGAAAAACCGTAGGCGCTGAACAGAGTGATGCGTTTCAAACGCGAGCTAAAAGAATCTGAATTTGTCGTTAGATTATTATCTAGATGAGAGTAACGTGATAAAATTAGATATACCTTAAAGATTAGGTCCTGCTAAACCAATCCATGTGTTAACTGGAGCCTTCATGTACACCACCTATAAACTCAAAGCCAACGACCTGAACGAGGATTTTTTACTATCGGTGAAAGCACTGTTCCATGACAAAATCGTTGAAATTACCATTTGTGATAGTGCAGAATCTGAGGAAGATGAAACCGAGTATTTGCTAAAGAGCCCAGCCAATAGGCAGCGCCTACTTGACGCCATAGACAATATAGAAAGGCGTCAATCTATAATAGACGTTAGTTTGGCTGATCTATGAAAATCGCGTTTGAACAAAACGCTTTTGATGATTTTAATGAATGGGCACAAACCGATAAAAAAATTCATCAACGAATTATTGCTTTAGTAAGCGATATAGTCCGTAACCCTCATAGCGGTATTGGTAAGCCAGAGCCCTTGAAACATCAATTACAGGGTTACTGGTCCCGTCGGATTAACCAAGAACATCGTCTGGTTTACCGAGTGGATAACGGCGAATGCCTGATCATTGCTTGTAAGTACCACTACCAATGAAGTCCTGGTTTTCCATTCATAGATTTAATCGCAGCCTTTAGAACCTGTCACCTTAAACACCTTATCAAATAAATTCTTCAATATTCCGAACATTTAGTATCCTACCCCACCATTAAGCTTTATCCTCAAACCCATGACTCAATACCAACTCTTCGCCACCACGCCGAAGGCGATGGAAGGCATACTCGCTACGGAAATTGAAGCGCTAGGTGGCCTGAACGTTCATCAGAAACTGGCGGGCGTAACATTTCAGGGCGATTTAAAAATGGCCTATAAGGCCTGCCTATGGTCGCGGACTGCCAATCGAATTTTGTTATTGTTGAACAGCTTCGAGGTTAAATCCCAACAAGACCTTTATGACGGTGTACAAAAGATTAACTGGTCAGAGCATCTGAAACCGAACGATAGTCTGGCGGTATCCTTCAGCGCCAAGAACAATCCGGCTATCAACAATACGCATTTTGGAGCCCTGAAAGTCAAGGATGCGATTGTTGACCAATTGCGTACGCAATTTAATCAACGGCCTAATATCGATACCGACAGGCCCAGCATCAGAGTCAATGTTTATCTGCATAATGAAACTGCGCAACTCAGCCTGGATTTGTCCGGTGAGAGCCTGCATAAGCGCGGCTTTCGGGATGTGAGTATCGCCGCGCCGATCAAGGAAAATTTGGCAGCGGCAATTTTGCTGCGTAGCGGTTGGCCGAAAATTGCTGCGCAAGGCGGTTCGCTGCTCGACCCAATGTGCGGTTCAGGCACTATGCTGTTAGAAGGGGCGATGATCGCGGCGGATTATGCGCCAGGCTTGCTACGCGATTATTTCGGCTTTTTAGGCTGGAAGCAACATGATGCAGCCCTGTGGCAAAACCTGCTGGTTGAGGGTAGGCAGCGCCGGGATGCCGGTTTAAAACAGTTGCCGGTCATTGTCGGCTTCGATCAAGACCGGCGTAATGTGGTTATTGCTTTACAGCATATCGAAAATGCCGGTCTACAAGGCAAGATTCATGTGGAAAGACGCGATATAGGCGATGCGGCAGTTGCGGAAAGCTGGGCTAAAGGTTTGATCGTTTGTAATCCGCCCTATGGCGAGCGTTTGGGTGACGAGGCGGAAACCGCCGAACTTTACCGCCGGTTTGGGGAAGTACTAAAAAGCCGTTTTGCCGGTTGGCAGGCGGCAATGATTATCAGCAACCCTGAATTGGGTTTCCGTCTCGGTATCCGTTCGCAAAAACCGATTACCCTGTTTAACGGCCCCTTAGAATGTAAACTGCTACGCTTTAATATCGAAGAAAAGGCGTTTTTCGAACCGAAAGCCAAATCGCAACAGGAACGCATCGAACAAATCAGCCGCCGCAGTCAGGCAGAGCAGCCGTATACCCAAGCCGAAATGTTTGCCAACCGCTTGCACAAAAACCTGAAAAAGCTGGCAAAATGGGCCAAGACAAATCATATCCATTGCTATCGGCTGTACGATGCCGACTTACCGGAATATGCCGTCGCCGTCGATGTCTATCAAGGCGAGAAAACCTGGGTTAACGTGCAGGAATATGAATCGCCGAAAAGCATCGATCCGCAAAAAGCCAATCAGCGTTTGGCCGGGGTGATGGTGGAAATTCCGAAAGTACTGTCTATTCCGGCTGAACAGGTATATCTGAAAATTCGCCGCAAACAGAAAAATACCGATCAGTATGAAAAACAGGGCGATTCCGGGCGTTTTTATATGGTCGAGGAAGGCGGATGCCGATTCTGGGTGAATTTTGAAGATTATCTGGATACCGGCCTGTTCTTGGATCATAGGCCGATGCGTATGCTGATTCAACAGCAAGCCAAAGGCAAACGTTTTCTGAATCTGTTTGCCTACACCGGCACTGCCAGCGTTCATGCGGCCATCAGCGGCGCAGTATCAAGCTTGACAATCGATATGTCCAATACCTATCTGGATTGGGCTAAACGCAATTTCGATCTGAACACTATCTCCGGCGATCACAAACTTTTACGCGCCAATTGCCTGCAATGGCTGGCAGAACAGGCCGGGCAGCGCCAAAAACCGCAGTTCGATCTGATTTTTCTCGATCCGCCGACTTTTTCCAATTCCAAAAAAATGGATGAGGCTTTCGATATTCAAAACGATCATGTGCAGTTATTACGCAACGCTGCAGCACTGCTGGCGCCGGGTGGTTTGTTGTATTTTTCGACCAATTTCCGTCGTTTCAAGTTAGATATCGATGCCTTGTCGGATATAACGATTGAAAACATCAGCGCTGAAACTATCGATGAGGATTTTGGTCGCGATCCGAAAATTCATTATTGTTGGAGAGTCAGGCGATGAGCCGTTGTTTGCATATTACCGTTAAAGGCCGCGTACAAGGGGTCTATTTCCGTGTTTTTACCCAAAAACAGGCCGCTAAATTAAAAATTAAAGGCTACGTCACTAATCATCCCGATGGACATGTCGAAATCATTGCCATCGGCGATGAAGAGGCTTTGCGGCAATTGCTGGCCTGGTGCCATAAAGGACCGGCACTGGCCAAAGTTAATGAAGTCATCGTTGTTGATCATGCTATAGCGGAAATAATCGAAGATTTTCAGATACGCTAGCCGTGTTATTTAGCTAAAACATAAGTTATAAAGAATTTCAAAGCCGAATCGGATTACAATAGTAGGTATTTATTTAAGATGTTTGGCGGAAACGGGCTTGTAGCCTCGAATCGCCTATACAGGCAGGAATTATTTTGGCTAAAAAAGTTATTCGAATTGCAACAAGGCAAAGCCCGTTGGCGTTGTGGCAGGCCGAACACGTTGCGGCGCGGCTGCAACAGGCGTTTCCGGAGCTGAAAACCGAACTGGTGAAAATGGTTACCCGTGGCGATAAAATCCTTGATGCACCGTTGGCTAAAGTTGGCGGTAAAGGGCTTTTCGTTAAGGAATTGGAGCAAGGCATGCTGGAAGGCGTTGCGGATATTGCCGTGCATTCCATGAAGGATGTGCCGGTAGAATTTCCGGACGGTCTACACCTGGCGGTGGTACTGGATCGCGAAGACCCTAGCGATGCTTTTGTTTCCAATCGTTACCGGAGTCTTTCGGAATTGCCGCACGATGCCCGAATTGGAACATCCAGTTTACGTCGCCAATGCCAAATCAAGGAAAAGTTTCCCTATGCGAAAATCCTTAGTTTGCGCGGTAATGTTAATACCCGCTTGGCAAAACTGGATGCGGGTGAATATGACGCCATCATTTTGGCTTCAGCCGGTTTGAAAAGATTGGGTATGGCGTCCCGGATTACTGCCACGCTAGACGCGTCACAATGCTTGCCGGCGATAGGCCAGGGTGCTATCGGTATCGAATGCCGGATCGACGATGCGGAAATTTTCGGCTATTTAAAGGTGCTGCACCACGAACACACCAGTATTCGTATCCGCGCCGAACGGGCTCTGAATGCCCGGCTGAATGGCGGCTGTCAGGTGCCGATTGCCGGTTACGCCGAAATTAAAGACGGCAGTTTGTCCCTACGCGGATTGGTCGGCAACCCCGATGGATCGGTCATGTATCGCGCCGAGGCGGAAAGTGACCCGGATAAGGCCGAACAACTGGGCCAAACCGTCGCCGAGAATTTATTGGCTCAAGGTGCGGATAAGATTTTACACGAGTTATATCAGTGAAACCCGGTTTGAATGGCGCTCGTTTTTTGGTGACCCGGCCCGTTGCTCAAGCTGAAAATTTGTGTAACCTGATAAAACGACAGGGAGGCGTAGCCTTGCGCTTACCGGCTCTGGAAATTGCCGAAACTCAGCCGGAACCGCATATATTGGAGGTTGCTGCCGCCAGCGACTGGTTAATATTTACCAGCAGCAATGCGGTGGATTTTGCTATCAAGGCTTTCGGTGGCAAAATGCCGAGCTTACAGAAGCCGCAGATTGCGGCGGTGGGCGCGGCAACGGCAAATTCTTTACGAAAGGCGGGTTGGCGGGTTGATTGTATACCGGGTACAGAGTTTAACAGTGAAGGTTTGCTGGCCGAACCTCAGCTTCAGGATGTTGCGGACAAAACCTGCGTGATTGTTCGTGGAGTCGGCGGCCGGGAAAAGTTGGCGGAAACACTGCGTAATCGCGGTGCAAAGCTTATCTATCTGGAAGTATATCGACGCCTTTGCCCGCAAACAGATTGTTCGGCGTTAGTGGAATGTTTAGCAGCTCGGCAGTTAGACGCAACGATTATCACCAGTGTCGAAGCGCTGCAAAATCTGCTGATTATGCTGAACGGCGAAACGATTGCCTTACTGAAAGCACAGTTGTTAGTGGTAGTGAGCGATAGAATCAGGCAAACAGCCGAACAGCTTGGATTTAAACGGATTGCAGTGAGCCGACAGCCCACGGATGCAGCGATTTTAGAAATCTTGACGACGTTATTGAACGGGGAAAACAGTGGCCGAAGTAATTGAAAAACAACAAGAAGAAGAACCAGCGCCATCCGAGGCGGTTAAACATTTTCGCTCCGGTTTTTGGATAGGCATCGTCGCAATCGTTTTGATCATCGTGCTGGCAGCCGCCGGTTTTTACTTTTTTCACCAATTGCGAACCACTCAGGACACCGAAAACAATCAGGACAGTCTTAAGTTGATTGAAATCGACAAGGAGTTGAACGGCTTGCAGAGCCAGTTGTCGTCGGTACAGTCACAAATTGCCAATGTTAATGCTGAGCTCACCGGCAAGGACAACCATTTTACCCAGACCCTGGCGGATTTTTCCAAGTTGCACGAAGAACGCCTGAACACCACTCGCAAGGAACTGGAAGCTTCTATCCTGGCTTTGCAGCGGCAACTCGGTAAAACCCGAGGGGACTGGTTGCTTGCCGATGCAGAATATCTGCTGACTGTCGCCAATCAGCGTCTGCATCTGGTCGGCGATGTAGTGACCACCCGTGAAGCCCTGGAAGCAGCCGATCAACGCCTGCGCGAAAGCGGCGATGCGGCTGTATTTAAAGTACGTGAGCAAATCGCCAAGGAAATTGCGTTACTGAATGGCGTCACTGTGCCGGATATTGTCGGAATTTATGCGGGTATCCAACATTTACAGGATGCAGTGGAAGGCTTGTCGGTTTTTCTGCCTCATGCCGGCAAACAACCGGGAATAGATCAGCCGAATGCCGATCTTTCCGAGCATGGCCACGATATTTTGAACACTGTCGCCAAGCAGTTGGAAGGCTATGTGGTTTTACGCCATACCGATCAGGCGGTGAATGCCATCCTAACGCCTGAAGAGGCGCACTTCATAAAACAACAGCTTAAAGTCAGGCTGGAGATGATAGAAATGGCCTTGGTTCAACAAAACGACATCTTGTTTGTCAGCAGCATTACCGATGCCAAGCAATGGTTGAAGAAAAACTTTGCCGAAAACCAGCAAACCGATAAATTTATAGGCGAACTCGACAAACTGGCCAGCATACAAATCCGCAGCCAATATCCCGATGTCAGTACTTCCTTAAAAATGTTGAAAGATATCGGCAAACTTCGTATAGAAACCGACAAAGCGGTGTTTAATAACTCGTCCGCAACCGAAGCCGCACCTGCGGCAACGCCAGCAACGACTACCAGTCAGCAATAGGCGAGTGGCGTTATGAAAAATTTAATTTATTTTCTCGGCTCATTGCTTGTTGCTGTTGTTGCCGTGTATCTTCTACATAGCTGGCTGACGGAACAAAACGACCCAGGCTACGTATTGATCGGTTTCGGACACTGGTCTCTGGAAACCTCGCTAACCGTATTCACTGTGGCTCAGGTAATCGGTTTTTTCTTTATTTACTATTTTTTTCGTTTGCTGGGTATATTGCTGCGCATGCCCGGTCAAATTAGTAAACGTAGACGCAATATAAAATTCAATCGCTCCCACGAGGCCTTGATTGCCGGTTTGTTCGATGCGGCTGACGGTAATTGGGAAAGAGCCGAAAACATTCTGATAAAACATGCGGCCAACAGCGGCGCTCCCTTGCTCCATTACCTGACCGCAGCCCGCGCCGCACAATCGCGCGGGGCATTGGATAAACGCGACGAATATCTAAAAAAAGCCGCTGAACAATCCTCCGACACCAATATGACCGTCGGTTTAACCCAGGCGGAACTGCACCTCTCCGAACAGCAGTTCGAGCAGGCACTGGAAACGCTGGGTAAATTACATTCCATAGATCCAGGCCATGCCCGCGTTTTGAAAATGATGCATCAGGCTTATGAGCATATCGGTGATTGGGAAGGTTTGAGCAAACTTTTACCTTCCCTCCGGAAAAACAAAATCCTGATGGAAGCGGAAGTTAAATTGTTGGAGTCCCAAACCTTCAGCCGTCTGCTTAAACAGGCTGCTGAGCGCAAAGAACCGCAAATGATACAGACTTGTTGGGAAAGCATCCCGGACCACATCAAAACCTTGCCCGGCATAGCCAATATCTACTTTGCGGCAATGATAGCCGCCAGTGCCGGCGTTACGGTCGAATCGGCTATCGTCACGCAACTCTCCAAACATTGGGACGATACCTCGCTAATTCTGTTCTCCAGCATCGAAATGGATGATGCCGCCAAACAATTGCATGAAGCCGAAAGATGGCTGGCGGTTTATCCGGGCGATGCGGTATTGCAGAGAGTTTTGGGTAAGTTGGCCCTTAGAGACGGTCAGCTTGAAAAAGCCGAACAGTATTTGCTGAAAAGTTTACACATCGATGCCTCTGTCGATGCTTATCAGTTACTGGGTGAAGTATTGTTTGTAAAAGGCGAAAAAGATAAAGCCTGCGATTACTATAAACACGCTTTGGAGTTGGCTTCCAGCAAAGTGATTGAACGGGCTGAAAATATTACCGAATAACAACCCTTCCGTAATCTGAAATTGTATTTTCAAATTTGGTAAATTTGTATTATTGGTTAACACAAAAATCATATAATCATTTGTTATACCTCATAGGATCGCGGAATGAAGGTCTGGTTAAGAACAACTTTTCAACAAGCCGCGTGGGCACCGTTGGTTGTCTTCGTCTTCGATGCTGTTGCGGAGAGTGGCTTCAACGCCGACATCCTTTACCCTTGGCTCGATATCCCCACTCACTTTTGCGGTGGCCTGGCAATCACGTATTTCTTTTTGGTCGCCATCGCTAATTCTCAAGTGCAAATGGGCCGCATCCCCAACCTCATTCAGTTGTTGTTGTCGCTTGGCCTAACGGCGATCACGGCGGTAGTTTGGGAGTTCCTGGAGTTTGCGTCCGACGTTGCTCTGGGTACGAAATTGAACCTCGGTGTCGTGGACACTCTTTCAGATCTATTCTTTGGCTTGCTTGGGGGCGCCGTCATGGTTGCCGTTGCTTGCCGCTCCAGACGCATTGAGTCAAATCCTGACAGAGGTGTCTCCACTGAGACATAACCCACCGATCAACCGGACGGTTATCAAGCACGTTAGGAATGAGCAGTTTCTGACATAAACCAGCTATGCAAAACAGCTTCAAGATTTTTCCAGGGAAAAGCTTCGGTTATTCCAGCCCGGTTTAAGCCCGTCGCAATAAAACAATGAGTTATTTAAAACATAATGCTCTTCGCTGGAAAAGTATTGGCTCTGTTATACACTGTAGGGTAAAAAAAATCCGGCACGATGGCCGGATTTGAGGAGGAAGTATTGCAAATGAACATCTCTGCAATGCTCAACAGAATATCAGTGTTTCCTTATGCTCAAAATGTGACATATTGTCGCGCAGAAACTTTTTGTTGCTATGATCATGAAGTATTTTTGCTCTACAATTTAAATCGACTGGTTCTGTCATTTATGACCATTTCATTTCTGCCGAATAGTTTCCGTAACGCGCAGCGCTATTGAGTTTCGCCCTTTTATAGAGAGCCTTTTGCGCGGCCTGAACATTTTCCGGCTTGCCTTGCCAAGCTTCCAGCCCGGGTTGCTGCAATGCCCGTGCGTATGAAAAACTTAGTTGCCAGGGTGCGTTGCCCGCCATTGCATTCATTGCGTTCAGATTAGCTGTTGCTTCTTCCGGCGTCTGGCCGCCCGAAAGAAAATTGATGCTTGGAACGGCGGCCGGAACTGAGCGCCGTAGTTCCCTCAGGGTTTTCTCAGCGATTTCTTCGGGCCCGGCCCTGCGTGGCGCATCTTTGCCCGGAACGACCATACTGGGTTTGAGCAACATATATTCCAGTTCTACCTTGTGTTTGTGTAAGGCATGAAAGACGGCATGCTGAACGGTTTCGATAACTTCAAAACTGCGTTCGATCGTGTGATCGCCATCCAGCAATACTTCCGGCTCGACGATAGGCACCATTCCCATAGACTGGCAAACAGCCGAATAACGGGCTAACACTTCGGCATTGGCCTCTATGCCGATCTGGGTGGGGTTATGCGAGCCGATCGAATACACTTCACGCCATTTGGCAAAACGCGCACCCTGTTCCTTATAGCCTGCCAGCCGTTCGGCCAGTCCGTCCAGCCCTTGCGTTACCATATCACCTGCCGCATTAATCAGCGGTGCGGTGCCTTTATCTACCTTGATGCCGGGGACTTTGCCCTGTTCCGCCGCTATGTCCGGCAAGCTTTGACCGTCATGTGTTTTTTGTCCCAGTGTTTCTTCAAACAGGATCACGCCGCTGATAAATTCGCCTAATCCAGGCGTCGTAAGCAATAACAAGCGATAAGCACAACGAGTTGCTTCAGTTGATTCGACATTAATCGCTTTAAACCGTTTAAGAATAGTCGGCGCACTCTCGTCAGCCGCCAGTTTTCCTTTACCCGCGACAACCAGATCAGCCATCGTGTCATGTAATTCAGTTTTTATAGTCATTTTAAAGCCCCCAGTTATAAACCGTACTGTTAGAATGATGAAACGCTGCTTTTACAGGATTTATGACCGAAGTTACGGCTATTAATTTCCAATTCCATTCAGGTTTTATAATTAAAGCAGAATGCTTTTGGCCGGTATTGCTCTGTCACAATTGAATGAGTAAAACCGACCCGTTGATGCCAGTCAAATGTTAATGAGGATCGGCTACGATTGAACCGAAAGCTGTCTTTCAAGCCGTAGGTACGATTTGCGTTAGCGTAATCGTACGCATGAGGCCTATCAGGTTAAAGACTGGCCTTATTCAAGTTTTCACCGCAATGTTAACGAAGGAGTTTATCCTGTACACTGGTGTGGAGGTATTGATTTGACAGTCAACGGCGGCGAATAACATACGTACGATTACGCTATCGCTAATCGTACCTACGCGGGCTATAAACAGGCTTTGGAACTGGCTCCCAGCGAAGTGATTGAACGTGCTGAAAGTATTACCGAACAACAACCCTTCCGCAACGTGGAGATAAAAGGCTTTCCGCTACCTTAATGACATTGTGTGCCGCCCAACTATCCAGAAATTGTATTTCCAAATTTGGAAACTTTGTATTAATATTTAATACAAATGGTTGTGAGGTCTTAACTAATGCCTAGAAATACATCAATCACGCTTGGTGATCATTTCGACAGGTTCGTTGCTGAAAAAATCAAAGAAGGTACCTACCTCTCTGTTAGCGAGGTCGTTCGCGCCGGTCTGCGTAAACTGGAAGTTGACGATTCCAAACTGCAAGCATTGAGATTAAAACTACAAGCAGGCGAAGATAGCCCTATCGTTCAAGGTTTTAATAGCGATGATTTTATAGCCGCCATGCATCAAAAGCACCTTAAATGACCGTAAGGTATACCCTTAGAAAGCTGGCTGAAAATGATCTGGAACAAATCTGGCTATACACATTTCAGGAATGGGGATTAGAGCAGGCAGATAAATATGTCAGCTTGTTGATATCACTTTTTTTATGGCTTTCAGAAAATCCTGGACTTGGCAAACACCGGAATGATATTAAGACGGGCTATCATTGCTTTCCCGAAGGAAGACATCTGATTTTTTATACCATTTCCAGCTACGGTATAGATATTATCGGTATTCCTCATCAAAGTATGGATATCGTTGATCATTTGGATTAGAGTAAGAATACTTTGGAAAATAGGGCTGACTAATGGCTTGTTTCGACCCAGACTGTGTAAAAACGTAAAAACGCAAAGATCGGTGGAGAAATAAATCGATTTATTTCTCAATTTATATGCTTGCGTGGAATAAGTTATTCTATAGGTGAATGAAAAAAGCACCCAAGTGGGGCAAATTTTAATTTTTGTATTTTATTTTTGCGTTTTTACACAGCCTGGACCCACAAGAGACATTCGGATGTGGATTTAAGCTTCTCGATACCGGTCATTGGCAAAGTAGAGCTATTGACCTGAAGGGTCATTAATTTGTATTGAATACTGGCGACGTCAGCATCAAGATCGATCGCGATTGATGATTCACTGCCATCTGCGTATCTTACATCTTACACAGATGTAGACAAAAAAGAATCTATATTAGACACAAGCAATGAAAGAGATTGAAATTTTTGGATCTGTTCCAAGTATATTCGATCAAAATCTAATGCATCTATTGTATTTTTCACGAGATTTTTTTCGTAGGTTTTTCCGGCGATAGCGTAGCAATTTGCTAAATCACTTGCAGGCTGTGATCGTAGCTCCATATCATCAATTATAGGGTTAAACCCAAGTGTAGACTGGATCGCTTCAACTGTAATTGTCGGATCTATTTTTTCGAAATGTGTAGTCTCACCCAAAAATATTGATTCAATTTCCATTACAGACAGAATAATTTCTACTGGAATCAAAGATAAATTAAATTCCTTATGTAGTGTGGCTTTAAGCCTTGGAATTTCAAAATACTGAAATGTTGGCCTCACATCACGGATACCAATGATTTTTTCATATCCCTGGCTTGAAAACCTAAAATGCTCTTCAGCTATTCTTGTTTTAACTTGATAATCGCCTTGGCAATTAAGAATTAGTACGTAATATTCACTTCCAGAAACAGTGCTTTTTGCATTTATCACCGTTAACTGTTTAGGTATAGTTTTTCCGCCTTTTACAAAGCCGCACTCTATCGTTACATTATTTTTCCCTGCTATTTCCTGAATCAATTTTTCTATGAACAGGACTTCTGTAGCTCCCTCAACAAAAAAAGCAAGCCGTTTCATGCATCAGTTCCTGTAGTTTCGTTGTTATTTAAAAAGTCCATTTCCAAGAACGAGAAATTGCTTAATCCAGTAAATTTAAAATCATCAAAAAGTTCCTTAGAATTGTCGTAATTCCTAACTCTGACATTGCCACCTTGTCGCTGTAAAACTAACCACTCTCTAAGCGGCACACTATTCATCACAAATCTGTCGTTAGTAGTCATGATGAGTTGGAAGGAAGAGTCCTCTGCTTTTTGTCGTAGAATATCTATTAATTGGGTTAAACGCTCAAAATCAAGCCCTTCGCCAATATCATCGATTAGAATACAGCTTGCACGATTGGCCATCTGAGAATAATTAACTTGAATTAGTATTGACAGGGCGCGAAACATGCCTTGCGACATTTCTGTTTGCTCTATAATTCTGTCTAGTCCTTCCTCTTTGATGCCAATGCATGTCAATTCAGCTATAGAGTTTAATATCTTAATATTTTTTGGTACGGTAATTTCTACGTCGTTTATCTCGTATCGCATTTTTGCCATATCTTGCTTAATGGACTCAATAAAGCTGTCTGGGTATTCGCGTTGTGCTTTACGAAAAATACCTACAACTTGATTGGTATCCCTATCATCAACATCGGGAGCGTCTTTGACAATTACTGCGAAACTTTCTCTACCGAGAGAGGTGCCAAATGTGTAGTGGCGTGTTGCCTGTGCCCACTCATGAAGGCGCTCTAAGTAGGGATGTTGTATTGCGTCCCGCCGAACAACAACCGCAAGCTCATCTTCAGGGGGGCTAAATTGAACCATTTTAGGGGTAGAATCAGGTGAATGCATCTCTATTTCGCTTATTCCACTATGATTACGGCTAAGCACATTTTTGTCAGCTATGAAGTATTTCTCAACTTTAACTTTGCTGTCTTCAATATTAATTGTGTATCGAAGCTTTACTCCGTCATTATCAAATAAAACATCATAAGAACCATCAGCTACCATGAATCGAGGTGTCGCCGTCAAGAGTCTAGCGAGTCCAGCAATTATATTTAACGTTCTTGTTTTGCCCGTAGCATTTTTTCCAACAATAAGATTAACTTTGCTTAGAGGAACTTGATCCAAAACCCATTCATTAGGTGTCCCCGATCTTTCGGAATATTTAATAGATATCAATTGAATGCAGGACATAAGTGGCTCCGAGTTTTATAAGTAGTATACTAATGGCTTTAACCAGCATGAAAACTGTGCCACACGGCACTCGAACAACAGGATTAATTTACAGACTGGCTGCCTATAACACTGGCATCGTGGTTTCACTGGTAGACTGTGCTTTCGATTTATGTACACAGACAATAGCAAAAGAATCTTTCAGTATATCATTTTGCAAGCCATTAGTTAGTGTAATGCAAACCGATCTTCCGGTTTTGGCATATTGTTTTCATTCTCCTATATTCATCGCCACAAAGCCGCCAGTCGCGACCAGCAGTTAATGGCCGAATGCTGCCGAAGCGTAAAATCAAATATCATTTTTGTACCGAGGAGCCAACTCAGGCTACTAAACCAGATATTAACCATCCGTAACGGCATGTTACAATGATTAGGTTTATGTTAGACGCTAGCAAGCGTTTTGCACAAATTAACATCTACCCCCCGTTATCTTCTCCGTCACTTTCAAGGTTTGCGACCATAATTAGTAACAGCCAACGTTTTCGTATTCGCCTTACCTAAACATACTATCCCACATGGCATCGACTTTTTTAATCACCTCCTGACTCATCACTATCGGCTCACCCCATTCGCGGTTGGTTTCACCCGGCCATTTATTGGTGGCGTCAAAGCCAACTTTGGAGCCAAGGCCGGAAACCGGCGAGGCGAAGTCCAGATAATCGATAGGCGTGTTTTCTAGGATGGTTAAATCGCGGGCAGGGTCCATGCGCGTGGTGATTGCCCAGATAACGTCCTGCCAATTACGGACATTGATATCGTCGTCCACCACTATCACAAACTTGGTGTACATGAACTGGCGCAAATAAGACCAAGTGCCGAGCATCACCCGTTTGGCATGGCCGGCATATTGTTTCTTCATGCTGATCACCGCCATCCGGTAGGAGCAACCTTCGGGCGGCAAATAAAAGTCGATGATTTCCGGAAATTGCTTTTGCAGAATCGGTACAAAGACTTCGTTCAGCGCCACGCCCAGAATTGCCGGCTCATCTGGCGGGCGACCTGTGTAGGTGCTGTGATAAATGGGGTCCTGACGCATTGTGAGGCGTTCGATAGTGAAGACCGGGAATACATCAACTTCATTATAATAACCGGTGTGGTCGCCGTAAGGTCCTTCCGGGGCGGTTTCGCCGGGGTAGATAAAACCTTCCAGCACAATCTCGGCGCTGGCGGGTACTTGCAGATCGTTGCTTAGACACTTGGCGACCTCCGTTTTACTACCGCGCAGCAAGCCTGCGAATGCATATTCGGACAAGGAGTCCGGCACCGGTGTGACTGCAGCCAATATGGTGGCCGGGTCGGCACCCAGGGCCACGGCGACCGGAAACGGCTGGCCGGGATGCGCCTGTTGCCATTCCCGAAAATCCAAGGCTCCGCCGCGATGCGCCAGCCAGCGCATGATGACCTTGTTTTTGCCAATGACTTGCAGCCGGTAAATGCCGAGGTTCTGCCTTTCCTTGTTCGGGCCTTTAGTGATCACCAGCGGCCAGGTTATCAAGGGAGCGACATCTTTCGGCCAGCAGGTCTGAATCGGAAAATCGTCCAGATCGATTTCATCACCGATGCGAATTACTTCCTGGCAAGGCGGGGAATTGATGACTTTCGGCGCCATGTTCAAAACCTGCCTGAATACCGGCAGTTTTTCGAACGCATCTTTCATGCCTTTTGGCGGCTCCGGTTCCTTCAAATAAGCCAGCAATTCGCCTATTCCGCGAAGTTCCGAAACATCCTTGGCGCCCATGCCCATCGCCACGCGCTTGGGGGTACCGAACAGGTTGCCGAGCACGGCAATATTTGAGCCTTTGGGATTTTCAAAAAGCAAAGCCGGACCGCCTTGTTTCAACACCCGGTCGCAAATTTCGGTCATTTCCAATACCGGCGAGACTTCGGTTTTGATGCGTTTCAGTTCGCCCTGTTTTTCCAGTTGCGCGATAAAATCCCTTAAATCTTTATATTTCATGTTGTTACCGTGATCACTTGAATGGCATTATTTTGCGAAAATCATCTAGACATCTCGTACTTTAAATTTGAAATGGGTTTGCTTTTGATGGAGCGGGTATATACCCAGTCCGGTTCAGGGTGCCTCGCATATCAGGATGACGCAGAGCGTCCTGAGATGCATTTCCACGCCGGAGCGTGGGAACGATGCCAGTTCTTTTATAGCCTTGGACAGAGCAAAGTCTAAAAAGGTATGCAGTGCATACCCTACAACTGATCAAACTACAAAACCGTTACCACCAAGGCAAACACAAATGCAAAGATTGTCCATAGCGTGATTTTGGTTTTCAATGGCGTATTTTTCCAGATGGTTTTCAATTCATCGCGTAAAGCCTGCTTGCGGTCATCCGCGGCGTAGATGATTTTAAGACGGCCTTTAAAAGTGTTTTTTTCCTGTTTTTGCTGCTCTTCGTAGAGAAGTTCATCAAGTTGGGAATAAAAAACCTGGCATTTTGGACATTTAAACTCTTCACCTAAGCGGGCTTGTCCGCATTTTGGGCAATTTTTCATAGAAACTCCGGTGTTCTTGTCTAGGCCGTAATACCGTTATGTCTAAGCAAGGCTTCAATATTCGGCTCACGTCCGCGAAATTTTTTGAATAGTGTCATCGCTTCGCTGCTGCCGCCCTGTTCAAGTATATTGTGTAGAAATGATTCGCCGGTGGCGCTATCGAAAATGCCGTTTTCCTCAAACAGCGAAAAAGCGTCGCTGGACAAAACCTCCGCCCATTTATAACTATAGTAACCAGCCGCGTATCCGCCCGCGAAAATATGCGAGAAGCTGTGAGCAAAGCGGTTGAACTCCGGAACTTTTACGACTGCAACCTGATCGCGAATCTGTTTCAAGGTTGAATAAATCCGTCCGCCTTTGCCTGGATCGTAGTGCTGATGGATTTTGAAATCGAAAAGGCTAAATTCCAGTTGTCTTACCATTAACATGCCGGCCTGAAAGTTTTTCGCCGCCAGCATCTTCTCGAATAGAGCATCCGGTAACGGCTCGCCGGTTTGGTAATGTCCGGAAATTAGAGCCAGAGCCTCTTTTTCCCAACACCAGTTTTCCATGAATTGGCTAGGGAGCTCTACCGCATCCCACTCCACGCCGTTAATACCGGAAACGCCCAGATAGTCGATTTGAGTGAGCATATGATGCAAGCCGTGACCGAACTCGTGAAAAAGGGTTTGCACTTCGTCATGGGTCAGCAAGGCCGGATCTTGGCCGGTTGGCGGTGTAAAATTACATATCAGGTAGGCAACCGGCGTTTGTAAGCCATCGGCAGTCTTTTTGCGGTTGATGCAACTATCCATCCAGGCCCCGCCGCGTTTCTTGGAGCGGGCGTATAAATCCAGAAAAAAACGACCGCGCAATTGTCCATTCTTATCTAGTATCTGATAAAAACTG
This sequence comes from uncultured Pseudomonadota bacterium, assembly GCA_963765965.1. Lineage (GTDB taxonomy): Bacteria > Pseudomonadota > Gammaproteobacteria > Methylococcales > Methylomonadaceae > Methylomonas. The sequence goes on from CAVXZR010000044.1 coordinate 99,231, forward strand.
ACATCCGGGTGCCAAGTATCGAAGCCGGAAATTTCCGAGATTTGTAAACCAAACAGTTTTTGGACAATGGCAAACAGGCCCGATAGCACCCGATTGCAGGGAAAATAGGTTTTCACTTCCTCTTGCGATAATTGGTAGAAATGCTGGCGCATTTTTTCTGAATAGTAGCCTATATCCCAGGCTTCCAGATTGGCTAAGGCATGTTCGGAAGCGGCAAATTCTTTTAATTCGGACAGATCGCGGCGGGCTTGCCGCCAGGATTTGTCGGCCAGATCTTCCAGGAATTTCACCACATCGTCGGTACTTTTTGCCATTTTGGTGGCTAACGAATATTCGGAAAAATTATTAAAACCTAGGAGTTGCGCCTTTTCGTGGCGTAGCGCCAGTATTCTTTCCATCACTTCGGAGTTGTCCCACTTTCCGGCATGCGGGCCTTGATCGGAGGCGCGGGTACTGAAAGCTTCATAATGTTCGCGGCGTAGCTCTCGATTATCGGCATAAGTCATCACTGCCAGATAGGAAGGAAATTGCAGATTGATCAGCCAGCCCTGTTTGCCTTCGGCTTCTGCGTTCTGTCTAGCCTGCGCGAGCGCCGAGTCAGGCAAGCCATCCAGATCGTTGATATTGAGGATAAGTTTGTGCCAGGCGTTAGTGGCATCCAGCAGATTTTCTTCATACTGGCTGCCCAATTTTGATAGTTGCTGACTGATTTCCTTGTAACGAGCCTGCTGTTCGGCGGGCAGATCGACGCCGGACAAATGAAAATCGCGCAAAGCATTGTTGACGATTTTTTGTTGGACTCGATCAAGATCTTTAAATTCGCTGCCGTCATGAATTTCCCGGTAGGCTTCATACAATGCGCGGTTTTGGCCGACTTCAGTTGCATAATCGCTGAGCTTGCCAAGGCAGGTGTTGTAAGCGTCTCGCATCGCATCGCTATTGACAACCGAGTTCATATGACTGACCGGCGACCACGTCTTATTCAGATGGTCATCGGCGCTATCTATAGGTTCGATGAGATTGAGCCAGGTATAAGGACCGCCGTTTTCCAGGCACCGGGCTATCACTTCCCGGGCTGCTCCCAGTCTCTGATCAATAGCAGGTTCTACATGTTCGGGAAGGATTTTGGAGAATTGCGGTAAAGGTGTGTTTTCTAGCAAGGGATTATTCATGGCGGCCAGAGTTATTGGAATTAGGTAGGTTCAGTCTATCAGGACAGCATGCGTATCGCTGCATTGATGCGATGCTGGGCTTTATGGAGGATTTTAAGCGAAAAATCCGGGTTGAGTTTACCGTCTTTAATTTTGCCGTAAGCCGGGATAGAATTAATGTACGGTAGATCGCGGGCTTTACCGCTCCCGAAATAACTGTGTAATTTTGCAAGAATCACAATATCGTCCAACGTCAGCTCAGGACCGCTGTCGTATAGCCAGTTTTCGGCATTATAAGGGATTCGGGTCAGCTGTTCGGAAAATCCTAAAGTGTGTAAAACCAGTGCGCCAACCGGTGCTCGCAAATAGGGTAACGAAGCCAGCAAATCCTTGGAAGACGGATATTCGTCAGGAAATTGTTCGGCAAAGTGCAGTAAGGGAATGGCTGCAATATCGGATATCAATCCGGCCAGTAAGGCGTCTTCCGGGTTAACACCGCTGCAATCCTGTGCCAATACAAAACTTAGACTGGATACATAGAGACTGTTTTTCCAGACTGCATGCATGCCCTTCATCAAATCTGGATCGGTACAGTTGAATAATTGTTTTAGGCTAATACCCATGACCAGGTTACGCGTGGCATCCAATCCGATGCGAGAAACCGCATCAAGACAATTGTTGGCCGGCACACCTGTTGAATAGAGCGGACTGTTGGCAACCTGTATCAATTTGGCGACGATGGGCGGGTCGAGTTGAATAATGTCTACCGCCTGCTTGATGCCTATATCCTTCTGTACTGCTTCTTGAAGTTTGAAAGCGATATCCGGCAAAGAAGGCAGGCGTAACTTGTTTTCCCGATAAGCGCAGGCAAAACTGTTGAAAAAACGGGTTTTACTGATTTTATCGGGTAATTGAATTTCAGCCAGCTCTACTAAAGAGTTATATTCATTCTTTTTGTGTCTCCATAGCCGGTCGAGTTGAACCGAAATTTCCAGTATGACAACATCGGTATCTGCCTTGGCGGTTGCTCCGAAGCGGCGGCTGCCGTTCAAGGGCAAACTGGAAAGTGTCGAGTCGGCAGTCACTTCGTAGCAGTTGTCACCATCGGGATACATGATCAGACGCCCCGCCAGCAGATAAAGAACGCTTTGACAGGCTTGGTTCAGGCTAAAAATAATGGCGCCTTTATTATACTGCATGCTGATATGCGGAGTAGTAGCCAGACTGGGATCGTCGAAATCACGTAATGGCACAAATTTTTTTAGCTGTTCAATCGTCAGGTTTTGCTTCAGGACTTTTACAGGTTGGGTGTTATTCGAAGCAACTACATAATCTGTCTGACCCGGTATTTTTTCATTGCCGGCAGGATCTGAGGATTTCTTTGAAAAAATTCTGCTGAACCAATTCATCTTAAACTCTAAAAAAATTTAGTGCTTCGGCTATTTGTTGTTTAGCATCTTGCAAGGCCTGTAGAGACATATCGGGTGTCAAGGCGGTATCGCCAAACTTGTGAAATGAAGGTAGTGTGTTAAGCGGCGGCAATTTTTGCATGTGTACCGTTCCAAGCAGACTGTGGAACTTAGCCAATAAAACTAAATCATTGAGTTGTAGAGTCTTGCCGTTATCGTAGTACCAGTTCGAAACTTGTACGGGAATATGCTGCAAATTAACGGGAAAACGCCATTTTTTGAGTATGGAAGAACCCAGCGAACTTTGCAAAACCGCTATGGTTTGATCTAATTCAGACTCCGTATAAGTATTTTTATCTAAACTTTCCGCAAAGGTGATAACCGGCAGCGCGCCGATAAGGTGGATCAGACCGGCCAGCAAGGCTTCATCGGCATTTAGCCGATGGCTGATGATCGCCAGAACATAACTAAGACTGGCAACTTGTATACTTTGTTTCCAAACGGTTTGGATCTTTTTGTGCAGTTGCTTGTTGGTACTTATGAACAAGTTGCTTAGACTAAGGCTGGTTACCAGGTTTTGACTGGTTTTAAGGCCCAACCGGATAACCGCATCGAAACAACTGGCAGTTGGATTAACCGATCTATATAAAGGGCTGTTAACTACTTGAATCAACTTGGAAGCAATAACCGGATCGAGATTAATGATTTTTACCGCATCGGCAATGGCGATTTCTTTTTGCAATGCGCTACGTAATCTTAAGGCGACATCAGGTAAGCTCGGTACGCGGAGTTCGTCTTTTTTATAAGCATTACAAAATTCATTGAAAAATGCACTATTGCGCAGTTCCGCTGAAATATTTTCCGGATTAATGACCGGATCATCGATTTGTGTCCGAGTTTCATGCAGAGCATGCAAGGGTAAATAAACAATACGTGCAGCGGTTTTGGCATAGGCGCTGAATCTATGTTCGTCACCGGTTGATAACGGATAACAGGCTTTAAAAATCGATGTATCGACACTGTATCCGCTACCGTTACCGGCTTCCAGAAACACTTCCCCACTCTGAAGATAAAGTAGCGAATCCGACTGATCGCCACGGGTAAAAATAATGTCGCCAGCTTCGAAATTCCGCACGTTGACATGCAAGGCCCGTAGTTTTTCGACGGGTAATTCGCCAATCGGTATCAGTTTCTGTAAAAAAGCCAAAGGCAAGGTTGTCGTTAAACAGGTTTTTTCGGAAACAGCGTCAGAATGCTTCTTGTTGAGGCTGGAAAAGCTATGAAACAGTTTCCATGACATCGGCTTATTTCGAAAGAATGCTTAACGCAGCCTGAATTTTAGCTTTGGCATCGTGCAGGATATCCAGACTGTATTCCGGAGAAAGCGCCATGTATTTCAGTTTACTGCTTGCCGGAATCGCTGAAATTGCCGGTAATGCATCACTCGAGTTTTTATTGCCGATCAGCGCGTGAAGACGCGACAAGACCACAATGTCGGTTAGAGATAATTCATCGGTGCTGTTCTCAAACCAATCATTCGAGTTCAGTGCCACGTCTATAAATGTCTGGGGAAAATCCCATTCCTTAAGAATAGCGGCACCCACGACACCCTTTAAAATTGGAATCGCCTCTTTAATCTCTAAATCATTAATAAATTCGCTGGGTAAATTTGCCACAAAATTTAAAAAAGGCAAGGCGCCTATATCGCAGATCAGGCCGGCCAATAAAGCATCTTCAGGATTTTGTTGCTGAGATTTGCTGGCCAGGGTATGGCAGAGAACCGATAAATACAGGCTTTGCCTCCATAAGCTTTCCAGATGATGCTTGAGTAAGCGCTGTTTGGTTTTAAAAAGCGGCTTGAGGCTTAAAGAAACCACCAGACTACGAGCGGCATTAAGGCCGATACGCTTGACGGCATCCAGGCAGTTGCTGGCCGGCATCTCAGTTAAATAGAGCGGACAGTTGGCTAATTCGATAAGCTTAGCGGAAATAACCGGATCAAGTTGAATGATTTTTACTGCATCGGCGATGCCGACATCTTTTTCTATGGCTTTACGGAGATGTATCGCAACCTCAGGCAAGGAAGGAATCTCCAATTCGTGATCTTGAAAATAATTGGCAAAAAGCGCCAATAACCTATTATCTCGATACTCATCAGCAATTTCCAGCGAACCATGTTCGGCACGGTTGGTTTTTGCCATGATTTTAATAGAAACCCGCAAAATACCGATGTCGGTTTTTGCGATAGCGGTAGTCGTATGTTTGTTACCGCTGCAAAGTGGAAATTTGGCATGAGCGCTACCGGCTTCAATTTCGTAGCTTTTACCGTTTTGATCGGATAGCGCTACGCAACCGGATAACAGATAAATCGCACTCTCGGTTGGTTCGTTAACCTGAAACAAGGTAGACCCTGCTTTAATGATTTCAATCTCTTTATCCGTAGCAAAGCTCTCCAGTATCTGTTCGCTAAGATTTCTGATCGGAAAAAGCTGCTTTAGTGCTTCGATTGTAATTTTTTGAGGCATGGACTGTGAGATGTTTTTTTTCAAAAAAATGTTTTTTAAAAGCCAGGTTGATCAATTAAAAAGTGTGCCGAAATTTGACTTTAAAGTAATCGTTAGCTCACAAATATCTTATTATAGTCAATAGTGAGAATTTGGGTGTGTTGTCTAACGTTCACTGTTTAGTTCGGCGATCACTGCAGCCGTTAGCGGACGAATGCCGCGCCATACAAAAAAAGCCTCTGCCGCCTGTTCAACCAGCATTCCCAGACCGTCCAGACTTTTAATGGCATTGTTAGCATAACCCCATTCTACAAATGTAGTCGGCTGGTTTGCGTAAGCTAAATCATAGCAAGAGCCGGAGTTAGCCAACAGATTGGAAGGCAATTGAGGCAATTGCCCGTGAAGGCTGGCCGATGTGGCGTTAATAATCAAATCGAATTGACGTCCGGCGAGTCCTGCATAGTCGCTACTCTCCACAACCCCTGATTCGGCAAACTCTTTTACAATAATGTCCGCTTTACTAACGGTGCGGTTAGCAATGAGAAGTTGTGAGGGGCCGGATTCCAGCAATGGTCCGAGAATACCACGACAGGCACCGCCGGCACCTAAAACCAAAATCCGCTTGTTTGTCAATTCGATATTGTGGTTGATGGTCAAATCAATGACCAGGCCGATACCGTCAGTGTTGTCGCCGATTATGCTACCGTCATTCTGTCGGGCCAGGGTGTTGACCGCTCCGGCGAGTCTGGCCCGTTCGGTCAAACGACCGGCATATCGCCAAGCCAGTTCTTTAAGAGGTACTGTGCAATTTAAACCTTGACCGCCTTCGGCAAAAAAAGTATCGGTTTCTGCAACAAATTTTTCACTAGGCACATCTTTGGCAACATAATCCAACTTCTGCCCGGTTTGACCGGCAAACAATCGATGTATGCGCGGGGATTTGCTGTGACCGATCGGATGGCCGAATACAGCATATTGATCGATTCTTGTCATTGATTTGGCCGTTTATGTGTCCAGATTTCCCAAAAAATACTAAGGGTAATGATCAAAACAGCCAGCACAGACGCAAACAGCATAAATTGATCGGTAAAGGCGACAATAATAGAACAGGCACCAAGGAAAAAACCGACGACACTAAATTGCCAGCCGATGCGGATACCGTCAAGCATGGTTGCCAGAGAAAGAATCAACAAGACCACCAGACTGGCGCTGGATTCATCGATCCGACCGGATTGTTCCAGTAAAAAAGCCCCACCGACCACGAGTAAGGAACTAAACCAATGTAGAGCCTGTTCCTTGACAATAGCACCGAAATCGCTGCTACCTTTTTTCGATTGTAGCCAGGTGATCAGCACTGCTAGCGAACCGAATACCAATACCATCATCAACCAATAACCGTAGCCGTCTTCCGGAGAAAAGCGTGTGATACCTATGCCTAACAACGATAGAAGCAGCAGCAGGATAAAAATACCTTCCTCGATTTTGAAGCGTCTACGATGTTCAACACACTGCCGGTCCTGCATGTTCGAATACCTCTTAGGATTATTTTTGTTGTAACCATTCTGCCGCCGATTTGGCATAGTACGTTAGGATAGCATCGCAGCCTGCGCGTTTAAAAGACAGCAAGGATTCCATAACTATTTGTTTTTCATCCAGCCAGCCGTTGATAGCAGCGGCTTTTAGCATGGCATACTCGCCGCTGACCTGATATGCAAAGGTGGGAACACCGAAACTGTCTTTGGCACGGCGAATGATATCCAGGTACGGTAATCCGGGCTTAACCATTATCATATCGGCCCCTTCCTGTAGATCCAGCGCAATTTCCCGCATCGCCTCATCGGAATTGGCCGGATCCATCTGATAGCTGTATTTGTTGCCACCGCCAAGATTGGCCGCCGAACCAACTGCATCACGGAATGGACCGTAAAAACCGGAAGCGTACTTGGCCGAATAGGCAAGTATGCGAGTATTGATGAAGCGATCGGTTTCCAGTGCTGTTCTAATTGCGGCTATCCGTCCGTCCATCATATCGGAAGGTGCAATAATGTCGGCACCCGCGTCTGCGTGCGACACGGCTTGTTTGCATAAAACGGCGACAGTTTCGTCATTGATGACATAGCCATGTTCATCTACTAGCCCGTCCTGGCCGTGAGAAGTAAAAGGGTCGAGGGCGATATCGGTAATGACCCCTAACTCCGGTAAAGCGGCTTTTAGAGTTCTAATGCAACGTTGGGCTAGACCGTTCGGATTATAAGCTTCTTCTGCGGCATTTGATTTTTTATCCGAAGCTATCACCGGAAACAGGGCTATGGCAGGTATGCCGAGATTTAGCAATGATTCAGCTTCTTTCAATAGTAAATCAATGGACAGTCTGCTTACGCCCGGCATTGAAGCAATGTTTTCTTGCTGGTTTTTACCTTCAATCACAAACAGCGGACAAATCAAGTCGTCAGTCGAAAGACGGTTTTCGCGCATCAGGCGACGGGAGAAATCCTGATAACGCATTCTGCGCATTCGTGAAGCGGGGAAAAAAGCGTTAGGTGATGACATTTTTTCCATAGAATTAAGAGTTAATTATTTTTTATCATAAAAGTCAGCACCTTAGGATGTCAATAAATTGCATCGCAATTCTCTGCCGACCCATCGGTTTTTCACTTTAGAAATTTATCTTGCAAGTTATTAAACAGTTTCTTGATTTCACGGTATTCTAACCTCAAAAACCTAAAGCGTTATGGGATTTGAATATAAACTGCTGGGGAAGCCATCCCTGTTACCGGAAAACGTTAATCGTAATGAGCCTTACCATTAGCACTTATGTCCTGTTGCGTAAAACCCTCATCAGTCAAAAGCTTGTTTCCATTTTCTCGTGAGCTAATCTTTGCTAAAATCATTGGCATGCCCTTCTTAAAAATTATTATAAAAACCACATATTTATGAAAAAAAAAGCATGATACTGTTTGTCGTCTGTTTGATTGGCCTATTGGTCCTACAGATTAAAGTCATAGTGCCTTGGATGTACGAAGTTGCCTCATCAGACTTATTTCTTATCGACAGCAAAGATTCGGCAAGCCCCTTGCCGGTTAGCAATGAAATGACCGCTATTGCATTTTCCCACTGCAATACTTATATCAAGAAAGATTTAGGGGAAGACAAATCGGTATCATTCGCCGCTCAGCCAACCAACGTCTGGAGTCTCGGCAACTATGAATACATTGTTAATGCAGATGTTGAAATCGCACCCAAAGAGGCACCCAGCGCCATGCATCATTATGTCTGTCGAATTCAGTATTCTAACGGCGACGATGTATCCGGGGCAAGCAATCCGGATAACTGGAGTATAGAGGGAATTAACGGCCTGAATGAATAGCGGTTTGAGCGAAGGCCCAACACCTCGACTTAGCTTGTAAACCGACCGGATTGAGTTGGAGGGAAGTAAGGTGAACAAAAAAACGGCGCTCAATTTGGGTTGCCGATGAATTAACTTAGGGAGGGAAGAAGGTGTTAAGCAAGCTCGATTCTTCCCGTTTCATCACCAGAATTCCGTTGATGCTAAATTCGGTTTAACATTAACCGCCGAAAATCTGCTGTATTGATGCAGGCTGCCTAGAAGACTGCATCTATTGAAGAACACAGAATAGTTACCTAAATTTAAAGATTAAACTGTCTGGAATTTTTGCTGTTGCGGAAAACCAGCGGCTTTTCTTCACAAGATTCGGCTATTTGTTTTGCAGAAGCAATGGCTTCGTCAATACGGTGGCGCTGCGGAGATTTGCTACAGACCGGGTCGGTGCTAAACATATCGGCGTTAAACAGATAGGCCTGACAGCGGCAACCGCCAAAATCATTGTGTTTCTCGTCGCAACTACGGCAAGGCTCCTGCATCCACTCCGTGCCGCGAAAGAAATTAAAGGCTTTGGATTCGTTCCATATCTCTTCTATGCCGAAATCCTTGATGTTGGGGCAATTCAGGCCGGGCAGTTCTCTGGCGGAGTGACAAGGCAAAGCCGTGCCATCAGGCGCGATAGTCAAAAACGTGGTACCCCAACCATTCATGCAGGCTTTGGGACGGTCTTCGTAAAAATCCGGCACCACATAATAAATTTTCATTTTACCGGCGACTTTTTCTTTATAGTCCTGAGCAATTTTTTCAGCTTTTAAAAACTGCTCGCGGGTTGGCAGCAAGGCATCTCGATTAATATGCGCCCAGCCGTAATATTGGGTGTTGGCCAATTCCAGATAGTCGGCACCCAGGTTTTCGGCCATTTCCAGAATTTGCGGCATTTGATGAATGTTTTGCCGGTGAATGACAACGCAGAGCACCATCGGATAGCCATGCTTTTTCACCAATCCGGCGACTTTCTGCTTGTGCTGATAAGTTTCGGTGCCAGCCAGATGGTCATTGAGTTCCTGGCTGCTGGCCTGAATGCTGACCTGAATATGATCCAGACCGGCCAGTTTCAATTCGATAATTTTATCTTCCGTCAAACCGTAGCCGGAAGTGATCAGGTTGGAATAGTAGCCAAGTTCGCGGGCGTACCTGACCAATTCCGGCAAATCCTGTCTGGTCAACGGTTCACCGCCGGAAAACCCAAGTTGTACGGCACCCATTTTTCGGGCCTGGCTTAACACCCTTTTCCATTCTTCGGTATTCAATTCATCCGGGTATTTTGCGTAATCCAGGGGATTGGAACAATACGGGCATTGCAGAGGGCATTTATAACTGAGTTCAGCCAACAGCCAGCGGGGCGGAGTAATTTTAAGCTTGTTGGATCCAGCCATTTTGCAGTGCCACGTTAAGGAAATTAATGATGTCGCCGGTCAAGCCGGAGGTGGCGAACTTTTCTTCCAGTTCGGAAACGATTTCCGCCAATTTTCTAGTACCGTCACAAAGTTTGAGTATTTCGGCGGAGCTTTGGTTCAATTCCACCATACCCTCGGGATAAAGAATCACATATTTTTGCTGTGCTTCTTCCCATTGCAGACGATGTAAAGCAGAAAAATGCAAGGTTTGTTGCGGATTAATGGTCATGTGTAGGATGTAAGCATCTAAAATTTAGGCATTATTCAAACTGATTATCTTGAAAGCATCCTCGCTGCAATTGAGCCGATTTCCAGGCTATCGAGCCATAGCCGGTGAACGGGCAAGTTCTTTTGCCCGCTAATTAGTTGCAATCAGCGATTAATTCTCAATGTTGAAATAGGGCGGCATGTTGTCAACATAAGCCAGATACATGGCATCGGCCATGCTCCAAAGCACATCCAGCTTAAATTTTAAAATCTCCAGCATCCTTTCCTGCTGTTCGCGAGTTTTGTACCAGTCCAGGGTTAACTGTAAACCATGTTCGACATCCCGGCGGGCTTCTGTCAAACGTTTGCGAAAATAAGCGTAACCCTCCGGTTCAACCCAAGGATAAACCTCCGGCCAGTTGTCCAGACGCTGCTGATGAATTTTCGGTGCAAATAATTCAGTCAACGAGGAACTGGCGGCTTCGTGCCATTCGGCGCGGCGGGCAAAGTTGACGTAGGCATCGACAGCAAAACGGACGCCGGGCAACACATGTTGCAAGGAAGTTATTTCTTCCCGTGTCAGGCCGACGGCGATGCCCAATTGTATCCATGCTTCGATACCGCCGGTATCGCCGGGATGTCCGTCGTGATCCAATATGCGCTGCACCCATTTTGCCCGGGTTTCCCGATCGGGGCAATTGGCCATGATGTTGGCATCTTTGATAGGTATCATCACCTGATAATAAAAACGATTGGCGACCCAGCCTTGCAACTGTTGTTTGCTGAGCTTACCTTCATTCATCAATACATGCATCGGATGATGAATGTGATAGTATTTTTCCATGCCGCGCAGCTTGTTTTCAAATTCTTCGCGGCTCCAGGGTTTATTATCGCAACAGCTCATGTGATACCTTCTAAAAATCAATTTCCAAACCGTCGTAAGCCACTTCAATACCTGCGGCATCCAGTATCTTACGCTCGGGAGAATCTTCGTCCAGAATCGGATTGGTGTTATTGATATGAATCAAAATCTTTCTGGCTTTAGAAACCGAGCTCAGCACCTCTATCATGCCGCCGGGCCCCGATTGCGGCAAATGGCCGATCTCGCGCGCTTTTTTGTGACTTATATTTTTCCGGCACATTTCGTCGTCCGTCCAGAAAGTTCCGTCCACCATCAGACAATCGGCAGCCTGCATGGCCGCAAAAACGTGAGGTTCGATCTCGCCAAGTCCGGGAGAATAATATAGTTTTTTTCCGGTGGAGATTTGCTCGACTATCACACCGATATTATCCCCATCATGCGGGTCATTACGGTGCGGGGAATAAGGGGGGGCTTTGCTTTTTAAGCTATGCGCATAAATACGGATGTCTTCTATGTACGGAATAGTAAACGGAATGCCATCGCATTTGATGGGGTGATGATTGACAGTACAGTAATCCTTAAGCATCTTAAACAATGGAAAACCGGTACTCAGATCCTGTCTGACCATCTCGGTACAATAGACTTCCAGAGGTTTGCCTTCTCGCAACATCAACATGCCTGTGGTATGGTCAATTTGACTGTCTATCAGAAGGATTGCCTTAATGCCGGTATCCCTAATCCCTTGTTTAGGCTGGATGGCAGGGAAAGCTTCCAGTTGGCTGCGAATGTCCGGCGAGGTGTTGAACAGCAACCAGTTTCGATTATCCGTGCTAACGGCTATCGAGGATTGGGTACGCGCTTTACCCTTTAACTGACCGTTACGTAAGCGTTGGCAATTATCGCAATTGCAGTTCCACTGTGGGAAACCGCCGCCTGCGCCTGCGCCGAGAACTCTAATTTTCATGTTTGAAAAAGGGACTGGTAAATGAGTCGCGAATGATACGGGAATAAAAACCGGCAGGCAAAAAAAAGGGGCAGGCCTGCCCCTTTTTCTTGATAACCGAAACGATTAACGGTTGTAAATGTACATGGTAACTTCGAAGCCGAAACGCATGTCATTGTAAGCAGGTGTTTCCCATTTCATTGTAATACCCTCCAGAGGTTTTTAGTTGTGAGCTAGCTTGATCAAGAAAGCTGCACCGAAGTATACGATGAAGTTTTTTTTTGTGCAACTGAGCAATCGTATCTTTACTCAACTCTTATCCGAACCAGTCTAAACGTTAAAGTTCCCTAACAATGGGATTTTTTGTTTAAGGGGTGATTAACTTACCATATGAATTCGATAGATCGATTCGAGTCCCCTTGAATTTGCAGTTGGCACCCAAAAAGAACGACATATTGCCGAATCCTGTAAGCGAACGGTTACAAACACTACGCACGGGAGAGCTAGGCATGTTTTGCAATGCGCCAAGGAATCAGGCATGTACTTAAGCTAAGGGAAGTACTTGAATCAAAATCAGCACCCAATTGCTCACCGTTTAACTTATTGTTTTGTAAAAACATATTAAACAAAAGCTCAGCCGAGCTTCGCTTAGTAAGCAAAAAAGTCACGAAAAATGTTCTGGCGCATTGATTTTGCGACATATCTTGTGAGAAAACCTCAAGGTCGATCTAGTTTGATTTGATTTTCTATTGGCACGATTTCATAATTTGAAAAAAGGGCATAGCACAGTGGGAGGTACTGTAAACCGCCATGCCCAATAATCACCAATGCTGAACTAGCCTCTCAAAACTTTCGGAAAAACCGAATAACCATAAGCACAATACGTTTCGTTTATGGTGGATTGCCTATTGCTATCCACCGCAACCATTCACCATTCCTGCTAAAAAAAGAGGGGGGTTATAAAACACCCCCATAACGCTTTTATATAACGAAAAAGGTTAAATAATGACCATGATGCAGTTTTGATGGTTCAATTTTGGCAAAAAAAAGGGTTAAGAACAATTACACTACATTACACGTAATGACATGGATTCATTGCGTCCGATAGACGCTAGCAGGTATCAAAATTTGGTGTAGGAGAAGTTTGGTAGTTGAAATCCGGGCAAATTAACTGCAAATAGCCTGAATGAGCAAAAAACCTGTGATTATTTTCCAGGTTTCTTAAGGATTAAGCACAACGTTAAAGCTATGAGTGATTTATACTACATGCTTTTTTTACATCTCAAGGCTAGACGCGTTGATGAAAACTTATCTGGTTGGCGGAGCGGTACGCGATCGATTGCTGGGTTTTCCGGTCAGGGAGTTGGATTGGCTGGTGTTGGGAGAAACCGCAGAAACGATGCTGGCCAAAGGTTTTCACCCGGTTGGCAAGGATTTTCCTGTGTTTTTGCATCCGGACACTCACGATGAATATGCGCTGGCGCGTACCGAACGTAAAACAGCTCCCGGTTACAAAGGTTTTGATGTTTATACCGCAGCAGATGTAACACTGGAAGAAGATTTGCAACGCAGAGATTTAACTATTAATGCGATGGCAATCGATAATGAAGGCAACTTGATCGATCCTTTCTGCGGCCAGCGGGACTTGGAAAACCGCATTTTGCGACATGTTTCACCAGCATTTAGCGAAGACCCGGTCAGAATTCTGCGCGTGGCACGATTTGCTGCCCGTTATGCGCATCTTGGTTTTACAGTTGCCGACGAAACCCGGCAATTGATGCAGAATATGGTGACCAACGGTGAAGCTGATCATCTGGTTGCCGAGCGGGTATGGGCCGAATTGAATAAAGCCCTGATTGAGGCCACACCATCGAATTTTTTTCAAGTACTGAGAGATTGCAAGGCTTTATGTGTCATTTTTCCGGAAATCGATGCCTTATTCGGCGTACCGCAACCGGAACAATATCATCCGGAAATCGATACCGGTATTCATGTTTTAATGGTGCTGGATCAGGCCGCCCGATTGTCCGAAAATCCGGAAGTTAGGCTGGCTGCTTTACTGCATGATTTGGGCAAGGCATTGACACCCCATGAAATCTGGCCCAGCCATCGCGGCCACGAACAAAAAGGCTTAGCGGTTCTAGAAAAACTCTGTGAGCGTATTCGGGTGCCCAATACTTTTAAAACTCTGTGCGTGCACGTCATGCAATATCACAGCCATTGCCATCGCGCTTTCGAGTTACGAGCCGATACCTTGACGGATTTATTGCTGGCAATCGGTACCTTTAAGCCCAACAGCCGTCTGGAAGATTTCCTTCTGGCTTGCGAAGCCGATGCCCGTGGCCGTACCGGCTTTGAAGATTGCAGCTACCCGCAAGCAGGTTATATCCGCTCGGCAGCCAAGGCAGCAATGGCAATCAATACTGCCGCAATTTTGCACAGCGAATTGCAAGGTGAACAAATCGGAGCTGCAATCCGGCAACTAAGAATTGCCGCTATCAACAGCTTTAAGCAATGTCATTACACGGAACCAATGTCGTCATGAATTCCATTCTTATTTCTGTAAGTTTGCCGGTTGGCAGAAATCTGTTCATGACCTTTACAGGGTCTGCGCGTTTGCAAGAGCTCAGTAATAAACCTTGGTTGCCGGCTGCGCTAATTAGCTGGGATATTGCATTGTTTGAGTATCTTTTGCAGGTTCCGGGTAATCGTATCGGGATTATCACAACAATAAACACAGGTCATTGGTATGCTTAGTTATCGCCACGGTTTTCATGCCGGTAATTTTGCCGATGTTTTAAAACATAGTTTAATTGCACTGGTTATCGATGCTTTGAAACAAAAGGACAAACCGTTTGTTTACATTGATACCCATGCCGGTGCAGGCAAATATTCCTTCAAATCCGATTATTCGCAAAAAACCGCTGAATACCAAGAGGGTATTGGCCGTTTATGGGGCAATCAACAGACTCCGCCGGAACTTAAAGACTATTTGGCTGGGGTACGGGCTGAAAATACCGGACGGCAACTGGTGCGTTATCCCGGCTCGCCGCAACTGGTTCGACGCTTGGTGAGATCGCAGGATCGGCTGATATTATCGGAATTGCACAGTACCGATTTTGTCACCTTGCAGCAATTATTCGCACAGGATAGACAAGTCATTGTTGCCAAGGAAGACGGTCTGCGAATGCTGGAAAAAAAATTGCCGCCGATACAAAAACGCGGTTTGATATTCATAGATCCTAGTTATGAAATAAAAGCCGATTACACTAAGGTAGTGGATGCTTTGGAAACTGCCCATCGCCATTTTGCTACCGGTATTTACGCACTTTGGTACCCGGTGATCGATCGCGCCGTTACGGAAAGAATGTTGCAGCGCCTGAAAGAAACCGGTATTCCCAAACAGTTGCGGATTGAACACTGCGTCGCAACAGATGGGGCGATGCGCGGTATGACAGGTTCTGGTATGCTGTTCATCAATCCTCCCTGGCAACTGGCCAGTCAGGCGGAAGCGCTATTGCCTTGGCTAAACCAGACGCTGACTGATGGTCTGGGGCAATGGAAAGTAGAATGGCAGGTACCTGAGCCGATTGCGGAGAGGACTGTAAGGAATTAACAATGATAAAAAAATACCTCGATCTTATCATCGTCGCTTTTATAATACTCGCTTTGGTCATGTACGATACGACCTTTGAGTTGCTTGACGAACTCCTGCATTTGATTTTCGAAGTGTTGCATAACCTGTTTGAATGGGTGGAACTGGGCGTCGAAAGTGTTGTCGAAAAGATATTTCACGCCCTGCATATTGGCGGTGCTGTCGAATATCTGTTTATTACCGAACGCCATGGCAGTCAGGTTGTCACTTTTTACTTTTTGATGTCTGTTATCGTCTATGGTCTTTTTCGGCTTTCGGTATTCATCCCCAGATTCTATGAATTTATCAAGCAATTCGTGCTGGTAGCTTGGGTGCGGCGAAAAACCCAAGTCATTTTGTTTTGGCGTTCGCAAAACCAACTTCAAAAGGCCGCAGTGGTGTTAGCGGCGATAGGCGTTGTTTATTTCGCCTCCTTTTTCGTTATTTGATTCGTCGCGAGACTAAGCTCAATTTATTTACCAACCTCATGCCATTATTAGATCAAGTCAAACACAGCATATTTAACGGCAACGGCCTGCAAATCCAGGACACAGACAAAATCATGGCTGCATTGCTGAGCACCCCTGTCGATGCCGCCGATATTTATTTTCAGTCCAGCCACTTTGAATCCTGGTCCCTGGAAGGCGGTATAATTAAGGAAGGAAGTCATTCCATAGAGCGCGGCGCCGGAGTCCGGGTAGTGAGCGGCGATAAAACCGGCTTTGCATACAGCGACCGTATCGAACTGCCTATTTTGCTGGAAGCTGCCAATAATGTGAAAGCCATTGTCAGGCTAGGTCAACAAGCCAGTGTCCGGATCGAATCCAAAAGCTTATGGCCGCTGCTTTATAAGCCAATAAATCCCTTATGTTCATTAGAAGATCAGCAAAAAATCGATTTATTGAAGCGCATTGACAGCGAAACCCGCAAGCTCGATAACCGCATCGAAGAAGTGATGATCAGTCTGATCGCAGCTTACGACAATATCCTGGTCGCTAATCAGGACGGTTCGCTACATGCTGACATTAGACCGTTGGTGAGACTAAATGTCAGTGTCATCATGGTTGAAAACGGTCGGCGCGAACAAGGCAGCATGGGCGGTGGCGGGCGTAGCGATTACAATTATTTTTTAGAAAACGATAGAGCATTCGAGTATGCCCGGGAAGCCGTGCGGCAGGCGCAAGTCAATCTACAAGCTGAGGATGCGCCGGCCGGCAACATGACTGTGGTATTGGGTCCCGGCTGGCCGGGCATACTATTGCACGAAGCAATAGGTCACGGTCTGGAAGGCGACTTTAATCGTAAAGGCACCTCCGCATTTTGCGGACGGGTGGGCGAGCGTGTGGCATCGGATTTATGTACTGTCGTTGACGACGGCACGCTGCCGGGCCGGCGAGGTTCCTTGAGTATCGACGATGAAGGAACTCCCACCGAGAACACAGTGTTGATCGAAAAAGGCATACTCAAAGGCTATATGCAGGATAAACTGAATGCCCGGTTGATGGGCGTGAAACCGACCGGCAACGGCCGGCGCGAATCCTATGCGCATCTGCCTATGCCAAGGATGACAAATACTTATATGCTGCCAGGGTCAAGCGAGCCGGAAGAAATTATCCGTTCGGTAAAAAACGGTCTTTATGCCGGAAATTTCGGTGGCGGTCAGGTTGACATCACCTCAGGAAAATTCGTCTTCTTAACCAGCGAAGCCTATTTGATCGAAAACGGCAGGATTACGCGACCGGTGAAAGGGGCTACCTTGATTGGCAATGGTCCGGATGTTTTAACCAAGGTATCGATGGTCGGCAACGACATGCAACTGGATAGCGGGGTCGGCACCTGTGGAAAGGAAGGGCAAAGCGTACCGGTCGGCGTGGGCCAACCCACCTTGAAAATCGATGGACTGACCGTGGGCGGCACCAACGTTTAGATCAACCGGCTTCAGGATGAGCTAGGATAGTAGGATGGGTAGAGCGATAGCGAAACCCATCAAAAAAGCCGTGATTGACTCGTACCCATTGATAGCGTCATTAAAATTTGGTTTGATATTTTAAAGATTGTCGTGATGGGTTTCGCTATCGCTCTACCCATCCTACGGCCTGACCTTATTTGGTTAAGAATAGTGCCCAAAGTTTATTGAACGATTAATACTCACAATTGAAGAGACTTTTACCTTGCAAAATCAGGCAGAAATTAACCGCTTAAAAAATGTCGTTCAGCAATTGCTCGACGAAGCCAAGCACCAGGGAGCCAGCGCTGCTGAAGCTGCGTTTAGTGTCGATAACGGCCTGTCGGTATCTGCGCGTCTGGGCGAAGTGGAAACCGTCGAATATCACTGCGATCAAGGCATAGGCATCACGGTTTATTTCGGCCTGAAAAAGGGTTCGGCAAGCACCAATGACATCTCGCCGGATTCGCTCAAAGAAACCGTACAAGCGGCTTGTAGCATTGCCCGTTATGCCTGTGAAGACCAATTTGCCGGTTTACCAGATCCTGACCGGCTGGCCCGCGAATTTCCCGATCTTGATTTGAATCATCCCTGGGGTATAGATGCAGAACAGGCCATCGAACTTGCCATCAAATGCGAAAACGCTGCCCGCACTTACGACAAAGCCATTAGCAATTCCGAAGGAGCCACAGTCAATACTCATCAAGGCAGCCGTGTGTTCGGTAATTCCCTGGGTTTTTTACAGGGTAGTCAATCCAGTCGCCATTCCTTGAGCTGTTCTGTACTGGCGGGTAGCGGTGACAATATGCAACGCGATTACTGGTACAGCGTGGCTCGAAACTCCATCAATCTGGAATCCGCACAAAATGTCGGCGAAAAAGCCGCACAACGGACTGTTGCCCGTCTAGGCGCGCGCACTCTCAGCACTCGGCAATGTCCGGTCTTGTTTGCACCGGAAATAGCCTCAGGTTTGATCGGCGCATTGATCGGCGCGGTCAGCGGCGGCAATTTATACCGTAAGTCCTCTTTTTTACTAGATGCGCTGAACACACGGATTTTGCCGGATTTTGTTCGCATACACGAACAACCCTTGCTAAAAGGCGCGCTAGGTAGCGCCTGCTTCGATTCTGAAGGTGTTGCCACCCAAAATCGCGACATTGTTAGTGACGGTATTTTAAAATCGTATATTTTAAGCACTTATTCCGCACGGAAACTGGGTATGCAAACTACCGGTAATGCTGGAGGCATCCACAATCTGACCGTGGAACCGGGTAATAACGATTTTAACGCTATGCTGAAACTTTTGGACACCGGTCTGCTGGTTACCGAACTGATGGGGCAGGGTGTCAACCGTGTTACCGGCGATTACTCGCGCGGTGCCTCGGGGTTCTGGGTAGAAAACGGCGTGATTCAATATCCGGTCCAGGAAATAACCGTCGCCGGGAATTTAAAAACCATGCTGCTTAACATCGTTGCCATCGGCAACGATGTGGATTTGCGCGGTAATATCCGTGTTGGTTCTATTTTGCTGGAGCAGATGGCTATAGCCGGGGAATAAACCAATAGCTTCAGAGCCGTCGTAAAATCTCCTCAATCAACTGCGGACCTTTGTAAATCAGGCCGCTATAAATTTGCACTAGGCTAGCGCCCGCCTGAATTTTTTCTTGCGCGTCTTCGGCACTCAGGATGCCGCCGGCAGCGATAATCGGCAATTTGCCGTTTAGTTCTGCTGCTAACCCTTTAACAACCCGTGTTGCACTGTCTTTCAACGGCGTACCGCTCAAGCCGCCGCTTTCGCCGGCAAATACATGGCCCTGTATTTTATCGCGGGCGATGGTGGTATTGGTAGCAATCACTGCGTCAATGCTGAATTCCATTAATAAACCGGCTATGCGGGCGATTTCATCATCGTTTAAATCCGGCGCGATTTTTACCGCGATTGGCGTATATTTTCGGTGTTCGGCCTGTAATTTCAATTGTTCTTCCTTCAAGGCATGCAGCAATTGTTTGATTTCGCCGCCCTGTTGTAACTGCCGCAAATTTTTGGTGTTGGGCGAGGAAATATTGATGCTGACGTAGCCGGCATACGCGTAACTTTTCCGTAAGCCGATCAAATAGTCCTCGCAGGCATTTTCAATTGCAACATCGGCATTTTTGCCGATATTGATACCTAAAATGCCTTGATAATGACTACGGTTTACCTGATCCAGCAAATGATCGATCCCGAGATTATTAAAGCCCATTCGGTTGATAATCGCCTGATGTTCCGGTAAACGAAACAGGCGCGGTTTGGGATTGCCGGTTTGCGGTCTTGGGTGACAGTCCCGATCTCGATAAAGCCGAAGCCAAGATCGCCGAGAGCGTCGATATAATCGCCGTTTTTATCCAGTCCTGCCGCCAGTCCTAGCGGATTTTTAAAGTTCAAGCCCATGACCTGAACCGGTTTATCGACCGGCTGCGGTTTGCTTAAGTTGGATAAACCGGTTTGCTGAGCCAATTTTAATAACTTAAGCGTCAGGGAATGTGCGGTTTCCGCATCGAGCGAAAACAGGAGCGGACGAAGTAGCGGGTAAATATTCATGAGCTTAGCGTGATGTTATGGCATAGGGGCTTGGATCGATACTCGGCAGTCTTTGCAGAATCAAATCGGCCAGCAATTGCGCCGAGGCCGGTCCCATCACCAAACCGTTTCTGAAATGGCCGGCATTTATGCTGAGGTTTTCAAAATCCGGATGCCGGCCGATGAATGGTATGCCTTGCGGTGTGCCGGGACGTAATCCGGCCCAATGATGGCTAAGCCGGAATTTTTTCAAGGTTGGCAACAAGCTGGTAGCAAACCGGTACAGGCGGTCTTTGGCCTCGCTGGTGGTGGACTTGTCAAAGCCAACCGCTTCCACCGTACTGCCCGCCAAAATCTTGCCGTCGCGGCGCGGTATCAAATACTCGTCGCCATCCAGTACTATATGAGACAGAGTCTCCGGCTTGGCGTCGAACAAGAGCATCTGGCCTTTGATCGGCTGAATCGCTAAATTCGGCGCAGTTTCGCCGACCGATAGAAACGATTGTAAAAATCCCGCTGTCCAGGCTCCGGTGCAAATCACCAGTTGATTGACGGCCAAGGTTTGTTCCGATGTATGAAGCTTGCTGATGCGCCCTTTATGAATATCAATACCGCTGATCTGCGTGTTTTCCATAAATACCACTCCCAATTGCAGCAAATAAGCTTTTAGCGATTGCAGTAGGCGCGGATTGCGTATCTGTGCGATTTCCGGCAACCATAGCGCTTGCTGTAACGAGGTATGCAGTTGCTCCAAACGTTCTGCCGGAGCAGCTTGATGAGCGATATGGTAATGTTCGCACCAGGCGCTTGCCGCTTCATGATCCGGATTTTTACAAATCAGCATGCCGCAATCCAGCCATTCCGGATCGATACCGGTCGCCTCCAGCAATTCCCGGTTCAATTGCGGATATTTTTTCAGGCTATTAACCGTTAGCTCGGAAATCGCTTGCGATTGCCGCCAGGGATAAATCGGCAGCAATATACCGCCGCCGGCCCAGGATGATTCGCGGCCCGTTGGCGATTTATCGATGATGGCGACATCCCGGCCGGCTAGACGTAGTTCACGCGCTGTCAGCAAACCGCTGATGCCGCCGCCGATGATGAGAATGTCGGTATATGTAGTCATGAAACAGAACATGCCATGTTGAGGCAATTAAAATTAACGATCATAGAATGAAGAAAATTGGACTTGAATGCTGTTGTTACGTCAAAATAACATAATTGGTTGTGCTTGGCATGACGGATCACATCTAATTTGAAGTGCGTTTGATATAGTAACCGGTAACGTTAAAATATTTGTGCATTGGTATACCAAGCGCACGTTAAGTATAAGTATCAGCAGGCACAATTTGATGTAGGCAAGCCGTAGGGTATGCACTGCATACCTTTTGGCCGTTCCGTTTCAGGAAAGCCATTCGCAACCCAAAGCTTAAAGGTATGCAGTGCATATCCTACAAGGTATTTTTTTGAACGCCGAGGTTTTAGTCATAGGCATACGTCACAAAATCCAGACTGATAGATGCTCCTAAAATATACGCAAACCCGCGCCTTTAAAGCAACACAGCTCGGTTAATTGTGAGGTGCAAATTTTAAACCAACTGTTGTTTTTTTTTGACAAAAAAAGACTTGGCTTTACGACTTTTATGCAGCTCATTGATATAAATCAAATTTCAGGATTAAAAAAAATCAACATAAAACTTGTAAGAGCGCAGAATTGCTGCTAGTATTATCATCGTGAACGAAATTCTGTGTTGCTATAAAGCAAAAACAGCCTTAAAAATAATAACCCTTGGGGGGCTTAACAATGACATTCAATAAAACCCAATTAGCGCTGAGCATAGCTGCGGCGACTTTTTCTTTGGCAATGGTTGCCCCGCAAGTTCAAGCGGCTAGCGTTTCCACCGTACAAGCCGTAGCCGATGAAGCCGCTCAAAAAGCTGATGCATTGCAATTACAAATGCAACAAATGGCCAGCCAGATGCAAGCCATGCAGGATGAACTGAATCGCGTTAAAACCGCTTCCGCCAAAGCCACCAATGCCAGTGAAAAAGTTCAGGAACTGGATCAGTGGATGGCTTCCGTTAAACACGCACCGGAAGCTGTTGCTTCAAAAGATAATCTGGTCGCGGTTCGTGGCGGCTGGGAAGTACTTGATCATGCCAGGGCTAATAGCTTTAGCAGTATTGATCCAGGCGGAGTACTCTCTAAAAACGCAAATGCTCAAGGCTATTATTTCGGCGGTGCATTCGACTTCAATGTCAACAACGATTTGTTCGGCTTGATGGATGATACTTCCTTCATGGTCGAATTAGGCTTTGAATATTCCCAATTTGGCACAGGTAAAAATACCTTATCAAGCACTTATGGAATCCCTACAAACGGTGCAGGCGGTATCGTAAACCCTTCCACCTCAACCGATGCCCGTTTGAGACTGAATGCCTCTCCAAAAATCAAATTCATGCACGGCAGCAGACTGCGCCCCTGGATTATCCCAGTCGGTTTGGAAATTAACATTCTGGGCGTACCATCCAATGCGGTTTCCGTGTTGAACTCCGGCATGCAATTCGGCGGCGGTGCCGAGTATGACTTGTTCAAAGGTATTGTTCTGGGTGCCGATGCACGTTATCACTACTCAACCAGCAGAATCGACGGCGTAGCCACCGACGGTTTCAGCACTGGCGGTTATGTCGGTTTCAAATTCTAATTTGTAACTTACCTAGCCCGCAAAAAGGGAAGGCCGCAAAGCCTTCCCTTTTTTATGTCCGAAACTTTTCTTCATGCCCTTAGACTGGTGTTTTAGATTAACAATGGTGCTATACTTGGGTCCTGATTTGGACCGATAGGCAGTGCCATGAATTTTTTATCCGACATTAAACCCGTTAGTTATCTTAAATCCCATTCCGCAGAACTATTAACGCAGGTTAACGAAACGCATAGACCTATTGTTATTACCCAAAATGGCGAACCGCGCGGGGTTTTGCAAGATACTGAAAGTTATGAAGCCATGCGCAGTGCGATTGGTTTACTGAAGCTTATCGCTCAAGGCGAAGAAGATGTCCGCAAGGGTGAGATCGTTTCTCAAAGCAGCGTTTTTGATGATATGGAAAACTGGCTTGCGCAGAAATGACTCAGTCGTTTCAGGTTAGCTGGTCGAAACATAGCGCGTAAGGATTTTTTCCAACTGATCGAATATCTTAGCCTCAACAATCCGGCAGCAGCGAAAAAGGCTTATCACAAAATCAAGGAAAAAGCGCTGCAACTTAATGCCTACCCTGATCGGGGTAGAATAGTTCCCGAATTGCAACGGCAAGGCATTACGCAATACCGGGAATTAATTCACGCTCCGTGGCGTATTATCTACAAAATTTCCGGCAATCAAGTGTTTATACTATCCGTGATGGATTCACGCAGAAATCTTGAAGATATTCTATTGCAGCGTTTGCTTGAGATAAACCATGAAAACCCTTTTTCCTGAAATATCCCCCTTCCATAGCTTCTTTCTGGAAACCGGAAGCATCCACCGGGTCTATGTCGAACAATCCGGCAATCCGGCCGGGATTCCGGTGATTTTTTTGCATGGCGGGCCCTGTTCCGGCACCAAGCCGGATCATCGCCGATTTTTCGATCCCGAGCGTTACCATATTATCCTGATGGATCAGCGCGGCTGCGGTCAATCGCTGCCTTTCGGCGAGTTGCAGGGCAATACTACTCCGGAATTGCTGGCAGACATGCAGCACATCCGCGAACACTTGCGAATCGAGCAATGGCTGCTTTTCGGCGGGTCCTGGGGCGCTGCTTTAGCTTTATTGTTTGCGCAACAGCACCCGGAACGGGTTTTGGGCATGATATTGCGCGGTATTTTTTTGGCCCGTCAAACCGATATGGACTGGTTTCTCGGTAATGGCGTCAATCGCATTTATCCGCAACAATGGCAGGAATTGCTGGATAGTTTGGCCCCGCAATACCAAAATGATGTGCAGCAGGGTTTGTTCGATGCGGTGTTCGGCCAAGATACGTATGCTGCCAAACGTGCAGCCAAACAGTGGCAGGCATGGGGCGGCTTGGTTGCTCTTGGCAATGAATTTAGACCGGACGCTGCATCGTTGACAGATCAGGCATTAAAGCAGGTACAAATGGAACTGCATTACGCCAGAAACAAATACTTTATGTCGGAAAATCAAATCCTCAACAATTGCGGCGTATTGCGGACGATACCCAGCACCATCATTCACGGTCAAAACGATTTGACCTGCCCACTGGAAAGCGGCTGGCGTTTGCATCAGGCTCTGCCGCAAGCACGCTTCTCGGTCTTGCCTAATGCCGGCCATGTCGCCTCCGGAATCGAAATGATCGATGCCTTGGTGTCTGCCGCAAACGAAATGGCCAAAAAATTTTAAGGACGGGAATGAAACATAAAAAACGGCTGGTGATTGCCATGACCGGCGCCACCGGCGCAATTTATGGCGTTCGTCTGTTGCAAATCCTGCAAGAGCAAGCTGATTGGGAATCGCATCTGGTGATTTCCTCAGCCGGATTGGTCAATCTCAAATTCGAACTGGATATGGATCGCCGCTCGCTCTACGCCTTGGCCGACGTGACCTACAGTATAGATGACATCGCCGCTGCAATTGCCAGCGGTTCGTTTAAAACCGAAGGTATCGTTATCGCACCATGTTCTATGAAAACCCTGGCGGCTGTTGCGCATGGCTTTGGCGATAATTTGATTTCCAGAGCCGCCGATGTGGCATTGAAAGAACGGCGAAAAACCGTGCTGATTCCGCGCGAAACCCCTTTAAATCTGGCGCATATCCGCAATATGGCGGCTGTCACCGAGATGGGTGGCATCATTTATCCGCCGATGCCGGCTTTTTATAACAAATCCGACTCGCTTAAAGCCATGGTCAACGAAGGTGTGGGGCGAATTCTCGATATGTTCGGACTGGAGGTAGATGGGCTTTATAAACCCTGGACCGGCTTAAACGATGGCAAGTCGCTATAACTATTACTCAAACCATTGCAGGTGCATTTCATGCACGATAACGCCGCCGGCCATAAATTGCCCTCATGGTGCATGAAATGCACCCTACTCAATGCATCAGCGTCCCCTCCCTTAACACTTATTCCTCGGCACCAAAACAATTGCGGTAATCTTGACAAACATCGCAGGATGGTGCCCGGCAAACATAAAGACCTTCGGCTTCGCAAAGCTGTTTGTAGAGAAATTTCTTCCACTTCATGTCCTTTCTGTTAAGCTCCTGCAACAACGGAAAATGCCGGGCCAGCAATGCCGATAAATCCCGACGGCTCCAAAGCCCCAAGTCCTGCCATAAATGATCGCTACCCAGACAGGCTGTGACTATCATGCTAATCAGCCATTCTGTGAGTTCGCTTTCCGCGCTAGCATAACGGCGCAAAAACTGTTCGAGATCCTGTTTTTCCAGCATGCGAGTGAAATCCGCTGTTTTTGCCGATATCACTGTCCCGGACAAACGGTATCCTGGAAAATATTCAGCCATTAGCCGTTGAAACTGTATAGCTTGCAAACCCAAATAATCGGGTAGAGCCCCATCGCCGACTTGCCAACTGGCAATAATTTGCGCCAGCCAGACGCAACTCGGCGACCGGCTGGCACAAGCCATGAGATCGTCATATCGTTGTTGACGCGAATCTTGCAAAGTTACACAGTTAAGGGTGTTTTCGCACATCATCGTAAGTCCGCAATTCATGAGCTATGCTCCAGGCACGGTAATTGCCGATAAATCCGGTTAGTATTCGACCCGGATATCTTCGTCTCTGACTATCATCTGGCAAGCCAGACGCCATTCACAGGGCAAGTCATCGACGATCATAGCCTCCAGTTCGGCGGCGGTCACTTTGCCTGCCTGCCTGAGCACGGTTTTTTCCTTCTCTGTTAATGGGCCTCCCATGCGTTGAGGTTTTTTGTCGATACTGGTCACTTTGATCAGACATGTTCCGCATTCGCCGTCTTCGCATTCGAAATTAATCGCTATTTTGTTTTCCAACGCCAACTTTAACAAGGTCTGAGTGTGGCTACCGGCAACCGCGTAAACGGTTTTATCCCGGTATTCGGGATTTGTAAAGGTCACTAAAGCCATGATTTTTTTCTCCTCGGCAGTTAAACCGGCTTGACGGAAAGGCTTCCGCCCAGCACCTGCGCCTGACAGGCCAGACGATTGTGTTTGCCTGCCATGTTTTCCCGCAAAATTTTGTCTTCCAGTACCGATGGTTCGCTGAGGTGATTCCAACCTTCGGTAACCTTCATGATGCAAGTGCCGCAGTCGCCTTCTCGGCAACCATAGGTAATTCCGGATCCCACTTTCTCGGAAACTTCGATTACCCTGGTGCCGGCAGGCACGGTGACAGTTACGTTAATATCTTCAAATGTAATGGTCGCTTTGGCCATTGTTAAAACTCCGTAAGGTGTTGAAATGTAATCTCGGCAGCCTCTAATCTGAGGACTCCCGGTTTGGAATCTTTTCGATTCCCGATTTTCATTGCCTGATAGGCAATGACTGAACCGTATCGTCCTGAAAACGGCTAGCAGCGCTTTTAAAATGTTGCGGATTGATGCAACAGTTTTTAAATGGAAGTTGCCGATACAAAGAGCATAGTTCCGGTATTTTGGAAATAAGCCATGCCTTCAAACCAAATCCGCATAATTCAAGACTTTAGCTCCCCGTAAGCCCATCAGCTCCTGAGCCAGTTCCAACCCGAAAGCTTTGCACTCCAGAATCTCGTCATCGGTGGGGATTAATTTCACTCTCAGCCCTGGGATAGGCACTCGCAATTTCAATCCGCGTAAACGATCTTCAACCAAACGCACCCCTTCGCCGGTCCAGCCATAGGAACCGAAAACGCCGCCGAGTTTGGTTTTCAGGTTGACTACTGTTAACGAAGACAGTAAATCCCATATTGGTTTAACAGCGTCGCCATTGATGGTTGGCGTACCGAGGATCAAGCCATCGGCTTCCTCTATCAAATCCACGAACGGCGCAACCTCACCGCCTTCCAGATCATAGAGCGAGACGCGAACATCTTCGACCTGCATGGCTCCCTGATAAATCGCTTCGGCCATTCGCCGGGTATTGCCGTAAGAGCTGATGTAAAAAATCAGCAAGGTTTTTTGGTGAGGGCTGAGTTCGCTATGTAATGCCGGCGTCGAAAGTTGCTGATAACGTTGAATATAGCGCTGCGGACGGTCCCGCAAAATCGGGCCGTGGGTTGGCGCAATCAAAGTTAGCTGTAAAGGTTGAATTAACTCCAATGCCCGCAACACATATTCTTTGAACGGTCGCATGATGTGAGCATAGTAATACTCGAAAGAAAACCGGAAATCGCCGACTTGATCATTAAACAGGCGGGAATCGCAAAAATGACAACCGAAAACATCGCCGGAAAACAGCATGGCTTCCTCAGGGACGAAGGTACATTGCGTATCGGGCCAGTGTAGATAGGGCGTATGTAGAAACTGCAAGGTACGGTCGCCCAAAGATACCGAGTCGCCGGTGATCACCGGGGTAAAGCTCAGTTCATCCTGTTTCAACAGGCCTTTCAGCATAGACTGGGCTTTCTGGGAGATGAATAATTGCGCATGGGGGGCGCGTTTCATCAATTCAGGCAAGGCGCCGGTATGATCGGGTTCCAAATGGTTGAGGACAATAACCTTGATTTCGGAATAGTCGGCGACGCTTTCAAACCGCGCAAAAAAATCTGAGGCAAAACCTTCCTTAACGGTATCGATGATTGCGACGCCGGCATTGCCGCGAACCACGTAAGCGTTGTAAGTGGTACCGTTTGCGGTTTTCAGAATGATGTCGAAAGTTCTTAAATTTGGGTCGAGCGCCCCGACCCAATGCACTCGCTCGGATAAAGCAACAGCTATTGGAAAGCCATTTTGGTCTTCCAGCTTTACGTTGTTCATGGCTGACAAGCTTGCTTATGCTGCTGTTGATTAGGGCAGGTTTCCATATCCGGCAACGAGCGGTCGGCTGATAAGCCCAGCCAAGCATGAATATGCTCAGGTTCAAAACCGGCGCATCGCTGCCCTTCGGCTTCCAGTAAGGGTCGCCTGATCAATAAGGGCTGGGCGACCATCAAGTCGATTGCTTGTCGTTCGTTAATGGCGTTCGGATCGATCTCGCCGTTCTTGATAGCCGGTGCGCTACGATTGAACCAGTCGCGAACCGGCATATTGCCGAAAAACGAACGTAATTTCTCCCGGTTTTCCGCCCAGGGTTGTTGCAAAAGATCATGAACAACCAGTAAATGCCCTGCCTTGCCAAGCAACTGTTTTTGCCGAGCGTTATTGATACAGCCCGGCTTTTCATAAAAATGAATGGTCGCCATGGCGATTAATGCGCCTGTAATTCGGCCATCGCCTCGGCCATCCTTTCCGGCGGTATACCGGTCAAAGAACCCGGAGGATTGAGCGGCACATTAAAGGCATCGAGAATCGCTCCTTCAATCGGACAAATGCTGGCACATTGCGGGTCGGAAAAATCACCTTCACACTCGGTGCATTTTTTCGGGTTAATCAAGAAATGGGGTTTGGCTTCGTATATCGCTTTGCTTGGACATAAAGGCTCGCAGGCAAAACAATTGACACAACTTTCGATAATTTTCAGAGCCATGACCACACCCCTCAAGCGCTGGCGCGCTGATCTACGTTGACATCGTCCAGTTTTCCGGCAGCCGCCATTTCCTTGTAAACAGCCATTACGGCTTGTTCGATTGGTTCCATCGCATGTTCGCCATTCGGAGCGATACCGGCCTGCTCCAGCATCTCCCAAGGTTCGTAACCGACTTTGGAACACAATACCGCCTCGCAGCCTTCCAGAGTTCGAATGGTACGTTGCAAAGCCGTTTCCGCATCGCCGCAGGAACTATCGCCACTGCAATACTGATCGGTTTTGCGATGACTGATAAAACGCACGCCGTCCGGGGAGGCTTCGTAGATCAAAAATTCTTTGGCATGACCAAAGTGCATATTGATCAAACCTTGACCGCTGGTAGCAACAGCCATCAGCACCGGCCGGGTTGTCAATTTCTCTTCGGCCGCCAGCATGACGGCAGCTTCGGTTTTGGCTGCTCGTTTGCTGTTCATTTCCTCGGCAATAGCCTGATGAATCACCTTACGTTTTTCCATGGCGGCCTGATAATCGATTTCCATCTCTTCAATCTTGTCCATGGTAAATTCATCGCCTCTGTCCTCGCCCAGCATGCCTACCGCGTCAGCGCGGCATTGACGGCAATGCCGCATCATGTTCATGTCGCCCGAGCAATCATCTTGCAATGCCTGTAATTCCAGAGCATTCGGGCCGCGTTGACCCATGACGCCGTAAAAGGTGCCGTGTTCGGCTTCGGCAATCAGAGGCATGACGTTATGCAAAAATGCCCCCTTGGCTTTAACGACCTTACTCACTTCGGCCAGATGCTTGTCGTTAACACCGGGGATCATCACGGAATTGACCTTGACTAAAATCCCCTTTGCAACCAGCATTTCCAAACCCTTTTGCTGTTGTTCGATCAAAATTTTCGCGGCTTTTTTGCCCTTGATGCGGCGGTTTTCCCAGAAAATCCACGGATAAATTTTGGCACCGACCTCAGGATCGACACAGTTAATGGTTATGGTGACATGATCAATGTTATGTTTAGACAATTCTTCCACCGCATCCGGTAAAGCCAGACCGTTGGTCGAAACGCACAATTTAATATCGGGCGCTTCCTGACTGAGTCTGCGGAAAGTTTCGAAGGTACGTTCAGGGTTTGCCAGCGGATCGCCCGGACCGGCGATACCCAGCACTGTCATTTGCGGAATATTGGCAGCGACTGCCATGGTTTTTTTCACAGCCTGATCCGGCGTTAACAGTTCGGAAACCACTCCGGGTCTGGATTCGTTTGCGCAATCGTATTTACGGTTACAGTAATGACATTGAATATTGCAAGCTGGCGCGACTGCAACATGCATACGTGCGAAATAATGATGGGCGTCTTCTGAATAACAGGGATGATTCTGAACTTTTTCGCGAATTTCATCTGACAAATGATTTAATTGATCATCGGTAGAACCGCAAGAACCGGCTGAGCAGCCGCCTTTAGCGGCAGGTTTTTCATTTAATACTGGCAATTCCATGAAACGTTCCTCGCTTGATTGGTTATATAGAGCGAGAAAGCACAGGCCGTGCCAGTTATAAAAAAATTATAAGTTATTGAATTGTATTGATATTAAATACAAAGAAACTCCGATTGTCGTAATTGACACAAGTTTATGTTTGTAACGGAACAATTATAGGGAGTCGAGAGAGCAGTAGAATGTATGCTATGTTTTTACATTTTATCGGTTGAAATATTTCTTCATGGAAAACGTAACTATTTAGTGTAGATTAGAGGGTTATATGGAGCACTGACGACAAAAAAAGGAGTATGGTTCTGGATCAATGTGCTTTACTGCCAATCAGGTATGCCCCGCTGCATGCTTCACATCTATTTTGAAATATAAGCCCAATCCAGGAAACACCGTATATTGCCCAGTTCCAGCATACGAAGCAGTGATAGAAACTTTCGAGCGATGACAAGTAAATGATTGATTTATTCTATTCATGCCGTGATACTGTTAATGATATGCCTTGTACCCTATGCTTAATAAGGTTATAGTATGATTTAAGGTTAATACCTTAATTCTAAAAAATAATAACAATGAGTAGTTAGAGGGGGTAGTGATGGGTGGAGTCATTGAGCTTTTTTTCTGGATGCTGCTAATAGCCTGCATTGCGTTTGCACCGCTAGGTTATTTTATTTACATGTATACCACCAAAAATGGTGAGCCGTTCGGCGATATTGAGCCGCACGGCGACAGCGAATCGGCTGTATTGAATCTGGCTGAAAAGCTGATTAATACGGTTAAAGGCAAAGTCTTAAAAAAATAGGTTTGGATATAGTAAAAAAAGCCGGGGAACCCCGGCTTTTTAATGCTTGTTCAATCGCTATGTCCGCAACTCGGGCAAAGCGGATTTCTCTTCAAGCGCATGGTTTGCCATTCCATACTTAAACCATCCAGTAACAACAGCCGCCCGCTTAGGGTTTCTCCCATATCCATGATGAGCTTCATGGTTTCCAGCGCCTGAATGCTGCCGACTATTCCGGTTATAGGAGCGGCTACGCCGTTCAGAGCGCAGTTTTGTAACTCCTCCCCATCAGACTGATACAAGCAATTGTAACAAGGGCTATCATTCAGACCGGGCGTAAATACGCTGACCTGCCCTTCAAAGCGGATCGCCGCGCCGGAAACCAGTGGTGTTTTATATTTAACACAAGCTCGGTTCACTGCAAAACGAGTAGCGAAATTGTCACTACAATCCAGTACCACATCAGCATCTGCAACTTCTTTATTTAATTGATCGCCTTGCAATCGGGCCTTATGAGCGTGCACTTTGACCTCAGGGTTAATATTTTTCAAGGTGTTTAGGGTTGAAATGACTTTATCAAGCCCTATATCAGATGTGTGGTGAGCAATCTGTCTCTGCAAATTGCTTAAATCCACCTGATCGTTATCGTAAACGCTTATTCTGCCCACACCGGCTGCGGCGAGATACATGGCGGCAGGGGAACCCAATCCGCCTGCACCGACGATTAATACTGCGGCATCAAGCAGTTTTTGCTGACCGGAAATATCGATTTGCGGCAGCATGATTTGGCGGCTATATCGGAGTAATTGTTGATCGTTCATTTTTTTGTTAAGGCAAATAAGGCATAGATGATGCAAAGAGCTTGACAGAGTGCAAAAGCGGGATATTATTAGCACTCTATAGCATAGAGTGCTAATAATAATTTTTAACAATACATTTTACATCTGAACATAAGGAGAAATTGATGAAAATTCGTCCGTTACATGACCGCGTTGTCGTTAAACGTGTTGAAGAAGAAACCAAAACAGCCGGCGGTATCGTTCTGCCCGGCTCTGCCGCAGAAAAACCTAGCGAAGGCGAAGTATTGGCTGTTGGTGCAGGTAAACCTTTAGACAACGGCCAGGTTAGAGCCCTGGAAGTTAAAGTCGGCGATAGAGTATTGTTCGGCAAATATTCCGGCTCCGAAGTTAAAGTCGAAGGCGAGCAATATGTCGTCATGCGCGAAGAAGACATTATTGGCATTTTGGGTTAAACCATACCTAATTTCGCAACAAACTTTTTCAACTAACCTAAAATTTCAGGAATAAAGATATGGCAGCAAAAGACGTAAAATTCGGCGGCGATGCCCGCACATTAATGGCGCAAGGCGTCAACATTCTCGCCAATGCGGTAAAAGTTACTTTGGGCCCTAAAGGCCGTAACGCCGTACTGGATAAAAGCTTCGGCGCTCCAACCATCACCAAAGACGGTGTATCGGTAGCCAAAGAAATCGAATTAAAAGACAAATTCGAAAATATGGGCGCGCAAATGGTGAAAGAAGTTGCTTCGAAAACTTCCGATGTTGCCGGTGACGGCACTACCACTGCCACGGTTCTGGCACAAGCCATTGTCAACGAAGGCTTGAAATCGGTTGCCGCAGGCATGAATCCAATGGATCTGAAGCGCGGCATCGACCTTGCCGTTTCAGCAGTCGTCGCCGCGATTGAAAAAGCCTCTACGCCTTGCGTAGACACTCATGCCATTGCACAAGTCGGCACCATTTCTGCTAACTCAGATAGCTCGGTCGGCTGCAATCATCGCCGAAGCGATGGAAAAAGTCGGTAAAGAAGGCGTTATCACTGTTGAAGAAGGCACTGGCCTGGATAACGCTTTGGATGTCGTGGAAGGTATGCAGTTTGACCGCGGATATCTGTCGCCTTACTTTATCAACAAACAAGAAAGCATGAGCGTTGAACTGGATGACCCTTTTGTCTTGTTGTACGACAAAAAGATATCCAATATCCGCGAATTGTTACCGATACTGGAAGGCGTAGCCAAATCCGGCCGCTCATTGCTGATCATCGCTGAAGATGTTGAAGGCGAAGCGCTGGCAACTCTGGTTGTTAACAATATGCGCGGTATCGTTAAAGTCTCGGCTGTTAAAGCGCCAGGATTCGGTGACCGCCGTAAAGCCATGCTGGAAGACATTGCTGTTCTGACAGGTGGTGTGGTTATCTCGGAAGAAGTCGGTCTATCTTTGGAAAAAGCCGATCTCGACCAACTGGGTACTGCTAAACGCGTGCAAATCAACAAAGAAAACACTACCATCATTGACGGTGCCGGCGACGAAGCGCAAATTAAAGGCCGTGTTGCGCAAATCCGTGCACAAGCTGATGATGCAACATCCGATTACGACCGTGAAAAACTGCAAGAACGTCTGGCCAAACTGGCTGGCGGCGTAGCGGTTATCAAAGTTGGTGCTGCAACTGAAGTAGAAATGAAAGAGAAGAAAGCCCGCGTTGAAGATGCCTTACATTCTACTCGCGCAGCTGTTGAAGAAGGCGTTGTTGCCGGTGGCGGTACTGCGCTTATTCGTGCCTTATCTGCTCTGGAAGGTCTGGAAGGCAAAAATCACGATCAAACTGTCGGTATCAATATTTTACGCCGTGCAATGGAAGAGCCTTTGCGCCAAATCGTTACCAACGCTGGCGACGAAGCATCCGTGGTATTGAACGAAGTTAAAAAAGGCAGCGGAAACTTCGGTTACAATGCCGCAACCGGCGAATACGGCGATATGATTACCATGGGTATTCTAGATCCAGCCAAAGTAACCCGTTCTGCACTGCAAAATGCTGCATCAGTTGCTAGCTTGATGATCACAACCGAAGTGATGATTGCCGATGCTCCAGCCGATAGCAAAGGGCCTGCAATGCCTGATATGAGCGGTATGGGGGGTATGGGCGGCATGATGTAATTATTGCCGTTTAGTAAGTACATTCTCGCTAAACAAGAAAGCCTCGGTACCTTAGGTGCCGAGGCTTTTTTATGAGAAGCTGGTTTTGTTAAGGTTTTTTTATTTCAATTCATCCAGGAGCGACTGAGCTATCGCCTGTTGTTCTTTAGAACCTTTCATACGAACTTCTTCAGCGATCATTTTAGCTGATTCGGCGTCCCCCATGTCCACATAGGCTTTTGCCAAATCGATTTTGGTTTCAAATTCGTCCATATCGGTTAAATCGGAAACGCTAAGTTCAAATTCGTCGTACTCTTTGCCGTCAATGACAGGGACGCCGAAATCGAAGTTAAAATCGAAATCGCCGATGGTTTCATCCTCAGCGATTTGCAACTCATTGGGCGAGGAGACAATTTCAGGCTCTGAAATGACGGTACCGGAATGCTGATCGGGGTTTAAATCCGCATTTGTTTCCGGCTTGCCGGTCATGACCTCCGTGGTTTCAATATCATCAATATCGAAATTGAAATCGAAGGATTCAATGACGCTTTGATTGTTCTTAACTTCCGATTGTTCTATTGTTTTTTCAAGAGGCAGGCTACTGGAATGGAAATCGATGCTCTCTATATCGGCAGATACGGCAGGCGCAGTTTTTTCCTGATTTTGATCGGCAGACTTTTCAAAAAATGCGCTGGTATCGAAATCCAGACTATTGTTGTGAATCAAAGAAGTATTTTCTGAATCGAGCTCGAGGTCTGACAATTCGGCACTCAAATCCTCTAGTGAAGAAAAGTCAACTGTTGACGAGAAACTATTAAGATCATCCAAATCGTAATTGTCGATCCCGAATTCCGCTTCGCCAAAATCCGCTTGAGAAGAAGTTAATGCCGGTTCCGATTCTGGTTTAGCCAATAGGGAATCGGGAATAGCCGTTCCACTGAATAACGGTAAATCAGGCACAATTTCTTTGGCCATTTCGCAAACTTTACCCCAGAATACCGGATCGGTTTGTTTGCCTTTAGCAGCCAGTTCCTGAGCATATTCAGTAAAGCTTTTTTTGTTTTCGCCTGCGTAGAAGATTTCCAGCAACTTCAACTTGAAAGCATCCTTATCCGGTTCTTGTTCAAGTGCATTGCGAATTAATTCTTCCGCTTGTTGGTAACGAGCGTAAGCCAAATACACATCCGCTTCGGAAAGCGGATCAACTTCGCTTTGATCGGTATCGAATGCATCGAAATCGCTTGGGGTAAAGTCACTGATAAACGAACTCTCACCAACTGTGCCGACATCATAAGCAGATGAATTATCCAAATCCAAAACCGGAACGGAAAGTACGCTTTCCGGGTCCGGCATCGTAATCTGGCTGGCATTTGCAAACATGCTTTCGCTGTTAATCCGTTCTTCAATTTTCCGCTTGCGCCACAACATCCATCCTAACACGGACAGAATGCCTGCCCCTAGGCCACCCACGGTCAAGTAATAAGAATCGGATGAAAAAAAGCCTTCGTTTTGTGGAACCGGAACGGGCTGGACAGGTGCCGGAGTTGCCGGTTTAGGAACCGGGGCTTGGGGGGCAGGTTTAGCAGTAGACTCGACAGGAGGCTGCGTAACAGGCGGTTGCGGAGCGGGTTAGCAGTTTGCTGATTCGGAACAGTAGCCGTTGGCGGCACCACGGATGGTGGCTGGGTATTTGCGGCTGTTTTGCCGGCATTTTGTAATGTCGCAAGCTGTTGATCCTTAAGTGACAGCAGTTGCTGCATCATATTCAACTGCTGTTCGAGTTTTTCAATTCGGGCCTGTAATTCCAGCGCTTTGGTATCGACGGCTACTTTGCTGGCATCACCTGCTCCGGACTTGGAAGTAGTATCCTGCCCGCCAGGTTTGACTTGGCCGCCGACTACAGCATTATCGGCAATTTTCGACTCGATAGGCGCTTCCAATTCCAATGGCTTGCCGGTTTCCGTCGGCTCTTTATGCGCAGTAGCTTGTTCGTTTCGGACTTGTGTCTGTTTTTGAGTATGTTTGGTTGTCAACTCGGTTTCGGGAACTCTCAGCACCACCCCGGCCTTAAGCGAATCCATTTGGTTTCTGTTAAAGGCCTGTGGATTAGCCCTGTAGAGAGCTGACATCATTTGCTTTGTAGATACGCCGTGCTCGCTGCCTAATTTTGAAGCAATACCCCACAAAGTATCTGCCGGGCGAGTCGGACCATAATTGCCGCTGCTTGGCGTCTGTGGGTTTACTTCTGTGGCAACCTGAATGGTCCTAACATTTTTGACATGAGAACGGTGGGTTCTAACCGGTCTCGCAACCGGTTCTATCTGCTCGGCATGAATATTAGTCTCGCCGAAACTATTGTTGCCCGCCACCGGAATAAGCGGCTTATCATATCCGCTAGGTGGATCGATTAGTAAGGTAAATTCTTTGTATTGATTACCATGAGCCCAACTGACTTCTAGCAAGAAATCCAGAAAAGGTTCGGTAAGAGATTCTTTGGACGTAACTTTAATAACAAGAGCGCCATTATCCCTTGGAATGGTTTCGAATTTGATTCTGGTGAGAAAATAGCTCCAGGGGATACCCGCCTGATCGAATTTTTCCGGTGCGGCCATCCGAACCGTAACATCGGAAGGATTTTCACCTGGATCGAGATGTAGCCTGATTTCGGCATTGAGGTTTTGGTTCAGGGCCGAATGTAATTCAATATCGCCAATACTTAACGGCCAGCTGGTAGCCGGTGCCAAAATAGACACCATTGCTAAAGCTTTAGTTAGATTGTTCACATTACTTTCCTTCACTTGTATTACCTCAGCAGGTTCTGGCAGATATATCAAACACAGTTTGTAAGCTTAGACTAGAAGTAATTTTTTGCCAGCACTTCTGCGATTTGCACGCTGTTTAATGCGGCCCCTTTTCTAACGTTATCACTTACAACCCATAGATTAATTCCTGTTGGGCAGGAGATATCTTCACGAATACGACCAACATAGACGTCATCATTACCTGATGCTTCGGTAACGGCTGTCGGATAGCGGCCGTTAACACGTTCGTCCACTACCGTTATGCCGGGTGCGGCCGATAGCAACTCGCGAACTCTATCTACGGAAATTTTTAGTTTGGTCTCAATATGTACTGCTTCGGAATGACCGAAAAACACCGGGACTCGCACGGCAGTCGGATTCACCATAATATTGGCATCACCCAGAATTTTACGGGTTTCCCAAACCATTTTCATCTCTTCCTTCGTATAACCGTTATCCATAAAAACATCAATCTGCGGCAACACATTAAAGGCGATTTGTTTGGGATAAACATTGGCGCTTATTGGTTTGGCGTTAAGCAGATTGGCAGTTTGCGTTGCCAGTTCTTCGATGGCTTCCTTGCCTGTACCCGATACGGCCTGATAAGTAGCGACATTAATGCGGCTAATACCGGCTGCATCGTAAATCGGCTTTAAAGCCACCAGCATTTGAATGGTGGAGCAGTTGGGATTAGCAATAATGTAGCGATTTTTGTATTCGGCAATTTTTTCCGGATTGACTTCGGGTACCACTAAGGGAATATCGTCATCATAACGAAATTGCGAAGTGTTATCGATTACCACACAACCTGCAGCCGCGGCTTTCGGTGCATATTCGGCAGACACTGAAGCACCCGGCGAGAATAGGCCAATCTGCGCTTTGGAAAAGTCGAAGTTTGCAAGATCTTCAACAATCAGTGATTCGCCTTTAAAGGCTATACGTTTTCCGGCTGAACGCTCGCTAGCCAGCGCGTATAAATTACCGACAGGGAAATCCCGCTCTTCCAGAATGGCGATCATGGTTTCGCCAACAGCTCCGGTCGCGCCAACAACAACAACATCATAAGTTTTCGACATCATCAGACTCCCTTTAAGGCGTTAAGGACCGCATCACCCATACCCGAAGTGCTGACCTTTATCATTCCTTCGGAGAAAATGTCGGCGGTTCTGATTTTAGCATCAAGTGCAGAATTGACAGCCTGCCGGATACGCTCGGCAGCGTCGGTTTCGTTAAAAGTGTAACGCAGCATCATCGCCACCGACAAAATTGTCGCCAGCGGGTTGGCAATGCCTTGGCCGGCTATATCCGGTGCCGAACCATGGATGGGCTCGTACATTCCCTTGGAATTGGCGTCCAAAGATGCCGATGGCAACATGCCTATCGAACCGGTCAGCATGGCTGCGGTGTCGGATAGAATATCGCCGAACATATTTGAGGTTACGATAACATCAAATTGCTTCGGATCTCTGACCAATTGCATGGCGGCATTGTCGACATACAGGTGGCTGAGTTGTACATCCGGGTATTCCTTACCTACTTCCATAACGACCTGCCGCCATAATTCAGTGCTTTCCAGTACATTGGCCTTATCGACCGAGCAAAGTTTTCTATTGCGTTTCCGGGCTATTTTAAACGCAGAGTGGGCAATACGGCGAATTTCCGATTCGCTATATATTTTTGTGTTGAAAGCTTGTCTTTCGCCATTTTCCAGTAAGCGGATGCCGCGCGGTTGGCCGAAGTAGATACCGCCGGTAAGTTCTCGCACAATCATTATATCCAGGCCTGAAACCACTTCCGGTTTCAGGGTAGAGCATCCACCAGTTGTGGATATAAGATTGCCGGCCGCAGATTGGAAAACAGATTCAGTTCGGAACGTATGCCCAGCAATCCGCGCTCAGGACGAACCGCATGCGCTAAGGGCTCCCATTTTGGGCCGCCTACAGCCCCTAGCAACACTGCATCGGCGTTTTTACAGAGATTAAGGGTTTGCTGCGGCAATGGCGTACCGAAAGCGTCGTACGCAGCACCTCCGACCAGGGCGTTATCGAAGGTCAAGCCCAAATTCATGTCGGTATTCAAAAAGCTCAAAACCTTGATGGCCTGGGCAACAATCTCAGGCCCAATACCATCGCCAGCCAGAACCGCAATCTTTTTTGTCATTATTTTTCCTTTTAAACGCATCTATGCATTTGGAAATAACCAGTACGCACGCTTGGCTGTTTCGATTTCATACGTCTTGATATTGTCGGCATGCAGCAACGACTACGCAATATCGTCCAAACCGCTTAACCGAGGATAGCCAACAGTTTATCTGTGATGTCGCTAACCTGGCCGACACCTGCTATCGAGGCAAACTTTGCCGATTGATCCGGTGCTGAATAAAAACCGACCAGTGGTTTAGTCTGTTCATGATAGACGCTGAGACGTTTGCGTACTGTTTCTTCTTTATCGTCATCACGTTGAATCAGGGCTTCGCCGGTGATATCGTCAACACCAACCTGCTTGGGCGGATTATATAAAACATGATAAGTTCGTCCCGAGTTTAAATGTACTCGCCTACCGCTCATGCGCTTGATAATTTCTTCGTCCTCAACGGCAATTTCTATCACATAATCCAGTTCAACGCCCATTTTTGCCAAGCCTTCCGCTTGTGCGATGGTGCGCGGAAATCCATCCAGCAAAAAACCATTTTTACAGTCATCTGCGGCGATACGCTCTTTGATCAATCCTAATATAATTTCGTCGGAAACCAGACCACCGGTATCCATGACTTTTTGGGCCTCAACGCCCAGCGGTGTACCATCGCGAACGGCAGAGCGCAGCATGTCGCCTGTAGAAATTTGCGGAATCGTAAATTTTTCGGTGATGAACTGTGCCTGAGTGCCTTTACCGGAACCGGGGCTGCCTAACAGCATAATGCGCATATATCAATAACTCCAGATCATGAAGGCGTATTGCCTAAAGGAAAAAACCGTCGAGGCTGCTAATTGCAAACCTTGACAAAAGCCGGATATTGTAACGCAAAACCTAGCGGAATCGCATGTTCTCAGCTCTAACATCAAGGAAAATGCCGATTTTATGGCTGTTATTTTCTATTAAAATCTAAGGACCGATTAAAAACCTCATAAACTAATTCGGAGCAAAGCGAAATAGTTGGGCTGCGTAGCGGCTATACTGGGGTAGGGTGAATATTTTCACCTGCTTTCCAAACCGGTGATTCATATGGAGGTATTAAACAATATCAGTAAATCCATTCAGGGGTAAACCGGTTGAGTACTAAATTTTAAATAACTATTTAACCGCTCGAATCAACTTAATCATATCGCTGCTGGCGGGATCGATGAAAATTTTCTGAAAGGGACAAGCCTGAACGTTTTTGAGGGTTTGCCGGTTTATATTGGCACCGAAGATGCGAACTATCAAGGGGTTTAAAGTGTTCATAATTGCCGCCATAGATTTATTGGCACTTAGAACATGCTCCAGCAATAACAATTGACCGCCCGGCTTTAAGACTCTGTGGAGTTCTTTCAGACCTTTTCTTGGCTGCGGTACAGAGCAAAACACAAAGCTGGCAATTACCGTATCGAAGCTATTATCGGCATAACATATCGACTGAACGTCCATCAGCGCCAGTTCGACGTCTATCCGTTTACGGTCTCTTTTTTTAAAAGCCTGTTCCAGCATTTTCGGACTAAAATCGATTGCGGTTATTTGCGCATCCTGAGGATAAAACGCAAAGTTTTTGCCAGTGCCTACCCCCACCTCCAGAATATGCGGACCGGTAGCCTGCTCCCAAAGTTTTTTACGAAAACGGCGAAAAAACAAACCTTCCGGAAAACCTTCGAGACTATCGAACCAGGGCGCCAGACGGTCATAACGTAATCGGATTTTTTCGCCGTCGTTTAGCATATTAACCTTGAAGTTGCTGAATACCGTCCAGAAACCATTTGGACTGCTGACTGTTGATGGGTTTTATAAAATGCCAAACTTCCCTGATTTGCTCATTCTCTCCATCGTTTTCACACATCAATGTATCGAATAATACTGCTGCTTCCAGATCTGTGCCAATTTCACGTACTTCCAGCAATTCGGCGTCAACTTTCAATACCTTTGTTTTATTTTCGATGCTCGATTCGCGGAGCTGATCTTGAATTTCGGCAAAAACCTTGTCTGTTGTCAATCCTCGAATCGCTGTCAGATCACGATTATCCCAGGATGCTTGCAAATAGCGATAGGCTCTTTCGGCACCCGTCAAAAAAGCTTGTTTGTCAAAACCTGAGGGAATAGTTTCATCCGTAGTGATCTTATCTTTATTAAACAGTAAGTTGGTTTCAAAGCCGACAGAATTGAAGGCGGGTTGCCCAGTGCTATGGTATCCATTTCCGCCGGTGACCTCGCTATAATTGTCTCGCCCATATGCTTTGGCTATAGGCTGATTTTTCCGCGCGAACCTAGCGGCAACCAAGCGATACAGTAAATAAGCGATACCGATTAACAGCAGAATATCCATAAAATTGAAATTCTCGAACGCTCCCCCAAAAAACAGGGAGCCTAATAAACCTCCCAAAGCCAACCCCCCAAGCATACCCATCAGTCCGCCCCGGTTAGCATAACTCTGTCGAGCCGACTGATTTTGAATGCTCGCTTGTTGCTGGCTGAGCGAACGGGTTGGCTGGATGGAAGAATTTGGCGTTGATTGAGGCTGAAAGGGCTGATTATAGCTAGGTTTACTGCCAAATGAAGTGCCGCCGCCCATGCGCTTTGCTTGCACTTCCTGTACGCTGCCAAGCATAAATGCTAGGACGATCAAAAAGCTTGTGAGGAAACCGGTTTTTCTGTTCATTATTTATATACCTTAATAAATTGGATAAGTGCAGACGAATTTTCTGACTACATTCACCATATTCAATTAGAATAGCGTTTCGTTGCTTGGTATTCAACCACTGCTTGCAGATAATCGAAATTTCACAAACATTCTAAAATAGATAAATGCTGGCTTATTTTCGTCAATTTCTAGTTGTACTATTCGTTTTGCTGCAAAACGTAACACCTCTCGTACATGCGCACACCGATAGAGACGACTTGCAAAGCGGCCTGCATATGCATCTGTTCGAAAGCTTACGCCTCAGTAACGGCCAAACGGCTATATCTGCGACCCGTAATGCGCCGGATCTTACCGGCAGCATATTCAGCGTCGATCCGGCCATCAAGCAGCATTTGACTATTCAGGACACTCAGACGGTTTCTTTTCTGCCGGTTAACAGCCAGGCTTTATCAATCAGCCACCACGAAGGCATCGTTAATTTTTCACCCATATTGCCAGTTTAATAACACCGCCATTCCTATGCAATAACACATCTCGCGCTCCA
This sequence comes from uncultured Pseudomonadota bacterium, assembly GCA_963765965.1. Classification (GTDB taxonomy): domain Bacteria; phylum Pseudomonadota; class Gammaproteobacteria; order Methylococcales; family Methylomonadaceae; genus Methylomonas. Next base: position 141,273 of record CAVXZR010000044.1, read on the forward strand.
CCGCTTTAGGCCAATCTAGAACAAGGCTAAAGCTTCACTTTAATCTGCTTGGTTCTGCTGC
>CAVXZR010000045.1:0-6718 GCA_963765965.1 uncultured Pseudomonadota bacterium
TGGTAAAGCACAGACGCACATCGCCAAAAGTCCGGTTAGGGTTGTCGGTCAGGCAATCGACAATCACCATGCAGCCGCCGGGGCCAAAGCCTTCGTATCGTGCGGGTGCAAAATCTTCACCCCCGCCGCCTTTGGCTTTGTCGAGAGCTTTTTCAATGACGTGGCTAGGTACCTGGTCTCTCTTAGCTCGCTCGATCAAGCCTCGTAGTGTTAAATTTCCAGCCGGGTCAATACCTCCGGCTTTAGCGCAGACATAGATTTCCCGGCCATATTTACTGTAGATCTTTGCCTTGGCATCAGACGTTTTGGCTATTGATACTTTACGGTTTTGATAGGCTCTACCCATTTGGCTGTTGCTCCGGTTACAAAGTTTAATTTGTAAATTTTACAGAGAAGCATTTGTATAGGGAATGTTTGAGTTAAAATAAACTCGGATTCTCTGTTTTAAGGGAATGTTGTTCCGTAGCGATAACGCCTGTCCGTAGGATTTTAAGAATTTGCCGTTTTACCGTAGCGCCCTGCCATTTTCGGCAGAATTACAAAAAACCTAACTTGAACGATTTTATTTCACTTTCAATCAGGAGCTTTCCATGCAGGACTCAATGGTCACCACAGCGCTCTCCTTGCCGGGTTACATTATCCACCGTAATCTTGGCGTGGTGAGAGGTATTACCGTGCGTTCCCGTTCGATTGTCGGCAATTTTTTAGGCGGATTGCAATCGCTGTTCGGTGGCAACATCACGATTTACACCAATCTCTGTGAACAAGCCCGTGAAATGACTTACCAATTGATGTGCGAACACGCAAAGCAGTTAGGTGCTAATGCGATTATTTCGATGCGCTATGATGCGACAGAAGTGATGCCGGGGTTAACCGAGGTACTTTGCTATGGCACGGCAGTGATAGCCGTACCGGATAAAAATCTGCACCCTAATGGCTAAAACCTGCCTCTGGTTGTGATTGGTAAGCCTATATTGCATTTTATATTTGACTAACGGCTACAATAAAAATATAATTCGCTGTTCACTATTAACAGATTATGCTTAATGGAGCTTACGCTGATGTATGCGGTAATTCAAACAGGTGGTAAACAGTATCGGGTCGCAGAAGGTACTACCTTAAAAATAGAAAAACTTGAGTTGGGCGCAGGCGACAGCGTAGAGTTCGACAAAGTATTAATGATTCAATCCGGCGAAGACGTAAAAGTCGGCCAGCCTTTTGTTGAAGGCGGCAAAGTCACAGCCACTGTGGTTTCGCAAGGCAGACACAAAAAAGTCAGAATCATAAAATTCAGAAGACGTAAGCACCACATGAAACAAATGGGGCATCGTCAATACTACACAGAAGTTCAGATTACTGGCATTTCTGCATAATTTAACGAGGTTCGAAAATGGCTCATAAGAAGGCAGGCGGTAGTACTAGAAACGGACGCGACTCTCAAGCTCAACGACTGGGCGTCAAACGTTTCGGCGGTCAAGTGGTTAAAGCGGGTAATATTCTGGTACGCCAGCGCGGCACGCAATTTCACCCTGGCGACAACGTAGGTATCGGTAAAGACCATACCTTGTTCGCAACCAGTGACGGCAAAGTAGTTTTTGAAATAAAAGGCCCAAAAAGCCGCAGATACGTTAGCATTGCAGCAGCGTAATTCTTTTGGCTGCCCTTCGGGTGCATCCGACATGGAAAGCCTCGTTCTTCAGCGGGGCTTTTTTGTTTAAACTGGTAGATTATGAGATTTGTTGACGAAGCGGAAATCCGTGTAGAAGCAGGTGACGGCGGCAGTGGCAAAGCCTCTTTCCGTCGCGAAAAATATATTCCTCTTGGCGGTCCGAATGGCGGCGATGGCGGCGACGGCGGAAGCGTTTATCTGGTAGCCACTGAAAACGTAAACACACTGGTGGATTTTCGCTATCATTCGGTACATCGTGCCGAACGCGGCCAAAACGGCATGAGCCGCGATTGTACCGGCAAAAAAGGCGAAGACTGTTTTGTTCCCGTCCCGCCCGGCACTATCGTTTATGAAGCCACCACCGGCGAAAAGATCGGGGATTTAACCACCCCCGGACAACAATTACTGGTCGCCAAAGGCGGCTTCCACGGCTTGGGAAACACCCGCTTCAAAAGCAGCATCAATCGCGCGCCGCAACAATTCAGCAAAGGTTCGCCCGGCGAGCACCGCATGTTGCGCTTAGAATTAATGGTGATTGCCGATGTCGGCCTGTTGGGTATGCCCAATGCCGGAAAATCCAGCTTGATACGCGCGGTTTCGTCGGCCAGACCGAAAGTGGCCGATTATCCTTTCACAACTCTCCACCCTAATCTTGGCGTAGTCAGTGTCGATAATTTGCGCAGTTTTGTGATTGCCGATATTCCCGGCGTAATCGAAGGTGCCGCAGAAGGTGCCGGACTTGGCTTACAATTTTTAAAGCACCTATCGCGAACCGGCCTGTTATTGCATATCATCGACATTGCTCCGTATGAAAGCGAGTTAACGCCGGTCATGGCTGCGAAAAAAATTATCCATGAACTGGAGAAATGGAGCGACGAACTGGTCGGGAAACCGCGTTGGCTGGTTTTAAACAAGATCGATCAACTGGCCGATGATGAACTGGACCTGCACTGTCAGGCCATTGTTGACCAACTGAGCTGGACAGGCCCGGTTTTCCGGATTTCCGCACTGAAAAACCAGGGTACACAAGCCTTGATGTACGCGATTATGGATTTTCTTGAGCAGCAGAAAGCCCAGCTACGGGAGCAAGCCGTTGAGCAGGTCTGAATTTTCCCAAGCCTGCCGGGTGGTGGTCAAAATCGGCAGTTCCTTGCTCACCGATGGCGGCCGCGGCCTGAATCATTCGGCGATTGCCGGCTGGGTCTCGCAAATGGCTGCACTTAAACAACAAGGCGTGGATGTCGTTTTGGTCTCTTCTGGCTCTGTAGCCGAAGGCATGTCGCGCCTGAAGTTAAAAGCCCGGCCCAAAACCCTGCACGAATTGCAAGCCGCCGCTTCGGTCGGACAGATGGGGCTGGTTAGGCGTTTCGAGGACGAATTTCAGACTCACAAACTGCTGGCCGCGCAGGTCTTACTGACCCATGACGACCTCTCGGATCGCCGCCGCTATCTGAATGCGCGCAGCACCCTGCTGACTTTACTGGATTTCGGCGCGGTTCCGGTCATCAACGAGAACGATGCCGTCGCAACCGAAGAAATCCGCTTCGGCGACAACGATACGCTGGGCGCTTTGGTCGCCAATCTGGTTGAGGCCGACCTACTGATCATTCTTACCGACCAAACCGGTTTATTTGATGCCAACCCCAGCCTGAATCCGGACGCCAGACTGATTTCCAGTATCAGCGTTAACGAAACCTTACTCGACGAAGTTGCCGGCGGCAGCATTAGCGGTCTGGCCGGGGCGGCATGTATACCAAAGTACGTGCAGCCCGTCTGGCGGCCCGGTCCGGCGCGGCAACTGTAATCGTTTCCGGAAAGATCGAAAACGTCATTACCGCCGTATTTCAGGGTGACGAACTGGGTACGTATCTGATTCCGAATATCGAACCTCTGGCCGCCAGAAAACAGTGGCTGGCCGGGCAACTGCAAGTCAAAGGTAGCGTGACGCTGGATGACGGCGCAGTGAAAATTCTGCAATCCGCCGGCAAAAGCCTGCTGGCTGTCGGCGTTAAATCCGTGCAAGGCACGTTTCAGCGCGGCGACCTAGTTTCTTGCTTAGACAGGCAAGGCATCGAAATAGCCCGCGGCCTAATCAATTACGGTGCCGAGGATGCGGCGAAAATAGCCGGTAAATCCAGCAGCGAATTCGAACAATTGCTAGGCTATGCCGACGATGACGAACTGATACACAGGGACAATCTGGTTTTGATCTAGGATCATTCAGAATTCGCTTAGCCGGTCGTCTGTTACCCATACTCAATAAGTTTGTTGGCTGCCGAGCAGCCAACACAACCCAAATACGCGAATTGGCTGTCAGGTATTCTGAATGACGATATTTGGAAATCTGCCGCTGTAATCTCTGGAACGCAAGGCTAGTTTGGCCGCCATTTTCCGGGCAATAGCCTTGTAAATTTGCGCCGAACGGCCATCCGGATCGGCCACGACTGTCGGCCTGCCGCTATCGGCGTTTTTACGGATATTGATATCCAACGGCAATGAACCCAGCAAATCGACTTTGTTTTTGCTTGCCATAGCCACGCCGCCGCCTTGTCCGAAAATTGCCTCCTCGTGACCGCACTGACTGCAAATGTGGATACTCATATTCTCCACTAAACCCAAAATCGGCACATTGACCTTCTCGAACATACCCAAACCGCGTTGAGCATCAATCAGGGCAATATCCTGTGGGGTGGTAACGATCACAGCCCCGCTGACCGGGATCTGTTGCGCCAGCGTTAACTGAATGTCGCCGGTTCCCGGCAGCAAATCGATAATCAAATAATCGAGACTGGACCACCTAGTTTGCGTCAGCAACTGCTGCAAAGCACCGGTAACCATCGGCCCGCGCCAAATCATAGGCTGATCGGCATCGACCAGATAGCCGATGGAGATAGTTTGCACACCGAAAGACACTTTAGGCAGCAGGGTTTTACCGTCCTCACTGTCCGGCTTTCCGGACAATCCAAGCATGGTCGGGATACTAGGTCCGTAAATGTCGGCATCAAGTATGCCGACCGCCGCTCCTTCCGCAACCAAAGCCAACGCCAGATTCACCGATGTCGTCAACTTACCGACCCACCCTTGCCGGAGGCAACGGCGATAATGTTTTTGACATTCGGCAGCGGTTTCAGAGCTTTCTGCACCGAATGCGAAACAATATTAACGGACACCTCGACATCGACCTTACCAACCCCCTCAATGGTTTTCAGCTTTTCTTCAAGCTTTGTTTTCAACTCGTTGAGATAGCTTTTGGCAGGATAACCTAGCTCAATCGCGACACTGACATCACTGCCGTCAACTTTGATTTTTTTCACGGATTTAGCCGATAGCAAATCGGTTTCGACATTGGGATCGATAAAGGTTTTAAGCAAATTTTCGACTGTGCTTTTGTCCAGGCTCGCCATGGGGACTCCGTTCTTGAAAAATAATAACCAAGCAAATAACTAAGAATATGATAACCGTTTATAGCATGCTAGCCAAACTCAAACACTCAGCCTACCTACTTTGCTACCCTGCTGAGAAAGCGGATTCGAGCCGGATTACGCCTAGTCCCGCTTTTTTTCAAACGGGTGCTTAATGCTGGCATTCAAGTGGTGTAGCAAGTTTAAACGGCAATTATTTTTGCAGAAAGCCGACTTAATGTAATACTTACCAAACTTTGCGGTTCAAAGTTGTTTTTTAAGTTCCCAAGTTTAACCGGCTCCGACAGGAACAAGTGCTAAAGAACTGAAATCCGAAGAGTTGTTAGCATAAAAAATACCTTTTTATTCATCTAAACTTAATTTTAGTCGGATAGTATCAAACTCCTTACACCATCAGCTTATCTTTAATTGCTATGATGATATCAGCCACCACGAATGACCGTCAGTTTATATCGTTTTTCCCTATCGCCCTTTTGCTGAGCCTCTTGCTAAGCGGCTGTCAGATTTTGCAGCTTTCCGGCGAACCGGAACCGCAACTGATAGTTAAAACCACTAAAGCCGATAATGTCGGTATTCACAATTTCCAGTTGAAAACCGAACAAAATATGGTTGGTACTCTCGCCAGCATAGACATACGCGAAAATGACACGTTATCCGACATTGCCCGCCATTACGGTTTGGGATATAACGATATTACCCTTGCCAACGCCGGGGTTAACCCCTGGACACCGGCCAGCGGCCGGCGTGTGTTGCTACCGCTGAGTTTTATTCTGCCTGATGCGCCGCACAAAGGCATTGTGCTTAATCTAGCCAACATGCGCTTGTTTTATTATCCAATCAGCCAACCGAACACACTGCTTACCTACCCAATCGGAATAGGCCGGGAAGGCTGGAATACGCCGCTGGGCGTGACCCAAATCGCCGCCAAAAAAGCCAATCCCGACTGGACAGTGCCGGTATCGATTCAGCGCGAACATCAAGTACTGGGCGATCCATTGCCTAACGTTATCCATGCCGGACCGGATAATCCTTTGGGTAACTATGCAATGCCTTTGGGGATTAACGGCTATCTGATCCACGGTACCAATAAACCCTACGGCATAGGCATGCAGGTCAGCCACGGTTGTGTACAGCTTTATCCGGAAGATATAGAAAATTTATTCAATCAAGTGGAAGTCGGCACAACGGTACGCATCGTTCACCAGCCTTACCTGATCGCATGGGATCAGAATATGCTGTTTCTGGAAGCGCATGAGCCTTTGGAAAAATGGGCTAAACAGGAAAACCAATTGCAAAAAGAATTGCGCAGCAAGCTCAAAAAAATCGCCACTGCAAAAAATGTCGCGATTGATTGGGACAAAGTCGAGCGCATACTGAAATGCGCCGACGGCATTCCGACTCCGATACTGACACAAAGCCCTGATCTGCCGGAACTGACTGCCGACGCCGTAAAGCTGGAACATCCCTATCAACTTTACGGTCAACCGCTGGTCAGAGAATTAAACGACAGCGACTGGTCTATATTGGCCGCCAGCTTCCCCAGCGAAACCGATGCGCAGAAACTCGCAGCCATGCTAAATCATCAGGGTCCGCCTATACCAGCCCGTACGATCACCAAAAACAGCGA
>CAVXZR010000046.1:0-105207 GCA_963765965.1 uncultured Pseudomonadota bacterium
GGTGCGTTTGCCGGGGGTGGGCCAAAAAACTGCTGAACGTCTGATTGTTGAAATGCGCGGTCGCTTGCCGGAATTGACCGGCTTAAGCTCATCGCCACAGGGTGCTAATAATGTTGTTACGAGTCATGGATGGCAAGCCCGAAGCAGGAGGCTGTGACATGCGCTGTGTGCTTTAGGCTATAAGCCGCAGGAAGCGCAGCGTATGGTGCAAACTATCGCCGAGGATGATAAAAGTTGCGAGGACATTATTCGTCTGGCCTTGCGAGGCGCTATTGAAGTGATAGAAAGCGATCGCTTGATAGCCGCCCAGGGCAATAATGATGAAGAGCGTCAGGATAGGGCGATTCGACCGAAACGCTTAAAAGATTATATCGGCCAAACCGAACTGCGCCAACAAATGGAAATTTTTATCCAGGCAGCTGTAACACGCTCTGAAGCATTGGATCATGTATTGATTTTCGGTCCTCCAGGCTTGGGCAAGACCACTTTGGCAAATATCGTAGCAATGGAAATGAATGTCAATATTCGCCAGACATCGGGGCCTGTACTGGATAAGGCAGGGGATCTGGCCGCTTTATTGACCAATTTGCAGGCGCATGATGTTTTATTTATTGATGAAATCCATCGATTCAGTCCGGCAATCGAAGAGGTGCTGTATCCTGCTATGGAAGACTATCAATGGATATTATGATAGGCGAAGGTCCGGCAGCACGTTCATTAAACTTGATTTGCCGCCTTTTACCCTGATCGGGGCGACAACCCGGGCAGGCTTATTAACGTCGCCGTTGCGAGACCGTTTCGGTATTGTCCAGCGACTTGAATTTTACACGGGTAGAAGAACTTGCCAGTATAGTAGGGCGTTCTGCTAAAGTGCTAGGCATTAGCGTGGATAGTGGCGGTGCCGATGAAATAGCTTGCCGATCACGGGGAACACCACGGATTGCCAACCGTTTGTTGCGCAGAGTTCGTGATTTTGCCGAGGTTAAAGCGGATGGTATTGTCACGCGTGATATTGCCAGTCAGGCCTTGGAGATGTTGAAAATCGATCAACATGGATTTGACATGCTCGATCGTAAATTGCTGATGGCTATGATAGATCATTTTCAGGGTGGACCGGTCGGACTGGATACCATTGCCGCTGCTATCAGCGAAGAACGGGGTACAGTTAAAGATGTACTGGAGCCCTATTTGATGCAACAAGGTTTTATCATGCGTACACCCAGAGGTCGAGTAGTCACTCAAAAGGCTTATCTACACTTCGGTTTGCAACCGCCAAATCAACAGCCCGGTAGTGACGATATTTTTAGTTTATGATTGGGTGCATGTTTAATTCATGAAAGAATTTAGTTGGCCTGTCAGGGTATATTACGAAGATACCGATGCTGGCGGTGTAGTGTTTTACGCCAATTATCTGAAGTTTTTTGAAAGAGCCAGAACCGAAATGCTGCGAAGCATGGGTTTTGAACAGGATAATCTGCTGGCTGAACAAAACCTGATTTTTGTAGTCCGCTCTGTGAATGTCGATTATTTGAAACCTGCGCGTTTTAATGAACTCCTTGAAGTCAGCGCTAAAGTCGTTGAATACAAAAAAACAAATCTCACTTTTCAACAATCGGTTAGCCGTTGGCAAGAAGTGTTATGTAGCGGCACGATTCGGATCGCGTGCCTTGATGCTCAAACCATGAAACCGAAACTTATTCCCATTGCTATTCTGGAACAATTAAGCTAATGAATACCGATTTATCCATCTTTCATCTGGTCAAAGAAGCCAGTATCGTTGTGCAGTTTGTGTTGTTCATACTGTTGGCGGCCTCTATCGCATCGTGGACTTTTATTTTCTCAAAACGCAAGGAACTGAAACAGGCTATTGATATTACAGATGATTTTGAAGAAGAATTCTGGTCAGGCCTCGGTCTTGCCGAGTTATACAAAAAAATGTCAAACGATAGGTTCGAACCGGAAGGTATCGAGAAAATTTTTCTGGCCGGATACAGGGAATTCGCCAGGATGCGGCAGAAAGGCGAGGTAGAGCCAATGGTTCAGGTGGAGAGTGCGCAACGGGCTATGCGTATCGAACTGGCGCGGGAGTTGGATAGGCTGGATGATACTTTGCCATTTCTGGCAACAGTTGGTTCTACCAGCCCTTATATCGGTCTTTTCGGTACCGTTTGGGGGATTATGAACTCCTTCCGGGCTTTGGGCGAAATTAAAAATGCCACATTGGCAAATGTTGCGCCGGGTATTTCCGAAGCTCTGATTGCAACAGCCATCGGTTTGTTTGCAGCGATTCCGGCTGTGATTGCCTATAACCGGTTTTCCACGCGGTTAGATCGTCTTGCCGGCCGTTATGAGCTTTTCATAGACGAATTTGTGGTGTTATTGCAAAGACAGGCGCACGGCAAATGAATGTAGGTGGCAGTAATCGCAGATTGCGTAAACGTCGCGGACCAATGGCGGAAATCAATGTTGTTCCCTATATTGATGTAACTTTTGTCTTATTAATGATTTTCATGATTACCGCGCCGCTGGTGCAAAACGGCGTCGATGTCAACTTGCCGCAAGCAGAATCTGCGGCGGTGGATCTGAAGGATGAGCCTCCTGTGATTGTTACTGTTAAAAAAGACGGTACTTATTATATCGATACAGGCGATCATTCGGATCAGGACGAGCCTATCAATGAAGACGATTTGAAAGCAAAGGTGGCTGAGATGTTTCAACATAATCCGAAATCGCAAGTTTATGTTCGGGGCGATCATCTTGTCGAATACGGTAAAATCGTAACTGTCATGGTTGCGCTAAAGGATGCCGGTGCGCCAAAAGTAGGCCTGATGACAACGCCACCTCCCGAGAAATAATATTAGAACCATTACCATGCAAAAATTCGGAATATCATTTGCACTGGCACTGGCGCTGCATATTGTTATTGTTTTGCTGTTTGTTTTTAGCTTTGAACCTGATCGGGAAATGGTTAAATCGGAACCCGCGCCTGAAATTATCAATGCGACGATACTGGATGGTACAGAGATCCAGGCAGAAGCCGATCGCTTGCAACAGGCAGAAGAAGACCAGCAAATAGCCGAACAGAAGCATCAGGAACAACTGGAACAACTGGAACATGCCAGAAAATCCGAGGAACAATTATTACGGCAAGCTAAAAAGCAGCAGCAAATAGCCGAGCGAAATGCACTTGAAGCGCTTGAAAAACAGAAGCAGGAGGCTCTTGCCGAACAGCAAAAACAGCAGCAGTTAGCTGAGGAGCGCGAAGCCAAAATCAAGGAACAAAAGCTGGCGGAAGCCGAAGCAAAAAAGCTTGAGCAGGAAAAGAAGCTAGCGGAACAGCAAAAGAAATTACAGGAGCAAAAAGCGGAAGAAGCCAAGCAGCAAGAACTAGCGCAACAAGCGGAGACCAAAGCTAAAGCCGAAAAGCAAAAGCAGGCCGAGGCAAAAGAGCATGAGCAGGAAAAGAAGCTGGCGGAGCAGCAAAAGAAATTACAGGAACAAAAAGCGGAAGAAGCTAAGCAGCAAACACTAGCGCAACAAGCGGAAACTAAAGCTAAAGCCGAAAAGCAAAAGCAGGCTGAAGCAGAGGCAAAAAAACTCGAGCAGGAAAAGAAGCTGGCGGAGCAGCAAAAGAAATTACAGGAGCAAAAAGCGGAAGAAGCTAAGCAGCAAACACTAGCGCAACAAGCGGAGGCCAAAGCTAAAGCCGAAAAGCAAAAGCAGGCTGAAGCAGAGGCAAAAAAACTCGAGCAAGAAAAGAAGCTGGCAGATCAGCAAAAGAAATTACAGGAACAAAAAGCGGAAGAAGCCAAGCAGCAAGAGTTAGCGCAACAAGCGGAGGCCAAGGCTAAAGCCGAAAAACAAAAACAAGCGGCCAAAATTGAAAAAGACAGGCAATTAGCCGCTGAAAAAGCTGAGAAAGAAAAGCAGTTAGCTGCGGAAAAAGCGGCAAAAGAAAAGCAAGCAGTCATTGCAGCTGAAAAGGAAAAACAAGCGGCGGTGGCCAAGGCTGAGAAAGAAAAGCAGGCTGCTCTGGCTGCCGAAAAGGCTTTAAAGGAAAAACAAGCTGCTGAAGCAGCGGCCAAAGCCGAAAAGGAAAAACAGTTAGCTGCAGAAAAGGCGGCTAAAGCCGAGAAGGAAAGACTTGAAGCTGCTGCCAAGGCTAAAGCTGAACAGGAACGGCAGGCGGCGATTGCTGCCGCCGAGAAAGCAGAGAAAGATAGGCAAGCTGCTGAGGCTGCGACTGCCGCTGCCGCGAAAGCGAAAGCGGAAGAGCAAGCCATTATCGCCGCTATAAGTAAAAGGGTTGAGGGGGCATGGACTCGGCCAATCAGCGTCTCGCAAGGCTTAAAATGTACAATTCAGGTAAAATTGTTGCCCACTGGCGAGGTGATGGATGCTACGGTAACAGGTAGTAGCGGCGATGAGGTTTTTGATCGGTCGGCGGAGAATGCGGTGATGAAAGCCTCGCCGTTACCGGTGCCGCAGGACAAGAATTTGTTTAATCAGAAATTTAGAGTTTTTACGTTTATATTTAAACCGGAATAATCGGAAGCGGAAATAATAGCATGATGTTAGTAATAAGAATTTTAGTCCTCGGCTTAACCGCTGCCTTGTTATCGGTGGCCCAGGCTGAAGGGTTAACCATAGAAATCACCAAAGGCTCGCAGACAGCCGTGCCGATTGCCATTGTTCCCTTTGCCCAGCAAGGATCTGTAGGTAATGTGAAACTTTCCGATATTGTCAGTTCCGATTTGGCCGGCAGCGGTTTTTTTAAAACCCTGTCCGAAGACGATATGCTTACCCAGCCTAGCGACCCCGAACGTGTCAATTTCAAGGATTGGCAAGTATTGGGTCAGGATTATATGACTATCGGTCAGGTCGTCGGCAGTAACGGCAGCTATAATATTCAGTTCCATTTATTTAACGTCCATAACGGCGAGTTACTGATGGGCTACCGTTTAACGGTTGGCGCTAACGATTTGCGGCGCGCTGCTCACCATATCAGCGATTTGATCTATGAAAAACTAACCGGAAGAAAAGGCGCGTTTAATACCCGCATTGCTTATGTCACAAGCGCCACAAAAGGTGCGGGCAGGCAATATCTATTGCAAGTCGCCGATGCCGACGGTTACAATCCAAGAACTATCGCCGAATCCCTGGAGCCTATCATGGCGCCGGCCTGGTCGCCGGACGGTTCTAAAATCGCCTATGTATCTTTCCAAACCAAACGCTCGGAAATTTATGTTCAAACCCTGGCAACAGGACAAAGGGTTAGCGTTTCGTCTTATCACGGCATCAATGGCGCACCGGCGTTTTCACCCGATGGCGGCAGTTTGGCGATTACCTTGTCTAAAGACGGCAGTCCGGATATTTATGTACTGAATTTGTCCAGCCATAATTTGACGCGTTTAACCTCCGGTATGTCTATCGATACAGAACCCAATTGGTCGCCGGACGGCAATTATATCGTTTACACTTCCGATCAAGGCGGCAAACCGCAGTTGTACATGATGCCTAGTGCCGGTGGCAAATCGACACGTTTGACCTTTCAGGGCGATTATAATGCCAGAGGACGGTTTTCATCCGATGGAAAAAGTCTGGCAATGGTAAACGGCAGTGGCGGCAGTTATCGAATTGCTGTGATGGATATGGCTTCCCATACCGTTAACGTCTTGACCGATGGCCGCCTGGATGACTCGCCTAGTTTTGCCCCGAACGGCAGCATGGTATTGTTTTCAGCTAATAAAGGCGGCCAATCGGTGTTATCGGTAGTCTCTACCGACGGTGCGATGCAGCAAAAACTGGCTTTTGCGAGCGGCGAAGTGCGTGAACCGGCCTGGGGACCCTAAAACAAGCGAAACTATCCTCAATAAATTTATACTATTGATATATAATAGCTTTCCAGCTTTCTTGTGTTGGGTGCACAGTTATTGAAGAAAAAAACTTCCCGGTAAGCCTTTTTATTGTTTGATGCGACTGGTTTGGGATTTTGTTCTATGCAGTCCAACATTCATCGGTAAGCAGCGAAGCGGGATTTTTATAGACCGCTTCGTGCAAACCAACAGACTTCTCTCGGGTAAGCTGCTTGGTTTTTACTTAGACAGTTTTTCTACCGGTTAAGCCCTTGAGAGAATACAGAGTATGAACTCGCAGAATATTTGCGAATTTTAAATTGTTTGAATATATTTAGATATTTGGAGAAAAGAATGAAATTGAATAAAACCTATTTCGCGCTGGCAATGGCCGCCATATTGCTAACGGGCTGTAGTTCCAGCGACGAGCAGGATAGCAGTTTGGCCGATGCAGCCCAAGGTACCGATGCTTTAACCAGCGGTTTGAATGATGGCTCCATGAACGGAACCCAATTCGGTGGTTCAGGACTAAATTCAGGTTCCGGCGCCAACTCGCGTTTAGGGCCGGAATTTAGCGATCCCAATAACCCTCTTTCAAAACAGATTATCTACTTTGAACTGGATAGCAGTCAGGTTAAACAGGACTATGTGCCGGTCGTTGCAGCCCATGCGCAATATCTGGCTTCACACGCAAATCAACACGTCATTCTGGCGGGTCACGCCGATGAAAGAGGCTCAAGCGAATATAATATTGCACTGGGCGAACAACGCGCCAAGTCTGTGGAAAGAATGATGAGAGCGCAAGGCGTTTCTGCCGCACAACTGGAAATTGTCAGTTACGGTGAAGAAAAACCAGCCGTTCCAGGTCATAATGAAGCGGCATGGCAAATGAATCGTCGCGTAGAGGTTGCTTATCAATGAGGCGCGCACTTCTGACGATGTTTGTTTGTGGCGGTCTTTGTACCGGAGCATATGCCCAGTCGGTCAATACCAGTGTGGCTCCGCGAGCAGGCGCGCCTGCCGATTCAGCTCTTTTTGAAGTATTAAGCAGAGTCGAGCAGCTACAGTCAGAAGTGCAGCAATTAAGAGGCGTGGTGGAAGAGCAGTCACAAACCATCGCCGATCTTGAACGTAAACAGCGCAATATGTATTCGGATTTGGATGGCAGAGTTCAAGCCTTGACGCCTGTAGCCGGTACGCAACCATCTGCCCCGGCCGCACAGGTTCAATCCGGTTCTGTCAGTAGCGTTCAGCCGCAGCCCGCAACAGGGGTTGCAGCAAATGCCGCACCAACGCCACCTGTTCAGCCTGTGGTGCAACCTGTTACTGCGCCAGCCGCTTCTGTACCGGTTGCCGTACCGCCGCCGGCTGCTGAAAACCAGCCGGTTACCGGTGCGACTACCAACGCAGCCAAGGGTGATGAAAAAGAACGTTATCAAATCGCTTACGATACTTTGCGGAATGGTCATAATGAGCAAGCAGTAAAAATGTTCGAATCATTATTGACCGATTTTCCGGCTGGCGAATTTTCCGATAACGCCCAGTATTGGCTGGGTGAAGCCTATAAGATCAATCGCGAGTTCGACAAGGCCCGGGCAGCATTCGGTAAGGTGGTCAGCCGCTACCCCAACAGTTCGAAAGTGCCTGATGCATTATTGAAAATCGGCTATATAGAATTCGATCAGCAAAACATCGCAAAAGCCCGTGATTATCTGACGCGCGTAACTACTAGCTATCCAGGCACAACCGCAGCGCATCTGGCAGCAAAGAAATTGGCGCAAATGCCGCAGTGATGGTCTGAATGGATCATTTATTACGTATAACCGAAATTTTCTATTCATTACAGGGAGAAACAAATACTGTGGGTATACCTACAGTATTTATTCGTTTGACCGGTTGCCCCCTGCGCTGTTCTTATTGCGATACCGCCTATGCCTTTAATGGCGGCGAAAAATATACTCATCAGCAAATTATCGATCAGGTAAAGAGCTATCGTACCCGGCATGTGACAGTTACTGGTGGCGAACCTTTGGCCCAGAATGGCTGTCATGCCTTGATGGTTAGCTTGTTGGAGCTAGGCTACCAGATTTCTCTGGAAACAAGCGGCGCATTGGATGTCTCTAACGTCGATAGCCGGATTGTCAAGGTTATGGATTTAAAGACACCCAGCTCTGGCGAAAGCCACCGAAACCGCTATGAAAATATTGATTACCTGACGGAAAATGATCAGCTTAAATTCGTAATAGCCAACGATGCTGATTATCAATGGTCGAAGCAGCAACTTGAACAATACCGATTACCGGAGCGTTGTCAGGTATTGTTTTCGCCTGTAACAGGCTTAATGCCGGCTACCGAATTGGCCGACAGGATTCTTGCCGATCAATTGCCGGTTCGTTTTCAGATTCAATTGCACAAATATCTTTGGAACGATGCACGAGGAAAATAAAGAAAAGTCCGCCATCATTTTATTGTCAGGCGGTCTGGATTCCATTACCGTGCTGGCTCTGGCCCAGCAACAAGGTTACGACTGTTATGCTTTAAGCTTCGATTATGGCCAACGCCATAATGCCGAGTTGGAAGCAGCTAAAAAAATCGCCGAACACTATCAGGTGCGGGCGCACAAAATCATCAAATTGGGTCTGGATAGTATTGGCGGTTCGGCCTTAACCGATGAGCGGATTGAGGTGCCGATTTCACCGCAACAGGGTATTCCTGTTACATACGTACCTGCCCGTAATACTATCTTTTTGTCGTTAGCTTTGGGTTGGGCGGAAGTGCTGGCAGTCGAAAATGTGTTTATTGGCGTTAATGCCGTCGATTTTTCCGGTTATCCCGATTGCCGTCCTGAATTCATCAAGGCCTTTCAGGATTTGGCTAACTTGGCCACCAAAGCGGGAGTGGAAGGTAGGCAAATCCGAATTCACGCGCCGCTTATCGAATTAAGCAAGGCTGAAATCATTCGCCAAGGACTGAATCTCGGGGTCGATTATGCCATGACGGTATCCTGTTATTCTGCCGATGAATTGGGGAGAGCCTGTGGTAGTTGCGACGCCTGCCGATTACGGGCTGAGGGCTTTAGGAACTTGTCCGTGGCTGATCCTACTCGTTATCGAATTTAGCGGGGAATGTCGACTGATTCGCTTTTTCTGTATCAAAATAATGCAGTTACTTGCTTTGTCGGTTATCCTTGCAGCTGTTTTTAACCGCAAATCGTTCTAACGAGTCGAGGTTCAAACTCTATGCAAGCAAGTCATACCAAATCCCAATTTGTAGCGGTAGCCTCTATTGCCGCCGAATTAAGCGCAGTTATGGAAGTAGCCAAGGAAATCTCCCTGGCTGCTGCAAATGCAAAGGCGATTGCTTTCCGAGCTGGCGAAAAAGCCAAGGGTTTTCAGCCGATAACCGATTTCATTAATGATCTGGCCAAGGAAACCATTGCACAAGTCAACAAGATTAATGAACATGCATTAAAACTATATCGATTGACTGTCAATGTGCAAAACATGGACGAAGCTTATAAACATTTCGAAAAAGTAGTTGCCCTCTCCAAGAATGCAGTTTACGCCGATTCGCTTGCCATACCCTTGCAGAAACTCATACTTAAGAAACAATCTTGTCGGCGGGAGTTCGAGGCCAATGTCGCGGAGTTGATGGAGCAGCTTGCGGAAATCATGCATCCGGCTAGGGCAGCGAGGGTAATTGCCGCTAATTCCAGAATAGAAGCTTCGCAAGCAGGCGAATATCTGCAAAGTTTGCAAGCCGTTGCGGAAAGTGTTGATCATGCGGCACAAATTATCAACGACAAGGTACATCGCTGTCGAAGTGCCTTGAGCCTCATCAACACCGAAAATATATAAATCGATCGAGTAAGCAACCAGAGGCATAATTCATGAAAATGACGAAAATTTACGAGGGTTCCTACCAGTGGATTATGTATGGTCGCGACCCCAATAAACCGGACAATATTATCGATACCAACCAATATTTGGTAAGAACGGCAAAGCGTTGTTTGCTGATTGATCCGGGCGGAATAGATCTGTTTGCACCGATGCTTGCTGCGGTTTTGCATCATGCACCGGTCGAAGAAATTACCGATCTGTTCGCTTCGCATCAGGACCCGGACGTCATATCTTCGTTAGGGCTTTGGGATCAGGCTTTGCCGCATGCCAAACTGCACGCATCAGCATTATGGGAAGGTTTTTTGCGGCATTTCGGCTGCGATTCCATAGAATATGTACCAATTCCCGATAACGGGGGCGTCATTCATTTGGATGGCGTGGAATTACAAATTGTGCCTGCGCATTATCTGCATTCACCGGCAAATTTTAATATTTACGATCCTCATGCCAAGGTATTCTTTTCAGGCGATGTTGGCGCCGCGCTTGAGCCGCCGGGAACACCGATGTTCGTAGAAAACTTTGAACAACATATCGACAAAATGCGTTTTTTCCATCAGCGCTGGATGCCTTCCAATCAAGCCAAACATGCCTGGATCGAAAAGGTTAGGCGCCTTGATATAAATATTCTTGCTCCTCAGCATGGACGGGTTTTCAAAGGTGATGACGTTAAACGTTTTCTAGACTGGTTCGAAGGTTTGCAGGTTGGTATTGTCGTATAAAAACAGCATTTACTCAAAATTGTGTTTATAATTATAATTAATAAAATGCATATTTTGGCAATGGGGCGTTTCGTTTGAGGATGCCATAAAAACATCTTTATAGGCAATAGTGGGCGTTCGTGTCGCTTACATTTCTGCCGAAACACGCTGTATCCAAAATGGCGCCTATCGAAATTCTAAGTGCGTTAGGTAGAGTTGAGTTAAACCCTCGTCGCAATACGGGGGTTTTTTGTTAGGAAGTAGTGGGGGTAATCTACAAAAGCATGGCGCAAAAACTTTTTATACAGACTAATGGCTGTCAAATGAACGAGTACGATTCCGATAAAATGCGGGATGTTTTGCAGGCTTCGCATGGAATGGAATTAACTGAATTTCCGGAACAAGCCGACGTTTTACTGCTAAATACCTGTTCGATTCGTGAAAAAGCCCAGGAAAAAGTGTTTTCAGCCGTGGGCCGCTGGAAAAAAATCAAGGACAAACGCCCTGACGTAATCATCGGCGTAGGTGGTTGCGTTGCCAGTCAGGAAGGTGCCGCACTTCAAAAGCGCGCCCCTTATGTAGACATTGTTTTCGGTCCGCAAACTTTACACCGCTTGCCGGAATTATTAAATCAGGCCAGAAGCGGCAATAGGCATGTCGTAGACATCTCGTTCCCTGAAATTGAAAAATTCGATGCTTTGCCGGAGCCTCGTGCCGAAGGCCCGAAAGCTTATGTCTCTGTGATGGAAGGTTGCAGCAAATATTGCACTTATTGCGTGGTGCCTTATACGCGAGGCGAAGAAGTAAGCCGTCCTCTTCACGACGTAATTGCTGAGATTGGCACCCTTGCCCGGCAGGGAGTTCGCGAAATTAATCTGCTTGGACAGAACGTCAATGCCTATCGCGGTGAAATGACAGGTGGCGAAATAGCAAGTTTTGCACTGCTGTTGCATTACGTGGCCGCAGTTGAAGGTATAGACCGGATTCGCTTTACCACCTCCCATCCTCTGGAATTTACTGACGATATTATCGAAGCATTCGCTGAAATTCCGCAACTGGTTAACCATTTACATTTGCCGGTGCAAAGCGGAAGCAACCGTATTCTGGCGGAAATGAAACGCGGACATGTGCGCGAGGATTATCTGGAAATCATGCGCAAAATCAAGACTGTACGCCCCGGCATCAGTTTGTCATCCGATTTTATCGTCGGTTTTCCCGGCGAAACCGAACAGGATTTTGAAGATACTATGGCTCTGATCGAGGAAGTCGGTTTCGATTTTTCCTATAGTTTTATATTCAGTGCCCGACCGGGCACACCTGCGGCCAACTTTGCCGATAATGTCAGCATTGCCACCAAAGAGCAACGTTTACAGAGGCTTAAAAATCGTTTGAATGAAATGACAATGGCAATTTCGGAAGCGATGATAGATACGGTGCAGCGTGTTCTGGTCGAAGGCGTATCGAAAAAGAATCCGCTACATCTTACAGGGCGTACCGAAAATAACCGGGTAGTCAACTTTGCCGCGCATCCGCGCTTAACCGGCCAATTTGTCGATGTGCTGGTTACCGAAGCTCTTCCCAATTCACTGCGCGGACGTGTGGTGGAATCTTCAGTCGAAAGACTTATGAAAATAGCCTCCTAGTGTTGCTCGCCTCAAATTTTTCTCAGGAAATCACATTATTACCTGCCGATAACCAGCGGTTGTCCAATTTTTGCGGACAACTGGATAGTCATTTGCGGCAAATAGAGCAACGTTTGCATGTCGAAATTGCCAATCGCAGCAACCATTTCAAGGTTTCCGGTGTCGATGCCGCAGTTAGGGCCGCCTGTGCCGTCATGCAAAAACTGTTCGACTTGGCCGAGGCGGAAGAAATTACCCCGGAGCAGGTACATTTAAGCTTGCAGGATGCCAGTATCGATCAACTCTTGCAAGATGTGCCTGTGCAGCATCAGCAGGCGGTAGCGATCAAAACCAAGCGTGGCGTGATTAAAGGCCGGGGTAAAAACCAGCAGGATTATCTGCGCAAAATTCTCTCTCACGATATAAACTTCGGGGTAGGCCCGGCAGGTACCGGCAAAACCTATCTGGCGGTTGCCTGTGCAGTGGAAGCCTTGCAGAACGAAACTGTGCGGCGTATTATTTTAGTCCGTCCGGCTGTCGAAGCCGGTGAAAAACTGGGTTTTTTGCCAGGCGACATGGCGCAAAAAGTCGATCCATATTTGCGGCCTTTGTATGATGCACTGTACGATATGCTTGGCTTTGAACGCGTTGAAAAATTATTGGAAAAAAATGTCATCGAGGTTGCCCCATTAGCTTTTATGCGCGGTAGAACTCTAAACGATTCCTTTATCATTCTCGACGAAGCTCAAAATACTACCACGGAACAGATCAAAATGTTTCTGACCAGGGTCGGGTTCGGTTCAACGGCAGTTATTACTGGCGATGTCACCCAGATCGATTTGCCCAGTGAAAAAATGTCAGGTTTAAAACATGTTCTAAAAGTTTTAAAAGATGTGGAAGGCATCAGTTTCACTTTTTTCAGCGTGCGGGATGTGGTCCGCCATCCTTTGGTACAGCGCATCGTTGCTGCTTATGAGCACTACGAACAACAACAGTGATCATGAACTATCTTGAATTCCAAATAGCTAGTGAGTCAGCCGACTATCCGCAACAGCATCAGTTTCAGTCGTGGGTGGATGAAGCGCTGGCGGGAAACCGGCAGGATACCGAAATCGTCATTCGTCTGGTTGATGAAGCGGAAAGCGCCGAATTAAACCAACAATACCGGCATAAATCCGGACCGACAAATATCCTTAGTTTCCCCTTCGAGTCGCCGGAAGGTATGGAATTTGATCTGTTAGGCGATTTGGTGATTTGTACGCCTTTAATTCACGCGGAAGCACTCCAGCAAAATAAGAAAATTGAACATCATTGGGCGCATATCACTATACATGGCGTGCTGCATTTGTTAGGGTATGACCATATTGAAGATCATGATGCCGAGCAAATGGAAAGTTTGGAAATCGAAATTTTAAGCAGATTAAACATAGCCAACCCTTATCTGGAAGAGAATACGTAATGAGCGAAGGTAAGCCCCCGAGTAGTCAACCTCATCAGAGAACCTTGCTGGAACGCATTAGCTATTTTTTGACCGGTGAGCCGCAAGACCAGCAAGATCTGTTAGAGATTCTTAGAGAATCGCAAGAAAAACATCTGCTTGATTCCGATGCGCTGAATATGATCGAAGGCGTTATGCAGGTTTCCGAGATGCGGGTAAGAGACATCATGATCCCCCGCTCGCAAATGGTTGTCGTCCCAAAAGAAGCGGAACTGGAAACCATCTTCCCTTTGGTCATTGAATTCGCCCACTCTCGTTTCCCTGTTATTGAAGAAGATCGCAGTAAAGTGGTCGGTATTTTGCTGGCTAAAGACTTATTGGCCCATGCATTACGGGATAAAACCCTGAAAGTGGAAAATATCATGCGTCCTGCCAGTGTCGTGCCGGAGAGCAAGCGTTTGAACGTTTTACTCAAAGAATTCCGTACCGAAAGAAATCATATGGCGATAGTGGTCGATGAATACGGTAATGCTGCCGGTCTGGTGACTATTGAGGATGTGCTTGAGCAGATTGTCGGAAAAATAGAAGATGAGCACGACGACGATGAAACTCAGGAATATATCTCCCAACGCAGCGAAAGGGAGTTTATTGTCAATGCGTTAACGCCGATTGAAGAATTCAACGACTATTTTTCAGCCGATTTGGAAGATGATGATTGCGATACCATTGGCGGCCTGATCGTGCAACGCCTTGAGCATTTCCCAAAGAAAGGCGAAAAGCTTGAATTGGCGGATTTTTTCTTTGAGGTGTTGCGCGCGGATAATCGGCGTGTGCATTTATTGAAGCTAAAAATCAAATAAAAAGTTAGAAAAATTTTCAGGCTGGAAGATTAAAAATTGACTCGAAATTTTTCAAGCAAATCTTGTACTTCAGTATTTGCCGAAACCTGGGGCATGAAAATCGCGTAGACCGTGCGGCGGATTTCCGGATCGACTAAATAGCGAAAATTCAGATTCCCGGCATCTTTGGGTATGGTAAATTCCGGCATCAGCGCCACGCCGATGCCGGCGCGTATCATATTTAATATCCATTCCTCGCTATTACTCCTGTAAGTTGCATATAAGTCTATTTGCCTGTTGACACAAACGCTTTTAAGTTTTTCACGCAACTCGCAATTTAGCCTGTCCAGAAAAGGTTCGGTTTGAATAGTCGGCAGATCTATAGTCTGGAACTGGTTGAAGCGATGTTTATCGTTGAATGCAACCACATAACGTTCTTCATACAGCGGTAAAAATTGATAAGGGTCGTTTACCAAAGGGACAGGCGCACTGATCAGTAAATCGAGATTGTTGGTTTCCAGTTGCTTAAGCAGGTTGCTCTCGCTGTCGATGATTAATTCCAGCTCGATGTGCGGGTAGTCTTGCTGAAACTCCGCAAAAATCGGGCTTAAGCGTTGCGAGCCTATCGTCAACATGATGCCAATTCTTAGCGGGACCGTGTTAAGGCGGCAAAAGCGGATAGCATCTGCTTTTACTGCCTGGGTTTCACGAAAAATTTCCCGCAGATTGGGTTCGACCAGGCGGCCCAGTGCCGTTAATCGGCAACCTGCACGGTCACGTATAAACAACTCGCCGCCTAACTCTTCTTCCAGTTTTTTAATGGCTTGAGTTAGAGAAGGCTGAGCGACATAGACGGATTGAGCGGCGTGAGTAAAACTGCCTTTGTCGCACACTGCCAGAAAGTAGCGAATTTGATGCATTTCCATAGTAGTTGCTCGCAAATATAGGAATTATCTATTTTCACATAGCAAAGCGATTTTTTCCCAGAACAATTCAAGCGTATTTTTAGTTAAGTTTTTATGAATATTCAAAACAATAAAAAAATCGTAGGCAATGTAGCAAAACCGGCGATTTTGCTGCATGGAAACGGCAAATTATTGATAATATGTCTAAATGAATAAAGCAGCGTCCTGTCAAGATATGAAATCGATCTATGTGCAAATCGAAATGTCATGTTGAGCCTGAATGAATATTTGCAGCTATCGGCAGGTTTGTTGTCCGTGGTAAATCCGATTGGCGCTATTCCAACCTTCATTTCCCTGACTGCAAATCGAACGTCGGCCGACAAGAAGCGTACCTCTATTGTTTGTGCTTTCGCCGTTGCCGTGGTCTTGTTTACGGCACTGCTGGTGGGGGAGCCAATCCTGCATTTTCTCGGCATCAGTCTGGCATCATTTCGGGTGGCCGGCGGGATACTGGTGCTGTTGATGGGAATTTCAATGTTGTATGCCAGTGACGATAGATCCCGGCACACCCCGGAGGAGCGCGCCGAATCCTACGATAAAGAATCGGTGGCTGTGGTGCCTTTGGCTATTCCTCTACTAAGCGGTCCTGGCGCCATCAGTACTATTATTATTTACGCGCATACCCAGCAATCCTTGACGCATTACTTGCTGGTGGCTGTCGTCATCTTATCTGTTTCCACCATTGTCCTGGCGGCATTGATGTCAGCCTCCCGGATTGCCCAAGTAATGGGGCATACCGGCATGAATGTGGTGACACGGGTGATGGGCTTGATATTAGCTTCCATCGCAGTGGAATTTATTGCCAATGGCTTGATAGTCTTGTTTCCTGTTCTCGCTAACGGTGTGGGTTGAGAGCCTAAACACTGAAGTTCCGTTATCCGGATATTTTAAAAGCTTTTAGACTGTTTTCCCGGTTTGTTTATAAAACTCCATTTGATCAATACTCATCGTCAGTAACAGGCGAGGGCGATAGGCTGTCGATATTTGAAGCGGGTTGACTATAGAAATCGTTTTTATATTCCGTAGCCGATAGGCAGCCTTTTAAAAACAAACGGGTAGCTTGTTGCACCCAAACAGCGATTTCGGCTTCATCCGGCGTCGATTCCAGTCCAAGCTGCAATCGCTGGTATCTTTCGCCGCGTAAGGCATTGACGAATTGGTCGGCAAGAAATTCAGGCGCAATAGGTGAAATTTTTCCGGCTAACTGCTCGCGCCTAAAAAATTCGGCCAGATAGTCCAGAGTTCGCTGGGGGCCGTGTTCGTAGAATTGAGCGGCCAAGTCCGGAAAGTGCGGCGACTCCCCTATCAGTATGGCTCGGAGCCGCAACACATCGGGACGGGTCATGCGGTACAAAAATTCCTGGGCGAAGGAAACCAGCACATCTTCAAGCGAACCTTCGTCCGGTAGGCTATCGATAAACTGATCGCTGCATCTTCTTATCAAAGCACCGAAGATGCCGGCCTTACCGTCGAACTGGCTATAAAGTGTCCGTAGTGAAACATGTGCATTTTTGGCTATGGTTTCCATATTGAGATTTCCGTAGCCGTTTTCAAGGAAAAGCTGTTTGGCGGAGTCGAGTAATCGATCCCGGCTTAGTTGCTCATCGCCTTTAGACGGGCGTCCGCATTTAATCATGGTGTACTGCTCATAAAACAAGTTGACTTATATAAAGATGATAACCTAAACTAAATGGTAATAGATATTACCATTTAGTTTCAACAAATTTTGAGGCGCTTGCATATGGAAGAGATAAACTGCATACCGGTTGTTGCTCAGCAAACAACTTTACTGCCAGGCTGGCGTCTCAAAGGCTTTATAGCCGGACAAAGCATTCTAAAACTTCTGCTGTTGCTTGCCGTTCTTGCGATGCTAACGGCTTGCAACAAGCCGGCCGATTCAACCACCGCCCAACCGAAAATACCGGATCCCGGTGTAAAAATAGCGCAACCTTTAAGTCGCGAAACCACGGAATGGGATGAATACACCGGTCGGGTGGAAGCGGTAAATTCCGTCGATATCCGCGCTCGCGTCGGCGGCTATTTGGAAAAAGTCAACTTTACCGCCGGTGAAAAAGTCAATAAAGGCGATTTGCTATTTCTGATCGACCCCAAGCCTTATAAAGCCCAGCTTAATTTTGCGACGGCCGAGTTGCAACGCGCTAAAACCCGGCATGAATTGGCCAAGAATGATCTGCAAAGAGCCGAAAATCTGTTTAGGGAAAAGGCGATTTCAACGGAAGAGTTCGACGGACGCAGCAAGGGTTTGCGGGAAACCGCCGCTGCGGTTGAATCGGCGGAAGCCAATTTGTATACAGCCAGGATAAATCTGGATTATTGTGAGATACGTGCGCCGATTAGCGGACGGATAGGCCGGGAACTCATTACGGCGGGTAATCTGGTCAACGGCGGCGATACCATCGTGCTGACCAGTATCGTTTCCACCGATCCGGTGTATGTGTATGTGGACGCCGATGAACAGTCGGTTCTGAAGTACCGGCGAGAAGCCAAGCAAAACGGACACGGTAGCGCCGACCTGAAAGGTACGCTGGTAGAATTGGCGGTGGCTGACGAAACCGATTATCCGCATCAAGGCCATCTCGATTACGTTTCTCCTCGAGAAGATGCCGCGACCGGCACGGTGACGCTACGCGGTGTGTTTCGCAATCCCGACGAATTGTTAAGTCCCGGATTCTTTGCGCGCATGAGGGTCCGTGGTAGTGCCGCTTACCCGGCGCTGTTGATACCGGATCGGGCCATCGCCACCGATCAGGCGCAACGCTTCGTATGGGTCATGAATCAGGATAATCGGGTGGAATACCGCAAAGTTATTCCCGGCGCACGGATCGACCAGTTACGGGTGATCAGTCAGGGCTTGCAGGCCGGAGAATGGGTGGTGGTCGAGGGCTTGCAAAAACTTAAACCCGGTATTGAGGTGAATCCCGAGCGCATCTCCCTTGCCGAACAGCAGGGAGTGCAATAGCTTATGGATAAATTTACGAATTTTTTCATCGACCGGCCGATTTTCGCAGCAGTACTGTCGATATTAATCGTACTGGTCGGCGGTCTGGCGCTAATCGCCTTGCCGATTGCCCAATATCCTGAGATTGCACCGCCGACTGTCGTCGTCACAACTTCGTATCCCGGCGCCGACGCCAAGGTCGTGGCGGAAACGGTTGCCACGCCCATTGAACAGGAAGTTAACGGTGTAGAAGACATGCTGTATATGTCTTCGCAATCTACCAACAGCGGCAATATGGCGCTAACCATTACCTTCAAGCCGGGAACTAACCTGGATAAGTCTCAGGTATTGGTACAAAACCGGGTGGCGCTGGCGGAACCAAGATTACCGGAAGAGGTTAGGCGGCAAGGCCTCAGTGTCAAAAAACGCAGTCCGGATTTGAGTTTGGTAGTTAATCTGGTTTCGCCGGATAAACGTTATGACAGCATTTACCTCAGTAATTACGCCTTGCTGCAAATCAAGGACACGCTGGCGCGTTTGCCCGGTGTCGGCGAAATTATCGTGTTCGGCGCCCGCGATTACAGTATGCGCCTGTGGCTGAATCCGGAAAAAATCGCCGCCCGCAACCTGACAGCCGGGGAGGTGATAAACGCGGTTCGCGAGCAAAACGTCCAGGTCGCCGCCGGGGTCGTCGGCCAGCAACCTACGCCTGACAGTGCAGAGTTCCAATACACCATCAGTACCTTGGGCCGTTTGGCTCACCCGGAACAATTCGCCGATATAGTCATAAAACAAGGCGGTAACGGCCAGATCACTCGCCTTAAAGATGTGGCCCGTATCGAAATGGGTGCTAAAGACTATAACTCGGGTCTCTATCTGGATGGCGAACCTACCGTTGGGCTTGCTATTTTCCAGTTGCCGGGCTCCAATGCTTTGGACACCAAAAAAGCCGTGGTTAATGCCATGGAAAAGCTGAAAACCCGTTTCCCGGAAGGACTTAATTATCTGATGGTCTACGATACCGTGGTATTTGTGCAGCAATCGATCGATGCTGTGGTAAAAACCCTGTTCGAAGCCATACTCCTGGTCGTGATTGTGGTCATCATCTTTTTGCAAAACTGGCGGGCTGCCGTGATACCGATGCTGGCCGTGCCGGTATCGCTG
This sequence comes from uncultured Pseudomonadota bacterium, assembly GCA_963765965.1. Lineage (GTDB taxonomy): Bacteria > Pseudomonadota > Gammaproteobacteria > Methylococcales > Methylomonadaceae > Methylomonas. The sequence continues at coordinate 19,440 of CAVXZR010000046.1, forward strand.
ATCGGTACCTTTGTGGTGATGGCTGCCCTGGGCTTGTCCTTGAATACCCTGTCGCTGTTCGGCCTGGTGCTTGCCATCGGTATAGTGGTGGATGATGCCATCGTGGTGGTGGAAAATGTCGAGCGGCATATTGCCGAAGGCTTAAATGCCAGGGACGCCACCCGCTTGGCGATGCATGAAGTGGTCGGGCCTGTTATCGCTACCGCGTTGGTACTGGTGGCCGTGTTTGTGCCTACCGCCTTTATCACAGGGGTGTCGGGTGCGTTTTACAAGCAGTTCGCGCTGACCATAGCGGTTTCCACGGTCATTTCAGCTTTTAATTCGCTGACCTTAAGTCCGGCATTGTGCGCGCTGTTGCTGGATAGAGCCCACGGCAACAAAGATGCTTTCAGCCGCTGGTTCGACCGCTTATTCGGCTGGTTCTTTAAACGCTTTAACCGTTTTTTCGATTGGTTCAGCCATAGTTATTCCGGCTTGGTCGGCCGCATGATCCGTATGACAACTGTCATGCTGTTGCTCTATGCCGGGTTAATCGGTTTGAACTTTCTGGTTTTTGACAAAGTTCCCACCGGTTTCATACCGCAACAAGATCAAGGCTACCTGATACTCTACGCACAACTGCCGGATGCCGCGTCCTTATCGCGCACTGAGCAAGTCGTTAAGCAAGCTAACCGGATACTGCTGGATACCGAAGGCGTCGGACATGTGAATGAATATGCGGGCTGGTCATTGTTGAGCGGAGCCAGTCAATCCAACGTAGCCACCCTTTTCGCCAGGCTTAAACCGTTTGAGCAGCGCACCGGTCATCCGGAATTGTATGTCGATGCAATTATTAAAAATCTCACCCAGCGTTTATCCGTAATCCCGGATGCACGGATTGCCGTGTTTGCGCCGCCGCCTATCAGAGGCATGAGTTCGGTGGGCGGTTTTAAATTGCAAATCCTGGATCGTTCGGATCAGGGGATCGACCAGTTACAGCAGGTAACTGTGGATATGATCAGCAAAGGAAACCAACAAGCCGGATTGGCGGGTTTGTTTACTACCTTTCGAGTTGGCGTTCCGCAACTGTTTGCCGATGTGGATCGTACCCGTGCCAAATCCATGAATGTGCCGTTACAGGATATTTTCGATACCCTGCAAATTTATCTGGGTTCCCTGTACATCAACGATTTTAACAGTTTTGGGCGCAGCTATCAGGTGGTGGCGCAAGCGGATGCTGAATTTCGGATGACACCTGAGGACATTTCCGAATTAAAAACCAAAAACAATCGCGGCGGCATGGTGCCGCTGGGGGCCATCGTCGATGTCCGTGAAATTACCGGGCCGGATAAAATTACCCGCTACAATATGTATCCGACCGCTGAAATCAACGGCAGCACTTTGCCGGGCGTCAGTTCCGGGCAAGCCATCAATATTATGGATAAACTTTTGTCTGCCGAATTGCCGCCCGGCTTCGATTACGAATGGACAGAGATTACCCTGCAACAGGTTCTGGCCGGCAATGTCGCATTTCTGGTCTTCCCGTTAAGCGTCATCTTCGTGTTTCTGGCGCTGGCCGCTCAATATGAAAGCTGGTCCTTGCCGTTCGCGGTGATACTGATTGTGCCAATGTGTATTTTGTCATCCATGACCGGCGTCTGGATACGGCATATGGATAATAATATTTTTACTCAGATTGGCTTCATTGTCTTGGTGGGTTTGGCCAGTAAAAACGCCATTCTGATTGTCGAATTTGCTAAACGCCGCCATGAAAGCGGCGTCAGCCCTTATGCGGCGGCAACCGAAGCGGCCAGGATCAGGTTAAGGCCTATCTTGATGACTTCTTTTTCTTTCATCATGGGGGTATTCCCGCTGGTGATTGCCAAAGGGGCGGGTGCTGAATCGCGGCAAATTCTCGGTACAGCGGTTTTCAGCGGCATGATAGGCGTTACCCTGTTCGGTCTGTTATTAACGCCAGTGTTTTATGTCGTCATCCAGTCCATGGCGCAACGATTCAAATCAGGCCGTAAAGAAACGGAGCATTTATGAGCCAACATAACAGAAAGCCAATGATTAGAAAGGATTTAGGACTTACGCCATGCGTTTGTATCGTGCTGCTGTTCACTTTGTTACTAAACGCCTGCGCAGTCGGTCCCGATTATAAACAACCGGAAACCCAAGTACCCGACAGCTTTACCAATGGCAATCATGACGAATTTTCCGGTCAGGATATAGAACACGGCTGGTGGAAGTTATTCAACGATCAGCAACTGATAGAGATTATCGATCAGACCGTAAAGCATAATTACGAAATCCAGGCCGCGCGCGGCAATCTGGCCCAAGCTCGCGCCCTTTATCTGGAAGCCAGTCTAAATCTGCTGCCGCAGATCAGTTCGCACGCGAATTACAACAACCTTGATCGCAGTGTCTCGGCACTTAACAACCGGGCCTTTGCGCCGCGCCCTCTGGACCTATACAACACCGGGTTCGACGCCTACTGGGAAGCTGATTTCTTCGGTCGCCTCCGCCGTAATGTCGAAGCAAGCGACGATGAAATCGAAAGCCGGGATGCCGGCCTGCGTGATATCGGTATCAGTTTGATTGCCGAAGCGGCCAGAAATTACTTTGAGTTGCGCGGATTGCAACGGCAACTGGATGTTGCTGAAAAAAATGCCAAAAACCAGGCGGAAACCTTGTCATTAACCCGCGTCAAGCTCGACAACGGTCGAGGTACGGAATTGGACACTTCCAGAGCCTTGGCGCAATTGGAAACCACGCGGGCCACCATACCCGGTATTAAAACCTCGATTGCCCGCGCCATTCATCGTCTTAGCGTCCTGACAGGGCAACTGCCTAACGCCTTAACCGATAAATTATCTTAACCACAGCCATTGCCAAAAGCCCCGGAAACCATACAAATCGGCAGTCCCGAGCAATTATTGAAACGCCGTCCCGACATCCGCATTGCCGAGCGGATACTGGCGGCGGCTACCGCGCGTATCGGCGTCGCGACCGCCGATTTTTTTCCGCGCGTCACCTTTGTCGGCACTATGTCTCTGGAAGCCAGCACATTGGCGAATTTGACCACCGGCGGATCGAATACCTATTCCTTCGGCCCGCGTATCAGTTGGGCCTTTCTGGACATGGGCAGAGTCTACGCCCGCATCAAAGCAGCCGGTGCTGTTGCGGAATCCAGCCTGGCCCAATATCAGCAGACGGTACTGAATGCCTTGGAAGAAACCGAAAACGCCCTAGTAAACTACAATCAGGAGCGCATCCGCCGCACATCATTGGCAACCGCAGCCAAGGCCAGCGAAAAAGCCAATCAATTAGCGCATTTGCGCTATCAAGCCGGAGTCGCGGATTTTCTAACCGTGCTGGATACAGAACTGCGGCTGTTGGAGGATCAGAGCGAATTGGCGCAAAGCGAAACCGCAACGGCGACCGCATTGACTGCGGTATATAAAGCTTTGGGGGGTGGTTGGGAAACTGTGGTTGAGCAGCCGGTTGTGCCGGTTAATTAGGGTACATATTTTTTCACACTGTATTTCAACCATTACCTGGCTTACATAGTCTGTAACGACAAATATCTGATTATGTGTTCGACCTGGCTTTGGCGGCACAAGCTTTGCAAGTGGAATTTTATTGGTATTAATCGTTTCATAAGTTCTTGCACTGGAGGTTTTTGGATGCGGCGGATTTTGACGCCGTTGTCCCGGTCCCAGGACGCCGTGAATACATCCCTGTAGGCTTTAGTCGGCATCCTGCCTCCTAAACCTGGGACCGGGACAACGGCGTCAAAATCCAGATCATCCGGGTATTTAAGTCTGCTTAGTGCAAGAACTTATGAAACGATTAATATCAACAATCAAGTTGTCTGTTGCATCTTTTGTTTGTCACTAAAGCTCATAACCGTTATAACGATTCCAATTTATGGTCGCTGCCATCAATTGGCTGAATCAGACATTACAATTCCGTTTCTCCTAAATTCTGCTGATAGACATGCACGCATTGAAATACCTATCCGGTTATCCAGTCGCCGTCACCGATCAAGTACAACGACTGATAAATAATGAAAAACTGAGCGGAGTGCTGTTAAAAAAATACCCGGCAATCCATAGTATCCAGACCGACAAAGCACTTTATGTCTATGTCATGGACTTGAAAAAGCAATTTCTTCGTCAATCCGGTCCGCTAAGCAAGATCGTTTACGACGACAAAATTGATGTGTTGTATCAAGCCCTGGGTTTGCATTCTTTCGTATCCAGAGTTCAGGGTGGCAATCTAAAGACAAAAAACGAAATTCGAATTGGCGCGGTGTTTAAAATCGCTCCGCTGGAATTGTTGCGAATGATCGTTGTGCATGAACTAGCGCATTTACGAGAAAAACAGCATAACAAAGCGTTCTACAAGTTATGCGAGTATATGGAACCTGACTATCAGCAACTGGAATTCGATATGCGGCTTTACATGACTTACCTTGATCGTGTCGGCCCACTCTATTGAATAACGGCAACTATTCAGTGTAATGATTTTTTCAATTAAAACATACTTTTTTCCAGATACACTAATTGCAGATTGTCCACTTTCGGTGTCCACAACGCAGAGTTGACAGGAAATGGTTTACACTGCCCCGTTAGCCGATATCCGCGTCTTTCGTAAAATTCAATTAACTCCTTTCGGCAAGAAATAACAGCCATGATCAAACGCTTGGCTACCCATGTCTGAGCCGCCATTAGTTCTGCCTTAAGTAAAAGCTGTTTTCCGATACCCGCTCCTTGATATAGCGGGTGCACAGCGAACATACCAAGCTCAACCCGCTCATCAACCTGCTGTAAAAGCACCGATCCCAGTAAAATTTCATCCATTTTGCACAGTAAAATGATTGCATCCTCATGCGCCAGCAATCGCGAGATTTCTTCAATGTCGGTTCTTCTACCATCCAGCAAATCGGCTTCGGTCGTCCAACCCAGCATGCTGGATTCGCCGCGATAAGCCGAATTGACCAAAGCCATGATCTGTTCGGCATCTGAAATTTTGGCCATGGAGAAAATTAAATTAGGCATATTATCTTTGGGCTTGGTCTTGAATCGAGACCGTGAGTGAGAACGAAATGCATCATTTTTGCAACTTTCCTATAGTTGGATGATCTTTATTTTTAATTGATAAGTGTCATCCTAAAGCTTATCGCTCTCCATATTTTGGCTTACTTTATGGTGTTTGAAGAAACTTAATTTCCTTTAGGCGGAAAATAACAAATAGCCTGTTATTGGACTTAAATTTCAAAATCCCAGGCCTAACGATGCTGTACGGTTTTGGAACAAAAATGATAGCGTACTGAATGAGGGGTAACTAATATGTCAAGTATTCTAAAAGGAAAAGTTGCGATAGTAACCGGCGTTAGCAAGGAGGGACAGGTTGGTCAAGCAGTAGCAAAAGCGCTTGCTGAACACGGCGCCGTTCTTGCGATTGTCGCGCGTACACGAGAAAACGTTGAAGCGAGAGCAGAAGAGTTACGTACAACCGGCACCTTTGTGCTGCCTCTTGCCGCAGATTTAACTGATGAGGGTCAAGTCAATCTGGCGATAGAGAAAATCAGCCGAGAATATGGAAAAATCAATATCCTGGTCAATTTAGCGGGCGGTCTAACCCGTTACAAGCCGGTCACGGAACATAGCCTGGATGACTGGAAGCATGAAATGGGAAATAATTTGCTGTCCGCTTTTCTATGCTCCCGGGCGGTTTTTCCGCACCTGAAAGTAGGCGGGGAAGGGACAATCATTAACTTCGGGCGCGCTAATCCCCCTCAAGCGAATATGGCCGCTTATAACTGCGCCAAGGCGGGAATAGACGCTCTTACGCGGACGCTGGCTCTGGAAGGGCGCGATCTGGGGATACGCGTTAACACCGTGGCGCCGGGTTTGGTGGACACAACATATAATATTGAAACGATGAAACCGAAGGACCTCAAGCGCTGGACTAAACGGGAGGATATCGCTGCCGCAGTGGTTTTTCTGGCCTCTGCCGACTCTGCGGGAATTACCGGTCAGACCATCCCGGTAACAGGTTGGGGCATTTGATCTCGCCAGTGTGTCAGGTACGTCATTTCTAAAGATAAGTTTTAATCGATACATTCTTTTTAACGATCCATCCTGCCGCCCTAATCATATTTTTCGATTTAGCTATCGACCGTTTTTGCCAGAGCGGTAATTTCATCGGAAATTTGCACCGGATAAACCGGCGCAGTGTTTAGCGCTCTTAAAGCCGGAGGGAGGCTGTGCAATTGTTGGCGAGCATAGTTTTTAAGCGTCTCCAGGGAGGGATAGGGTGCAATCGTTCGACCACTTTTTGCGCACCCGCTTCGAAGCGCAAACCATTAGCGTAGATATACAATACGCGACCGTATATCTTTTGCAGGTCGCCTTAAAAGATTCTATAACTTCGGCATCATATAGCACTGTCAAAGCCTGTTTAGGGAGGGCCGTATTTGGCCGGCCAACGCCGCACCAATTTGCTTCCAGTATACTCGTCGGCCTGTTCGAAAAAGTCGTCAGTTAATTCCGGCGCATCATCCGGGTCAATCCATTCGGTGTGCATAGCGTGTTTGTTTGCGTTCATTGGCTTTCCTCATGCTTATAATACGGCGAGCTTCGCCTCGGGGTGTCCAGACCATTACCACCACCTACGTCTGTCAAAATTTAATCATGATCGAAAGACGGGGATATCTTATCCATATTTGATTTACTCAACAACGTCGTTCGCACACCGGGTATTGTAATCACGGCACTTGTTGGGCCGCATGTTTGACTCTCAAAATTTGTACGGTGCGGGTCTCGATCTGCACCCGATAAAAAATAATGTAATTCGGATGCACGACCAGCTCGCGCAGCCAGTCGGGCAAACCCGGCCGGCCGGCGTGGCCTTGTTCGGGATGTTCCGCAAGCAGTTTGGTCTTGTCGCGTATCTCCTTGCCGAAGCTCTTAGGTCGCGTTGGGTTGTCTTTGCCGATGTAGCGGACGATTGCGCGCAGGTCGTCGCTGGCCATCGGCCGCCATTCAATGAGGTACGGCTTTGCCGTCACGCACGTTTTCTCTTAACAGACGGCAGAGCGGCAAGGTCGGCGTCCATCTCGGCCATGACTTCATCGTGTGGGATGCTCGGCCGTGGATCGTCGATGGCCTCTTGAATCTCGGTGGCTAGCCATTGATTATAAGAAACGGCCTGATGTGCTTCATGCATGGCCTCGGATCGGCTCTGCCGGCTACGGCTCATATCCTTTTGATCCGGATTCCAGTTTGTGGCGTCGAGTTGCGCAACCGCGATACCAACGTCACGCAATAGGATCAGCGCAGACGTGGGGTTGCCGAAACGGCGTGGTTCCGTGCTGCGGGCCTTGGACAAAATGGCGGCCTGGCCGCTGCGAGTGGCGATTTCCATGAAAAATCCGCCTCCTTGCCCTTTCAATGTGACGCCAGTCACGCCGCCGGCGCTGGCCGCAGCGCGCAGTTGTTCAAGAGTCATACTATGCATGGCGTCATCTCCTGTATTAAATACGGCAAAAAATAAACTTTTATTGTGCATTTTTGATAGAAAGCATGCAAGTGCTATTTGCAAAAATCCTGACTTCCGCAAAGTTTTTCCGATTCAGAAACAATGCGCATCAATACGAGTCACGACGCGTAGAAATAAACAGAGTAAACAGGGGACAGACCACGTTTTATTAAGTTAACGCGGTCTGTCCCCGTGCGGTACCGCAGGCACATATTGAAACCGCTCTGGCCACTGGCTTTTTGCCGGACCGTATCGAGAGTATACTATTGTTGCCTAAGTGCAATAATCTCGGCTGGTTAACCAAATACGCCAGGCGCTGCATCAATCATGATCGGAAGGTTTTCTATCAATAACTCTTGATCAAATAACTCTAGATTTCCTCCCGATAACTGTACGGGATCATCCCCTTCACTTTCACTGGGAATCATGGTGGATTGAGTAGCCAGGCGAATTTTTGTTTTATATAAACTACCTTGTAAAATTACCGTACTTTCCAATACCGTGATTTTTGGCTCCTCTTGAATGACGCGTAGGGGGATGAGTAGCGTTTGAATATTGTCCAACAATTCGGGAGCGGGTTCAGCGAGCCAGGGAAATTGCTCAAGGTGCTGAGCGATTATGATCAAGCCAGACTTACCACGCACAAAGTGAAAGAAAAATTGGCAATAAGCAAAAGCTTTCCCCCCGTCAAAACGCATCGGGTATCGCTTATTGGCGGCATAAATGGGCTGATTTGTCCAATCCAGCAACACTAATTCCTGGTGCGGCCAATACAGGGCAAACTTTTCTCGCCGCCCGCGGATACCGGTATGCTCAATGGCAAGCAAAAAGCCGTTTTTGTAAAAAGGCAAAGATGCGGCGCGTAAAATCCGCGATTGCGGCGGGATTTGCAAACGTCGCCCCAGAACGGTTAATTCATGCTCTAACCATTTTTGCACATCGTCAAATGAAATGGTTTGAAAAGCGAGGAATCTTGCTTCATCACTGATTCGTGCTTGCATATCCACAGTTTTGGACTTACCTGCTTTCCATCCATCTTTATCTGGAGGCGTGGGAATTGCCACCGGAAGGTCTTCTAGCAACAACTCCTCGGCAAATAATTGCATTTCCCCAAGAGAGAAAGATATTACGGTGTTTTCCTCATCTATGATCTGGGTTGGCGCCATAGCCAAGCGTATTTTTGTCGTAAATAAGGCATTCTTAAAAAGCACCGAACCTTCCAGAGTCAGTATTTTTTCTTCGCGTTGCAGGATGTGGAGAGGAAATAGATGATGTTTGATTTGTGCAAGTAAATCGATGTCGGGTTCCGAAGTCCAAGGAAATTGTTCGGTTTTATGTAAAAATTTGAACTCACCTAATTGGACTGAAACAAAATAAAAGAAGAATCGGCAATACGCGATGGCTTGATCGTCATCAAAACTGATGGTATGGCGTTCGTTGGCCGCATAGATTTGTTCATTAGTCCAATTAAGCAACACTAACTCCTGTTGCGGCCAATAGAGTGCGAATTTTTCCCGATGGTCTTGCAAGCCGATATGTTCGATAGCAATCAGGTAACCTCCAGCGTAAAACGGCAGCTGCGCATGGCGAAGTTTTCGGAATTGCGCAGGTACCTGCAGTCGGTCGCTCAATTGTGCAAGAAGCTGAGAAAGTTCCTCTTGCCAATCGCTGGGGATATCCTGGAATGTAAGAAAATCTGCGCCATCGCTTATCCGGACTGCCAACGCCGTAGCAACGGCAACCGATTCTTGCGGTATATAAGGTCTGAGCACATCAGCCTCTAAGTCTTTGCAAGCTGTTCTGCGAAGTTCCATAAGCTGTGCTTCGATAGCTTCGGTTGATAAACCTTGGGCAGCGAGGTGGTTACGGTAATCCTTCTCCACTGCTGCATGGCGTTGATAGGGATTACCGTTGCGTTGTTGGAAACGGAAAAAAATGGTAAGCGCCTGCCGATAAAACGGTTCAGCTTCGCTTTTCCTACCCGCCTTATCCAATAGCAACGCATATCGCCCTCGATCTATACCTAGAGCAAAATGGTCGGAGGAATAGGTTTCCAAATGAATGGCGATAGCGCGCTCATATAACGATTCCGCTTCGATAAAATTGCCAGTGTCACGTAAAACATTCGCCAAGTTGCTACAAATCGTAGCGGTGTAGGAGTGCTCAGCGCCAAAGACTTTCTCTTCAATGGAAAGGGCTTGCCTCAACAGTTGTTCAGCCTGTTCGTAGGCCCCGGTTACACGTAAATGGTTAGCATAATTATTAAGTGATATACTAAAAGACGGATGGTCAGAATCATATCGTTGTTCATTAATAGCGTGCATACGGCGAAAAAGTTCGTCGGCTTCAGGGTAATGCTTAATATTATCCAGCAGTGATGCCAGATCATCTAGAACATTAGTGAGTTGTGGGTGTTCAAAACCATAAACCTGCTCAAAAATGGCAAGGGCACGGCGATAAAGCGGCTCTGCCTCCGCTGGTCAACCGGTATCGCGTAAAAGGTTGCCGAGCCACTCCAAGCTGTTAGCAACTTCGACACTGTTTATCGCATACATATTTTCGACAATCGCCAAGGCACGGCGCAATAACGGCTCGGCCAAGCCATGCCGACCCATATCGCACAGTAGTTGAGTTAGACCGTTGAGATAACCAATGACATTGGGGTGATCAGAACCAAACGTTTTCTCGGCAATATAAAGCGCATGGCTATAGGCTTTTTCCGCTTCCGCATAGCGGGAGTCTATTCGGTAGAGATTTGCCTGGCTAATTAATAGTGGCGCCATATCGATATAATCCAATCCAACATGATTTTCAGTAATAATCAGCGCATGAGAAAGCTGAGTTTGAGCCTCTTCGTGGCGACCAATTTCAATGAGGAAGTCAGCCAAGTTAGACAGTTGACTGGCCAACTGCGAAGGATTTTTATTACCATAAACACTATAACAGGTCGCAATCGCTTGGCGAAAATACGATTCGGCATCAGCCCGGCGGCCTTTTGAGTATCGGAGGAGATTGGCCAGAGATGACAAATCGTATATAACTGCGTCCGCATGCTGATTTTTAAAATCAATGTCCAATGCGCGTAACAACATCTGTTCCGCTTCTGCAGTGCGGCCAACCTCATGAAGGACACTGGAAAGACAGCAAAGACATGCAGAAATATTGCTATGATCAGAACCTAAGGCAGCTTCATAAATGGCAATACAACGCCGGTGCAAAGCCTCAGCTTCGTCAAATAATTGCCTGGCCGTACAAAACAACCCTAACGCATTCATCAGCAGTGCAACAGTCAGAGGAAGAATGCCTTCTGCATCGCCATAATGCGCCAAGGCCCTGACATGCGGGTACATCGGAAGCCACCAATCCCAAGTATCGCTATTGCCAGGCGCCAGTTCTTTGGGGCGGGAACTGTCCAACCAAGTTAACGTTCCCGCCAGCATGCGTTGTTTTGTTTCTTCCTGCATCCTTGCGCGGGTCATTTCCTGCACCAGGCGATGCACTTTTACCCCGGTATGATGTTCTGAACTTTGCCCGCCCTGCTTGCTCAACATAGAAAATCTGGCAAGTTCGCTCAATGCCTTGTTGAGGATCTTGATCGGAAGCGGCGTTACCCCCTGCTCAGTTAGTTCTTGTGTTTGGCCGGTTATTCGCATTTCCTCGTCAACAATCGCCGCGAATACGGGTACTCCTTGCCAATTCTTGAACAACTCATCAGGGATTATTTCCGGTGCCAGAAAGGAAAGCATGCGCATCAAGCAACGCGCGGAAGGGCTGAGCCGCGCCAAGGTGGTTTCCCAGGTTGTCGCGACGCTTCTCGGATATTGCAATATTTGCGGATCATGCCAAGCAATGACGTCTTCATCAGCACTCCGCCACAAGGTAAGGTAATTTCGGTAAGAACATTGTTCATAACGGATATAAGCCCCCGCTTGCTCCAGTGCCAAAGCCAAGCAGCCTAACGCCTTGACCAACTCCGCGACATCGGCATTGTCTTGCGAAGTGTTTAAACGCTGGGCTTGAGTGCTCTCGTCCAGATAAGCTATGGCCGCTTCGGACGACAAGACATCCAACTCCAAGGGTTCAACACCTGTTCGCCAATCCTTAATTCGGGAAGTAATTACAACATAGCCCTGGGTCAATTCGTCGAGTATCTTATTCACTTTGTCTTGCGCCTCTAAAGTATCGACGTTATCCAAAATCAAGAACCAGCCGGGGTTGTCTTTTAACCACTTTATTACTGCTTTGAACTGCTCCTCTTCTAGATTGCCTCGATCAGCAGGAAGCGTAATTTCCAGAGGCCCTATTAAGCCAGCAATATTGCGTTGCAGTGTTTCTGGCGTATCTGCCACTACAAATAGCAGGGCGCTATGTTCTTCTTGATGTTGCCAGGCATATTCGACCACTGTCTGGGTTTTGCCAATCCCACCTAAGCCGTAAATGGCTTTTGCCCCCACCACAGCAGTATGTGCGCCTGGATTGACAAGCGTTTTTCGTAACTTATCCAGAAAGTCTTCCCGCCCTTTAAATAATCTTCCAATAGTTCTAGGCAGGTTGCAGGGCTTGTGCTGTGGACGCCAATCGTAAGGCAAATGGCTAATTATATTTTCAAGTTCTTGCGGTGAATGAAAGTAATAACGCATATTATCGGTACTTTCCAAATTTTGACGGTAGGCTAGTTGTGATGCCTTTAGCGCCGCAGATTCTTCGATTTCATCCATGGTGTCGTCAAATTTGCACTGTTCAGTTGCCAGACAAAGGTAAATAGGTTTCTTTAATTTACGCGCATAATCAAATTCAAGTTGGGTGTAGGAACGGTGTTCATTATCAGCAAAAGGCTTAGCTGGTTCTGCACCAAAGACAAAACCTATCAGGCAGATAACGGCATCGCAATCCGCTATTTTTTTTTGGATCATTTGCGGAAGGGTGTCAGCGGAAGTCCCGAAGTAATCCTGAATTATTGGCAGTACGGCTTTTTTGCTTAGGGTTTCAGCAACTATTTTTCTATAAGAACCCAAGTCTTTGCTGGTGGAACTAACAAATATATGCGGTGTGGGTTTGGTCATTTGCGTTCCTTTTTTGTCAGATTCAAAGAGTATGTTTGCTTATTGAGAAAGGTTTAGAAGTTTGCTGGTATGCGCCTTGCCAGGCATGGGTGGTTATTTCCTATTTGCGTTAATATTGCCGAATCGAGCAGAAATGGCTTTGATTGCTACTAGCTAACGAATTTCATTTTAACCCAGAAAATCCATTAGCCCTTATTCGTTATTTTGAGACAACTTTCATCACGCGTAGGTCCGATTAGCAAAGCGTAATCGGACGCATGGCAGGCGCGTCATTTATCCCCGTTCAACCAAAACATCCACATCCCCGCACCAATCAACAGGATAAATGCCTTGCGCAACATAGCGATGGAATGAGGAATAAGGCCAATCGGCGACACGCTGGACATGCTGGTGTTTCACCGGGTTAAAATGCACATAATCGATATGGCGCTGATAGTCGGTATCATCGCGAATCAAATGCTCCCAATAATGCCGCTGCCAAATGCCGCGCTCCCCGGCTGCGATACGCACTTTCGATTGACGTTCGATTTGGGTAACGCCCGCGAAAATCCGCTTTTGATCAAGCGCCAACGTGTACTAAAATCGGCCCCGCCAGGGGGTAAGGTCCATACTGTGTGCCTATGTTCCGGCAAAACCACCCAGGCATCAATTCCAAACGGGTGGCGATGTCGCACCTTCCTCACGGTTTCGCGAATCAACAAATCGTTGCGATGTCGTTGCAGCAAATTGACCGTAAAGAACCATGTGCCTCCCGGTATGAATGCGCGTCGATAGTTAGGCATGGCTTATTATCGGGTTAGCAAAAGCCCAAGGTTAACGCTACGGCTGTTGACATGCGTCCGATTACGCTTTGCTAATCGGACCTACGCGGGCTGGAACACACCAGCAGGATCGATGTTTATGTCTACGGCGCCGACGAGGTTAGCCCGGATATGACATTGCTGAAAGGGTGCGGCGCCGATTTGGTGCGGGAAAAACTGTTGGCTAAAGCCAGCAACGCTTTCTGGGTGCTGATAGATCAAAGCAAACGCGTGCAGCGTATCGGTGAAAATTATCCGATTCCGCTGGAGGTTATGCCGTTTGCCTGGCAATTGGTGCGATCTAGCATTGCGGAAATCGGCGGGCAGGGGGTAAACTCAGGCCTAACGCCGGCGGCGACGGACTGGCGGTTACCAGTTACGGCAGTCTGGTTCTGGATGTGGTTTTCGAATCCGGCCTGGATAGTAAGGTGCTTAACGATAGGCTAAATGCGATTCCCGGCATCGTCGAACACGGCATCTTTAGCGGATTGGCGGCGGCGGTATTTTGCGGACATGAAGGACAGGTTCACGAACAGTGGGCTTAGATATCTTGGGGCGGTCTTGGTTTGTTGTTTTTTACGCAAACACGGGCGATGATCATCGTTCCCACGCTCCGGAGGCTGTGAAAGAATTTTGATTTAATCGCGTAGGATGGGTAGAGCGGTAGCGAAACCCATCAATTAGGCTGGCAGTCAAGTTGTTCCGCTGGAAATAAGGTTCAGCAACGCCGGTAACCCGATTGCCGTAATATCCTCTCCGATTGGATAAGTCTCCGAACCCGGATACACAACAAAACTGGCGGTAGGCTGTATGTCATCGCGGGCAAAATAAAATCCCTTCTGCAGTTTGGGAGCCAGGCTGCGTTTTATTTCAATCGCCCAAATGGTTTTGTTGGGGAAAGTCAGAAGTAAATCGCATTCGGCGCCGGCACTGCTGCGGTAAAAATGGGCTTCGCTGGAGGGCGGGGCGACAGCCATGCAGTTTTCGATTACAAAACCTTCCCAGCTTTGACCGCAAATCGGATGACCCAGCAGCGATTCCAGATCGCCGATACCAAGCAAAGCGTGAGCAATGCCGCTATCTCTAACATAGGTTTTCGGCGATTTAACCAGACGTTTGCCGCTATTGTTATGCCACGGTTGCAGACGGCGCACCAATAACAAATCGACCAGCAAATCCAGATAACGGGCAACGGTTTTGCCATCGACGCCTAATGCCGAAGCAAGTTTTGCGGCATTTAACAATTCACCCTGATGATGGGACAACATCGTCCAGAATCGGCGTAATGTTTCTGCCGGAATCCTTGGACCTAATTGCGAAATATCCCTTTCCAGATAAGTACGGATAAAATCTTGCCGCCATTTTAAGCTAATAGCATCGTTGGCAGCTAAAACGCTGTCAGGAAAGCCGCCGCGCATCCATAGCGGTTCAATTTGTCTTGCCGGTAATTCCAGGGCATCGAAAGGCGTGAGTTCCAGATAGGCAATTCTGCCTGCCAAGGATTCGCTTGATTGTTTTAGAAGCTCAATCGAAGCTGAACCGAGCAGCAAAAACCGGCCATGACGCAGACCTTGCCTGCGTCCTTGATCAATCAAGCCGCGCAAATTTTGAAATAAGCTTGGGGCGCGCTGTATTTCGTCGAGAATAACTAATTTATCCCGGTGTCCGGCAAGATACAGTTCGGCATTTTCTAACTTAGCTTGGTCTGCAGTGGATTCGAGATCAAGATAAATCGCTGGACGTTGGGCGGCAATATCCAGTGCCAGGGTGGTTTTTCCAGTTTGCCTGGGACCCAACAAGGCGACGGCTGGGTAATTGTCCAGCAGGAATTCAAGTGAGGATTTTAATCTGCGTTTTATCATCCTTGCAATTCTAGCAAGCAATTCCGTAATTACAAGGATAAATGCTTGGGTTTTTAGGTGTTCTTAACACTGGCATTATCGCTCTACCCATCCTACGTCCCTGTCCCTATCGTCCGGATGCGCTAGTTAAATTGCTGCCGCTGGAAAATACGGGAACTTTCGTTTAAACGAAGGGTATTAATACGTATTGAACGCAAAACGATATAGGTCATACAATTAATCGAAGATATATCTAATCGCTGCCTTGGTTAGTAGGCCTGAATGGTTCTGATTCAGGCATAGGCCGCAAACAGAAACTCAACCCCGGGAGGTTGATGTATGTTTTTGCAAACCTGCTTACGTCCCTATTTCCAGGAACGGTTTCCCTTCAACGTCAGCCGGATTTACCTCGGCATCGCCCATCCTTTTGTTCCGGTGGCCGTTGGCTTGTGCGCCTTAGTCTTGCCTGCCAATATAAATGGTGGTGCACATGCAGAATCCTGAAGCTCTTCCCGTCACCGGTCTACTGCAACTGATCATCTATTTCGGGGCTGTGGTCTTTGTTACCGGCGTCATGCTCGGCGGTGCGTACCTATTGGGACAGCGGCATCGCGCTAAAGCGGCGGACGAACCTTTCGAATCCGGTATCGTGCCGGCAGGCGATGTGCATTTGCGCTTTTCAGTGCAGTTTTATCTGCTTGCCATTTTTTTTGTTATTTTCGATATGGAAAGCGTATTCCTGTTTGCCTGGTCGGTGGCTGTACAAGAAGTCGGCTGGTCCGGTTTTTTCGAAGCATTGATATTCATTGTTATTTTGATAGCCGCATTGCTTTACCTTTGGGCCATAGGCGCTCTCGATTGGCGTACCCGGCGGCAGCATAACGGTAAATCATAGGAGGAATAATGCATTGGCATCTAAGTAAGGCAGAGACCGATCCTGCTCCCAAAGCCGGGCAACAAACCTATGAAGAGGCGCATCACCGCAATTTCCTGTTCGCCAAGCTTGAGGATATGGTCGCCTGGGGGCAATCCCATTCCGTCTGGCCTTTTAACTTTGGCCTTTCCTGCTGCTATGTGGAAATGGCTACCGCATTCACCAGCCGTCATGATATTGCCCGTTTCGGCTCGGAAGTAATCAGAGCGTCGCCCCGTCAAGCGGATCTGATCGTTATATCGGGCACGGTTTTCCGCAAAATGGCGCCGGTGGTCAAACGGCTTTACGATCAACTGCTGGAACCGCGTTGGGTCATCTCCATGGGGTCATGCGCCAATTCCGGTGGTATGTACGATATCTACAGCGTCGTGCAAGGGGTGGACAAATTTTTGCCGGTGGATGTTTATGTGCCAGGCTGCCCCCCAAGGCCGGAGGCATTGTTGCAAGGCTTAATGTTGTTACAGGAGTCTATTGGTAAAGAAAGGCGGCCATTAAGCTGGGTTGTTGGGGAGCAAACGGTTCTTAAACCGTCAAAAATTAATTACCGCGATCTTCTGACGGAAGAAAGGATGCGAGCCATGCAGTTGAGAAGCCCTGATGAGCTATAACACTATCCTGGATAGTGTGCCGAAGCAAACCGGAGCACCTAGGGAAGCACGCCAAGCGCCTGCCGACGCTACGCAAATCGTACGCGAATTGACGGAACGGACAGGCATCAATGATTTCACCGTCCAGCCGACCGGAGATGGTATCAGCACTCTTTGGATTTTTCCGCAAAACCTACGCGCCATCCTCCGCTATTTAAAGTTGCAGGCAGTTTCACCTTTCGCATTATTGTTCGACCTGACGGCCATCGACGAACGTCTGCACACACATAGACAGGGCCTTCCCGATAGCGCTTTTACTGTTGTTTATCATTTATTGTCGTTTGGCCGCAACGAGGATCTGCGCTTAAAAGTCGCTTTGAGCGAAAGCGGCTTATCTCTACCGACCATCAGCGATATTTGGCCATCCGCTAATTGGTATGAGCGGGAAATATGGGATATGTTCGGCATCGTCTTTCAGAACCATCCGCATCTGCGGCGCATTATCATGCCGCCGACCTGGCAAGGACATCCGCTACGCAAGGATCATTACGCCCGAGCGACTGAAATGGAACCCTTTAGCTTATCCGACGAGCGTCAGGAAATCGAGCAGGACGCCCTGCGTTTCGTGCCGGAGGATTGGGGTATGCGGCGGCAAAGCGAAAACAGCGATTTCATGTTTCTGAACCTGGGTCCGAATCATCCCAGTGTCCATGGCGCTTTTCGCATAGCTTTGCAATTGGATGGCGAAGAGATCGTCGACGCGCTGCCCGATATCGGCTATCACCATCGCGGCGCGGAAAAAATGGCAGAGCGGCAATCCTGGCATACCTATATCCCCTATACGGACCGCGTCGATTATTTGGGCGGTTCCATGAACAATCTGCCTTATGTGCTGGCTGTGGAGCAACTGGCCGGTATTGAAGTGCCGGAACGGGCTCTGGTCATCCGGGTCATGATCTGCGAACTCTACCGTCTTGCCAGTCATTTATTATTCTACGGCACCTTCGCGCAGGACATTGGCCAGATGTCGCCGATTTTTTATATGTTTATCGATAGGGAAAAGGTATTCGATATTTTGGAATCGATTTCCGGTGCCCGCATGCATTCCAGCTTCTTCCGGATTGGCGGCGTCGCCATGGATTTGCCCAAGGGCTGGGATAAACGCATTCGGGAGTTTGTGGCTTATTTACCCGCCCGGCTGGATCAGTATGACAAGCTGGTCATGCAAAACAGCACGATCAAGCGCCGCACTCGGGGTATCGGCGCCTATACGACGGCGGAAGCCATCGATTGGAGCGTCACCGGCGCAGGCCTGCGCGCTACCGGATTTGCATGGGATTACCGCAAGGCACGGCCCTATTCCGGCTACGAAAATTATGAATTCGAGATACCTATAGGCAATAACGGCGACTGCTATGATCGTTGCGCCGTGCGGATCGAGGAAATGCGCCAAAGCCTTCGCATCATCGAACAATGCCTGGCAAATATGCCGGAAGGGCCTTACAAGGCCCTGCATCCCTTGACTACCCCCCCAACCAAGGCACGAACGCTGCATGACATTGAAACCCTGATACAGCATTTTTTGAGTGTGAGTTGGGGGCCTGTGATTCCTGCCGGGGAATCCTGTGTCACCATCGAGGCTACTAAAGGACTGAATGCTTATTATATAACCAGCGATGGCGGCGGCATGTCTTACCGTACCCGTATCCGCACTCCTTCTTTTCCACATTTGCAAATGATACCGCTCATGTGCCGGGGCATGATGGTCCCCGATCTGATTGCGATATTGGCAAGTATCGATTTTGTGATGGCCGACGTGGACCGCTGAAATGAAAGAACTTTCTGAAAAATCCAGTTTCGAAGGTTTAAGCCCGGTTGAAATCCGGGAGATAAATGCCGAGATGCAGCATTACGAAGATAAGGCAGCCGTTTCTATTGAAGCCCTGAAAATCGTTCAAAAACACCGGCGCTGGGTTTCCGACGAATGCCTGGTTGCCGTTGCCGAACTATTGGGAATATCGCCGGCGCAACTGGAGGGGGTGGCGACTTTTTATAATCTGATTTACCGCCAGCCGGTCGGCAAAACCGTTATTCATTATTGCGACAGCGTGACCTGCTGGATGTTGGGTAGCGATCAGGTCCGCGAGCGCTTGTGCCGGCATTTGCAGGTCGAGTTGGGGGAAATGTCCGCTGACGGCGAATATACGGTCTTGCCGATAGTTTGTTTGGGTGCTTGCGATCATGCGCCAGTTGCCATGGTTGGAACCGAAATGCTGTTCGACATCACTGAAGAAACTGTTAACAAGATTTTCGGCAGGTAATGCGCTATGGAAAAAATGGATAAGCCGCTGACTAAAAACATCCGCAAGGATCGTGCCTTTGCTACGCTGGCCGATTATGAGAGCAGCGGCGGTTATCAAGGGCTGCGTAAGGCAATCATGGACTTACAGCCTAAAGAGGTACAGCAATGGGTTAAAGACGCCGGACTGCGGGGTAGGGGTGGCGCGGGATTCAATGCCGGCTTGAAATGGAGTTTGGTGCCGATGGATAGCGATGCGCCCAAAGTGCGCTATTTAGTCGCGAATGCCGATGAAATGGAACCGGGAACCTTCAAGGATAGATTGCTGCTGGAACAAGACCCGCATCAGTTAATCGAGGGCATGATTATTGCCGCCTATGCCATTCAAGCCAATATCGCCTATATATTTCTGCGCGGAGAATACCGGCTTGCCGCACAGCGGCTTGAAAATGCATTGCTGGAAGCCCGCTCCAAGGCTTATCTGGGCGAACGTGTTTTAGATTCCGATTTCAAGCTGGATATCTATCTGCATACCAGCGCCGGACGCTATATCTGCGGCGAGGAAACCGCGTTGATCAACGCCCTGGAGGGCAAGCGCGCCAACCCGCGCGCCAAACCGCCGTTCCCCTTGGTCAGCGGACTGTGGAGCAAGCCGACAGTGATCAATAATGTGGAAACCTTATGTAACGTACCGCATATTTTACATTACGGCATCGAGTGGTATCAGAGCCTGGGACGTGGCGTTGACAAGGGGAGCAAGTTATTCGGCGCCAGCGGACGCGTCAAGTATCCCGGCCTGTGGGAATTGCCGATGGGTACGCCCATCCGGGAAATAATCGAAGAACATGCCGGTGGCATGCAGGATGGTTATACGTTGCGCGGCTTTTTGCCCGGCGGCGCCTCAACCGACTTTTTGTTGCCCGAACATCTTGATGTAGTCATGGATTACGAAGCGGTAGCTAAAGCCGGGAGCCGCATGGGTACCGGCGCTATCATTGTTCTTGATGATAAAACCTGTCCGGTACGGATGGTGCTGAATCTTGAACAATTTTTTGCCCAGGAATCCTGCGGCTGGTGCACGCCTTGCCGGGACGGTTTACCTTGGACAGTGACTCTATTGAAATCCATCCTGGACGGAGAAGGCCGCCTGGAAGATCTAGATACTTTGTCCGGATTAACCCGCATGCTGGGACCCGGCAATACCTTTTGCGCCTTGGCGCCGGGCGCTATGGAGCCGCTGCAAAGCGCGCTTAAATATTTCCGCGCAGATTTCGAACGCTATATTATCGGCAGCAACGCCGAAACGGAGTCTGTCTAATGGCCCGCATCGAAATCGACGGTAACGCTTATGAAGTTCAGGACGGCGGCAATCTGTTGTCCGGCTGTTTATCTCTCGGCCTGGATTTGCCTTATTTTTGCTGGCATCCTGCCATGGGCTCGGCGGGCGCCTGCCGGCAATGCGCGGTCATTCAGTACAAGGATGCGGAGGACAAGCGCGGCCGTCTGGTCATGGCCTGCATGACGCCGGTAACGGATGCCATGCGTGTTTCCATTTCCGCCGAACAGGCGCGGCAATTTCGCAGTGAAAATATCGAACTGCTGATGACTAACCATCCCCATGACTGTCCGGTGTGCGAGGAGGGCGGCGAATGCCATCTGCAGGACATGACGGTCATGACCGGCCATACCTCTCGCCGCTACCGAGGCAAAAAACGCACGCATGAGAACCAAAATCTCGGTCCGTTTATCAATCATGAAATGAACCGCTGTATCGCCTGTTACCGTTGCGTCCGATTCTATAACGACTATGCGGGCGGTAAGGATCTGCATGTCTTCGGCATGCATAACAACGTATATTTCGGCCGGTTTGCGGATGGCGCTCTGGAGAGCGAATTCAGCGGCAATCTGGTGGAAGTCTGTCCGACCGGTGTCTTTACCGACAAAACCTTCAGCGAACATTATGCACGGAAATGGGATTTGCAGGCTGCACCCTCAATTTGCGTGCATTGCAGTCTGGGCTGCAATATCTCGCCCGGCGAACGTTACGGAGAACTCAGACGCATCATCAACCGCTATAACGGCGACGTGAACGGCTATTTTCTGTGTGATCGGGGCCGCTTCGGTTACGGTTTCGTCAATAGCCCTAAGCGCATCCGAACACCGCGTATCGACGGTCAACCAGCTGTCCCTGTCGAGATTGCAAAAAATCATTTTCGCCAGCTTTTGCAAACCGCTCGAGGAGTCATCGGTATCGGCTCGCCGCGAGCTTCTTTGGAAGCTAATTTTGCCTTGTGCACTCTGGTGGGCGAAGACAATTTTTTTCTGGGTTTGGATGATACGGAACACACTTTACTTAAAGCCATTTCCGAAATATTGCTGAAAGGCGGTATCCATTCCCCGTCCCTGCGCGAGATCGAACACGCCGATGCCATATTGATTTTAGGCGAGGATGTAACCCACAGTGCACCAAGGCTGGCTCTTTCGTTACGGCAGGCGAAGCGAAATGCTGCTTTTGTCCTGGCTGAAAAGATGCATATTCCCCGCTGGCAGGATAGCGCAATCCGTCAGTTACAGGGTCAAGCACAAAGTCCGTTGTTTATCGCCGGTCTATGCGCCACCGGCCTCGATGACATAGCCAGCGCTACTTATCACGGCAGCCCTGAAGACATCGCCCGCCTCGGTTTTGCGATTGCACATCAACTGGATCGGGACGCACCGGTTGCAACTGAGCTAAGCGATGCTGAAAAATCGCTGGCCGCCGCCATAGCTGCCGACTTGAAAAACGCTAAATGTCCGTTGGTGGTGTCGGGAACGAGCTGTTCGAGCCTGGCGGTTATAAATGCCGCATACAATGTCGCAAAGGCTTTGCCGGGTCCGGACAAGCAATTGACTTTTACTATGCCCGAATGTAACGGCTTAGGCTTGGCAATAATGGGTGGCCGGCGTTTGCAACAGGCTTTCACGACGATAAGCGAAGGCTTGGCCGATACAGTCGTGATTCTTGAGAACGATCTCTATAGGCGCGAATCGGATCAAGACCTGGATTTGATTTTGGATTCGGTTGCTCATGTCGTGGTTATCGACAGTCTGGAAAATAAAACGGCTGAGAAAGCCGAATTGCTGCTGCCTGCCGCCACATTTGCCGAATCCGGGGGCGTATTGGTCAATAACGAAGGCCGGGCGCAACCTTATTATCCGGTTTATCCGGCTACGGCATCGGTGCAGGCCAGTTGGCAATGGTTGACGGACGCCATGGAGAATAGGGTATGGCAGCATCTCGATGCACTCACTGCGGCCTGTGCGGCTTCGTTTTCTGCCTTCGCCGGTATAGCCGGGATGGCGCCGGAAGCCGATGTTAATAAAATCCCCAGGCAATCTCAGCGCTACAGCGGACGGACTGCTATGTTTGCCAACATCAATGTTAGTGAACCCTGTCAACCCCAGGATATGGAAACGCCGTTCGCTTTTTCCATGGAAGGGGGCAGGCTAGATATTAAACCGGCTTTAATACCGGTAACCTGGGCGCCGGGATGGAATTCGAATCAGGCAATCAACAAATTTCAGCAAGAAATAGGCGGTCATCTGCGCGATGGAGATCTGGGCACACGCTTGATCGAAGCCTCGGGCGATCTGGCCTGGTTCGACGATATTCCGTCCGCCTATCAACCGGTACCGGGCGAATGGCGTATCATACTATTGCCCAACATTTTCGGAAGCGATGAGTTAAGTCTGCATTCAGCGCCGATATCCGAACGGCTACCGGCTTTTTGCGCCTTATTGCATTCGCGGGATGCCGAAGAATTGGGAATCAACAGCGGCGAGCTGGTTAATATCAGCGATCTTTTATCCATCTCCACACATACAGTTCCGGTACGCATCGAAAATTCATTGCCACGCGGTTTACTGGGAATTACGGCGGGACGGCCTGAATCACAGGGGCTGAAAAACTGGGAAATGGTGACTTTAAGGAAAGCAAAGCCGGTACGTCAGGATAATTCGGAGACATATTCATGAATACAGGTCTTGGCGGTGCAACGAATATTGCCGGTATTTTAGTGTCGTTGATCCTGGTAGCGGCTGTGCTGGTCTGGGTGGAACGCCGGCTTTTGGCAGTCTGGCAAGACCGGCTTGGGCCCAATCGCCTCGGACCGTTAGGTTTGCTGCAGGTTGCGGCCGATATGATCAAAATGTTCTTCAAGGAGGATTGGATACCGCCTTTTTCAGACAAATTCGTATTTATTCTGGCGCCGACCATCGTATTTATCACCATGCTCACCGGCTTCGCAGTCATTCCTTTTGCGCCGGGCGTCGGAATCATCGATTTCAATTTCGGGCTGCTGTACTTCCTGGCCATGTCCTCCTTATCCGTCTACAGTATCGTGCTGGCCGGTTATTCTTCCAACAACAAATATTCGCTGCTTGGCGGTCTGCGTGCTGCGGCGCAAACCATCAGTTATGAAGTATTCATGGGCGTTTCCGTCATGGGTGTGGTCATGCTGTCCGGCACTTTCAATTTAAGAGAGATAGTCGAAGCGCAAAGGGACGGCTGGTTTGTCGTTCCCCAGATTTTCGGCTTTATGATCTTCCTGATTGCCGTCATCGCCGAGAGCCGTCGAGCCCCTCTTGATTTGCCGGAAGCGGAACAAGAGCTGGTAGGGGGCTTTCATACCGAGTATTCCGGTATGAAATTCGGTATGTTCTTCGTCGGCGAGTATATCGGCGTGACACTGAGCTCGGCGATTATGGTTACCCTTTTTTTCGGCGGCTGGCTGGGTCCCTGGCTACCGCCGTTACTCTGGTTTTGTTTGAAAACGACGGTGGGTGTTTTGTTTTTCATACTCTTGCGAGGTGCTCTGCCGCGCCCGCGCTACGATCAGCTCATGTCCTTCGGCTGGAAGGTGTTATTGCCGGCGGGTTTGGTAAATCTGCTGCTTACCGGCGCGGTTGTGCTGTCATTGCACACTTAATGAATAGCGACAGGAAAATATCATGCTAAGTCAACTGCGCTCATTATGGGAAGTTTTAAAGCATACTTTCGTTAAAGCGGATACCGTGGAATACCCGGAGCAAAAACCGGCGCTTCCCCCCCGCTATCGGGGGCGTATCGTTTTGACCCGCGACCCGGACGGCGAAGAGCGCTGTGTTGCCTGCAATCTTTGTGCAGTAGCCTGCCCGGTCGAATTGTATCGCCTTGCAGAAAACCGAGGACGAGAACGGGCGTTGGTATCCGGAATTTTTTCGCATCAATTTTTCCCGCTGCATCATGTGCGGATTTTGCGAAGAAGCCTGTCCGACAAACGCCATTCAATTAACGCCCGATTTTGAAATGTGCGAATACGATAGGCAGAACATGGTTTACGAGAAGCAGCATCTATTAATCAACGGTACCGGGAAGTATCACGACTACAACTTTTACCGGGTAGCGGGCATGACTATAGGCGGTAAAGCCAAGGGTCAGGCAGAGAACGAAGCGCCGCCGGTCCCTGTAAAAACCTTATTACCCTGACGGAGAAAACATGATGGAGTTGATTTTATTTTATATCGCATCTGCCGTTGCCCTTTTCGCTACGATCATGATGATCACTCGGCTCAATGCCGTACATAGTTTGCTATACCTGATTCTATCTTTGCTGGCGGTCGGCGTCATATTCTTTCTGTTGGGTGCGCATTTTGCCGCCGTGCTGGAAGTCATTATTTATGCCGGCGCCATTATGGTGCTGTTTATTTTCGTGGTCATGACGCTCAATCAAGGACAAAAGACCATAGAGCAGGAACGGGTATGGCTACAACCCGGAATTTGGATCGGACCATCTGTACTGGCATTGATCCTGTTCGCCGAAATGTTGGTTTTGTTACTGCATGGCGGCAACGAAGAAACCGGCCATATAGTAAACTCGAAGCAAGTTGCGATGGCATTGTTCGGACCTTATTTGTTGGCGGTTGAGTTGGCCTCAATGTTGCTGCTCGCCGGACTGGTCGGCGCTTATCATGTGGGTAAACCGATATTCAAGATGGCAAAATCGGGGAGGGAGACATGAACGCTATACCGATGGAACAGGGCTTGCTATTGTCTATTGCGCTGTTTGCGGTTGGCTTAACCGGGGTATTGGTCCGGCGTAATCTGATTATGATTCTGATGTCTCTGGAAATTATGTTCAATGCTGCCGGACTGGCTTTTATCGTCGCCGGTTCCAGATGGGGACAAGCGGATGGACAGATCATGTTCCTGCTAATCTTGACGCTCGCGGCTGCTGAAGTCGGAGTCGGTCTTGGCTTAGTGTTGCAGATTTACCGCCGGTTTCATACTCTGGATGCCGATGCGATGAACAAGATGCAAGGATAGGAGATAAAAGTGATTGAATTGCTATGGCTGATCCCGTTGATTCCATTCCTTGGTTTTTTAGCCTTGCTGTTGTGCGGAGGACAACTTTCCAAACCGCAAATTTCCTGGATAGGAGTAGGAAGCGTGGGAGTTTCAGCCATTTTAGCCTTCATGATCGGTACTGAATTCCTGCACGGAACTCTGCAACCTTATCATTCGGTTTTAGGAAACTGGATGGCTATTGAGAATTTGTCTGTGCCCTTTGGCATCTATCTTGATGCATTGTCGGTGACTATGCTGTTTGTCGTGACCGGCGTCGGCTTTTTGATCCATTTGTATTCCGCAGAGTTTATGGCCGCCGATCTCGACTTCTCGCGTTATTTCGCCTATATGAACCTGTTTGTATCCGCCATGCTGGTGCTGGTGTTGGCAGATAATCTGGTACTGCTTTATCTGGGCTGGGAAGGTGTCGGCCTCGGCAGCTATTTGCTGATCGGCTTCTGGTATCGGGACCCGGATAACGGCTATGCGGCCCGTAAAGCCTTTGTGATGACCCGAACCGGCGATGCGTCGATGTTATTGGGCCTGTTTCTGCTTTTCACTCAGTTGCAGAGCTTTGATATTCAGTCCATCCTGATCCAGGCTCCTAAGCAATGGAGCCCCGGTGGCCTTATGCCGGTCGCCGTTGCGGCACTGCTGCTGGGCGGCGCGGTAGGAAAATCCGCGCAATTGCCTTTACAATCCTGGCTGCCGGACGCAATGGCAGGCCCAACGCCGGTTAGCGCGCTAATCCATGCCGCCACCATGGTAACTGCCGGCGTCTATTTGATTGCCAGAACTCATGACCTGTTTACGCTGGCCCCTTCGATTCAATTCCTGGTCGCCATCATCGGTACCATCACTTTGTTGATGGCGGGTTGTTCTGCAATGGTCCAGACCGATATTAAACGAATTCTCGCTTATTCCACTATCAGCCAGATCGGCTATATGTTTCTGGCCTTAGGCGTCGGCGCCTGGTCTGCGGCAATTTTTCATTTGCTGACTCATGCCTTCTTCAAGGCGCTGCTGTTCCTTGCGGCAGGTGCGGTGATTTATTGTTTTCATCACGAGCACAATATTTTCAAGATGGGGGGGCTGCGGAAAAACCTGCCGCTTGCTTTCTGGAGTTTTTTGATCGGCAGCGCGGCTTTGACAGGTTTGCCATTCACCTCGGGTTATTACAGCAAACATCAGATACTGTTGGCGGCCTTCGACGCCTCTTGTCTGCTTTGGGTAGCGGGTTGCATAGGCGCGGTTATCACGGGGCTATACAGTTTCCGTCTGGTATTCCTGGTGTTTTTCGGACCAGCGGCCCCTGCTGTCGAAAAGCATCCCGGTTGGCAAATGAACGTACCGTTGATCCTGCTGGGCGGATTGGCTCTATGTGGCGGCATGCTGCAAATTCCGCTGGATTCCGTATTTCCTTTTTTTGTAGCTGAGAAACCTTCTCAGGATTTCAATCCTGTCTCCGTGATAACCGTTATGGCGCCTTTTATCGGCTTGTTAATCGCTATACTGTTCTATCTAACCGGCACTTTGTCTGTCCGGCGTCTCGCCGATTGCGGCTGGGTAAAGACTATACAGAGTTTCTGGTTTAAAGGTTGGTGCATGGATGAGTTTTATGACTACTTCGTGGCGCAGCCCTTTAAAACCGTCAGCGAGCTCAATCGAAACGATGTCCTGGATGGCTTATATACGGCGCTAGTCTATCTGTGCCGTGGCGGCCACTCTTGGTTAAGCGCCTCTCAAACCGGACGTATCCGTTGGTACGCCACCTCTATGGTGTTCGGTACGGTGCTTATTATCGCCATTGGGTGTCTGTCGTGATAATGCTGGCGCTGATTTGCGTTTTGTTTCTAGGCGCGGGTGCGGCCTGGTTTTCAGAGCGCTGGAACTCAGGAATTCCGCGCTGGATAGCGGTCATTTCCCTTGCGCTTGAAGCGCTATTGACAATCATGCAATGTTCGGCGGCTAATGAGCCGGCTAAAGGTTTACCATCGCCCTGGTTTGCCGAGTTGTTTCTTTCCTGGATTCCGCGCTTTGGCATCGGTTTTCATCTGGCTATGGATGGACTTAGCCTGTTACTGATTTCCTTGACGGTCTTGCTCGGGTTTATGGCGATCAGCAGTTCCTGGACCGAAATCAAGCATCGGCAAGGGTTCTATTTCTTTAATTTATTGGCGTGTCTGGCCGGCACCGTTGGCATCTTTCTGGCGGTTGATCTATTTCTGTTTTTTTTCTTCTGGGAACTGATGATTATTCCGATGTATTTTCTGATCAGTATCTGGGGACATGAAAACCGGACTTATGCGGCCATAAAATTCATGATTTTCACGCAAACCAGCGGTCTGCTGCTGTTGCTGTCTATCGTCGCGTTGGTGTTGATACACCGGAACCATAGCGGCGCCGCAACTTTCGATTATTTCGAATTGCTCAATACCAGTATTAAGCCCGAAGTTGCATTTTGGCTGATGCTGGGATTTTTTATGGCGTTTACCGTCAAGCTGCCGATGGTGCCGTTTCATACCTGGTTGCCGGATGCTCACACCCAGGCCCCTACCGGAGGCAGTGTTATCCTGGCGGGCGTCATGCTTAAAACCGGCGCTTACGGTTTGCTTCGCTTTGTGATTCCTTTGTTTCCGGAAGCAGCGCATCAATTTGCCCCGATTGCCATGCTGCTGGGTACGATAGGCGTGGTTTATGCCGCCATGATGGCTTTCGCCCAATCCGATCTAAAACGGCTGATTGCTTATACCAGTGTTAGTCATATGGGTTTTATCCTGCTGGGGATATTTTCCTGGAACCTTATCGCCTTACAAGGCTCGGTCGTGACCATGTTGGCCCATGGCATCAGCGCCGCAGCCTTATTTATGATAGCCGGCGCGTTGCAAGAACGCCTGCATACCCGGGGAATGCGGTATATGGGCGGGCTCTGGCCCCTACTGCCGCGCCTGTCGGCGTTAGCATTGTTCTTTGCCCTGGCCTCGCTGGGCCTTCCGGGGCTGGGAAACTTTATTGGTGAATTCCTGGTGTTGCAGGGGGCTTTCAGTGTCAATCTGTTGTTGACAGTTGTGGCGACCCTGGCCCTTATTCTAGCCCCGGTCTATGCGCTTAACATGATACAAAAAGTCTTTTACGGCCCACAGTCTCATAATTCCCCTTTGTCCGATTTCAACCGCCGGGAATGGGTATCGCTAGCGATACTGGTGCTCGCCACAGTTTGGCTGGGTCTGGCTCCTCAAACAGTATTAAACCTCTCGTCTTCTGCACTAAAGCAAGAGATGCAACAGGTCGTGGCGATGGTGCCGCAATGAATATTAACCAGTTGCTCGGCATAGCGCCTATTATCATTATTGCCGGTTCCGCTGTAGTGGTCATGATCGGCATTGCCATCCGGCGAAATTTCGTTTTGGCATACAGTCTTGCGGCTTGCGGGATCTTGATTTCATTGATAGCGCTTAGCATCTGCGGTTGGGAAAGTCCGATTCAGGCCACTTCATTGATCCGGGTGGATGTCTACGCTCGTTTTTTTATGGCATTACTGCTGATGGCCGGTCTTGCGGTATTGGGGTTTTGTTATGACTATTTCAAAGAGTGCGAAGGAGAAAATGAAGAACTGCCCTTGCTATTGCTGACTGCACTCCTGGGCGGATCGGTCCTGGTCAGCAGTAGTCATTTTGCAAGTTTATTTATGGGGCTGGAAATACTCAGCATCTCCCTGTTTGTGCTGATCGGTTATCCGCTCAATCAGTCGCGCCCTATGGAGGCGGCGATAAAATACCTGATTTTATCCGGCATGTCATCGGCCTTCCTGCTGATGGGAATGGCGTTGATCTACTCACAATGCGGCGAACTCTACTTTAACGGCATCGGCAGTTATATGACGCGTCAGCAGGATTTGAATGTCATGGTTTTTGGCGGAGTCTTACTCATCGTCACCGGGCTGGGCTTCAAGCTTTCCCTCATTCCTTTCCATCTATGGACCCCGGATGTATACGAAGGCGCGCCGGCACCAATCACAGCATTCATCGCCACTGTTTCAAAAGGGGCGGTTTTTATCCTCCTGCTAAGATATTTCGTGAATACGGATAGTTACGCTTACACGCCTTTACTGTCCGTGTTCAGTATTATTGCCATCCTATCGATATTGGGCGGTAACTTGCTGGCTTTGTTGCAAAATAATGTGAAACGCTTGCTAGCCTATTCGTCTATCGCGCACATGGGTTATCTACTGGTGGTATTTATTGCGGGTGCCGGCATTTCGGCAGCATTGGCAGTCGAAGCGGCTGGCTTTTATTTGGTTGCCTATTTCCTTACCACGATTGGCGCTTTCGGTGTCGTCTCCGTACTTTCAACGCCGCAAACGGAAGCAGATGATATGTCTGTTTTTCGTGGCCTGTTTTGGCGAAGGCCGTGGTTAGCCGCAACTTTTACCTTGATGCTGCTCTCGTTGGTCGGCATTCCGCTGACGGCCGGATTTATGGGTAAATTCTATCTTTTCGTCAGCGCTGCCGATAGCCGATTGTGGGGCTTGCTGTCCGCTATTATTATTGGCAGCGGTGTCGGGCTTTATTACTATTTGAGAATCATCGTTGTTATGTCGTCGAGCCTGGACGCAACGGTTGTTTATTCCGGCAAAGCGAATAATGCCTGGATTTCCAGCTTAGCGCTCGCCGTTTTGACTTTGCTGCTGGTAGGGTTGGGTATTTTTCCGAACATGTTGATGAATATTATTCAGGCGGTTTCCAAGGCTTTGTAGATGAGAGGGAAAACGTTTTAATACAAGTTAGGGGAGGGCATGTGATTTTTCATGGTTATTAATTCTCTTTTATGTCCGCCTCTGATGAACGTCGTCAGCAGGCAGGTTAAATAGTTTTTATGCTGCCATCAAAAATAATTCTACCCGACTCTTTTTTCGGGTATTTCTCCCGACTTTATCTGTTAAGTACATGTTTTTTTTATTGTTTCATGTAAAGTTATAAGATATTAGATTTTTACATGAAAAGACATGAAAATCATAGACATAGATTCGAACTCAAATAAAATGAAGATTAATGCGATTCAGTGTTATGAAACTTGGAAAGACGCTATGAATAAATGGCGTCCTTACAAGGGAAGTATGATGTGGCGTAACATATCCGGAATCGATTACTTGATACACCAGACCGCAAAAATACAAAAAAGCATGGGTGCCAGATCTGAAGAAACAGAATCAATCTATAGAAATTTTCAAGAAATAAAATCCGAGCTTACTGAGAGGATTAAAGCGCTTAAATCAAATCAAGAAAAACATGCAAGAATGTGCAAGGCGGTTAACCCAAACAGAGTTCCACGCATGCTTGCAGATATTTCAAGACTTCCAGTATTGTCCAATAAGCAACAACCGGTGTCAGGTCTTGCGTCCGTGCGGGAAACCGAGCACATGATCAACGAGCAGACGTTGAAAAATTTCAAACGCGGCGCTTACCTGATTAACACTGCTCGCGGTAAATTGTGCGATAGGGATGCGATTGCTAACGCCTTGGAAAGCGGCCAGTTGGCGGGCTATGCGGGTGACGTTTGGTTCCCGCAACCTGCACACCCAATGACCATCCTTGGAGAACCATGCCAAATCACGGTATGATTCCGCATATTTCAGGTACCAGCTTGTCGGCACAAACCCGTTATGCTGCCGGCGTTCGGGAAATTCTGGAATGCTACTTTGAAGATCGTCCTATCCGTAATGAATATCTGGTCGTGCAAGGCGGCCACGGTAACTTATACCCGGTTTTTTGCCGGGGATAGCTTGCCTGATCCTGTTTAGAAATAAAATCGAAATTTCTCGTTATCCCGGGTATCAGGGAGCTCCAAAATTCTGGAAATGGTTAGATGAAAGCAGCCAAAGGACAGGATGACCATCAGGAATTTTTTCCGTAGGACACTTCAATCTAATTTTTTTTAAATAGTACGCAAATGAACAGATCAAACCTGTTCGTACGTTCTAGAACGATACGCCTTATCCAAATTCATTACTTGTCGATTTAAACCGTCTTACCAGCCATACAACAAGCGGCATTCAACAGTTTCGAGCAAACTGGCATGGTCAATGCAATTTGTTTCTCAACTGCTTCGACATTATTGCCGAAGAAGCGAGCAAGCCCTTAAATCCAACCAGGAGACCGACCATGCCCATGGTATTACTCAGCTGCGATTCAGCTATCCCTGAACGGGAAAAACATATCTATCTAAAAGCACCCGATGAAGACACTAGAGAGTATCTGCCGATATCCAATGCGGCGACTATTCCCGGCACTTTGTCAGAGCGAGGCTGCGCATTCTGCGGCGCCAAGCTGGTCATCGGCGGCGTGCTGAAAGACACCATTCAAATGATACACGGCCCTATCGGCTGTGCTTACGATACCTGGCATACAAAACGTTATCCGACCGATACCGGCCACTTCAATATGAAGTATGTCTGGTCCACCGATATGAAGGAGAACCAAATTGTCTTCGGCGGCGAGAAGCGCCTGGAGAAAAGCATGCACGAAGCATTCAACGAAATGCCTCACATCAATCGCATGATCGTTTACACCACCTGCCCGACCGCGCTGATCGGCGACGATATCAAAGCAGTGGCCAAAAAAGTGATGAAGGAAAGGCCGGATGTAGACATTTTTACCGTCGAATGCCCCGGTTTCTCCGGCGTTTCTCAGTCCAAAGGCCACCACGTACTCAATATCGGCTGGATTAACGAGAAAGTCGGCACGCTGGAACCGGAGATCACCAGCGATTACACCATGAATTTCATCGGCGACTTCAACATCCAGGGCGATACCCAGTTATTGCAGACCTATTGGGACAGGCTCGGTATCCAGGTCATCGGCCATTTCACCGGCAACGCCAATTACGACGACTTGCGCAAAATGCATAGAGCCCAGCTCAATGTGGTCAATTGCGCCCGCTCTTCCGGTTATATCGCCAACGAATTGAAAAAACAGTACGGCATTCCGCGTCTCGACATCGATTCCTGGGGCTTCAATTATATGGCGGAAGGCATCCGCAAAATTTGTGCTTTCTTTGGGATCGAAGAACGCGGCGAGCAATTGATCGCCGAGGAATTCGAAATATGGAAGCCTAAACTGGATTGGTACAAGGAACGGTTGGCCGGCAAAAAAATGGCCATCTGGACCGGGGGCCCTCGTTTGTGGCACTGGACCAAATCAGTGGAAGACGATCTGGGTGTTCACGTCGTCGCCATGTCGTCAAAATTCGGCCACGAAGAAGATTTTGAAAAAGTTATCGCCAGAGGTCGGGAAGGTACTTATTACGTTGACGACGGTAATGAACTGGAGTTTTTCGAAATTATCGATCTGGTGAAACCGGACGTGATCTTTACCGGCCCCCGTGTCGGTGAGCTAGTGAAAAAGCTGCATATCCCATACGTTAATGGCCATGCCTATCACAACGGGCCTTACATGGGTTTCGAAGGTTTCGTGAACCTGGCCCGCGACATGTACAACGCCGTCCATAATCCGCTGAAGCATTTGGCCGGTATCGACATCCGCGTTGCCGAGTCCACCATGACCGATCAGGACTCCAGAGTGGAAGCCAATCCGGTTTATCCGCGGTTCTTCGATAACGCGAACACAACCTCCGCTGAGGAGCCACTGAAAAGGGCCGTGTCATGAGCATAACCGTATCTGAAAGCAAAATCGGCGACCTTTATAACTACGTGCAGGAACGTTGCCTGTGGCAATTCTCCTCCCGCACCTGGGATCGTCAGGAAAACATCGACGGTATTCTGGCGAAAGCCGCGGACATGCTGGTGGGCCGTGAACCCTCGCGGGAAACACCAACCGATAAACTGCATTGCGCCGAGGCTAAAGTCATGGTGACGGATTGCCGGGAACGTTATCCGTGGATTAAAGACGTATTGGAACCGGAGGTCAAAGCCTTGATGGATGGCTTAAAGGAACGTTTGCTGGATATCGCCATCACCAAGTCGCATAACCGCGAACTTAACCACCGCCTGTATTGAGGAATTATTTATGACTGAATGTGAAGTGGCCGAAAAACCAGCGGCCGAATTTAAACTGGTCGCTAAAGACAGGGAAGGCGTTATCAACCCGATGTACGATTGCCAACCGGCCGGCGCGCAATATGCCGGCATCGGCGTTACCGACTGCATACCGTTGGTGCACGGCGGACAGGGTTGCAGCATGTTTGTCCGCTTGTTGTTTGCGCAACATTTCAAGGAAAATTTCGATATCGCCTCGACTTCCCTGCATGAAGAGTCCGCCGTGTTCGGCGGTCACGGGCGGGTCGAGGAAGGCGTGATGGTGCTGGCCCGGCGCTACCCCAATCTGAAGGTCGTGCCGATTATCACCACCTGCTCGACAGAGGTGATCGGCGACGATATCGAGAAATGCATCCGGGTGCTGGATAAGCAGCTCAAAGCGGAATTCCCTGACCGCGAAATATTTCTGGCTCCGGTGCATACTCCAAGCTTCAAGGGTAGCCAAGTCACGGGTTACAGCGAGTGCGTCAAGTCTATCGTGAAAACAATCGCCGTTAAGGGAACACCAAACGGCAAGCTGAATGTTTTCCCAGGCTGGATCAACCCCGGCGATTTGATATTGCTGAAATACTACATGCAGGAAATGGGTGTCAACGCCACCTTTTTTATGGATACCGAACATTTCGATTCACCGATGATGCCGGATAAATCCATCCTGCCTATGGGACGCACGACTGTCGAGCAGTTAAAAGACAGCGCCAACGCCAAGGCCACGCTGTCTTTGGCCCGCTATGAAGGGGCTATTGCCGGCGATTATCTGCAAGAAGCGTTTGAAGTGCCGCAGAATCTGGTCAGTACGCCTTACGGCATCAAAAATACCGATGACATGTTGCGCAAAATCAGCGAGATCACCGGTAAAGAAATACCGGTATCTCTGGTGCATGAACGCGGCATCGCCCTGGATGCGTTGGCCGATCTGGCCCACATGTTCTTCGCCAACAAAAAGGTGGCGATCTACGGTCACCCGGATTTAGTGATCGGCCTTGCCGAGTTCTGCCTGGAAGTAGAGCTGGAACCGGTGCTTTTATTGATAGGCGATGATCAGGGCAAAAAGTACAAAAAAGACCCGCGTTTGAAAGCTCTGGAAAATAAAGTGCATTTCAATATGGAAGTCATACATAACGCTGACCTCTGGGACTTGGAAAAGCGGATTACCAATGGAGAAATCAAGCTCGATCTCATCATGGGGCACTCAAAAGGCCGTTATATCGCCATCTATAACAATATCCCCATGGTTAGAGTCGGCTTTCCGACCTTCGACCGGGCCGGCCTCTACCGAAAACCGACGGTAGGTTACAAAGGGGCTATGGAGTTGGGCGAGGCGATCGCCAATGCCTTGTTTGCCCATATGGAATACAACAAGGATAAAGAATGGATTCTTAATACCTGGTAACAGATCCATAGTTGTGAACGCCGGCCGTTATCGGCCGGCGTGTTTCAAGTTACTTCTCCCATAGCTAGGCATGAGCTGATATGAACGCACTTAATCAACTATTAGCGGAAAGCCGGCAGCATTTCGGATACGGTTGGTCCTTGCCCGAATATCGGCAGATCGAGTTGTATACGAAACGTAGAAAGCTGCCGTTTCGTGAAGATTCGTCTGGCAAACAGGAACCAGCCGATAGCCTGGGTTTGCATACCGCCGCGCTATTGCTGGAGTCCTTTCTGGTGAAGCGGGATGCCGATCTAATGGAAGGCTTGTCATCCTGGGAAAAGTATTTGGCTCTGCCGCGAAGCACGGCAACCGAAAAAATGGTTGCCGAGATTTACCGGATTTTCAGAGTGTACAGAATTTCCGCGATACACCAAGATGGCCGCATGGAGCTTGGCGAGGGATTGGTCAGGATGTCCTGTACCTTCAAACGTTGCGCATTGTCGTTGAATATTACCCCGGTCGGACTCAGGCTGATGGAATCCTTTGTCTACGCCTATCTGGATTCGTTCCGCCAACCGTATGCGGAGGCTTATTCCGAGTTGCTGTTGCTGCAATATTTTCTCGATATCGTCGCCGAAATACGCAAGTTCGCCGATCAGGACCGGGTACTTTACCAGTTTAGGCCGCGCGGCTTTTTTAACCGGTATTTCCGTCTGGATTGCGATAACCCACGCTACGAGTTTAACGATGGCCGTTACCGTTTCGATATCGGCGAACTCTATACCGACCCGGTGCGTTATCCCATCGATTTTTTCGTTGTCATAAAAGATGTCATGCACATTGTGCCTGTGGAAGCGCTAAAGGACGGCTATCTGCCGGAGGCGGATTTGCCGCGTTGGCAGGCCCGCAAACCTTATCAAACCGAATTACCGCTTGAATTTCGCCAGCGTTTCGGGCGGGAGACCATGGTTGTCGGACAGCCGATGACCTGAAACAAGTTTTAACGAAACCATGATTACTATACCTACTTAAAGGAATTCCCATGTCTAAGCCAGGCCATATAAAAATTGCTTTAACCAGTAACAGTCTCACCCGCGTTGATTGTGCTTTCGCGCTCGCTAAACAAATCGTCTTTTACGACGTGACCTATCATGATAGCGAGTTTATCGATGTGATTCGCTTTAATGGCGGCGGTGATGCCGGCGAACACAAAGGCAGCGCCAAGAATGGCGGAAGCTGCTGGATGGAAGATGAGGGCCTGAATGCCGGCGGCGATCGGACGACGCCGCGAGTTGCAGCTGTGAAGGGATGCCATGTGGTATTCACCAA
Organism: uncultured Pseudomonadota bacterium; assembly: GCA_963765965.1. GTDB lineage: Bacteria > Pseudomonadota > Gammaproteobacteria > Methylococcales > Methylomonadaceae > Methylomonas. The sequence goes on from CAVXZR010000046.1 coordinate 55,615, forward strand.
GGGCTTGAGCGATGTGGCGGCGGTGAAACTGCGCGATGCCAACGTCTTTCCGGTGAAGATGGAAAAAGGCAAAGATATTGACGAGGTGATCGCCTACTTGCAACAGTTGATGAACAACGGCCTCCCGCCGCTATGGTTACGTAAAGCCCTAGGTGGTCCGCGCAATAGCGATTATTTGCTGGATCGGGAACCAGAAAATAGCGGTCAGGAAGACGCCGGCAATGTCCGCGAACCGATTTCGATAGATAACGCTCACTCTAACGAAGGCCGCCCCGTTCTTTCTTCGGTTGCCTAAATACAGCTAGGAGATGATACCGCCATGCCAGACCCCAATCCTTTACATCATGTACGCAATATGAGCAGCCGCCTGCAAGGGGCTGCCGAACACCTGCGCCGCGACGCGGACGGGGTGGATGAGCCTTTGTTTAAAGCGATGTTCGAATCTTCCGCTTTGGTGCTGGATCGTTTGGTGGAGGCTTTTCGAACCTATGAGCGCGAGAGCGGTAACGTCTCCGGGAAACCATGATGATCGAACTCGAACATGTAACGGTTCGGCGCGGCCCGACTGAGGTGCTGCACGATATTTCCGCCGTCATCCCGCAGGGAAAAATTACCGCCATAGTCGGACCGTCCGGCGTCGGCAAGACTACGCTGCTCGCCACTTTGAACGGATTGCTGCGTCCGGTTGCCGGACAAATCACCGTAGACGGCATCAGCCATCTGGAAAAGCGGGAAAACTTGCGGGCATTTCGCCGCCGCATAGCGACGGTCTTTCAGGAACACGCGTTGATAGACCGCTTGAGTGCGATCGATAACGTTTTGCTGGGGCTGGCGGATCAACGCCACCCCCTCTCGCTTTTGCCTTGGCCGCAAGCCATGCGTTACCGGGCGGCCAAAGCGCTTGACGATGTCGGGCTTTTGCACCGCTCCGGCGTTCGCACTTCAAATCTTAGCGGTGGCGAGCGGCAACGGGTCGGGGTCGCTAGAGCGCTGATCAGAAAGCCCCGATTGCTGCTCGGCGACGAGCCTTTTGCCTCTGTCGATCCGGCCTTGGTGCAGCAAATGGGCGACACCATAAAGCAGATGGCGGCCCGCGACGGCGTCACGGTGATCCTGGTGATGCATCAGATCGATACAGCCTTGTTACTGGCGGATAAGGTAATCGCGTTGGCTGCGGGTAGTATCGCTTTCGATGGAACACCGGAAAATTTTAATGCCGAAATGCAAAAACAGATTTTTCAGGTTATGGGTAATGAGTCCAAGATTGGTTTATAACGCCTTTCCCCCTCAATAACGAAGGAGCCATTAAATGTTGAGCACTATTTTAAAACGCTTGTCTTTACTCGCCGCGCTCTGCTGTTTACCGACAGTGCAGGCCGATGATCGTCCCGATAAGTTGGTGGTGGGCCTGCTGCCCGGCGAGTCGGCGCCAACTGTCATGCGTCTCAACGAACCCTTAAGGGCCTATCTGGAAAAGCAGCTTGGCATGCCGGTCGAACTGGTGGTAGGGGCTAATTATGCCGCGACCAGCGAAGCGCTGCGCTTTGGCCGCCTGGACATCGCTTATTTAGGCCCGGTCACTTATATTCTGCAAGCGAAACATGCCAAGCTGGAACCCTTCGCCCGGCCTTCCCATGACGGGGTGGGGCCGACCTTTCAGGCGGTGGTCATCGTGCCTGCCGATAGCCCGGCCACCAGCCTGGCGGATTTGCAAGGCAAGGAAATTGCCTTTGGCGATCCGGCCTCCACTTCCGGTACTTGGGCGCCGCGTTATATGTTCGCCGAAGCGGGGCTGGTTTCCGGCCGCGATTATGAATTGCGCGTGCTTGGCGCGCACGACGCTGTCGCCTTCGCTGTCGCCCACCACAAGGTGGCCGCAGGCGGTTTATCGAAGCCGATATTCCAGCGTTTGCTCAACGACGGCAAGATTGACGCCAACAGCGTCCGAGTCCTGGCCGAATCGCAGGCGATTCCCGAATACATGTGGACTTTTCGCCAGGGACTGGAACCGGCGCTCAAGGAAAAAATCCGCAAGGCATTTATCGATATCAACGACCCGGAAGCGCTTAAGGTGTTTCGAGCACAGTCCTTTATTGCTGCCGGCGACTCGGACGTCAACCTTGTCCGCCACTGGATAGGCGTCATTGCCGGAGAACGCCCCGATGCCGTGGCGATTGTGCCATGAGTGCCGCGATAGAAGCCGGATTAGAACAAACCCGCCCCGATTTGCAGGCGATACTGGTGTTGAGCAGGCGCCGCGCCTGGCGGCATGCAGTTGCTTTCACGATGGGGTTTTGCATCGCCGCAGCGGCATTCGTCTATGCCGGTGCGCTTGATCCCCAGCGATACGCCGATGCGCTGCCGACCATCGCAACGCTGGCCGGCGATGCTTTTCCGCCCGATTTCAGCCGCTGGGCAAAGTGGGGCAAGCCATTGCTGGACACCCTTTGCATGAGCGTGGTCGGCACGTTTCTCGGTAGCATGGCGGCGATACCGCTTGGCGCTTTGGCGGCCCGCAATATCGGACCGGCGTTGCTGCGCGGACCGATCCTGCTGTTTTTGAATATCCTGCGCTCCATTCCGGGCCTGGTTTGGGGCATCGTCTTCGTTGCCGTTGTCGGCTTCGGCCCCTTGCCCGGCATTTTTGCGCTGGCTTGCCATTCCACCGGCATGATAGGTAAATTCTGCGCCGAGATTCTCGAACATGTGGACCCTGCCCCAGGCGCTGCATTGCGCAGCCAGGGCGTATCGGAAATCGGCGTTCTAAGATTCAGCGTCTGGCCGCAGATCCTGCCAAGGCTTATCGATGTCACCCTGTACCGCTGGGAACATAATGTCCGCGCCGCAACGACGCTCGGCGTTGTCGGCGCGGGGGGCCTGGGCCTGGAAATCGTCACCGCCTTTCATCTTTTTGAGTATCGGGAAGCGCTGGCCTTGATTATCGTTTTGCTAGTCCTGGTGACCTTGATCAACTTGATCGGCGCGCGTATCCGCGCTCATTTACTTGGTGCTTTATCTTCCTGATGAGCCCATGCCTTTTGTCCATTCAACTTTGAGGAAATTTATATCATGTCCGTAGAATCTGCTATCGCCTACATCAAAAGAATGCGCGCCGACGAAGCGTTTCGCCGCACCATCAACGATTGCGAAGATGAACAAAGCAATTGGCAATATCTCAAAGAAAACGGTTTTGAATTCAACATGCAGGACTTTCAGAAGGCAAGAGACGCCATTTATGAGGAGTACGGTATTACACCGGAGTTTTGACTTTCGCTTATTGCCTTAAAACCCTAAGCCGGCATAACGGATTTAAGTTTGGCTTAAACGGAAAAGCGCAGCAATAACGGGCAATGCTCAACCGTCGGGAACGATTGTGCCGAGCTATATTTCTATCGGCTAAAGGACACCACTGTGTATGGTACGGAATCAGGTTGTAAAAACGATGTTTAGCCGCGATCAGCCGCAAAAACAGCAACAGGCTGAGATGTGGCCGTATTATTCGAGCCAATTGAATCGAGCCAGACTTATTGTGCAGGAATTGGAAACCCTTTATCAAGTCGGCTCGGTTCTAAACAGCCCTTTGATATTACTCGACAAACTTCAACAAGTATTGAACTTGCTTCATGAAATGTCAGGGTTGTGTTCGGGCTTGATAGCGATACGCGACCGGCAAACCGGGGCGCTGGATGTCTACCTTGTGCGTAGTCGTAAAGACCAATCCGCCATCGGTTCAGTACGCTACGAACCGGGTGAAGGCCTGATGTGCGCCGTCATGGAAGCAGGCGGCACCCTGGTAATCGAACGTCTCGCCAACGAATCAAGATTTCTTGGCAAACTGGGTTTGTACGATGTAAACCTACCTTTCATCTGTGCGCCAATCAGGCTTGGCGACGACGGCATCGTTGGCGTGTTGGCTGCGCAACCGGCGAACAGGCATTGCTTGAATGAGCGAGCCCGCTTTATGGAAATGGTCGCGAACCTGATTGCCGAAAATGTGGAAATGCTGAGAACTATGCAACAAAGGATATCGGCCAAAGAACAGGATGCGCCCAATCGGTGTCTGCACCGGAACTATAGCCAGGAGAACATCGCCGGGCGCACGCCGGCTATGCTAAAACTCTCCGAGCAAGTCAGGCAGGTTGCCAAATGGAAAACGACCGTGCTGCTTCGCGGCGAATCCGGCACAGGCAAAGAGCTTATCGCCAACGGCATTCATTACAACTCTGCCTGTGCAGACGGACCTTTCATCAAACTGAATTGCCCGGCCCTGGCCGACAACTTACTGGAGTCGGAATTATTCGGCCACGAGAAAGGCGCATTTTCCGGTGCGTTACAGCAACGGAAAGGCCGTTTCGAACTGGCTGACCATGGCACGATCTTCCTTGATGAAATTGGCGAAATCTCCCCCGACTTTCAAGCCAAGCTATTGCGGGTGCTGCAGGAAGGCGAATTCGAGCGGATTGGCGGCAATCGAACCTTAAAGGTTCAGGTCCGTATTATTGCTGCCACCAATCGGAATCTGGAAGAAGCTGTGCGGGAAGGGCGCTTCCGGGAAGATTTATATTACCGCCTCAACGTCATGCCTATTTACATCCCGCCGCTACGCGACCGGCTGGACGATATTCCCGAGCTTGTCCGGGTTTTCCTTGCCCGCCTTTCAAAGCGGCAGGGAGGCCGCCGACTGGAAATCAAAGAAAGCGCCATTCGCCAGCTAAGGAACCATGATTGGCCGGGAAACGTGCGTGAATTGGAAAATATTCTGGAACGAGCCAGCATCATGAGCCAAAACGGCATGATCGATCGGGAAACGATTTCCCTTACCGGTTTTAAAGAGCAACTTAACCTCGTCTCGGTTCCCGCCGTTGACTCAAGATTGAGTGCAGAAGACATGGCCGAGCGGGAGAAAGTCATCGCAGCCTTGGAGGAAGCCGGCTGGGTACAGGCCAAAGCTGCCAGACTGCTCAACATGACACCCAGAAAAATTGCTTACCGGGTGAAGACCATGAATATCCGGATGAAATATATTTGATACCCAAGGGGCCGGTCTGCGCACAAACCAGCCTTTGCGTGTAGGCAGTCGCCCTGTTTTGCGGGTTTACAACTGAAAAGCAAAGTTTGCCTCTCGTCCATACCGGGACATCCGCAAGGGCAGCCCTGCAGCTTTCGCCAGCCAGGGCGGAGGGTGTTTTTCCAGAGTTTGCTGCAAACCGGCCAAAGCTGCACGGGCCGGCGCGGACTCGGAGACGCTGACCGGATGAATGCCGATGGCGACCAAAGAGGCGCTAACAGTCGTGCTCATCGCTTTAGCATACACCAGGCGGCAGTCGGTAATGTGGCGCAGGCGGGTTTGCCTTCTATCGTTACGGCTGCCGCCACCGGCATTTTCCCGTACGTCTATCAGCCGGAGTGCTGTAGGTGAAACCTGATAGATCAGGAAACGTCTTGAGGTCATAAAGTCCCCATCCAGACGTTCGCCGTCATCCGATGCGACAGCGACTCGCAAATGACCGTCCCGATCGCCGTCTGCGTTGGCTTCGAGAATAGGTGCGGGGGTATCCAGCACTCGGATGGCTGTTTTACCATTCAGGTAGGACAGCGACCGGGCCAGGTCTCTGCCGGGCATATCGCCAAGCGCGCCTTGACAGGCGCGGCGCAGCCTGGAAAACGTCAAACGCTGGAGCTTTCCGGCAGTGATGGGCATACCGAGTTCATCCACCAGAACCGAGACCAGTTGCTGTACACCCACTCCCGGCAAGCAGCGGGCGGCCACACCAATGCGTAGCGCCAATTCGTCAGAAAGTTTCGTCGCCATCGTTTAATCCTCCAGAGGCTGGATGCAGTAGTCCGTGGGACACACGGAGACACACCGCGGTACGTCGAATTCAGCTTCGCATTCGGTGCAACTGGCGGCGTTGATTATGAAAACCCCATTTTGGCTGCCGATCGAGTTCGTGGGACAAACCGGCTCGCAGTCGCCACAGCCTGTACATTCGTCGCTGTCAATAAACATGGACATGTCATCTACTCCCTAAACGGCCAATTAAAGTCCTAATAGCCAAAAGTCTTCGTGCTTCATTGCTTCATGATCTTTAGACCGCAGGCACGACACGAACCGGTATTCCCAGCACTTCCACCAGCTTCCGCCGCACCCCGCCTAGCGTTTGCCCGGCCAGGGTACAGGTCGTGCAAGCTCCGCTGAGTTTAATGAAGATTCTAAGCCCTTCAATCTTGACCAGTTCAAGGTCGCCGCCATCCTGTTGCACGCCCGGCCTTAGGGTTTCAACCGTGGCGGCAACCAGAGCGTAAGGCACCTCTACGTTACTGTTGCAAACATCATCTAGGATCGATTCGGAACTGGACTCCATGAGTATTCTCCTGTTAAGGGTTGCGGTATTAAAGCAGCAACAGCAACAGTCGATACAGCCACTATCACTGATATCCCCCGTTGCTAATCGTCTGCAAGATTTAATGAACGGCAATGCCGGAGGCCATATGCCTGTTTAACGCATCGGCATCTTCGCCGCCATCCCAGCCCTGCTCGGCTAAAACATCGAAACGGTCCGTCGGCCTGGTTTTGGCTTTAGCCTTTTCGATCCAAGCCACCCCGCCCGAACCCAAGGCGATACTCACTTCGTTGAGATGATCGAGTATCGCGCTGCCGGTGCTGACGATGATCGGTTGAATGCCGGCCGCCATAATGCGTTTGATGGACGAAGCGCCGATGGAAGCCGCATAGACTGCGGCGCAGTCTTTCAAAAACTCCAGTTTAGAGGCGACTTTATCTTCATGAGTCATATGCACGGCATCCGGGTTGGCTGAAATTTCTTCCATAATGAAAGAGTTCTGGCCAAACGGCACGTCTTTAAAACGGTTATCCCCGGTCATCACTGCCGGCGTGAATTCACCGATAGCGACCAGTTCGGCTTTACCCGGCGCCACTTCGTAGATCACGAAGCGCTCGCCGGCGCCGAAGTGCAGATTGACATGGTTTTGATCGCTGGAAGCGAATGCGACTTTTATCATTGTTTAATCTCCGTCTTAGTGCATGAACGCGGCATGCGAATGACTAGCGCCGGCTTCCGCCGCCCGTATTCCGCCTTGCCGGTAAATAGAATGGTAGGGCGCGATTTCGCGGCGTTGCCCGGCAACCAGATTGGCTATATCGAACAGAATTTGCCGAGAACCGGCGTAACCGATCCAGCGTCTGGCAAAGCCGCCGAAACGGTCGTAGAGTGGAAACCCGGCACGCAATAATGGCACGCCAAGCTGTCTGGCAAGATCGGCGCAGTGAGAATTGGCGACTAGCAAGTCCGCACCGTTTTTTCTGGCGCCTTGTTCCAGGTCTTCCAAATCGCCAATCACGACCGTATCCATCGGCAGATCGTTCAAAGCCTCGCTACGAACCGAGGAAACCGCCGTCACCACATCGACGCCTAAATCTTTAAAAAAGCGAATCAGCATCCCCAGTTGTTCCGGGTCGGCAGCCACTGCGGCCTGTACGCCGCCAAACTGTGAATGGCAATCCACCATCGCGTCGAGTAGCTGGGCACGCTGCCTAACGATTTGACGCGGCACAGGCATACAACTGATAGCACTAAGGGTGGCGGTAAAATCATCGCAAGCTTCCAGCCCCATCAATCCGGCAAACCGGTAGTTCGGGACGCCGGTACGGACCTTCAACAGATCGGCAGCTTTGTTTAGAGATGATCCGATCACCAAAGTGGCTACGGACTCCCCCATGGCCGCGATGCGGCCAAGCGCTGTTCCCCCGGTCGTTATGGCGGAAAAGCCAAGTTGCTCGATATGTCCATCCAGCGAATCGCCTAGATCCGGCAATAGCACCGGCTGCAATCCGAAAGCGCTAATCCAGTCGCCGATGGTTTCCACATCGGCGGGCGTTAGGGTTAAAGACAGCAGAACGTTGACTTGCTTCGGCCTAAGGCCAGAATGGTTGCTTTGCGGCACCAGCGTAGCGATGATAGCTTCGACTGCGGCGGCAAAACCGGTTTCCAGACAACCCATAGTATCCGGGGTATTAACCGGCGTTACCGTCACCTGGGAAAATTGCGGATAAGCAGTCCGGAATTCTTTGATCGAACCGAAAATATCGGCACCCTGGGTCTCCGATAAGCCTGTCGTCACCAGACCTATTATATCCGGCCGATGGCGTTCGGTTATCGTCTTGAGAGCTTCGATAATATTGGCGTCAGCACCCATCACAGTGACTGCATGATCCATAGCGGTCGTTTGCAATGGAATCGGCTCGCGAAAATGCCTGGTGAAAAATACCCGGCTAAAGGCTGTGCAGCCCTGTGCGCCATGTTCAAGCGGCAGGCAGCGATTGATGCCGAAGAAAGCCAGCGATGCTCCCATGGACTGGCTGACCTTAAGCGGATTAACGGTTAATGCTTTGTTCGGAAAAATGATATTTGCCACGAGAGATTCCTGATAGATGCATGGTTAAGAGCATAAGTCTACGCGGACAAGCCTAAAGGATTGCTTGCCTAAGCGCTTCTCCACTAAGCTCGCCCTGAGTTCGTTCTGTCCGGGATTCAAAGTCGCTGTCAACGCGTGATAAGGCGCTTGAGGCTAATGTTCCGTTCAACAAATTGCTTAACTCCACATCTCTATTCCAAGGCGCCGGTTTATGCAGCTTGCTCCAGACCGGATTGTCTATGGCGTAACTGAGTTGCTTGGCAAGTTCAACGATCCCTGCATAACCTGCATAGCCGAAATCCCGTTCGTGGTTGATATCCAGAAACGGAATGCCTGATTTCAGCGATGCTTGAAGATACCGTCCTCCTGCAATCAAAATGTCCGCCCCATATTCGCGGCAAGTCATCATCAGCGCAGTTTGATCGTTATCGTCTATCATGCGGGTATTCTCGCCCATCAGTTCACGGATACGCGCTTTATCTTCCGCGGTCGATTTTTCGGTGCCGCTGGCCACTACCGTCATTTGCAAATCTTGTAGCGCCGAGATTATCGACCAGGACTTGACGCCGCCGGAAAAAATCAGAGCCCGCTTACCCTGCAATCGTGCCCGCCAGGGTTCTAGCGCTTTTTTTGCGGCGTCTTCTTCGCGGGCTATCATGGTATCAGTGCGGGCTATCAGATCGTTGTCATCCAGACGCTTGGCAAAATCCCGAAACGCTTGCGAAGTATCGGCGATACCGTAAAAACTGCCTTCAAAGAACGGAGCGCCATGATCGTCCTGTAATTTTCGGGCGACATTCAACATCGCCTTGGAACACACCACCATATTGACTTCCGCTCGATGCATGCTTTGTACTTCATGAAAGCGGGCATCGCCGGACAAGGTGCAAAGAATGCGCAGACCCAATTCATCGAATAACGGCGCCACCTGCCAGAACTCTCCGACGATGTTGTATTCGCCTATCAGGTTTACATCATGAACCCGAATGCCGGGGCGTTGCGCAGCCTTTGGCACCGGTTCCGGCTCGCGCGTGCCAATCACATGCTTATACAAAGTCTCGCCTGCAATGCGGTTACCCATGCTCTTGCCGCCGTAAAAACCTGCACAGTCAACCGGCACCACCGGTACGCCCCAGCGATTGGCTGCCGCCTTGGCTGTAGCCTCGATGTCATCGCCCTGCAAGGCTGTGACACAGGTGCTATAAATAAAAACAGCGGCAGGCTGATACTTGTCAATGACTTCCTTAATCGAAAAAAACAACCGCTTTTCGCCTCGTCCCATGATGATATCCATCTCGGAAAGATCGGTGGTCATGCCTTTCCGGTATAGGATAGGTCCGGAAGAACGCGTGCCTCGCGCATCCCAGGAACTACCGGCGCAACCGATAGGGCCGTGGACAATATGCGCTGCGTCGGCAATGGGCAACAGGGCGATCTGGGCACCGTCAAACGCGCACCCACCCTGGGTGGCGCCTGGTTGCCCCTTGGCGCAGCCGCTCTTGGCGCCGCGATTATGCGCACAGGCAGGCTCATCAAGTAGGGCCTGAATGTCTTTGCTATTCATGTTATTCTCCAAACCAGAGGGTGATGACGGAAACGTTGCAACATCAATGCCATATTGGCCGATTACTCGAAGAAATCCGGTTCGGCTGCCTGCCGCGCCAACTTACGCGCCTGCTCTAGCTCTTCTGGCGTCAGCAAGGAATCGCGTACCCGGTTAAAGACTGGATTGAGATAACGGTCCAACCAATTGAACAAATCGGAACGCTGCTTCAAAGCGTTTTTACGAAAACGTAAACAGCTGTAACACATAGACGAACGCGCAGGGTGACGGTTAGCACGTAGTCTGTAAGCGAAAGCGAAAAGACGGATGCCTGTGGCTAATATTTCCCGAAAAGCCCGAAACCACCAGGCTCGGCGGTAACAAAGCTGCTCAAGTCTGATTGTGCAGATATTACAACTGGCGATTGTTGGGGCCGCCTTGGAAATAGAATGGGTTTGCATTTTCGTTCCCGGTTTGTGATGAATACGAAACAAACCCTGCAAGCATCAGGCCAGCCGTTCTTGCCGAAGTCTTAGATCATTTGGCGTACCGAAAGGTACAAAGTGGCTGCCGGATGTACCTTTGCGTGCAGTTTCCGGCTCAGCGATAGTCCTTATGATTAAGTGCGTACTTGATCATGCGTAGACCCAGCATGCGCCGCGTCAGTCCTAATTGGACCGCCGTCTCGGTGGTATTGCCATGATGCAGCTTCAGTGCTTCGACTATCATCTCGTATTCGACGGCGTTGAGCCGCGCTTCCAGACAGCCCTCGCCCCCCGAGACCTCCGATACTACCGGTGGTTGCAACGATGGCGGAAGATGATAGCCGTGGATAACGCCATCATCAGCCAGCACCATGGCGCGGGCTATGATATTCTCCAACTCGCGCACATTACCAGGCCAGTGATAGCACAACAGCATGTTGATGGCCGGCGTTGAAATCCGGTGTATGGCGATATTCATCTCATCTGCAAATTTGGCGACTATAAAGTCGGCTAGTTCAATGATGTCATTACCGCGTTCCCGCAAAGGCGGTATCGTGATGGGAAACACATTGAGACGGTAGTAAAGATCCTCCCGGAATCCGCCCATGGCAACCATCTCCTGGAGATCGCGATTGGTAGCGGCGATAATCCGCAGATTGACCTTGATAGGGACGTTACCGCCGACTCGTTCGAAAGTTTTCTCTTGAAGCACACGCAATAGTTTGGCCTGCATGGGCAGTGATAGTTCGCCTACCTCATCAAGAAAAATAGTGCCGCCGTCCGCCTCCTCGAAACGGCCTTTCCGCATTGCCGTAGCGCCGGTGAATGAGCCTTTTTCATGCCCGAACAGTTCGCTTTCGATAATACTTTCCGGTAAGGCTGCGCAGTTAAAAATGATGAAGGGCTCTGCGCTATTGGGGCTGTTGTAGTGGATGGCGTGGGCGACTCGTTCTTTGCCGACGCCGCTTTCACCAAGAATCAGCACCGTGGTTCGGGAACGGCTGACCTTTTCGATTAACTTAAACACCTCCTGCATGGGCTTAGAGTTGCCGACTATGTTGTCCGGTTTAAACTTCTTCTTTAGCGCGTTTCGCAGTCGCTGGTTTTCAGCTTCTAATTCGACCTTACGAACGTTTTCCAATAAATACAGCTCAACCGCGGAGGCTGTGGTAGCTGCCAGTATCGAAAGGATTTCCACATCCAGCTTGAGTAAGCCCCGGTTGTCGTAGATGCGTTCGGCGCTGATGGTTCCCATTACTTTGCGGCCGCGCATGATAGGCACGCAAAGAAAGGACAGCCTGGAATCGGCTATATCGTTACGGCTCCCTGTACGGTTAAGAAATTCGGGCTCTTCACTGATGCGCGGCACGATGATGGCCTGACCTGACTCTACGACCTTACCGGTGATACCCTCGCCAAGAAAATAGACGCCTTTTGCCGCTTCTTCATCGGTCAAACCGAAACTTTCGTGTATAAAAATTTTGCCGTAATCTGTGTCATAGAGCGTTACCATGCCGCGAATCACCTTCATGTGACGCCTCATCAGACGGATCAGTATCTGCAGAGTAGTCGTCAGATTGCCGCTCTCAGTGACAATCTGACTCATTTCAAATAATAGCGGTAACAAATCGGTACGGCACTCACCGAAATCGCATTCGCAAAAATGGGGTGCGGGGGCGGTGGAATTCATGGCGGATCCTCGATAAAGGGAGCTTCGTTATATATTACATAACACAACGACTTTTTGCCAGAGTATTTAGCAATAATAATGCCGGAAAAAATAAAAAATTGACCGTATAAACGCTTAACGATTCTGAATGCAAAATCGTTCCTTATCCGTCAGCCTGACGCAAAAAGTTCTTCAAGCGATCTTCAAAATCGACAATATGGAAATGAAAGCCTACTTGACACCCGTACCAATAAGTGACTGGCATATGTATTGCTTTATAACAATAAATTTCATCACAATCCGCTACAGGAGATAACTCATGCTCACCCTCACCGAAAAAGCCATTTCAGCCGTGAATCGTTTCCTACGAAGTTCTTCATCCGGCGCCACCGGTATCCGTATCCAGATTTCAGGCGGCGGTTGCGCCGGCCTGCAATATGGCATGATGTTGGAATCGGTCTGCGCCGAAGCGGATACCGTTATCGAAACCGGCGATATCAAGGTTTTTATAGACACTCAAAGCCTACCCTTAATCCAGGGCATGATCATTGATTTCGAGGAAAGCCTTGAAAGCTCCGGCTTCAAGTTCAGCAACCCTAATGCCAAATCCGCCTGTAACTGCGGAAGTTCCTTCTCAGCCTGAAACTTGAAATGTTAATCATGGCTTCCACACCCAAAATTATTATCAACGACACCACCCTCAGGGATGGCGAACAGTCCGCCGGGGTAGCGTTTTCTCTGGATGAAAAGATCGACATTGCCCGGCGTTTAGACGCACTTGGCGTGCCGGAACTGGAAATCGGTATTCCTGCGATGGGACAAAAGGAACAGGAAGAAATCAAAATTTTGGCGGAATTGAGACTAAAAGCCCGGCTAATGATCTGGTCCAGAATGCGTAGGGAGGATCTGGCAGACTGTGTCGGATTGGGTATACAACTCATCAATCTTTCGATTCCGGTTTCCGACCAGCAGATTGAAGGCAAGCTCGGCCGGGATCGCAGTCATGTGTTAGCGGCTATACACAACTGTGTGCGTGAGGCCGTGGATATGGGACTTACTGTTTGCGTCGGCATGGAAGATGCATCGCGAGCAGACCAAAACTTTCTACTGACAATTGCGGAAGCGGCTCAGCAAGCCGGAGCAGTGCGCGTCCGCTATGCCGATACGGTGGGCATTATGGAGCCTTTCAGGCTGGCTGAATGGATCGAACAACTGCGTACCGCTACCGATCTGGATATCGAAATGCATGCACACGACGATCTGGGTCTCGCTACCGCTAACACTCTGGCGGCAGTTGTAGCCGGGGCGACCCATGTCAGCACTACAGTAAACGGTCTCGGGGAACGGGCCGGCAACGCTGCGCTGGAAGAAGTCGTGATTGGCCTGCACCAGCTTCACGGCCTCGAAACCGGCATCGATCTCCGCAATTTTCCCACGCTTTCCGAAAAGGTGGAAGCCGCTTCCGGCGAACCTTTAAGCTGGCGCAAAAGTTTGGTCGGCAAGCGCGTGTTCAGCCATGAAGCGGGGATACATATCGACGGTTTGCTCAAAGATCCGGCCAATTATCAGGGTGTAGACCCGGCGATAGTTGGCCGCCGTCATCAGCTTATCCTGGGCAAACATTCGGGTTCCAGCGCTGTCATGGAGATTTACGGCAGGCTCGGCATTCCGATCAACCAGCAGGAAGCTCACTGTCTACTGGCTTTGGTTAGACAATTTGTAAATCGCTACAAGCGGGCGCCGGAAACACTGGAACTAACCGGATTCTACTCCGGTTTGTATTCGGGCGCTAACGCTACTACTCACAATACCATTCTCAATTAACCGGATTCTTATGAGCAGCGCAACCGGAATAGTCAACAACTTGAAAATCCACGAAGCTATAAGGAACGCTGCCAAATACACTGTAAATCAGGAACCGTCCGCTGGCTTGCGTTCCTTAAACCATCCGGACCGGGATTTGCTTGTCGATATTCCGCTTAGCAGCATTTCTATCCCCTACGTTAAAGCATAAAATATCAAACACTATGCTAAACATACCACTGAGGGCTATTTTAAATGATTTGACTTACAAATTATACGGGTGTAATGCCTCAAAACCATGCACTTTGGCTTTGGTCGTAAAAACCGGCGGAGACCAGCCTTCGTGCTTCCGTCCTGCAAGAAATTCCGCCAGCCAAAGGGCCTGATTTCGTATTGGTAAAATAAAGGCGTAAAGTTTTCCGTTCGGTAGTTCGGCGACATCGCCCAGCGCGTAAATGGCTTCGTCACTGGTTTGCAAATACTCGTTAACCTTGATGCCGCGGCCAATTGCAAGTCCTGCAAGTTTTGCCAATTCGGTACGCGGTTTAAAACCGCAGGTCACTAGCAGTCCGTCAAACTCGGTATTCACCTGGGTTCTTACGCAGAATTTGCCGGTATTTTTGCCGAATCCCTGAACTGCTTGCTCGAGCAATACCTTAATGCCGCTATCCTGCAATACCTTAAGCAACAAAGCCGAATCTTCGGCGGCCAGTTGCCTTTCCATTAGTCTGTCCATGGCATGAAACAGGGTAACCTTATCACCTGCCACTGCCAAATCAGACGCCACTTCACAACCGATTAAACCGCCGCCGATAATTGCCCATTGAGGCTGTTGGTTTCGATCTACCAAACCTTGCCGAAATTTACGCAAGATTTTCAAATCGACTAGGCTGTTCAGGCAAAAAAACAACTGCTCATAGGGTCTGAATGGCGGTGGAATGAAGGCGGAAGAGCCGGAAGCAATGATCAGCTTGTCGTATTGCAGTTGTTTTTCAGGACCGGAACCGCTGATGGAAATGAATTTATGAACGCGGCTAATGGCCGAAACATCGGTATCGCACAGCACCTTAATGCTGTTTTCCCGTAGTTTATCGAAGGGTTTCAGGATGATGGCCTGTTCGATATCGGCTTTGCTAAATCCGCGCGACAACAGCGGTCGCGAATAATAGCCGTCATTTTCCCTGGTGACAATGGTGATGTCGTCACCAGCCAACAAGGCATGATACTTTTCGGCAAAACTGACCCCGGCTACGCCTGAGCCGATGATAACAATCTGCATACCGTTCCCCGGTAAAGATCTATTAAGCCATTAAAGCATATTCGCTTTTTTCTGCACCGCATTCAGGGCAATGCCAATCATCGGGAATATCCTCCCATAAGGTACCCGGTGCGATGTCGGTATCCGGATCGCCTAGCACTTCGTCATAAATATGGCCGCAAACGCTGCATTGGTATTTTTTGTACTCACGCATAACGATTCCCCGGTAAAAGTTTAAAATCAATAAAAATTATTGACCTTATTATTTGACTAAAGTTTCGGTTTGGCATACTGGCGTGATGCATTAACCGATAAGCTATTTCAGTTCCGGCTATTGTTCAAAGTCCTGGAAACTATCGGGATGGCCAAGCGGTTTCGGTGTGTATGGGCACCGCTTTTTCAAGTTTGCGCGGGATTTGCCGCTAACTATTTGTCATCGGGGTTTTCCGGCAGTCGCCGGTTTGCAGTGGTTTTAAGTCCTCCGGAGGAATTCTGGGTTACTGCTATCGCCTAACCCACCCATTGTTTTGATTTCCGGCATATCCGATCGTCAAAACAAGATTGGTACACCACAAGTGCCTAAACCGAACAAGGAGAAATAAATGATGGAACTATTGATATAAGGTTCGACGAGAACAGGCATGGCGTTGATCATCGACACGAATATTGCTTCGCTGAGCATTCAAGGTAGCCTTATGGCTACACAAAATGCTTACGAAACTTCTGTTCAGCGCTTATCGTCGGGTTTACGTGTTAATAGTGCTAAAGACGATGCCGCCGGTTTAGCCATCGCTGATCGCATCGACTCAATTGTGGGCGGACAAATGGTTGCCACTCGCAATGCCAATGACGGCATTTCCTATTCACAAACCGCCGATAGCGCATTAAGCAGTATCATCAACATTTTGCAGCGTATGCGCGATCTGGCCGTGCAATCGGCCAACTTTACAAGTTCAGATGCAGACCGCGTTGCGTTGAATACGGAATTTACGCAATTACAGGCTGAAATTTCACAGATTACCGGCGGCACCACGTTTAACGGCGATAAGGTCTTTGATGGAAGTGCTAAGACCTTCCAAATCGGTGCCGGCACCAGTGCCGATAACCGGATTACTATACAAGGGGTGGATTTGACAGCCGATACCAGCAATACCGGTTTAGCTGCCTTTATCAATAATGGAACATCTCAAGCAACCGTTGACGCCGCAACCACCGCCTTTATCGCAGCAGGTGGCACGTTCAGTACTGCCGATGGCTCTCCTTCCGGTCCGGAATCGGCTCCTTTGAATGCAACGACAAATGCATTTGCAAATAACATTTCGTCTTCGGATCAAGCAACGTTTAGCACAGCGAAAAGCGCATTTATCAGTACCGGCGGCAGTTTTAATTCTGTTAATGGTAATCCTGTCATGGCAAAATCCGGTACCGCTACCATCGTTGTCAATCCTGGTCCTCCGCCGGTAACACAAACCGTACCCAGTTCAACCGCCGCCGATATTAATGCTTATAATACTTTTACTGCCGCTCAATATGCTTACAATGCTGCCGCCAAAGGCATTGAAATTTTGGATCAACCAAGTTCCTTGACGGCGATTGGCACTATAGATAATGCTATCAATGAAGTTGACGCCGAAGCCGCTAAGCAAGGGGCATTCCAAAACCGTATGAATACAGTCATTTCAAATTTGCAGGTATCAGTTGAAAATCAAAGCGCAGCCCGTAGTCGTATTATGGATACGGATTACGCTGTTGAAACTGCAAATTTGGCGCGTAATCAAATTTTGAAACAAGTCAGTACAGCACTTCTGGCGCAAGCCAACCAGTTGCCGGTTACTGTTTTGTCTCTATTGCATTAATTTAATTTGTATTGACGGTTTACTAAGTGTTGGTATGGTTTTCACGGAAAAATAGTTTGATTTATGCCTCTGAAATCAAATTCTAGGTGGGGCTGCGTTCATTCTGAAAACGCCGCGATATATTGCTTGTAGAGACTAAAATCCGTTCCTTGGTCCCCTATCAATATTTAATGGCTGAAACGTAGATAGATGGGAATACCTCCTCTTCCTTTCAAAATTCTGAATGTTGCACAGTGTTAAGGAAAGATTTCTATACTGCGTAATTTACTCACTAGTAAGGGTGTTTTTGGGATCTTTTTCCAGCGAAAGGTCAACGATTCGCTTGCTGAGTTCCTCATCTTTTAATATGACATCAGCCATCGATTCGATGACCAATCGCAACTTTAAGCCGTTTAGCCTTGAAAAAGTCTTAAGCTTATCGTAGGTCTGTTCGGAGACAGCAACCTTTTTTCGATCATTTTTTGTGTTATCTGACATGATTTTTTTCCTATGCAATCGTAAAACCGCTTTTCGCGATTCGCCTTCTATTACAATTTATCAATTTTTGATTTTATTGTCACCGTGTAATGGTTCGAACTGGACGCTGCCAGCATTTTTAGTATTGAAAACCAAATATGTTTACCCACTTTAGAATAAGAAAATAGCTAAACGAAATTGCTATTGCCGTTTTTTGAGTACGTATTTTCATACAGCTCGTATTGTTTAAAGTGTTCCTTAAAATATTCCTAAAACAAGCTGGTTTTAATGAAAAATTATCCGGAAGTTATTTCCGGTTGTTATGCACTATCGACTTCAGTTCTTCAATCAAGGCATCGCGTAGTCCAAGGAGCATGCCCAGTCCTGCTTGAGCTTCCGGACTGCGATTCTGTGCGTGGAGTTCAAGCAGTTCTAAAGCTAATGCATACGCCTGATTATGCAGTTGCTTGATAGTTTCAAAGGCCGGCTGCATGCCATAGCGAGCCAAGCCATCGGTATTCAGCCAATCGTCGAACCGGCTTTGCGGGTGATTTTGAGGAGAAAGAACCGGATTCATGTCGCTAAGGTGATTTTCTATGGCAGCTATCCAGGCCCGGTACTCGACAACTGCAAACAGTAACGGCAAATCTTCGCGGCTTACGGGAGGTAGATCCAGCCAGGACGGATAAGGGCGCCAATTTACAGACCAAGCAGGTATTTGGTTTCCCGGCATCGGACGGGCTATGCCGTAACCCTGAGCAAGTTCACAGTCGAACTGTAATAGCATTTCGCCGTGTGCCACTGTTTCAACGCCTTCGGCTATTACCTGCCGGCGGAAGGCATTTGCCAAACCGAGTACCCCTTCCAAAATGGCCAGATTATCCGGGTCGTCAAGCATATCGCGCACAAAGCTTTGGTCGATTTTGAGGCGGTTGACAGGTAGTCGTTTAAGATAGGTCAGTGAAGAATAGCCTGTACCGAAATCATCCAGGGAAAAACTTAGTCCCATTTCACGGCAGGTTTCAATTAAACGCGATACTTGAGCAACATCTTCCAGCGCACTGGTTTCCACTACCTCTAATTCCAGATTGCATGGCTTGATTTGCGGATGTGCAGACAAAAGCTCACGCAGGCGAAGTATAAAATTCGCTTGTTGCAATTGGCGTGCGCCAATATTGATGCTGACCGGTATGGCTAGCCCTGCCGCCAGCCATTGCTCCATTTGAGTCAACGCTGTATCGATAACCCATTCTCCGACTTCGACGGCCAAAGGATGATTCTCGATAACCGGCAGGAAAATCGCCGGCGGCAAGAGCCCTCTTTCAGGGTGTTGCCAACGTATTAGCGCTTCGACACCGATTAATGCGCCGGTACGCATGTTCACCTTAGGCTGATAATACAGGACAAATTCCTGCTCGCTCAGGCCGAGACGGATTCGTTCAAGACTCTCGTGATGCCCGCGAATATTACTGTCTTGTTTGGCATCGAAAATATGGTAACGGTTCTTGCCGGCCAGTTTAGCCTGATACATGGATTGATCGGCTTGGCGCAATAATTGGTCTGCATCGACATCTTCCTCCTGTGGGTAAAATGTGACGCCAAGACTGGCGGACAACTGCAGCACGTAATTGTCGCATTCCTGTGGAAGGGCGGAAGCGGCAAGAAGGCGGTTTAACATAGGTAGACTTGCTTCTATACTCCCCTGATCCAATAGCACAGCGACGAATTCATCGCCGCCCAAGCGGGCAAGGGTGTCGCCTTCGCGTAAAGTCCGTTTCATACGTTTAGCGACTGAGATTAACATTTTGTCGCCGGTTTCATGTCCATGCATGTCATTGATGATTTTGAAACCATCCAGATCCAGGTAAACCACTGCCAGCGGGTGAGAATGCCGTTGTGCCTGAGCCATAGCCTCTTGCATTCTTTCCGCCAGTAAAACCCGGTTGGGCAGACTGGTCAATGCATCATAGTGTGCTATATATTGCAGTTGGTTTTCGTGCTCTTTAATCGCGGTAATGTCGGTAAACAGCGCGACGTAATGCCGAATTTTTCCGAGGGTATCGTGTACGCTGCTAATGGTGAGCATTTCGGCGAATAATGTGCCGTCCTTGCGCCGGTTCCAGATTTCACCGTGCCAATGGCCTTTTTTGACCAGATCCAGCCACATGCTTTTGTAGTAATCGTTACTTTGAAGATCGGATTTAAGGATACGGGTATTCATGCCCAGGACTTCTAAGCGGCTGTAACCGGTAATATGGCAGAAAGCATTGTTGACTTCAATGATCGTACCATCGGGTTCGGTGATCATGATGCCTTCCCGTGCATGGGTAAAAACGCTGGCAGCAAGATGTAGTTTTTCTTCTTGTTGCTTGCGTTCGCTGATGTCACGGGAAAATCCAACCGTACCGAGAATGGCGCCGTTATCGTCAGTGACAGGCGCCTTGTAGGTTTCGAACCATTTCAGTTGTCCGCCGGTGAGAATTTTTTCCTCAACATTTTTATTCCGAAGCGTGGTCAAAACCTCGACATCATCAGCCCGATAACCTTCCGCCAGTTCGGGTGGTGCAATGTCAAAATCGTTCATGCCCACCAGTTCCTCGGCACTGCTCCTGCCAAAGATTTTAACGAATCCGGCATTTACGGAAAGAAATCGGCTTTCGGTATCCTTTAGCCATACCGCAAAAGGGAAATTATCCAGTAGGGCGCGCTGGTAACGCTCTTTTTGCCGCAGTTTATCCAAGAAATTTTTACGCTCGGTAATCTCTCGAGAGGAGTTGAACAATATCGGTTTGCCATCCAGTTCAAGCGGAAAACCACTGACTTCGACATCGAAAACGCTTCCGTCTTTACGTCTGTGCCGGGTCTCAAATTGAGAACGAATTTTATTTTCGAATTGTTGCCGAAGTCGCCCAAGGAGTTCGTCGTTAGCAAATTGTGCATCCCATTCAGAAACATTCATTCCTATCATTTCATCACGGCGGTAGCCTAGCATGGTGCAAAATGAATCGCTCACCTCAAGAATATTGCCATCAAAATCCAGGATGTGTATGCCGTCACTGGCATTGAGCAATAGGGTGCGGTTCTTCTCGGCTTCCCGTTTCAGGGCTTGTAGGGTTAGCAAATGCTTAGTTGCTTGTTCTGATTCCAAAAGCTTATGATCGGTAATATCGTAAACAATTCCGCACATACCAATGATTTGACCTTGCTCATTTAGCACAGGCTTTTTTATGGTCCGGTAAAGCCGCGTTTCCATGGTTAATTTGAGGACATGCTTTTCTTCTTGTTCTATAGTCCTTCCATACTCAAGCACTTGGTTATCATTGCTCAACAAACCGGTTGTATGTTCCCCATCAAAAAAGCAGCAGTCCTCCTTGCCGATGATGTTTTCGTCAGATACATAGAAATGTTCCTTAAATTTCCGATTCACATAGGTGTAAAGTCCCGAATTGTCTTTAATAAAAATACAGGCATCGATTTCTTCGAGAACAGTTTGCAGCCCAAAAATCATGTTTTGTAGTGAAACGGAATCAGGACCAGCTTTTGAATTTAACTGTTGATCAGTAATTGACATAGTGAAAGGTGAAAGAGAATCTGTCTGCAATTCGTCTTCTAAGACTTTATTTTTATGTTTTACCACAAAAGCGGTATTGTCGTTATTATCTATTTTTGCCGTCAAAGGTCAATAGCTTTCCGGCATGACAATGGTTAAAAATCTTTAGAATTAATAAAGTTAGCTTTTAACGGATGAAACTAACTGACTTAAAAGCCAAAGTTGGCCGGGCTGCCAACTCGTCCCGGTAAATAAGCTATAGGCCTTGGTTTCGCACATCAGTTGGGAAAGAAAGGTTTTACCGTATTCGCCATTCTCCACACGGTAAATTGCCAGCATTCGATCAGTAGGCTGTGCTAACCGATATTCGTGGGTGTTGAGGGATTTCAATGATTTGCATTTTCTGATTTGGTCGTGACAATTTGTAATAAAAAATATACCCGGCAAAGTTGAAATTTCCGTAGGTGCAATTTTGTCGGAAAGGAGTATTCGCAGAGGTTTAGCAGGCATGGCGGTGCTCCAGCAATATCCGCAGCTGCATACCTGTCTCATGGCGGGATCTACTCAAGGCATCCTTTGACAGAACAACCCGTTACCAAATCGGATATATCAGAATGGCATAAATAATTTTTGACAGGGACTCTCAGCTAAAAAATCTTTTCAAATATGCTCCGGTATGGGAAGTGGCGTGTTTGGTAATTTGCTTCGGCGTGCCTTCCGCAACTAAGGTGCCGCCGTTGCTGCCGCCTTCCGGGCCCATGTCAACGACCCAGTCGGCGGTTTTAATGACGTCCAGATTATGTTCGATGATAATGATCGTATTTCCGTGGTCGCGTAGGGTGTGCAATACCGACAGCAATTGCTTGATGTCGTGAAAATGCAGACCGGTAGTCGGTTCGTCGAGAATGTACAAGGTGTCGCCGGTGTCGCGTTTGGAAAGTTCTTTGGCTAGCTTTACCCGTTGCGCTTCGCCGCCTGACAGTGTAATAGCATTCTGTCCCAAAGTGATGTAGCTCAAGCCGACATCGATCAGGGTATGCAGCTTGCGGGCCAGTACCGGTACAGCCGCGAAAAATTGCGCGGCGTCTTCTACTGTCATTTCCAGTACTTCGTGGATGGTCTTACCCTTGTAGCGAATTTCCAGAGTTTCCCGGTTATAGCGTTTGCCGTGGCAAATATCGCAAGGCACGAAAATGTCGGCCAGAAAGTGCATTTCCACCTTGATTACGCCGTCGCCGGAACAGGCTTCGCAACGTCCGCCCTTAACATTGAAACTGAAACGGCCCGGTGTATATCCGCGCGATCTGGCTTCCGGGGTGGCGGCAAACAATTCCCGTACCGGGGTGAAAATACCGGTATATGTGGCCGGATTCGAGCGCGGGGTGCGACCGATAGGGCTTTGGTCTATGTCCACTACCTTGTCGAAATGTTCCAGACCTTCTACAGCATCGCAGGGTGCCGGTTGGCAGCCGGCGCCATTGATCAAACGTGCAGCGTGGCAGTATAAGGTGTCATTGATCAGTGTCGATTTACCAGAGCCGGATACGCCTGTGACGCAAGTCAGCAATCCCACAGGAAAACTGACATCGACATTTTTCAGATTATTGCCGCAGGCGTTGCGGATGGTAACCATCTTTGAGGGATTTTTCGGCGTGATATGCTTTGGGACATCAATCTTCAGCGCGCCGGACAAGTACTGTCCGGTCAGTGACTCGGGGGTTGCCAGAATCTGCTCGAGCGTACCCTGAGCAACAATTTGCCCGCCATGAACACCGGCGCCGGGGCCTATGTCAACAATATACTGGGCAGCACGGATGGCGTCCTCGTCATGTTCGACAACGATGACGGTATTGCCGAGATCCCGAAGCCTGAACAGCGTATTCAGCAGCCGTTGATTGTCGCGCTGATGTAACCCGATAGAGGGTTCGTCCAGCACATACATCACACCGACCAGTCCGGCACCGATTTGGCTGGCCAGGCGTATGCGTTGAGCTTCACCGCCGGATAGCGTGTCGGCACTCCGGTCCAAAGTTAGATAATCAAGACCGACGTTTACTAAAAATTCCAGACGCTCCTGAATCTCCTTGTTTATTTTTGCGGCGATTTCGCCGCGATGGCCTGGAATGTTGAGCTGCCGAAAAAATGTCAGCGTCTGTTTGATAGGCAGTCTGGTAATGTGATGTAAAGGTTGCTCTTCAACAAATACATGCCGCGCTCCCAGATTGAGACGGGCGCCTTCACAAGTACTACAGGTCTGCTGAGCCAGATATTTGGAGAGCTCGTCGCGGACCATTTGCGAATCGGTCTCTCGATAGCGGCGTTCCATATTGGCAATAATGCCTTCGAACGGGTGTCGGTTGATTTTCGGTTTGTCAGTACCCATCTGGAATTGAAAATTGATCTTTTCCTCGCCGCTGCCGTAAAGAATAACCGTCTGAATCTCTTTAGGAATAGTGGAGAAAGGTATTTCCGGGTCGAAGCCGTAATGGGCGGCCAGCGCGCAGATTATCTGGTAATAATAGGCGTTGCGGCGATCCCAGCCGCGCACCGCGCCACCGGCTAAGCTTATTTCGGGATTATGTACGACCAGTTGCGGATCGAAGTGTTGGCGAACCCCAAGTCCGTCGCAAGTCGGACAGGCGCCTTTCGGGTTGTTAAAGGAAAATATGCGCGGTTCCAGTTCGCTTAAGCTATAACCGCAATGCGGGCAGGCATAACGTTCGGAAAAAAGCAGTTGCCGGCCGGTTTCGATGGATGCCGCAATGGCTAAACCGTCAGATAAGCGTAGCGCTGTTTCAAACGATTCCGCCAGTCGTATGCTGATATCGTCGCGAATTTTAAACCGGTCAACGATGGCTTCAATGGTGTGTTTCTTTTTCAGATCGAGGTTCGGTGCTTCCTCCAACTCGTAAACCTTGCCGTCAATGCGGGCTCTAAGAAAGCCCTGCGCGCGTAAATCTTCCATAAGGGATAGATGTTCGCCCTTGCGCTGGTTAATCACCGGTGCCAGCAGCATCCAGCGTTCGCCTTCGGCTTGAGCAAGAACCAGATCGACCATCTGGCTAACGGTTTGCGCCTGCAAGGATACGCCATGTTCAGGGCAGCGCGGTATGCCGACTCGCGCGTAAAGCAACCTTAAGTAATCGTAAATTTCGGTTATGGTGCCGACTGTCGAACGCGGGTTGTGCGAAGTGGATTTTTGTTCGATAGAAATCGCCGGCGAAAGGCCTTCGATGTGATCGACATCCGGTTTTTCCATCATCGACAAAAATTGCCGAGCATAAGCGGATAGCGATTCAACATAGCGACGCTGGCCTTCAGCGTAGATGGTGTCGAAAGCCAGGGAGGATTTGCCGGAACCCGACAAGCCTGTGATGACTATCAGGCTATCCCTGGGCAAGTCAAGGTCAATGTTTTTGAGATTATGAGTGCGGGCGCCGCGAATACTAATCGTGTCCACTTGTCTGAATTCCTGCAATTTTATAGAACTAGATACTATACGGGGCTTTGTGGGGGTTAGGCAAAGTGGAATTGGATTTGGCGGAAGTACTGATCGACAGTAAAGCGCATCGAAGGGTAAGGTTAAAAATAACTGACCTTAAAATTGCCCGGCCTATCCGGGCGGAATAGTCTCTCTACTCAGGTTAGCGATAGCGTTATCCAACAGGTTGGCCTATCCGTGGCATTCAGCTTCAATTTTAGGGTTAGGCTACCTCGAACACAACCTCTGTGGGGCATAGACACCCGACAAGATAGCGAAGCTATCTCAAGCATATCCTTAGCGCTCTGTCGAGGACTGGGAGTTTAAGGTGAAAACCAAACTCAGCTCGTAAAATATTCAGGAGAAGACCGTTTCAATTGTTAGACGTTCCTAACGTCAGTCCAGCCATGATTGAAAATTTAAAACTTTACCTTTTCAGTATATATATGATTATTTGCTAAGAAGTTTTATAACTAAATTAAAATAAGAACTGACAGTGTGTTTCCATTTTCAGCGGAAAATTTAAGGAATTTTTGTTCCATCTCTTTTCCATCTTAAAATAGGACCGACCCGAGCACCATTTACCCATTTTTCTTCATGGCTTTTTTGACCGTTCTCATACCACGACGTCACCAATCCGTTTAATACGCCAGCAGAGTAATGGGTTTCGGATAATTTTTGACCTTGTGGATTCCATGAAGCAATCACGCTATTGTTCATATGATCTATATAGTATTCTTCATATGATTTATGTCCGTTTGAATACCATATAATATGATCTTTCAAAACGCCATCGGTTTCGAAAGTCTTCACACTACGTTTTTTACCGTTTTTATCCCAACTAAAATATTTGCGCAACACACCATCTTCATATGTAGACTCTTCAAATTTCAACCCGTTTGAATAGTAACTGGTACTTTTGCCAGTATAGGGTTTTTGTGAGTCATCAATAAAAAAAAGTCCATGTTCATCCTGTTTTAAGTTTAAGTGGCTCTTTTTGATTGCATTGCTATCGGCACTACATATGGATGTTAATATAGTTAAAATAAAAATAAATTTTTTCATATAAAGCAAGATTATAGAAATTTAGTTAGAGTTCTCGAGAATTAATTCTTGTGCTGTTTTTATAATTGCATCGAATAATCGATTGTATCTTAAAATTAATGATTTAAAATACAGGAATAAGTCTGTCTATAAAAATTCAGTAGTAGGCTGAGCTTTCTAAAGTTGCCAAAATGCTTTAGAAAAATTAAGGCAAAAATCCCTCACAGCTTGACGATCAAGAGAATATTAAGTTCACGTCGCCGTGATTTTCAAATCGAATTCAGGCTAATGAGAGCTGTCAACCTATTGGTTTAGCCAAGGAATGGTCATGAAACAAATTCGACAAACAAGGGTGGGTAATGCCTTAAGAGTCGGCATTCGGTTTTTTGTCAGGCAGCGTATAAGATGCAAGGGGTTGTGTTAACGGCATCCGTTACGCTCTCGATCCCGAACCACTCTGAACAGGGCGTTGCCAAAATGATATTTCGAGTTTTGCGTACTCGGGAGTTGTTGCTTCGTAGGTCGCTGATATATCCTCAAGCTTGAGTCGGCATAAGTAACAAGGATGAGTTGAATTCGGAAATTGTCTGAACCACTGCCAACTCCCTCCTACCAAAATCGCGGTTACACAAATTTGGAGTGTCGTGCGCCTTCCTAAGCCGGCATCGCCGCCTCGATATTAACAAATAGATCTGAGTGTAGCCTTGATCGTGTTGGCAATTTCAACCAAGAGCAGTTTATTTTTATTGAGAAAAGTCAGTGGTTGCGTGGATTCAGCTTGAATCTCTAAAATTTTGCAGGGTACTTCGGTGGTGTTTTTAAACCCCTTGGCAGGATTCATAAGCACTAGGTGACGGATCGGAAATGATTTTGTCAATTGTAAGGCTACGTCTGTATTAATATCGGTTGCAACAATGCTCAAAGGTTGCGCATCGAAACAGGCGTCAATAATATCGCTAGCTTGTGCAACGCGATCCTGAAGAGCCAGCGGTAGAAGAGTACCCCCCGTCGTTCCATAGCCAAGGAAATCAAAAGCACATGATGAAATATCGAATTGTTCGAATAATATTTCCCTTAATAATAAAAAATCCTCGCGTCCCGATTTCTGTTCCCCATGCAGGAATAATACTTCCGGCAGCTTGTCTGCGTCTCTGGGTAGTAGATCCCCTTGTAGGTAGATGCGGCCGAATTCAATAAAAAACGGCTCCAGCTTAGTTGAAGAATAAATCATAGTTCACACAATTATTAATTTTTTCTATGGTAAAAACTTTTCATAAAAACATTCTTTAGAAACATTAAAAATAGAACTCACCAGAAAAAAGAATTAAGTGAAGATTAAAAATCTGTAGAGCATGAAATACGCGAAAAAGCACAAAGCATTAATAAAATCCTTTTATCAATGTTTTCACAAATGCGATCACCTTTCTGGTGAGAACTTATGCCATTTAATGTCAAATAAGCTTTCGGATATTTTGTCGTACAATTGCCGAGATCAGTTTATAAGTAAAATAGCTTTACCGTCAAAATTGCGGTCCAGACCTCTGAGTTTCTTGCAGATGTTCATATCATCCGATGATTTATAGATATTGCAAAATCATATCAATGCCATCCTGTGTTGAAGTAGCAATTGTTGGGCCAAATAAGTAATAAAGACAAATCAATGACTTATGTTTAATGAATTCTGTCGGTAGGCTGAAGTTTAAAAAATATGACAACGTTGGCAAAATTTCTTTATGTAATGTCGAAAAACATAGGAGGCGATTAGTTTTTTAATTTTTAAAAACAATTGCTTATATGAAATAGACCGATAAAGATAATTGTTTGACAGTAATGACAGTAATGACAGTAATGACAGTAATGACAGTAATGACAGTAATGACAGTAATGACAGTAATGACAGTAATGACAGATATGGCGTGAGGAATTACTTTCCTGTTTGAAAAGGGTAAAATAAACTTCCTCTGCCCATCTCTATCGAAGATGGAGGCTAAATTATAACGATAGGGTCATGTACCCGATTAATAAACTGGTTTTTTGGCGTGGAAGTTGGCAAGAAGCGTGAATGTTTTCAAATATCTGTTTAAAATCCCGGTAATTGGCTCTAACGCAATTGTTCTTTAGGAGGGGCTATATTTTTACACTCATCTCGGCATGACCATGCAATTCGTCTTCATTCTAAAATCTCGATTAGGCCTTAGAATACTGGAAGTCAGCAATATTAGGTTTTTTTCCGCAAACGAATTTTAAGGTTATTAAGATGCTTTCATCGAGATTGTTAAAGGTTCGGGTTTTATATGGCCTCATCTAATAATAGGCTGGGTATATGCAAACGATAACCTTTTCCACGTACGGTACGGATATAAATTGGTTCGGCAGGATTGTTCTCTATTTTTTTTCGTAGACTGTTTATGTGAATATCTATGCTCCGGTCAAGAGGATTGTACGTGGTTCCACGAATTTGACTTATTATTTCAGCACGACTAATAACCGATCCGGAATTAATATGCAGTAATTTTAGAATGTTGGTTTCTAGTTCAGTTAACTTGACCATACATTCTTCTTTAAACACCACTCCTTTATCTATGTCCAGTTTCAAGTCGCCAATATGTATAATTTTGGCACCATTTGCCGGTACTCTTTGGCCAAGTATGTTTTCGATCCTGATCAATAATTCCCCGCACTGAAATGGTTTAGAAACATAATCTCGTGCACCTATTTTTAAACCGAAAAGCCTATCGTGTTCACTTGCTTTAACTGAAGCGATGATAACAGGGATATGAGGATGATACTGACGTAGCCATTTGAGCCAATAAAAGCCGCTCTTATTGGGCAGCATTACATCAAGTACGATCAGATCTACACGATTACTAGCTAGTATATAAGGCAATTTGTTGTCATCGGACAGAAATTGAGCACAAAAATATTGATTATTTAAGTAATTCTGTAGTTTTTCTTGCAAAATCTCATCATGATCTACAATCAGTAAGGTTTTTGTCGCTTTCCTGTACATAGTTGTCATAACACTTATTATTTTCTAATCCATATTAAAGATAATATCATGAGCGATTCGGTATAAAATGAAACTATTTCATAAAAAATACCCAAAAATTTGTCGATTAGGCTAAATAAATTTCATAATACATAGATTAATGAAATTATTAAAATCGATTTTTTGTAAAGTTTTTCTAATTTCAGTGTTAAGTAAATATTCAGGAGTTACATTTGTTTATTCAGAAAGCCGCTCTATTATTAAACTCGATAGTTATAGACTGAGTCCTCTATAAAATTACTTTCATCGACAGCCAAGCCATATAAAAATGCATATTTATGCGTTTAAAGTTACCGTCATTTTCCACAGGCATAAGAGTTTCGCATCTTATCTACGTAGTGGTCGGATACCCGGCAAAGCAAGAGCAAAAAATCTGATCAAGCTAAAAAAACAAGCGACCGAACTTTGGTGTTTGAGCATTATAGATGGCAAATGGTTTGAATGTTAAGCATGTAAGAACTGGCCTGGATTAAAAAACGAACAACAGGTTCTTGGCATATAAGGGCTTGCCCTTATGTTCCCTTTAAAGTGCTATTTAACACTTTCTCGTGACTTTAGCAAAAAAACTGTAGATTCCCCTGTTTCGTGGATCGGAACAAAATAAATAAAATATATATATTATAATAAGTTGTGGAATTATTTTGATGCTCTTGTTAGCATTCTTGCGCCCCAATGTGCAAGCTATGTACAAGTCCTGGCGTGTTAGGATTTTGGGGAAATGACGTCTAAAATATGAAATCAGGGCGTCAGTGTTATTTTAGTATGGCCAATTCATGTGGCGTCGCAAGCGGTTTGACTTGGTTAGGAAAGAACATGAAAAAATTTCGGCAACTTTCCATGTTAGCCAGGATGAAGCGATGTGGAAATCGGGGGCTGGCTAAATTCAACCCGGCCATCAATTCGAAAATTTTCTCAAAAGCAGAGTCCCGGACCGGCTTGCAGTTAGTGGCGAACAGGGATTCAAGCTTTCCAGCTCAGTTTAATCGACAATTTATCCTTGACGGGGCCTCAGCCGGTCTTAACAATTCTTAACTTAGTAGACTGTGTAAAAAATGTTTACAATATGTCTGGGCTGTTAGATAAAAATCAAGATGTTTGTGTCGCCAATCGTTATAGCTTGCCTCATTCATTGGTCGTCTGTACAGGCACAGTTTTAGTTTGCACTAAAGACAGTTTGCATTATCTGTGTTATCCGGATCGGTTCGGACTAGCTTTTTATATTCCCATCACTTCTGTTTAGAAGCTAACATCAGCTTTTTGATAGCAAAAGGATAACAACTATGCTAAGTAGCAAATTGATGAAGATTTATATGGTATTCTTCGGTACCCTAATCTACATCAATGTCAATGCAACTGTTATATATGATAATTTATCAGACATAACAACCGGGGGAAGTACTCCTCAGGTTGGCTTATTTCTGGCAAATTCATTTAGCATCGGGCCAGGCGACCAATTTCTAACCGACGTTAAGGTTTTGGTGGAGGGGGGGATTTCCGACATAGGCTCATTCTCGGTATCTTTACTTTCAGACAATAACTTGACGCCGGGAACGGTTCAGACTGTTCTGGCAACTGTCAACGCCAGTCAGCTTAGTTCTTCCTATAATGTTCTTGATTTAGCTGTCAATAACATAAATCTGACCGGAAATACGTTCTATTGGATTGAATTAACTTCGACCGATGCCAACAACGTGCAATGGGCATGGGCTCACATTTCCGCAGGTGATGTCGGCGTATCGAATGTGTACGTCTGGCAAAACGGCGTCGCTCTAACTAATTCCGACCTTCTTTATCCCTTCCAAATGCAAATCACATCAGTGCCATTGCCTAACTGTTTTAACCTTATGGGGCTTGTTTTAGCTGTATTTGGCATTTGCCGCCTTAAATCTGGGTTAAGTCCTAAATATTCGGATGTTTCAGTCAAAGAGTATAAATGTTTCCTCTGGTTATCGAGTCAATGCTTGCTTTGAATTACAGTACCCCCCCGGATTTTTCTAAACCCATCTTTTCCACTTTGAAACATTTCTGAAATTTTTCAAATTTACTCCTCGTACTACAAATTCGGCTCCGGGTGTTCAAACGCGGCAGTTGTGAACGCATATTTGTTGGCTTGAATCAGACCTACTAAACATTAGCAGTGTTAAATTAAACTGATAAGTTTGCCATTCACCATCTCACCGATACTTTACGTAAGCTGTATACTGCCGACTGGGGCGGTATTATCTCTTCGGGATATCGTGGTGGCTGAATGGATAGCCCGAGTGAATATGAAAAGCAGTTCCCAGCCGATAGGGCTACAAATTAAAAACTTTTACTGCCTCTTCGATTTGGGGATTCTTATCTTGTAAGGACCGGCTTCCTTGGCAAATGAATCTTTTTAAACCTATTGAAAGTTAGGGAGAAGCCGATGTCTTTAGGACCGGTGATGCTGGATCTGGCGGGTACTGAATTGAGTGCCGAAGATCTTGATTTGTTGAAACATCCGGCGGTGGGTGGAGTAATATTGTTCGCTCGTAATTATCATGATCCTGATCAGCTTACAGCGCTGACAACTGCCATTCGTTCTGTGCGAGAATCGCAACTACTGGTAGCAACCGATCAGGAAGGTGGGCGGGTGCAACGTTTTCGCGATGGTTTCTGCCAACTGCCGGCAGCAGGGGAGTACGGCAAGCTTTATGACAAATCCCCACAGGCAGGACATCGGCTAACCGAGTTGATGGGCTGGTTGATGGCCTCTGAACTACAAGCCTGTGGAGTTGATTATAGCTTCGCGCCGGTGCTTGACATTGATCGCGGCATTTGCAGTGTTGTCGGTAATCGTGCTTTCCATCGCGATGCTGAGATTGTCGGGGAATTGGGTAAATCATGGATGCAGGGAGTTCGGCGGGCGGGCATGGTTGCGGTTGCCAAGCATTTTCCTGGACATGGAGGGGTGGCGGTGGATTCGCATCTGGCCTTGCCACGTGACGAGCGTAGTTTTGATAGCTTATGGCAGGAAGACATTCTGCCCTTCCAAACTTTGATAGGGCAGGGGCTGGAAGCTGTGATGCCTGCCCATGTTGTTTATCCGGCTGTCGATGATATGCCGGCCGGTTTTTCTAGTCGCTGGTTGAAAGACATTCTTCGCGGGCGTATGGGTTTTCAGGGCGTGATAGTCAGCGATGCGCTGGATATGGCGGCGGCGGCAGTTGCCGGAGGAGATGTGGAACGGTCTAAAGCCGCACTGGATGCCGGTTGCGATCAGTTGCTGGTCTGTAATAATCGTACGGCAGCGATAAAAGTAGTGGAAGCCTTGGTTGATTATGACCAGCCACTGTCACAGGCGCGTTTGATGCGCCTCTACAGCCGGCATTTTATCGGTCATGAGCGTTTGCAGGAAAACCCGTCCTGGTTGCAGGCTAAGGCCATGTTGGCGGAATTCGCTGTAGATAGCTATGTCAATTTGGTATTCGATCCTACCACACGGGGTGGGAAGGTTTTGTAACGAGTAGGGAAACTCTTTCAACTGTAACTTTTTCCATAGATCGGTTCAATATAGTAGATGCGTTGAAATTAGTGTTTCAAAAAAGAATGGGTAGAATAAATCGTCGCCTCAGCTTATTTTTTAGAAAATAGACACGGTAAAATGAAAATTTTGGAATTAAAAATACCCCCGCCATTGGTAATGTTAGTCTTCGCCGGTTTAATGAAATTATCGGCTGGATTATTTGCTTTACTCAATTACCCTTTTACAGGGCATCAAGCTTTTGCTGTCGTATTGCTATTGATAGGCTTATCTATAGACATAACCGGGATAGCCGGCTTTTTAAGGGCGAAAACAACCGTCAATCCTTAATGCCTCATCGTACATCGAGATTGGTTACTACGGGAGTATACAGGCTCAGCCGAAATCCTATGTATCTGGGTTTGCTTTTTCTGCTAATGGCTTGGTCATTCTGGTTGGCTAATATTAGTGCAGTTGCCTTCATTCCACTTTTCATTTTCTATATTAACCATTTTCAAATTGTCCCGGAAGAAAGGGTATTGACCGAAATTTTTCAGGATGATTACAAAAGCTACTGTTCTCGGGTTCGGCGCTGGTTATAGGCATCTCAATACACTTTTCGTACATCGTATTTGGCGCTAAAGGACGATCCGTGAATGCATCTTTTGCTTGAGTCCGGCATAAGCCCGCATGGAAAATGTGAATGGGGTGTTGTTGTAGGAATAAATATCCGAAACATCCCGGTGCCAAATTCGCCGCTTCCGAGACTTGAAGTGCAATAGATCTTCGGGAACATGATAACGCCAATGATTAAAAGTCTTGGTTAGAATGCCTCTAATACGCTTTGCAAATTGGAAGGCAAGCCATGCTTATCAGCATGGCTTGAACTGAATTGATACAGTCCATGTAATTAAATTTACCTACCTACCGACTATATCTTACAATTCGGAATGTCTAGACTAACAAAAACAACTTAGGAGGATCGCATGTTTAAAATTCGTATACTGTTTACTGCTTTAGCATTAGCCGGGTCATTTTCGGTGATGGCAGCTGAGGCGTTACCAACCACCGCTCCTGCTCCGGCCGAAAACCCGACTACTCCGGAAAAAGTCGCGCTAGGTAAAATTCTTTATCATGATCCACGCCTATCTTCAACCGGTACCGTAGCTTGCGCATCTTGTCATAACACTTCGTTGGGCGGAGAAGACAATCGTCCTAATTCAATGGGCGTTAATGGACAAACCGGTGGTCGAAGTGCGCCTACTGTCTGGAATGCGGCGTTCAACAAAGTCCAGTTTTGGGATGGCCGTGCCGCAAGCCTGGAAGCACAGGCGGCAGGTCCCGTTACCAACCCTATTGAGATGGGCATGAAAAGCTGGGATGATGTGGTTGCTCGTCTGAAAACTATCCCTGGTTATCAAAAAGCTTTTGAAACAGCTTTCGGCGATAAGAATTCTATTTCCAAAGATAATGCCACTAAAGCTATCGCGGCATATGAAAGAACGCTGATTACACCAAACAGTCCATACGATAAATATGTCAATGGCGAAAAAACGGCATTAAATGCGCAGCAGATACGTGGTTTGGAAAAAGCTGTGGAATTAGGTTGTACCGGTTGTCATAGCGGGCCAGCCTTTAACGGCTCAGGCGTTTTCCAAAAATTTCCTGTTATCGCGAACGGCTATT
Organism: uncultured Pseudomonadota bacterium; assembly: GCA_963765965.1. GTDB lineage: Bacteria > Pseudomonadota > Gammaproteobacteria > Methylococcales > Methylomonadaceae > Methylomonas. The sequence goes on from CAVXZR010000046.1 coordinate 89,415, forward strand.
TCGATGCCCAATACCACTTTACTAAAGATAAAGGTTTAGCTGAGGTGACCGGTAAAGAATCCGACAAACACTTATGGAAAGTGCCAACCTTACGCAACATTGCCTTGACTGCTCCCTATTTCCATAACGGTTCGGTTAAAACGCTGGATAATGCTGTCAAATTAATGGCAAAACTACAATTGGGCATTGACCTGTCTGCTTCGGAAACCGACGATATCGTTGCCTTCCTGAATGCGTTGACAGGCGAGTTTCCAGAGCAAACTATGCCTAGATTGCCAGGCACACCAGGTAGTACCTTTAACTGATTTTTAGCCATCGGTAAAAAGGGGCTGCAGAGCCCCTTTTTTTGTCGCGTAAACACATGTATTAATTTCATACAAGTAGTTAAACAGCATCCGGCTATTATCTATCATTCGGTATAATGTCAATTTTTCATGTTTAATGGAAGTCGGCTTGTGAAAGCAAGGTACGAAAAAGTAACTGTTTTAGCCCCGGCCAGACTGCATATGGGCTTCATTGATTTAAGCGGAGCCCTTGGTCGCGATTTCGGCAGTATCGGTATTGCTCTTAATGAAATTAATACCCATTTGACCATGATTGCCGGCCATAAATTAACCGTAACTGGTCCGGCTACAGCGCGGGCGTTAAAATGTACACGGCAATTATGTCAAGCCCTGCAGGTATCCGATTGCCTTGATATTGAGATTTTGTCAGCCATTCCTGAACACATTGGACTGGGTTCGGGAACGCAAATGGCTTTGGCGATAGGGATGGGGCTAAGTCGATTTTACGGGCTAGGTCTAAGTGTTAGAGAAATTGCCAGTCTTTCGGATCGGGGTACGCGTTCAGGAATAGGCATAGGCGTTTTCGAAAAAGGTGGTTTGGTACTGGATGGCGGGCGTGGCCCTTTAACCAGCACACCGCCACTGCTTGTGCAAATGATGGTCCCGAATGACTGGCGTTTTATTCTGGTATTCGATCAACGTGGACAGGGACTGCACGGAGAGCAGGAAATTAATGCCTTTAAGCAGTTGCCGCCTTTTCCGCGTACAGAATCCGAACGCTTGTGCTATTTGCTGCTGATGCAGGCGTTACCGGCTATTGCCGAGGGCGATTTGTCCAAATTCGGAGAAGTGATTAGCCTGTTGCAAACGGCGGTAGGCGAGCATTTTGCTCCGGTTCAGGGCGGTATTTTTACTAGCCCCGAAGTTGCCAAGGCTATTGGCTGCCTTGAAAAGCAGGGGGCCGTTGCCATCGGCCAAACTTCCTGGGGGCCGACCGGTTTTTGTGCGGTAGAGGGGGCGCAGCGGGCTGAGAAACTAATAGCGCAATTAGAGGATCAATTCGCCGATTCGCAATTGAGTTTTATGGCTGTTAGCGCCAGAAATCAGAGTGCTGAGGTTATTGCTGAGTAATCTTTGCGTGCTGTATTCCATCCTGAGTCTGTCAACTGGCTTTAGAACTTAAGCTCGGCTTTACGTAATGGCTGTGATGCCGACGCGGTTAGGTTAAGGGACTTTGCGAATTGCCTATTAACGCTATACGACTATATATTCAGCGTTATCGCTGAGTTGTCTGTTATCGATCCAGCTAGCGCTTACTTTATCCCCACTTGTCAGATTCTTTAAGCGGAAGGTAAAAAACGGATTTTTAGAAATGCTGCCTGCCATATTGACCTTAAGCACTTCCCGGTCATTAAGCTTGATGTTTAATTCCTCGATAAAGTGAGCGGGTATCAATTCGCCGCTAATCGGATCACGATTTCTGCCATTTTCCATCGGATGAGTGACCAGCACTCTGATTTCAGTGTTATTCCCGTTGGTCTGGCTTCTGATTTTGATACTTGACATGTTAACCCGTTCCGCAGCCGCCTTTTACGACATTCACCCATTGCTGGTTTTTTAGCAATTGTGTACCGTGTTCGGCGATGATAATCACATTGCAGCTTTCAGCCATCTTAATTCGGGCGGACATATAAACTGAAATTGCGCTGGAAAGTTCAAATTCGGCAGCCAGCGGCACAGGATTTTTTTCAACCAGAAGATAAATGCGTGTGATGTTATCCAGATCGCTACTTATTGAAATCGGCACCACCGCACCATTTTCTGCTATTTCGGGCAAACTGAGTTTAATTTGATCGCTATCGGTGATGGTGCGATGATTAAATAGACGCTCTATGGTATTGCTAAACGTTTCGTCCTTGAAATAGCCGGCCATCGTGGAGGCGCAACCGGATTTAACGTTGATAAAAGACGTCAGAATACCAATGGTTAAGTAGATGCTTTGCTTAATAAAAATCCTTCGTTTGCAGGAAGACATTTAAAAACCCTTAATTATTTGATATAGGTCAAAATAAATAGGTCAACCTTTGGTATCTTTTGTTCCGCTGGTTATTTCAGCGACATTTAAAACAACAACAGGAAGGCACAAAATGAGTGAAGTACAAGAAAAAGACAATTTCTGGCTCTATATTATCATCGCAGTTGTAGTGTTTGCCGGTGGTATCTACATGGTAAAAAGTTCCGAGCATGACAAGTACGCAGCTGCCTCTAAAGCGATTTCGGAAGATTCAAGCAATTCAGCCTATCGCAACGATGCGCTACACAATAAAGGCGCAACAAAATAAGATTTATATTTTACCGATACCTTTGCTCAATCCGTTGATATTTACAGTTTAGGTGTTGCGTCAATTTATAGTTCAATAATTTATAATGAATTTTTGTAACTATTCAGCTATTCACGGGCGTCCTCCTCCCGTATCGTTCCCACGCTCCGCGTGGGAACGTATTTATTGAACAGCGACGATCAATCGGCGCTTTTAGAAGCCGCAAACGGTGTCAACCGTTCAACGAAATTAAAGTCAGCTCTATTACGATGTGCTGAACGAAAACGGAGGGATGTGTCAATCATGAATAATGTATCTCATGACATCAGCCGCATCTGACAAATTCTCCAAATTAACGCTGAATTGTTACATAAATTCTTAATCTGTAAACAGCGCTGTTTCTTTTAACAAGGCAATGGCTTTTTTCATGCCGGTATCAAGATTTCTCTCTATTTCCGCCATAGTGATTTCGCCTGTCACGATCCCGGCTCCCCAATTCGCTACGACTGAAATGTTGGCATAAGCTAAATCCAGTTCTTTTGCCAATGCAGCTTCAGGCATGCCCGTCATGCCGACCAGATCGCAACCATCCCTTGCCAGTCGTTTGATTTCCGCCGCCGATTCCAGCCTTGGGCCTTGCGTACATCCATAGGTACCGTTACTATTAATCTTTACACCTGCCTGCCTGGCTGCTAAAACAATACGTTCGCGTAGGGTTTGCGAATAGGGCAGAGTAAAGTCTATATGCGTTACAGGCTCGTTGTCGCCGGAAAAAAAAGTATGCTCTCTTCCGTAACTGTAATCGATAATCTGGTCGGGGATGGCGATATGCCCCGGCGCCATGGCGGAACTAATGCCGCCTACCGCAGCAACGCCAATAATCTCGCTAACCCCTAACTGTTTTAATCCCCAGATATTGGCGCGATAATTGATTTTATGCGGAGGAATACGATGCGGGTTTCCGTGGCGGGCCAGAAAAATCAATTTTTTTCCATCCAAATCCGCCACCAGGAATTCCGAGGATGGGTGGCCGAACGGTGTTTGCAAGCTTCTCCGCTCAAGTACTTTCAATTCTTCGATTTGGCTAAGCCCGGTACCTCCTATGATTGCTAATGTCATAATATTTCCTTACAGGCATAAATGCCGGCCGCGTTTCTAAGATAGCCTTTGTAATCCATGCCGTAGCCGAACAGGTAATGATTTTCGACACTCAGGCCGACAAAATCGGCCTGTATGGGTTTGCTTTTATCCAGTTTTTTATCCAGTAATGCCGCCGTGTAAACGGCTACCGCGCCCTGTTCAAGACAATAGTCAACTATCGCTTTTAAGGTATGACCTTCATCCAGTATATCATCGACAATAAGCAGGGTCCGCCCTTGTATAGGGGTAGACGGTTTAAACAACCAGTGAACTTTGTTACCGGACGTGTTATTCCGATAGCGGCTGGCATGTATGCTATCCAGCATCAATGGAAATTTTAGTCGTGGCAGTAGTTTGCCGGTGGCGATAATGCCACCGTTGATCACACACAATACCAGCGGATTTTTATCTTGTAATTTAGATGTAATGGCTGCTGCCATTTCGTCCAGCGCGGCTTCTACAGCCTGTTCGCTATGCAGGCACCGCGCATTTTTTTGGATAATGTCGATTTCTTTAAGCATGTTGTTCACTAAGTTGGCCGATTTGGTTGGAAAATTGTTGCCATTTCTCAGAGCTTAATAATTCATGGCGATTGATAGTGCTGCGGCCGCGCATATTCAGCAGACGGCTTTCACGAACGCTATCCCGGGTGATGCGAAGGCAGTCCAGCACCTGCTCGGCGGCAGCCGGATTATGGCAAACCAATAACATATCGCAGCCCGCCTGTTGAGCCAGTTTGGCCCGATCGGGAAAATCGCCAATCGAAGCGGCCCCTTCCATGCACAGATTATCGATAAAAACGGCACCCTCAAACCCAAGCTGTTCACGCAAAATTTGTTGCAACCAAATACCGGAAAATCCGGCAGGCAAATCGTCTATTTGCGGGTAAACGACATGGGCCGGCATGACGGCTTCCAAGCCTTCAGCAATCAAGCGGCGGTATGGCAGTAAGTCGTATTGACTGATGCTATCAAAGTTGCGGTTATCAATCGGCAAACTTAGGTGCGAATCCAGCGCAACAGCGCCGTGCCCAGGGAAATGTTTGCCGGTTGCCGCCATCCCGGCACTGCGCATGCCGTTTCGAAAGGCACCGGCCAGCGTGGCGGCAACTTCGCTGTTTTCGGAAAACGAGCGGTCGCCGATAATTTCGCTGATGCCGTAATCGACATCCAGTACCGGCGCAAAACTAAAATCCGCACCGACCGCCATTAATTCAGCGGCCATTAGCCAGCCGGCTGTTTCGGCAAGGTCCGGTTGGTCGGCATACCTAGCGGCGGCAGGCAAACGTGTGAAGCCGTTTTGAAAATCTTGCACCCGGCCGCCTTCTTGATCGACGGCAATTAAAATATCGCCTTTGCGAGTAGTGCGTATGTCTTTAATCAAAGCTGCGATTTGCTCCGGATTTTCAAAATTCCGGGAATATAAAATCAAGGCACCGGTATTTGGATGGGCAATTTTTTCCTTATCCAGCGCGGTTAGGCTCTGACCCTGAATGTCGATCATGATCGGGCCGATAGCAAGTTGTTTCATAGTGATAGTTGTTGAAAATGGAATATACTTACTAATAGTTACCATCACATTATATGAGGAATCAGTGTGCGAAAGCTTATTTTATTGATCAGTTTGATAATGATGCCGATTTGGGTCCATGCTAATTCCGAGGAAAAGAAGCCTGATGAAAGTGCCGGCCCCGTGATTGAATATATCGAGATGAAACCAAAGTTTACCGTTAATCTCGCAGAACCGAAAAAATACCTGCTAATCAATATCCAATTATTGGTAGAAGGCGCCGAGCATGTCGAAAAAGTCAAAAAACTCATGCCGGTATTACGGCATGAAATGATCATGATGCTAAGCGGAATGCATGCCGCCGATTTGCAAACCATGGAACAACGGGAAGCTTTGCGATTAAAGACCAAACAGGTGCTTACCGATCAGTTGACAACGTTAAAAAACAGCGACGGCTTCAGAGATGTGTTTTTTTCGGAGTTTTTAGTGAATTAAAAACGCCCCTAAAGCATCGCGCATTCCGGCAATGCGGCTGCCCGCCTGTTCCGGGGTATAAGGCAGTGCAGGTAGTTTTCCCCATATAGGTGCTGGCCAGACTTTATCATTCTGATAGCGTGCCACATGGTGAACATGCAACTGCGGTACCAGGTTGCCGATAGTTGCAATGTTCAGCTTGTCGGGCCGGTAAATATCCTGCAATTTTTCCGCTAAAACACAGGATTCGGCTAACAGTAACTGCCGGTCTGCCTCGGCTAGCTGGTATATCTCTGTTATGTCGGCTCGACCAGGGACAAGAATAAACCAGGGGAACTGGCTGTCGTTCATCATCAATAGTGAAGACAAAGCAAATTGACCAACCAGATAGCAATCCTGGTTTAGGCGGGGATGAAGTTGAAAGTTGGGCATAAAATTGAATTATAAGTTAATTTTTCAACGTTCTCGGCGGATCCAGCACGGTAACGTCCATGTCGAAATTCTGTTTGATGCGCTTGGCAATGGTATTGGTTTCCTTTTTGTTTTTGAATGGACCGGCAATCACCTGAAATTCGCTGTTTTTGGTGATCGTGCGGGCTGGTATAGGCGGACCCTGATGATTTAGCATGGCTGCGAGTTTCTGCGCATCGGTTTCGCTGGGGAAGCTGGCGGCCAATATAGACCAGTCGCTGTCGTTTAATTCTCTGACCAGCGGTTGACCGTAAAGTTGATAGGGATGTTCAAGTTTTACGGCGTCGGCAGTCATTTCCGGCAGATCAGGGCTTTGTGTCAGTATCGGAGTCGGAATGCCGTCGGCGCATTTCAGTATGCGCTCGACTTTGTCCCAATCAATCGCGACATTTTTTTCAGTGGCGATTTTTTTCAGCTTTTTGCTCAATTCTTTTTGAATTGGTTTTCCTGTTTAGCCCATTTTTCCAAAGGCTGATGCGCTTCCAGAAACAGCATATTCTGATCCCATGCGATCAGGTAAGGCTGGTGAACGATGCGTACCGTTGTGCCGACTTCCACTTGATTGAATAAATTTTCGATATCTTCAGGATATAACTGCACACAACCGTGGCTGACCTGCATGCCAATGCCGTAGGGCTTATTGGTACCGTGGATCAGATGCTGTTAAACCCTAAAGGCATTGCATAATGACCCAAGGGATTATCGGGGCCGGCATGGACAACATTAGGCAACGGTCGCCCATTACCTGATGTTCGCGCTTGAATCGATACCGGCACTATCCAGTCCGGGTTGGCCTTCTTCGCGGTAATTTGCGTCAGGCCCAGCGGCGTATTCCAGCCTTGCCGGCCGATACCGACGGGGTAAGTTTGCAGGGAGTCCGGTCTGGCTTTGGGATAATAAAACAGGCGCATATTGGCTAGGTTAAGCACTATGCCCTGATGCGGCGCCTCGGGCAGAATAAAACTCAGCGGCCAAACTCCGTGGCCAAACCTGTTCTGATGGCCACCCCTAAAGCCGTACCGCTGACGACACTCGACCCCATAAATGCAACGCTATCGACTACGGGCGTCTTTTCCACCGGCATGGACTCTCCGGTCAAGGCGGCCTGATTAATAAATAAATCTTTGGCTTGAATGATCCTTAAATCCGCCGGAATCATATCCCCCGCGAATAAATCCACAATATCTCCGGGGACAATCTGTCTGATAGGAATTTCTTTAGATTTACCATTACGATACACCGTGGCCGTGGCGCGCACCATCTCGCTTAATCTTTCCGCTTCCTTCCCCGCGCGATATTCCTGATAAAAACCAAGAACAACGCTCATGACGGCCATAACGCCAATGATAGAGCCGCTAACAGGGTCCCCTGTCCAAAAGGTGATGGCCGCGATTACAACCAGCAAAACAACTAAAGGGTGAAAAAATTTAAGGATGAACTGAAAAACCACAGTTCTTTTTTGTTTTTTAGCAGCTTCATTTAAACCATATTCTTCAATACGTTTTTGAGCTTCGGCTTCAGAAAGTCCGCTTTGGGACGTCTGAAATTTCTCAAACAAAATCTCTTTGGAGCATCCCTTATAATCAAAATCCAGTGTTTGTATTTTTTGTTTGTTTCTCATTTTATTCTGGTGTCTTCCATGCTGATATGATCTTCATAAAAAGATTTACCCCAGCCTACTACTCTATTATTGATCACACAGACAGGCACTTTGACCTGGGAAGATTGATAGTGATAGATATAAAATTCTACTCTCGTTTTGTCCGGTTTTTGATAGATCTGTACGGTGTCCGGCCTGCCTAACGTTTCAAGTAACTGCTGCTTGGTCTCTCCAAACTGGGGTTCCATAAAAGGTTTTCGTTGTATGTTGGCTGTGGCGCAACCCATAAGACCCAAACACAAAATTATCATTAAAAATTTCTTCATAAAGGATCCTCATTGATTTCTAATTGATCCAACACGTATTCTTTCGGATTTGTCCCCGATACGCTGATAATTTCAAAATGATGGATGCCCTGGTTTAAGATCAAATAGATGAGATACGCATCGTAAAGATGGTGTTCCCCCTCTCGTCCGGCTTGTTGAGCTTCGCTATTAGGGTCAACCAAATATTCTTCACCATCATTAGCATAAATTTTAATTATAAATTTTCCTAAAACATTCTCTTGTTTAAATGAAATAAAATACGTCAGTGCCTCAGGGACTACCACCGTCACTTGATGAAAATTAGAGGCCGGACACTTAAATGCCAATGAACATGTCTTGTCCCGGTCTACCTGTTTTTTGGTATGCAAGTACCCTGAATAAATCCTCGTGGAAGCGCCGCCCGATTGGGCATAAGACAAATTCCCCAGTATTAAAAGCAATAAAAAAAACCCCGTTGATAATTTCTTTATCATGATGGGAATAACGCCAATTATAACTTCAACCCCTTATGAAAAGCCTCATCCAATAAATCCACCGCTAAATCTATTTCTTGATGAGTCATGTACAAAGACGGCGCTAAAGTAAAAACATTTTTATAATAACCGCCGATACTCAAAAGTAACCCGCGCCCACGACCTGCAGCGGTCAAATCCCCTTTTAACCCGATGTTCATAATATCATCCGCCAACTGATGGTCAGGGGTAATCCCGTCTTTCTGGCAGACCTCAATGCGCAAAGCCAGCCCCAGGCCATCCACATCCCCGATTTGTGGATATTTCTTCTTTAACTCTTTAAGCCGATCCAAAAAATATTTACCCTTTTCCGGGACGCTCGTGGCAAAATCAGACTCTTCAATGAGATTCATGACGCCCAGGGCCGCGGCAGTCCCTATAGAATTGGAAGAATAGGTCGCGTGAGTTGAACCCGGCGGGAATGCTTCGGGAGATATCAAATGCTCCTTCGCCCATATGCCGGACAAAGGATTTAGCCCGTTGGTCATGGCCTTGCCAAAAACGATAATATCCGGGACCACATCGAAATGTTCAATCGCCCACATTTTCCCGGTACGAAAAACGCCCATATGGACTTCATCCGCCACGAATAATACCTGGTGACGGTCCAGCAAAGCTTTAAGCTGTTTAAAATAATTTTTTGGCGGGACAATATAGCCTCCGGTGGCCTGCAGGGGCTCAACAAAAAAGGCGCCATATTCACAATTTTTAGTTTTAGGGTTGACCAGCGAATAGTATTCTGAGTCGAATAATTTTTCAAACTCCTTAAAACAGGCCAAATCGCAACAATCTTTCTTGCGGTCGACCGGACAACGAAAACAGTACGGGTATGGAACAAAATGGGCCCGGTCTGCAAAGTGTCCGAATCCTTCGCGGTAACGGTAACTGGAAGTAATCGCCGTGGCCCCCAGAGTGCGGCCATGATACCCGCCCATGAACGCGAAGGTCGCATTTTTCTTGGTATGGTTGCGGACGATTTTAATGGCGTCCTCGATAGCGGAGGCCCCGCCGATGTTAAAATGCACCCTCCCCTTGACGCCGAACGTTTTTTCGATATTTTTAGCGATCTTTTCCGCGAGCAAAATTTTTTCTTCATGCAAATACTGGCAGGAAAGCTGCGGCAATGCGTCCATCTGGTCTTTGACGATATTGTTTAAACGCTCATTTTTATAGCCGAAATTAGCGACGGAATGCCACATTTGCAAATCAAGATAGGGGGTCCCTTGCCTGTCATAGACATAAATCCCTTCACAGCCGCTAAATATCTTCAGTTCTTTGGCGTAATGAACGGTGTCCCCCCAAGAGCAATAGCGGGCTTCCTTGGCTAAAAGAATTTCTTCTTTAGAAAGCTCTGTTCTTTTCCTAGTACTGGATAACTGACTCATCAATCTTCCCTTCCATAGATATTATGCTTTAAAAGCATTCCGGGGAAAATAAATCGCAAACCAAGAATTTTAAATTATACCACAAATAAAAAACCTGTCACCGAATTAAATGGGCGCTGGTTACCAATCAACGGGGAAATAATCTTTGAGGAATTTGCCACACCAATGTTTTCCTGTGAGTATACCAGAAAAAAGCGGGTCGCAAACACGGGCCGCGCCATCCACGATGTCCAAGGGAGGCTGAAAATCATGATTCTCTTGTTTGCGCATGGACAAAACCATGGGGTCCTCGTCGGTGACCCAGCCGGTGTCCACGGCATTCATATGAATGCCGTATTTAACTAAATCCTTGGCCGAGGTATGGGTCAACATATTCAAAGCGGCTTTGGCCATATTGGTATGCGGATGACGGTCTGTCTTGGTATAACGATGGAATTTCCCTTCCATGGCAGAGACGTTGACAATATGTTTTTGTCCGGTATTCTCCCTCTTCATCATGCTAACAAGTTTATTACACAACACAAAAGGGGCTATGGCATTGACTAACTGCAGCTCAATCATTTCGGCGGTGGGGATCTCGCCTAACCCTAAACGCCAGCTATTGGTTGTCCTTAAATCCACTTGCTGCAAATCGGCGTCTAACTTGCCCTTAGGGAAAACCTTGGGGACTTGTAAGGTATGGTCGTGCGTATAGGGGACCTGCGAAAGACGAGCAGAAGCGCTTAAACCAATCCCGGGCATGGTGCCGTTCCAGGCCAATGCCGGAGCCAATGCAACAGAACTCCGAGGCCCCCTAACCCTCTCTTTACAGGCTTCGAAAGACTCCAGTAATGGTCGGACATCCGCCGACAGGTCTTTAAATGCCAACGATTCATTAGCTAAAAGGTGCGCATAAAAACCCGGCGGACGTCTGACTGTTTGCGCGGCATTATTGATCAACACATCTAAACGAGCGTATTGACCTTCAACATAATTACAAAAAAGCTCTACACTCGGCGTATGCCTTAAGTCCAGCCCATAAATATCCAGCCTCCCACGCCAGTGCTGATAATCAGCCTCACGGCTATAACGAAGGGCCGCATCGACGGGAAACCGTGTGGTGGCAATCACGTGGGCCCCGGCGCGCAACATCATCAAGGAGGCCTGGAAGCCTATCTTCAAACGCGCTCCGGTAATCAGGGCCACTCGGCCCCCCAGAGAAGCTGTCTGAAAACGTTTAGCATAATTAAACTCAGCACAAGCCGGACACAGGGCATCATAGAAAAAATGGACCTTGGTAAACTCCTTCTTGCAGATGTAACACGCGCGAGGATTGATTAATTGCCGTTGCTGAAATGCGCTTTCTTTGTCCGCATGTAAGATCGCTTGCGGCGCCGTAAACACAACCGCTTCACGTGCCGAGCGTATACCGGTCGCTTTTCGAATATCGCGCTCATGATAATCGATCTTTTGCTTTTTAAGCCTGGTCCTGTCCCTTTTCCTTTTTCGAATTTCCTCACGATCGGGACGGGAAATCTCTCCGGCCACTTTTAAAAGGGCGATCCTCTGTTCGTCAGACAGATGGGCTAATTCGACACTGTTGGCGACCAAATCCTCCAACAAGGCAATACATGCCTGTATATCTTCGATTTTATTCATTTTCAGGCAGGGTGTTGGTAAAACTTCAAGTGCGACTTAAGGGTCTTGACATCCACTTGACCTGAGGCTGTGGGCTTATTCAAAAATGTGTACGTGTATAAACTTCCGGCCATGGGAGCAACCAGGCGGGATATGGCCCCCCAAGGGCCTAAAGACATGGTAATTAAGGCGTGTTTACGGTGGCGACGGGTAAAGGACAACATCGTCATCACATCGTCGAATGAATGCGCTTTGGCAGCGATTTTAACAATATCGGCCTTTGTGCTTAACGTCTTTTGGAAAACAGATTCTAAATCCCGCGGTGTTGCCTGCAAATGGTGACTGGAAACAATCACCTTGACCTTGAGTTTATGGGCTAAAATGATGACTTGTTTTAATAAAGGGGACTTAAGTTCAATATCGATCATATCTATCCAAGGCAAAGACGTGGTGATGATATGCCACTTGAGCTCATCGGGGAATATTTTACCGGCCCCCTCTTCTTTCTGGTTGCGTAGGGTCAACAATAGAGGGATTTTTAAAAGCTTACGATGTTGAACTTGGGCCTTAACGTAGGCAGGGTCTAATTTTTTAAACAAATCCGCACGCAGTTCAAGCAAACCAACGCCCAATTTTTTTATTTGGGCGTTGGTTTCCTTGTCGGTGACAACTAATGCGATGCGGGAATCGATTTTTGACATACCTTAAATAACCGCTTCCGCTTCTTTTGACGCCATGTCCAAAAAGGACTTGATGCGGCGGGAACGCGTGGGATGCCGCAGTTTTCGCAAAGCCTTGGATTCGATCTGGCGTACACGCTCGCGGGTGACGTTAAACTCCGCCCCCACCTCTTCCAAAGTGCGGCTGGTGCCATCCATGATCCCGAAACGCAATTCCAGAATTTTGCGTTCACGATCATCCAATGTGGAAAGCACCGAAGTGATTTCTTCCTTGAGCATGGAATGCAAGGTCGCATTGGCCGGAGATATCGCTTTTTTGTCTTCGATAAAATCTCCGAAATGCGTGTCCCCTTCATCGCCGATCGGTGTCTGTAAAGAAATAGGCACTTGGGAAATCTTTAAAATCTCCTTGACCTTGGAGACCGGCAGGCGCATTTCCTTGGCGATTTCCTGGGCGGAAGGCTCACGACCATACTCCTGCACGAATACGCGCGAGACACGGATAATTTTATTGATAGTCTCGGTCATGTGCACCGGAATACGGATGGTGCGCGCCTGGTCCGCAATAGAACGCGTAATGGCCTGTCTGATCCACCAGGTGGCATAGGTTGAAAACTTGTACCCGCGCTTGTATTCAAATTTCTCCACCGCGCGGATCAACCCCATATTGCCCTCCTGAATCAAATCCAAGAATGACAGACCGCGGTTGATATACTTTTTAGCGATAGAAACGACTAAACGCAAGTTGGCCTCAACTAACAATTTCTTGGCCTTATTAAAACGCGACTGCCGGGTCTTGATTTCGCGTAACTGCTCTCTGACTTTAGCGACCGGCTCGCCTAATTCCCTATGCAAAAGCAGCAACTGCTTCCTAAACTCCCCGGCATTGGCCGGTTTTTTCTTAACTTTCAAATGCCTATCTACCCGCTCGATGGTGGCGATTAATTCAGAAATCTTGATGACAATTTCCTCATTGATGGTGGACGTCAGTTTAAACTCCGCAATCGATTTGGCAGAAATATCAGACCCCACCCGCGTATGACGCACATGCTCAAGAATATGGGCCAAATCTTTCATCAAACGGCCGCGGCGTTCCAATTCGTCTTTAATCACGTCTTCCGCGTTGATCTCGTCGCGCAAAACCTGATTGATAATGCTCAGCGCTTCCTTGCGCGCGTAATAAGTTTTAAACAAAGCCTCCGCGAAGCGCAATTCCGCTTCCTCGATACGTTTGGCCAAAGCAATTTCTTCCTCGCGGGTCAAGAGCGGAATAGACCCCATTTGCTTCAAATACATTTTGACCGGATCATCCAGAGGAATGAACTTGTCGGAATACACATCGTCTTCCTTGTTTTCCTCGCGCAGGCGCCGCACTTGCTGTTCACGGCTTTCTTCGACGGCGTCTTCAATGACAGGGGCCTCTTCGCTGGCATCCACCACTTTGATGTCCTGGCCGTCGAGCACATCAAACACCTGGTCAATGTCCTCGGAAGAATCGATGGCGTCGGACAAAGTTTCGTTGACGTCTTCATAGGTCAAAAAACCTTTCTTTTTGCCCAACGTCACCAATTTGTCCAAATCGCCCTGCAGATCTTTTTCTTTGGCTGGATCTTTCATAATAACCTCGGTTGATTGTCCCCATTAAATATTACGTTTTAAGCAACTGATTAAACTGCTCTTTAAGCTGGTCTAATTTTTTTGCATCCCCCTCAGCCTCCGCCTGGCGGATGGCTTCCATTAACTGACTTCTGGTTTCCCTTTGTTTCTTTTTATAGATACTGCCTATGCAATCCTGGAAAACCCGGGCGGTATCCCCTAATTGGCCTTCCTCAACACTGATAAGCCGGGCCACCAAACTCCGGGCCGACTCATCATTTAAACGCGTTAAAAGATCATTGGTCGACCACTCGCTGATGTCCTCCTCCAATGCCCAAATCGCCTCCACCACCGTATGTATAAGCCCGTCGGAAAAATTGTCGGGCCGATAGCCTTCTCTTTTGTTGCCTTGACCCATGCCGGATCTTTTAAAAATAAAGCCAGCAATAATTCTTCACCCCTTCGCATTTCGGGGGGCACACGGGGCACATTGGACAATGTTCTTTCTTCCTTAATAAACTGATTTAATTGTTCCAGCATCAGCCTTTCACTGACTTTAAACTTCTCTTTAAACTGTTGGGCCCAATGGGCCTGTATCATCGGGTCCGGAGACAGAGCGATGGTCTCCTTCATTTTATGAAAAAACTGAGACATCCCTTCGCTCGTCTTAATATCATATTTGGCCTTATACCAATTTAATCTAAAGTCAAAAAAAGATTCTGCCTGACCTAGGCGTTTTTCAAAAGCATCAATACCGGAGGAACGAATGAACGCGTCAGGGTCTTTGTCTTTACCCAACGTGACCATACGCACATTCATCCCTTCTTCAACAAGGGTGATTAAACTGCGTTCAATCGCCGATTGCCCGGCGGCATCCGTATCAAAGAGCATCAACACATTCCGCGTATAGCGGCGAATTAATCTGATCTGGTCAACGGTCAAAGCCGTGCCTAAAGACGCCGCTACATTTTCCACCCCGTGGACGTAAGGCATAATCATATCCATGTAGCCTTCCACCACGATCACGCGATCCAATTTCGCCACCGCTGTCTTCGTTAACTGCAGGCCAAACATATGTTGGCCTTTGATATAAACCGCGGTCTCCGGAGATAATTTAAAAGAGCTATGCATGGTGCGGACCATCCCCAAGAGGCGGATTTCATTGCCGGGAGCCATTTTTAGGTTGTAGTTCATCGATAATCTCCTGAATTTGGGTCGAAACAGCTCCTAGGTCGAATTCCTTCGATATTTGCATAAATATCATAGGTTGGCTGGATGTTATAGTGATTGACTACTCCAGGAGTCGTTCTACGTTCTAATGTCGCCAGATTGCTCAAGAGCTCCGGACGTTTTTTGTTCTAGTGGAGGAAGACGGCTGCCGGAAGACATTTGGGGTTGAGGGCTGGCTCCTGAGGGTTGGATTCTCTCCGAAGAAGGATAGGAAATGGGCGTCCGCATCAATGCTTCGATGCTATCGACCCGATATTTTGGAGTCTGGACCGCAATGAGATAAGGAAGTCCCATTTTTTTATTGATCCAGAAATTCGGCGTGACGACTGTGCTGTCGCTATTTGTAATTAACAGGTTATTTGCTACATGATTCTGAGTCAGATTGACTTGCGTTAATAGAAGACGGTTGACGTTAACAAATAGTTCAGGGGCGTCGACGTCTTGATGTAAATGGACGTCGACAGCTCCTGGGATGCGTGAAATGCGATCGACTAATTCTCTGGCGACTTCTAAATTGTTCTTGTCGTCATAACCGATCACTTTCACATCGATAGGCGCCGGCAGCCCAAAATAGAGGATCTGGCCGATCAGATCAGCGGGTTTGAAATAGAAGGTGCACTCAGGAAACTGCTGGGTTAAATGAGTTCA
>CAVXZR010000047.1:0-63472 GCA_963765965.1 uncultured Pseudomonadota bacterium
TTTTATGTTTAGGCCCGTCGATTTGATCAACACCGACAAGGAATCGAGTATTGAAGGATCGTCATCAACCAAATAGACAACAGCCGTCTGTAAATTAATTTCCATTGATGTCTCTATGTACCGGCAAAGTAAAATAAAATGAGCTGCCTTTTCCCGGTTTGCTATTAAAATGCAGCGTGCCGCCATGGGATTCGATCAACGAACGACTGATGGAAAGCCCCATTCCCATGCCTGCTGTTTTGGTGGAATAAAAAGGCGTCAATATTTTGAGTTTTTGATCTTCATCCATTCCCGGTCCGTTATCCTTGACCCTGACCTCTATCCGGTCATCGGCGGTTAATCGGCAATGGATGCTTAAATGGCGTTGCTGAGTTTCGGGTAGGCTTTGGAGGACATCTATGCTATTCCGGATCAGATTGATGAGCACCTGTTCTATTTGAATATGATCGGCGTAAATCGGCGGCAGATTATTTTCCAGATCATACGTTAACTGGATGCCGTTTTGTTTGATGCCATCGCTACAAAGATTGGCAGCCTCCTGTATCAACGGATTGATCTCAATGGTTGAACACCGTTGCGATTTGGTTTTGATAAATTCCCGCATGCGGTGAATGATCTGCCCCGCTCTTAACGCCTGCTGATGCGTTTTAGTCAGGATATCGGCGAGATCGACCGGATCAAAGTTTTCAGAGTTGATCAAATTCAAACTGGCTTGCGTATAAATGGCTACCGCCGTCAGGGGTTGATTGACTTCATGCGCAATGCCGGAGGCCATTTCCCCCATCAATCCCAGGCGGGTGACGTGAGCCAGTTCGTTCAGATGCTCCCGGTCTTGCTGTTCCCGCTGTTTGCGCAAACTGACATCGCGCACAATGTAAGTGGCATAACATTCATTATCGATTGAATAGGCTGCTCTGGACATATCCAGCGGTACGGCAGCGCCGTTTTTGCGTATGCCTTCAACTTCTAGCACTTGACTGACGGGCCCTACTGCATCGTGCAGGCAGTAATTGCAATCACTGCTGTTTTTTGGCAGTAACGGAATAAGCTTGTGGATGTTGCAACCGATCAATTCTTCCGGCTTATAGCCAAAAATGGTTTCTATGGCAGAATTCGCTGAAACGATACCCTTGGACATGCCACAGGTAATGATGCCTTCCACTGCCGCATTGAAGATGGCGTTAAGCTTGGCTTCGGTTTGTTTACGCTGGGTAATGTCGTAATAGATCGCTAAATGCTCATCTGAAAAATCGTTTCGAATCGTAGCGTCAGTCGCTAAAATGGTTTTAAGGGCATTATTCTTGCAGTGAATGACCAGTTCTAAAGGCGGAAAACCGGCAGTCTGCCGGAGGGATTTTTCCTGCGCCATTCGCCAGCCGGTTTTCACCCAGTGCCGGTAGTCCGGATCGGGAAAGGCTTTCAAGCACCAGTCTGCCAGAGTAGGAATGTCCGCCAAGTCGTAACCGAAAAGCTGCACGAACGCCGGATTCAGATAGGTGATGTGCAACTGCTCATCATTCAAGATCATCGGTACCGGGGAAACGTCAATGATCGAACGAAATTTTGCCTCACTGGCTTTTATGGCATTTTCGTGGGCTTTCCGTTCGGTGATGTCCAATGCTGCCAAAAGACAGGATTGCCGGGTTTTGTCGGCAATCGATTCAATCGCTAGGCAGGAATAGGTATCGCCAATCCGGAGCGTTAGCTCGCAGATGTGCTTGTGATCAGTGGAAAATATGTTTTCAAGAAACCGATTAAAAAGGGGCCGATCATGACTGGAAACGTAATTGATAAAAAGTTGACCGGATAGCTTGGATCGCTCAATGCCCAGCAGGTTCGCACCCCGGAAATTGGCCTTTTGAATGACGCCATCATGCCCTAAGGTAAAATAGGCAATGGGAGCAGAATCAAATAGTTCGGTATAATTTTCCTGTGCTCGTTCAGCGATAATAAGCGCTTCCTGCAATGATTCATTCTGTATCTGCAGCTCAATTTGATGAACCTGCAATTCATGCAATAGCCTTTTTTCGCCGGTCATCAACGAACCCGTTGCTACTTCCGAGCGGGCGACACATTCCCGTTCTGCGTATTGGCGCAATTCTGTTGCCTCTTGAGCGCTATAGGTTTGTTTGTTCATAGCAGACTGTTCGGCAATTGGGCTTCCATGTGTTTGGTTTTGGAGAAGTCGAAAAGGTGATGTCCACGCCGATGATCGAATTGTCCTGGATACTGTACGGCATATTCCTAACCTTAACCTATATTTAACAACTTTTGCCGGTTTTTGGGTATGAATTCACTTTAACATATTGATTTAATTAATACTGAGCTGGTTTGAAATTTTGTAGTGCCATAAAATATCAATGCCTATTGAATTTTATCGATACATGTGATAACAATATGCAAAACACGCCCAAAACAGTAGTAAAACGACAAAAATGAATTGGCCTTGACGTTATTTTTTAAAGTGTAGTGCCACACGCGATTTTTTTAAGCCGTAATAATATGATTTTTAAGGAATAATAATTATGGTTGTTAAATATGGGTTAAACCAACTCTAGAGTAGCTCTTTTCGAGTTCCTCATTTTTTGTAACTAATATTTCGGACTTTAATTTTTCTAACAAACGCTTTGATAGGTACTGAAAACAGTGCCATAAGAGGATATGCCGAAGACTAAACCAAACCCAAAAAGGACACCCCTATGAATCCTGCCACAAAAATCATAGAACTACCAGTATTAACTGTTTACTGAATGAAAACGATGAATTAATCGATAACCTGATTGCCGGTCTCTGGCCGAAAATCGGCTATCGAACTCTATAATTACCAGTAGCTGTTTTGTATCAAATACTCACTCCTCACTGTCGCTCTGCATCTGATCGGTCAAACTTTTAGGTAACTTCCTTTTCACCTTGACCCCCAACTCTTCGAAACTGCTAGCCTGCCGAAGCAGATTTCCGTGACCGGTAGAGAGTTTGTTGACGATGCCATCGTAGGTTCTATGCACGGTATTGAGCTGGTTGCCGAGTTTTTCGATGTCTTCGACGAAACCACGGATTTTATCGTACAGGGTACTGGCCTTATCTGCGATGAGCCGAGCGTTCTCGTTTTGCTGTTCGTAACGCCAGATGTTCTGGATGGTGCGTAAGGTCGCCAGTAAAGTGGTAGGCGTCACAACCACGATTTTGTGCTCGAAGGCATCGTTGAATAGTTTATCGTCGGCCTGAAATGCAGCCATAAAGGCAGATTCAATCGGCATGAACAACAGGACGAAATCCAGGGAGCGTATGCCTTTCAGGCTGATATAATCCTTGCCGCTCAAGCCTTTTATATGATTTCTGACCGCTTCGGTGTGCTGCTTTAGCGCATCGGTGCGCTGCTGCTCGTCTTCTGCCGAACAATAACGTTCATAAGCCACTAGCGAGACTTTGGAATCGATAATCACATCCTTGTTATCCGGGAGGCGAACGATGACATCGGGCTTGAACAGGCGATTATCTTCGTCGCGGAAGCCGGCCTGAATTTCGTATTCTATGTCTTTTCGCAGCCCCGATTGCTCCAGCACTTTTTCCAGTATCATTTCGCCCCAGTTGCCCTGAATTTTGTTATCGCCTTTCAGGGCTTTGGTCAGATTTAAGGCTTCCAGATTCATTTTGGCGGTATCCCGGCGCAACGAAACGATTTCTTCACGCAAGGAAATCCGGTCTTTGGTTTCGTTGTCGTAGACCGTTTCAACCCGGCTTTTGAAATCGCCGATTTGTTGCTTGATGGGCGCAATTAGGCTTTCGATGCTGACTTTGTTGTGCTCGCTAAACTGCTTGCCGCGTTCTTCGAAAATTTTATGGGCTAAATTTTCGAACTGGATTTTTAACTGGTTTTCGGCATCCTGCAACAGCCGAATTTTTTCAGCGTTACTTTTATGCTGCTCCTGCTGGCGGGCATTTAGATCGGCGTTTTCGGTTTTCAACTGCGACACTTGTAGTTGCAGGTTATGGCATTCGTTTTCCTTGGATTTTAATTGCGAGAGTTTTTCTTCGGCAACGGCTAAATTGATGCTGGTTTGCTGGATTTGTTGTTCAAGGATTTTGTGGCGTTTCTTAGTCAATAAACTGTTCAATCCAAAACCGCAGGCTGCCGCCAGCAATAGCCACCAGACAGATACGACAGCAATCACAAATTTTTGAACACGGTTTCAGCCGCAGCCAGCGTAGCTTTGATGTCGGCATCGCCATGTGCTGCGGAGACGAAACCGGCTTCAAATGCAGACGGCGCCAGATAAATACCCTGATCCAGCATGGCGTGGAAAAAGCGTTTAAATCTGCCCTGATCGCATTGCATGACTTGCGAGAAGCGGCTGATGTTTTTTTCTGCGCTGAAAAACAGACCGAACATGCCGCCGACCTGATTGGTCGTGAAATCGATGTCCGATTTGTCGGCAGCTTGTTGCAACCCTTGCAGCAATTCAGCCGTTTTGGCAGAAAGCGTTTCGTAAAAGCCCGGAACACTAACCAGTTCCAGAGTTTTTAACCCGGCAGCCATTGCCACCGGATTCCCCGACAGCGTACCTGCCTGATAGACAGGGCCGAGTGGCGCCAGAAACTCCATAATTTTGCGTTTGCCGCCGAACGCCCCCACCGGCATGCCTCCGCCGATAATTTTGCCTAACGTAGTCATGTCAGGTCTTATGTTGTAGAGATGTTGAGCACCGTGTAAACCAACCCTGAAGCCAGTCATCACTTCATCGAAAATCAGTACGCTGCCGTATTGATCGCAGACTTGCCTTAGACAATCCAGAAAACCGGGTTTGGGTGGAATACAATTCATATTACCTGCCACCGGTTCGACGATGATGCAGGCGATTTCCTCGCCCAAGCCGGCAAAGGTTTTACGCACCATATCGCTGTCGTTGTAGGCTAAAGTAATCGTGTCGGCGGCAACCGAAGCGGGTACGCCCGGCGAGCTGGGTACTCCCAAAGTCAAGGCACCCGAACCGGCTTTGACCAGCAAAGAATCGGAATGGCCATGGTAACAGCCTTCGAATTTGACGATTTTATCGCGCCCGGTATACCCCCGCGCCAACCGTAATGCGCTCATGGTTGCTTCGCTGCCGGAACTCACCATGCGTACCAATTCGATAGACGGCAACAGTTCGCTGATTTTTTCCGCCATGCGGGTTTCGATTTCGGTCGGTGCGCCGAAACTCAGGCCTTTTTCAGCCGTTTGTTTAACGGCGGCTATAACCTCGGGATGAGCATGCCCGAGTATCATTGGTCCCCAGGAACCCACATAATCAATGTAGCGCTTGTTTTCGCTATCAAATACATAAGCACCCTGAGCCCGATCTATAAATACCGGGGTGCCGCCAACGCCGCTGAAGGAACGTACCGGGGAATTAACGCCGCCGGGGATAAATTTTTTGGCTTGGGAAAATAACTCGTTTGCTTGGGTCATGGATTTAATGTTTCAGGGCAATTAGCGGTTGGTCTTGTTTCGACGAAGTTTTGTAACTAGCGTAGGACTGCATACCTGCGGAAATTTCGGCTAAACCGGCAATTTTGCCAAGACCTTAGCCTTAATGTTGCAAGTCAGTTCGGTTTGCCGGGTTAGCTGTTTCCAGCCGACCCAACTTGTCTGGCCGATTGACGCAAAGCATCTTTGCAATAAAAATTTACTCTTTGCCGAACAAATGCGGCCCCTTCGGTAGCGGTTTATTTTGCAGACAGAAAAATGCCGCCGTATCGAATTTAATATCTAAAGCTTGAGTATCCTCATGTTCCTGCAAATATTTCTCGGCATCGACATCCGATAAATTCTCGGAAATGTGTTTAGCGATACAACCGCAAGCTTCCGTGTAGCGTTTTTCATCAATGTCTTTATTGATCGAGTTTTTCAGTTCCCTGGCTACACATTTTTTGGAAAACTCGGTGACGAATTTTTGTTTAACCGTCTCGCTGGCTTCACCCTGATCGACGTGATTATTCTTGCCCGATTTGGATAAATTATTTGCCGTTTTATCGTCCGAACAGGCGCTAAGTAAAACGGTCATGATTGAAACGATTAACAAGCTCTGAAATTTTTGCATGCCATTATTATTCATGTTTAAGCTTCTTATTATTAGTTGAGTAAATCCTGCAACAACGGCATTAATTGCTGTTGCTGGCGGTTTTTAAGTAAACGGTTGGCGGTGATGATACTTTTCAACTGATTAAGTGCCGTGTTGAAATCATCATTGACAAGCAAATAATCGAACTCAGGGTAATGTCTCATTTCGGCTACCGCATCCCTCATACGTCTGGCAATTACCTCGTCATTATCCTGAGCGCGAGTTTGCAAACGCTGGCGCAATACGTGGATCGATGGCGGTAGGATAAAAATCGAAACGCTATCCGGTAACATGGTCCTAACCTGCTGAGCACCTTGCCAGTCAATCTCCAGAATCACATCCATACCTTGCGCAAGATTTTCTTCGACGGTTTGCTGTGCAGTTCCGTAGAAATTATCATACACTCTGGCATGTTCCAGAAAAGCCAGACGACCGATCATATCCTTAAACGTATCTACCGTGACAAAAAAATAATCGACACCGTTTTCCTCTGCATTGCGTTTGGGTCTGGTTGTATGCGAGACCGAAACCATTAATTTGTCCGTATCGGCAATCAGTTGTTTAACCAGACTGGTTTTGCCGGCCCCGGAAGGTGCCGAGATGATATAGAGTTTGCCTGTAGTCATTTTTAAAGTGCATTAATCTGTGCAATTACCATTCTTTTCTGATAACGGGCAAGAGTCAAGTCCCATAAATGAGTTTATGACGTTTCGGGCTTGCCAAGACAGGTGAATATAGCAATGCTGGACGATAAATCAACCGGAATATTGCAAAATGGCCGGTTTTAATCATTAAATTTTTTTATGGTCTGCCATGAGCTTGAATTTTTTGCAGCGCACTTGTAATGCTCCCCTAATCAACTCTTGCAGGCTTGCCGCTGTCCCTGTATCGTTGCCTTATCCTTATTATGCCTCCTGACTCTCAATGTCCGATATTTCTCAGAAAAAAATGATTCTGGTCAATGGTTCGTCGTTTTTATTCCGAGCCTATCATGCCGTACCGCCATTAACGAATGCTCAAGGCGAACCGACCAATGCTATTTATGGCGTATCAAACATGCTGCGCAAGTTGCTTAACGATTACGACACACCGTATTTCACCGTGGTTTTTGATGCGCCCGGCAAGACTTTTCGTCATGACTTGTACGAACAGTATAAGGCTCACAGACCGCCGATGCCTGACGATTTACGGGTGCAGATTCAACCCTTGCATGATTTGATTCGAAATCTGGGCTTACCGTTAATTATCGAACAAGGTGTCGAAGCTGACGATGTTTTGGGTAGTCTCGCACAAAGCGCTGTCGTGCATGGGTTTCAGGTGATTATTTCCACCGGCGACAAGGATATGGCGCAATTGGTCACAGAGCAAATTACCCTTGAAAACTCTATGACCAATACTGTGCTGGACATTCAGGGCGTAGAAGAGAAATTTGGCGTTAAGCCGGAACAGATAATCGATTATCTGGCTTTGATGGGCGATGCGGTGGATAACATTCCCGGCGTACCGAAAGTCGGACCAAAGACAGCGGCAAAATGGTTACAGGAATACGGTACCTTGACTAATCTGATGGCTCACGCCGACGAAATCAAGGGAAAAATCGGCGAAAATCTGCGGGACAGCCTAGAAAAATTACCTTTATCGCAAACCCTAACCACGATCAAATGCGATGTAGCCTTGCATTATAGCTTAGCGGATATGAC
This sequence comes from uncultured Pseudomonadota bacterium, assembly GCA_963765965.1. GTDB lineage: Bacteria > Pseudomonadota > Gammaproteobacteria > Methylococcales > Methylomonadaceae > Methylomonas. Next base: position 7,802 of record CAVXZR010000047.1, read on the forward strand.
ACGCCGGGAGCCGGATATTGAGGCTTTGCGACAGCAATTAGGAACCTTGGGTTTTAACAGTTGGCTTAAAACGCTTAACTCTCAACCTAACGAACAGTCCGAAAAATCCGCAATTCCGGAACCGAAGCAGGTTGAGAAAGATTACCGGACCATACTCAGTCAAGCCGATTTCGAAACATGGCTGGACACGCTCAAGCAGGCCGATCTTGTCGCCTTCGATACCGAAACGACAAGTCTTAATTATAGCGATGCGAAAATCGTTGGTGTTTCGTTTGCTGTCGAAGCGGGAAAAGCTGCCTATCTGCCCTTAGCCCACGATTATGCCGATGCTCCCGAACAATTAGACCGGCAGGAAGTGCTTACAAAATTAAAACCGTTGTTGGAAGACCCGCACAAAGCCAAACTGGGGCAAAATCTAAAATATGACGCTCATGTACTGGCCAATCACGGCATCACTTTACGTGGCATCCGCCACGACACCATGCTGGAATCTTATGTGCTGAACAGCACCGCCAGCAAACATAATATGGATGATCTCGCCAAACATTATCTTGGCGTAAAGACCATTCATTTTGAGGATGTTGCCGGTAAAGGCGCTAAACAAATCGGTTTTCAGGAAGTATCTATCGAACAAGCTAGCGAATATGCTGCCGAAGACGCGGATATTACCCTCCGCCTGCATCAAACCTTGTCGGAGCAACTTCGGCAACAGCCACGTTTGTGGGCTTTATATAACGAGATTGAAATACCTTTGATTGGCGTATTAACCCGTATTGAAGCAAACGGCGTGATGATAGATAGCGCGATGCTGGCCCAGCAAAGTCTGGAACTGGCTAACCGGATGATAGGTATCGAACAGCATGCCCACGATCTGGCCGGTTTTGCCTTCAACCTCGGTTCCCCCAAACAGATCCAGGAAATACTTTATGACAGGCTGAAGCTGCCGGTATTGAAGAAAACCCCAAAAGGCCAGCCATCCACGGACGAATCGGTATTGCAGGAATTGGCAGCCGATTATCCCTTGCCCAAGCTGATTTTGGATTTTCGCAGCATGAGCAAGCTAAAATCGACTTATACCGATAAACTGCCACAACAGATCAACGATAAAACCGGCCGTGTGCATACTTCTTATCATCAGGCAGTAGCGGCGACCGGACGTTTATCTTCTACCGATCCCAATCTGCAAAATATCCCGATTCGTAGCGAAGAAGGGCGGAAAATACGTCAGGCTTTTATCGCCCCGCCAGGCTACAAAATTGTCGCTGCCGACTATTCGCAAATCGAATTGCGCATCATGGCCCATCTTTCCTGCGATACCGGTTTGCTGGCAGCGTTTTCGCAAGGCGTAGATGTGCATAGCGCCACGGCGGCGGAAGTATTCGAGGTGGCTATCGATCAGGTTACCCAGGATTTACGCCGCTCGGCAAAAGCTATCAATTTCGGATTGATTTACGGTATGTCGGCGTTCGGTCTGGCGCAGCAATTAGGTTTACCACGTAATCAGGCACAATCTTATATCGATCTGTATTTCAGCCGTTATCCGGGCGTGAAGCAGTATATGGATACTATTCGCGAACAGGCCAAGCAACAAGGCTTTGTTGAAACCCTTTTCGGCCGCCGTCTTTACTTACCGGACATCAACGCCCGCAACGCCGCTATGCGTCAATATGCCGAACGCACCGCCATCAACGCGCCTATGCAAGGGACTGCCGCCGATATTATCAAACGCGCGATGATCGCTTGCGATGGCTGGCTCACTGATGATAGCGGTGCCGATGTCAAAATGATCATGCAGGTACATGACGAACTGGTATTTGAGGTGGCGGAGTCGCAAGTACCGGGCAGTATCGAAAAAATACGCGACATCATGTCAGGTGCGGCTGAATTACAGGTACCGCTGCTGGTTGATGTCGGTTGCGGGATGAATTGGGATGAAGCGCATTAGCCGTGAAATAAGCTATAGAGGTATTCGGAATTTGGTGAACAAACTTCCAAATTTAAGCCCTAAGGAGATTATCTTAAAATGATAATAAACCCGTGTTTCTGTCAGGAAATTGCAATGGACAACCTCGTTCAAGTCATAAACACCGTTTGAAGCTCCGGAGATCTCTAAATATACTGGCTCCAGGCTTTTTAGGTCATTTTTAACACAAGTGATATGATTATTTACTAAATTTTGCCAACCTAGTTACTACCATGATTTCAGCTTTACGATCCGGTTTTCTCTGCAAATCCGCTCAGGCTCTGGCAGGTATATTTTTACTTGTTTCCTCGGCTAGCCTGTATGCACAGACTACGCAAAAATTTGAAGTCGGCCAAAGAGAACGGCTATTGATTTTAGCCCCTCATCCGGACGACGAAACGCTGAGTGCAGCCGGTCTGGCCCAGCAAGTTTTCGATCGCGGCGGCACAGTGCGTAGCGTGGTGGTAACTGCAGGCGATGCTTATGTGGACGCCATCGAAGAGGCAACCGGAAGGCATCATTTGAAACGTGCCGATTTTTATAAATACGGCGAAAAACGCCTTGAGGAGTCCAGAAGCGCCGCCAATTTATTGGGAAAAGGCTTTCTGCATCTGGATTTACTTGGCTTTTCCGATGGTTCTATCTATGACATGTTGGTCTCCAATTGGCGTCGCAACCATCCTGATAAATCCGAGTATACCGGTTTTAATCATGTGTATTACAAACAAGCGGAAAAAAAAGGCATGGCCCAGGATGGCGAAGATCTGAGAAATGAACTGGTGGCTATACTCAATGCGACTAAGCCCACCTTGATCGTGTTTCCCGACGTGATGGAAGATGATTCCGACCATGCCGCTCTGGGAATGTTTGCGTTATTGGCAGTGGACGAATGGCTGGAGCATCAAAAAGGCCCACGTCCCGAACCTCGAATGCTGGCTTATCTGATCCATTGGCCAAACTGGCCGCCAGGTTCTGACGGCGTGAAACCGGTCGATTTCAGCAATAAGCCTTTGTTTTTGCCAGCTGATTTGCCATTGCGAGGTCATACGCGAGCTTGTGTCAACCTAAGCCGTCAACAAACGCTGACTAAACGGGAGGCACTAGCGCAATATAAAACCCAACAAAGTTACATGGCACCATATCTGGAAGCTTTTGTGCATACCAACGAATGTTTTACTCAATTAAAACCTTCCGACACAGACGGTATCGAAAAAGTTGTTAAGCAGTGGCAGAATGCCAGAAAGTCATTCAGTTCGCGTCCATTAACTCGACGCAGGATTTTGTAAGGCTGGGCAATCTCTAACTTAAATAATGACAGCTTGAAAATCCTTCAACCTGCCCTTTTTCCGCACAACAAAAAGCATTTGCCCAAGCTACCGAGCTTAATGGAAATGTGCGTTAATGCCATAATGCATTTTGATTCTAACCTATCGCCTGAGTATATCAATGCGTTTTCTCGATGTTAAAACCGATTTTGCCTTCAAAAAAGTCTTCGGTAGCGAGAAAAGTACCGCTATCCTGATCGACTTCCTGAATGCCGTGTTGGAATATCCAACGGAGCGGGCCATCCTGGAACTGACCATTGTCGATCCCTACCAAATACCGATGATCAAGGGCATGAAAGATACTTATGTCGATGTCAAGGCCCGACTAGCCGATGGCAGACAGGTGATTATCGAAATGCAGGTGCTGAATGTACAAGGCTTTGAGCAACGTATTTTGTTTAACGCCGCCAAGTCTTATTCGCTGCAACTACAAAAGGGCGAAGACTATACCCTATTGAATCCGGTAATTGCCTTGACCTTGACCGATTTTCAATTATTCGACACCCCGGATCTAACCAGCCGTTTCAAATTAATCGAAAAGCAGCATTTACTCGAATATGGTGACGATATCGAGCTGATTTTTATCGAATTGCCTAAATTTACCCTGGAAGAAAGTCAATTACAAACCGCAAAAGATCGCTGGCTGTATTTTGTGAAAAACGCCGGTTCATTGAAGTTCATACCGGATAATCTGGCGCGTGAACAGCATATTCATCAGGCATTTGACATAGCCAATCTGGCAAGTTTGACTGATGAAGAACTGGAAGCGCAAGAAAAGCGTTTCGACTTTATCCGCCTACAACGCGGCGCCATAAAAAAAGCACAGATTGACGGGTTGGAACAAGGACTAGAACAAGGCTTGGAAATAGGACGAAAAGAAGGATTGGAAAAAGGCTTAGAACTTGGTAAGCAGCGCATGGCTTTAGATATTGCAAAGCAACTGTTCGATGTTCTTGACGACTCCACGATTGCGGCTAAAACGGGTTTAAGCGAAATCGAAGTAACACAGTTGCGCCGCACCTCAAGTGTTTAATAAAAACCCAGTATTTAAAACTAAGCACCGAAAGGAGTGCAGGTTTGTTTAAACTACGATAGCATGAAATAGAATTAAACCTGCTCCCACGTTTCGCAAGCACAAACCACACAACCACCAGAATCTGTGGTGGTTGTGGACATGAGTTTAAGCAGCCTGAACTGGAATACTGTGGCTGGAGTGGCTTATGTTGTTGTTGCCGTCAAAATAAACCAGCGTCGGCTTGAATTCTTTAAGCTCTTGTTCGTCCAGGCTGGCAAAAGCGCAGACTATAATTAAATCGCCGGGGCAGGCCAAACGCGCGGCGGCACCGTTTATGGAAAAAACGCCCGAGTTTTCTTCGGCGCGAATCGCATAAGTTGTAAAACGCTGGCCGTTGTTAATGTTGTAAATGTGGATCTGTTCGTATTCCCTGATTCCGGAAAAATCCAGAATTTTGCTGTCAATAGCACAGGAACCTTCATAATCCAGTTCGGAATGAGTCACACGCGCCCGGTGTAACTTGGCTTTAAGCATGTTTATGTGCATAGGAAACAACATTATGTTCTAGGGTCGGCGATTATGCCTTAAATTCTTATCGCTATCAAATTTTAGGATTTGAATTTAAGGTTAAAAATTCTGCTCGATCAGGTGCTTGTCTGTAGATAGATATTGTCTATCAAGCGCGTTGCGCCAAATTTTGCGGCTATCAGAATCACCAGATTTTGATCCTCAGGGCTTGCCTGTGATAGATCGGTACTTCTGCAAACAGTGAAATAGTCTATGTTAAAGTTAGAGTCTAACAGACTTTGTTGCTGTCGGGCGACAATTTCAGAAAAGTTTTTGTTGCCGGATAAAATCTCGTCTCGTACTGCACACAGGGCATGAAACAGCCTTGGCGCTAATAGCCTTTGCGCAGGAGTTAAATACGTATTGCGGGAACTCATCGCCAAACCGTCGGCTTCTCTGACGGTTGCCACGCCCTGTATTTCTACCGGAATATTCAAATCGGCAATCATGCGGCGGATGATAGTCAGTTGCTGAAAATCCTTTTCACCTAGCAATAACAGATCAGGCTGGACCATATTCAATAATTTACAGACCACCAGAGCTACGCCGTCGAAATGACCGGGACGGCTTGCACCGCAATGTAGCGTCGATAAATCTTTGACGGAAATGCCTGTTTGCGGTGGTTGCGGGTACATTTCCGTTACGCAAGGCAGAAACAAAATGTCGGCACCGTGTTCCTGCAGCACCAACTGATCTTGCTGTTCGGTACGCGGATAACTGTTAAAATCTTCATCAGGACCGAATTGGGTTGGATTTACAAAGATACTGACTGCTACCTTGTCGGCCTTTTGCTTGGCGGTGGTGACGAGTTGGATATGTCCGGCATGAAGATTGCCCATAGTTGGCACGAAAGCAATGCTTTGTCCGGCTTGCCGCCATTGCCGGACGCAACTTCTTAAGGACTTGACGGTTGTAATAGTCTGCATTGGTTTAATAACTATGTTCGGAACCTGGAAACTGCACGGATTTAACCGCCTGATGATAGCGTAGCACCGCATCGGCAATACCGTTGGCGCCCGCCAGAAAATTTTTAGAGAATCGCGGGCGATTACCGACGCTAATATCAAGCATATCGTACAAAACCAATACCTGTCCGTCGCATGCCGAGCCAGCGCCTATACCTATCACCGGGATTGACAAACGGCTGGTAATTTCAGCAGCCAGTTGCGCCGGTACGCATTCCAGAACCAATAAACCGGCTCCGGCCTGTTCGATTTTTAGTGCATCATCGATAATGCGCCGGGCTTGCAAAGCCTCTCTGCCTTGAACCTTGTAACCGCCGACACGGTTGACGGATTGCGGTAGCAAGCCTAGATGAGCACATACCGAAATGCCTTGTTCGACCAAAAATTCAATCACTGCAATTTTGGCACCCTCCAGCTTGACCATTTGCGCAGCACCGGCTTGAATTAAGCGTGCGGCCGTCTGTAATGCCTGTTCCGCTGTTGCATAACTGGCAAACGGCATGTCGGTGATGAGAAAGGCTCTTTTTCTGGCAAAGGCAACATTACGGCTATGATAGACCATGTCTTCCACCATAACCGGCAAAGTGCTGTTGTGGCCCTGAATAACCATACCTAGCGAATCCCCTACCAAAATTACGTCGATGCCGGCCTGATCGAGTAAGGCACTGAAACTGGCATCGTAGGCGGTTAAACAGCTGATTTTCTCGCCGCTTTGTTTCATCGTTGCCAAATCATTAATCGTCAGAATCTGTTGTGAACTGCCATACAAGCTCATTAGTCTATCCTCGATAAACCGTCTGCCGGACAATGCGCTAGCAGTTCAACCAGCCGGCCAAAACCCGGGATAAGTAAATCTTTTTTTGCGATGTCAGCCAAGGGATACAGCACAAAATTTCGCTTCGGCATTTCCGGATGCGGAACGGTTAAATTCGGGTCTTTAATAGAATGCTGACCATACAAAAGCAAATCCAGATCCAGTGTTCTTTCCCCCCAATGCCGGGAACGGACTCGGCCGTGGGCATTTTCGATCTGTTGCATTTGCGACAGTAAATCCAGTGCCGATAATCGCGTCTTGATGTGTATCACCGCGTTAACGAAATCTGGTTGGTCCTGCGGACCGACGGGCCGGCTGTTGTAAAGTGGCGAAAACGCAATTTCCTCGACTCCTGACAGACCGGCAATAGCCTGATGGGCTTTGTTGATGTGTTGAACAGGGTTATCAAGGTTGCTGCCCAGGCCAACAAAACTATCAACCCATGTCACCGACTCCGTCATTCCTGATTCGCCTGTTTAGCTCTGGAACGATAGCGGCCGGCTTTGCGTCTCGGCTTGCCTTGACTGCCTTTGGGCGGTGCAGTCATTTTTTTGCGCAAATCTTCATCGGCAACTTGAAACCGGGTCCACCAATCAAACAAGGCCGGATCGGCACCGCCGGTTTCCGCCCTGAGTTGTAGAAAATCGTATGCTGCCCTAAATTTTGGTTGTTCCAGCAAGCGATACGGTCTTACGCCCACAGTTCTGGAAAATTTATTCTGTAAAAACCAGACATCGCGCATGGCTTGCGTGATGTGGCGCGGCATCGCTGTGATTTTAATTTGGCTGCTCAATACTTCATTGGCCGCATTCTGATAGGCGATTGTTTCATTTTCACCTGAATCGATGCGTTTTTGCACGGCCAATTGCAGCGGCTCCCAAAGCAACGCCGCCAGTAAAAAATAAGGCGTTAAACTTTTACCCTCGGCAAAACGCTTGTCGGAATTTTCTAGAGCCCTGATCAAAAACAGCCTTGGAAAATCATGATCCTCTGTCTCCAGACACTTGTCGGTGACCGGAAATAAAATGGCAAATAGCCCGTAATGTCTTAGCATCTCAAACGTTTGCACACCGTAACCGGCTAGAAACAGCTTGAGCATCTCATCGTAGAGCCGTGCAGAGGGTATGCTTTTCAAGAGGTCGGCCAAATCGTGGATAGGCTTTTCAGTTTCCGGGTGCAGGCTAAAGCTGAGCTTGACTGCAAAACGAATAGCACGAAGCATGCGCACCGGATCTTCACGGTAGCGAACTAGCGGGTCGCCGATCAGGCGTAATACGCCGGCAATGTGATCCTGCATGCCGCCGGTATAATCTACGACAGAAAAATCCCGGATATTGTAATAGAGGGCATTGACGGTGAAATCGCGGCGCCAAACATCCTGTTCCAGGGAACCGAAAACATTGTCCCGAAGCAAACGCCCGTCTTCATGTACTACCTGCTGATCGGATTCATCCGTTTCCGGGCCTCTAAATGTCGCCACTTCGATTATTTCCCGGCCGAAAAAAACATGAGCCAGACGAAAACGCCTTCCGATAATTCGGCAATTGCGGAAAATTTGTTTAACTTGTTCCGGACTGGCATTGGTCGCTACGTCGAAATCTTTGGGTTCACGGCCCAACAGTAAATCTCTGACGCAACCGCCGACTAGATAGGCTTCGAAATCGGCCTTTTTTAGTCGCAGCAACACCTTCAGAGCATTTTCGCTGATTTGTGAACGTGAAATGCAATGTTCAGGGCGCGGATAAATCTTGACCGGATTTGCTACCGGCTCCGACTGCACAGCAGGGGAAAAGATTTTTTTGAAGAAACTTAAAATAGTACTATTCCTTTATTATTGTTACTTGTGCGTTTTATGCTAGTGTTGTTAAACAGCAAAAACCTTATAAATTAACCTTTCTCTTATCATATCACCTTGCAAGATTCTATCTCAATCAACCCTTATCTTTAACATTCATCTCTGATATAGTAAAATTAGTCTGGGTCGCTGCCTAAAGCGTATCACTTGTAATTCAAAGTCGTTAAAAACATCGTGAGCTGGTTCAGGACAAGACGAAATGTTAAAAAATCGGGTATGCTCCATTTACCCATTTTGGTTGGATTTTCAACGGTCCTGTTTCTGTGTTGCAGTTTTTAATCAACTTCCAAGAATAAAATCCGCCAGTGTTTGCTAATAAAGACCACAGGCGCTTGTTCAAGATCACTAGGGGAATTTATGTTTAATAAACTGTTGAATGGTTTTATCGACCAACCTATATTTACCAGTCTGTTTGTAGCCGATTTTTTTATACTGCTGTTCCACAGACCGCCTTTCTTGTTTTCGATTTTAATGGTGGGTGCTCTGGTAGGAATGAGCATGTATATGGGACAAAAGCTCGAATTGTTCAACAAATAATTGCAACAGGCTGACCATCAGCACTTCAAAAAACCCGGTTCCCGGCTAGCGAGGTCACCGGGTTTTTTACGGAGAATGGCGGCAATCTGCTACGACGCATTGCTGTTGCTGGCTGTCCTTTTTTTAGCAACCGCTTTTATCCTGCCGTTTAATGCCGGTCAGGCATTTACGTCCGATCAGTATTTTTATCCAATTTACTTGTTGACTGTTTGCTTTATCTTCTACGGCTGGTTTTGGATTAACGGCGGTCAAACCCTTGGTTTACGTTCATGGAAAATTAAAGTCTGCAGTTTTGACGGAAGTTCCATTAGCTGGCGTCAGGCCGGCTTGCGTTTTATCGCAGCAGTTCTATCGTGGGCGATTTTCGGTTTGGGCTTTCTATGGTGTCTTTTCGATAAAAACAACTTGTGTTGGCACGACTATCTATCTAAAACCCGCCTGTATTCAGTCAACCGAGAAAACGGCTGACCCCGAATCGAATGTGTTATATTTGATCTCCACCTCATCCAAACGCACAGTCGGGAGAATTCAATGAAATCAATAATAACAATCTTATCCCTGTTTGTAGCACTTGTCTCTTTTTCGGCCCAAGCCGATATCAAGCTGCAAGACAACTCGAAAATCCTCGGTAAATGGAAGGTGACCGCTGAAGCGGCGGCGCTGGATAAGGAAAAGAAAACCCTGCATGTCAGTTGGGATTTTCAAAGCAACGGCACACTGATGACCATCGGCGAAGACAGTTTGGGCCGAACCAAGCAAATGGATATACCCATCAAATACAGTGTGGAAGATGGAGTGATCAAAAAACAGTCTTCACCAGGCCGCGAGAAATACGAGAGTTGTGCAGTTGTGGATATGACCGGTAAGGACATGGTTTTAAAATGTCAATACCTGTACTTTTTCCTTACCCGCGATTAATCCTTCGTCATTGCCGGTGTTTTTAAAGAATCGCCGGCAACCACTACGAAAAAAAGTTATAAACCTTAACTAACCTTCCGCACCGCAATTAACGCTCCGCAAAACATCAGAACACTCGGCATAATGGCCATCAACATCGGGTTGATGCCGTAAACCAGGCCAATGTGACCGGCGATTTTGTCGAAAATGTTAAACGTCATGCCGATGACAATGCCTATCATGATCCGCGCGCCACTACTGGTTCCCCGGCCGATACCTATTACGAAAGGCGCGGAAACCATCAACATCACAAAAGTCACCAGGGGATTAATCAGACGGCTCCAGAATGCCAATTCGTAAATCTGCGTTTTTTGGTTATTATTTTTTAGAAAATCGATGTACATGTATAAATCGTACAGCGATAAGTTATCGGTATCGACAACCGTAACCTTCAGTAAATCCGCATCAATGGTTGACTGCCAGATCTGGCTGGATTCCGATGAAGACAGAATTTTTTGATAACTGATGTCCGATTGTTTGACGCTATCCAGCCGCCATTGCTTTTCACCGAGAAAATGGGCGCGTTCGGCATGTGTGATCTGACTCAATTTATGTTGGTCATCAATGCTGAAAATGCGAACATCGGCCAAGGAACCGTCATCCAGAATTTTGCGGACATTGATAAAACGGTTGCCTTCCCGAAGCCACATACCGTATTGCGAGCGCAATACGACTCCTTCGTTTTGTGTTGTCGTTCTCAACACCTGAGCTGCACGTTCGCATGGGGCAGCTATATATTCACCTATCAGTACCGATGCTATCACCATGACTATTCCTGCCAGCATAATGGTTCTGATGATCCAGAGTACAGATAATCCAGTTGCGCGCATGGCGACTATTTCCCGGTGATTAGCCATGGAGCCCACCACGAACAGACTGCCTAATAATGCAGAAGAGGGTACCAGTTCATAAATCAGCCTTGGTGTCGTTAAGGCCAAATATAGAAATAATTGTTTTAATCCGTAAGTCCCCTTACCTAAAAAAACCAGTTGATCGCTAAAGGTAAACAATTGAAATAAAGTCACCAACACCAGCAGCGCGATTGCTGAACCTTTAAGGACTTCCTTGATAATGTAACCAGACAGCACCCCCATCTCAATTTCCTTTTTTCAGGTTGATTAGCAGCCACTTTAAGCTGTATAAGCGGATTAACAATATACCCGCCAGGATTAACAGCAATAGGTCGCTCCAGAAATACCCAACCCAACCTGGTATTTTTCCGTCTATCACCCAACTATGATTGACGCGTTGCAGGTTGGAAAAGATGAAGTAAATTCCGAAAGCCACCAGCAGACTGCCGTAAACGCCGCCTCGTGGCGAAAGTTTTGATAATGGCACAGCCAGAAACCCTAAAAAAATAGTACTCAGCGGGCCGCTTAGACGATCCTGTAGTTCCGCAATATCCGCCAAATTTTTCGAAAACCAAAGCGCCTCTGTGTTGATTGCATGACTGCCGAGAATCAGCACGGTTGATTTTTTTTCGATCAAAACGGCATATTCGGCAAAGATCTCAATGGTAAAGTCCTGATTACCGGGAACCCCCAGAATCCTCTCTCCTTTTTCCAGAACCAGATATAAGCCCCCGGGTAAATATTCAAGGCGTCCAGATTCAGCGTTAACCACCCCGGTTCGTTCGCCTTGTTTATTTTGAACGAAGACCTGCCGCATTTTTCCGGTGTTGTCAACGCCCTCCGTATAAAAAATCAACTCGCCGCCGCTGTATTCGCTAAAACGGCCCGCCGAAATACTGCGTATATCCGCTGTTTGCTGATCTTGATGCATCAGCATTTGGCTTTGCTCTTCCGCCCAAGGCGCTGCGTACATCGATAGCCCGGCAGAACAGACACTTAGGGGCAACAATACCCAAAAAACTCCCCGATATATACTAAAGAAGCCGCCACCTGCAGAAGCAATTGCCGACATTTCATGCTCCCGGTACATACGGCCCAATACCATCAAGACCGCCATAAAAAGGGCTGTCGGCAGAAACGCTGCTGCAACAAGTACTGTCTTCAAACCCAATAGATGCAGCACGGTTTCGTTAGATATACTGCCTTCGATGGCTTGTGCCAGTACCCTGATAAATTTTTGGCTGACAATGATAAAAACTAGCACCGACAGCACTGCGATTACGGTTTTAATTAAATCGACCGCAATCATCCTATCCAGCACAGTAAAAAGCCTGAAAGGCCGGCCTGCACTTGGTAATGTTCGTTCAATGCTCAACAACTCACTCCCGATTTTCTAATGTATAATCCGCTATCATGCCTTGCACCCGGCATAAATTCCAATTTCGCGATACTTAAAGGCCAATGCCATCATGGACTATTCTATAGAAAGCTTATCCTTAGACAAACTGCAAAGCGACTGTTTGCTGGTCGGTATATACGAAAACCAGCAATTAAGCCCGATTGCGACGCAATTGGATGGACTCTGTAACGGCGTACTTACACGTCTAATCGCTCGTGGCGATATCAAGGGTAAAAACGCCGAAACCTTGTTGATCAATAATCTGGCTCTTGCCAACATCCAGCGCATCGTGTTGGTTGGTTTTGGTGAACGCGGAAAAGTCACCCGCAAGTTGTACCGTAAAGCTCTGACCACAGCGATTAAAACCGTCAAGGACAGCAAAGTCAAACTTGCGACTTGTGCATTGCTTGATATTGAAGTGGATAAAGCCGATATCCAATGGCAAACCCGGCAAATAGTCGAAATGTTCAACGACGGCCTTTATCAATATAACGCTACCAAACAATGCGACGAAAAACCGGCCTTGCAGCAGTTACTTGTCCTTGTTAATAATCAGAATAAGCAGCAGGTTGAAAACGGCTTGCAACAAGGCGTGGCAATTGCGCAAGGCGTGGAACTCACTAAACGGCTCGCCGATTTACCCGGCAATATCTGTACACCCAGTTATCTGGCCGAACAGGCGCTAGTATTGTCCGGACAACATGAAAAACTCAATTGCGAAATTCTTGAAGAAAGCGACATGGAAGCGTTGGGTATGGGTGCGTTTTTATCGGTAACACGGGGTAGCCGTCAACCTGCCAAGTTGATCAGTCTCTATTATCAGGGGGGCGGGGCCAGCATCAAACCTATCGTATTAATCGGTAAAGGCTTAACCTTCGATGCCGGGGGTATCTCTTTGAAGCCAGGCCTAGGCATGGACGAAATGAAATACGATATGTGCGGTGGCGCAAGCGTATTAGGTATTTTGCGTATGGCTACCCTGCTAAATTTGAAACTCAACATCGTCGGTCTGATCCCTTCCTCGGAGAACCTGCCCGATGGTAACGCCAATAAACCCGGCGACATCCATACCAGTATGTCCGGTAAAACCATAGAAATACTTAATACCGATGCAGAAGGGCGTTTAATTCTTTGCGATACGCTGACTTATGCCAAGAAATTCAATCCTGAGGTAGTGATTGATCTAGCGACTCTGACCGGGGCCTGTATCGTTGCCTTGGGCCGTGTTCCAAGCGGCCTTTTCGGCAATGACGACAAACTTTGCGAAGAACTTTTAGATGCCGGTGAAACCGCTTGCGACAGCGTGTGGCGTATGCCAGTCTGGGAAGAATATCAAGAACTGTTGAAATCCAATTTCGCCGATCTTGCCAACATCGGCGGCCCGGATGGAGGTAGTATCACGGCGGCTTGCTTCCTGTCACGCTTTGCTGAGGATTTCCGCTGGGCTCATCTCGATATTGCCGGTACTGCTTGGCGCACCGGCGCCAACAAAGGCGCAACCGGGCGCCCTGTGCCGCTGCTTAGCCAGTATTTGCTGAACCGGGTAACATCCTAAATTAAGCTGATTTGCAGCGAACTGTATATTTTTTGTGCCGTTATCGAATTGCTGATGAAGCAAAGCCCAGCAAAATAATCAAAGATGCCGGAAGTTAGCTTTTACGTGTTAGAAACACTGTCGCAGCATGAGCGTCAGGATTTTGCCTGCAAGTTGATTGAAAAAATTTATCGTAACGATCAAAACTGTTATGTATTAATCGGTTCTGTAGAACAGGCCGAAAATTTTGACAAACAACTATGGACATTTCGCGCCGGTAGCTTTGTTCCGCACCAGATTTACACCGGCATTGTTCCCGAATTAGAGCAAATCATCCTGATAGGCGGTAGTGACATTCCCGAGATTCGGCAAAATCTGATTGTCAATTTGTCCGATACCATCCCCCCCTTCAGTCAGCAAACCGAACGCATTTTAGAAATTCTCGATGATAGCGATAGTTGCAAACAGGCTGGACGGATACGTTACCGCCATTATCAAGAACTCGGGCTAACCATTAACACCTATAAAATTTAGTGCTATAATTTTTCGTCCATTAAATAAAAGTGAAAGACTTTGGCCTGGGTTTAATATTGCCGGATCGTTAATTCAAACATTTAGCCGTTAAATTAATTGCTTTATGCTGAATTCTATCGATAAGATTGCAACTTGAGCGATAGAAATCAATAGCCCCCATGACGTTCCAACCGGCTGAACGCTTGTTCCCCCAGAAATCTACCGAATTATCGGATGACGCTTTATCGTCTAACCAAAACTCCCCACATTTAGTTTTATTCGGTTTCAAATCGTATATATTCAGCCCAGGGAAACAATCTTGGGTTTTGTTCTGACCAAGACCTAACGATGTTTGGCCTAAGAATGAAAAAAACCGGCCTATTAAGTTTTGGCTGTTTTCAACATTTTCTCTGTTTATGAAGTTTGGAAATTGACTGTCATAATTTGAAATTCGGTATCGAAGTTTGTCGCTAAGAGAAGGCAACCACATACCAAAGCCTGTCCCCAAACTAACATTTTTTCGTATATCTGCTTTCCCGCCATCGCGTTCACGGATTGCTCCAGTGAGTATATTATCCTGAATCATAGCGTTACTTTCAGGAAATCGCACGTCAATCCCTGTTGTCATTAGCAATGTATTGTTTGTGATGACTGTATCACGGGCCTTATTTAGATAAATCCCGACATCGGAACAATTTAGAACGATATTATTACGCATTACTCCGCCGGTATTTTCGATACTGCAATCCTGGTTTTCGCAAAAAGCTGTTCCGGTTCCCCCGCCGCCAAACGACATGCCTACTCTGATACTGCCTTGCGTGTTATTGGCGCAAATAACCAGATTTCTTTCTATTAAACCCTTCATAGAATTACCCTTTATAAAAACGCCATAACTGGTTTTATCGCTAAGTCCTTTTGCAAAATCAGCGATATAATTTCCTCGAATAATCCAGTTATTGCCGGCAACGATATCTACCGTGGTCACTGGCGAATCGGTATTTCGTATCTGTGTGTTAAAAAGATCGTTATTTTCAATCAAACCGTTGTCGGGAAATCCATTATTTTCTCCATTGACTTTAATCTGAGCATGGAAATTAACCAGCGTATTTTCTTTAATGATAACGTTATCCGCATTATTGGTGATGTGAAAAGCGTGTTCGGAATTAGGGCTTCCTTCAATAGTCAAACCTTTTATTATCCAATACGGATGATGTATGGATATCGCTTCGGAACCAGTTGCTTGAATCACTGCCATACCCGGAGTGGCTGCCTCTACAATAATCGGATTCTCAGCCGTGCCGCCACTCACCGTATCCAGCCTATATACTTTATACACGCCGGATAACAAAATAATTCTTGTCCCAGCCGATGCCTGACGAAAGGCGCTATCCAGTTGCGCAGTGCTGTTAACCGAAATATCCAGAGCATAGAGATTTTGCATCCAAACAATAAAACAAAAAGAATAAAAGATTGATTTCATAATTGCAGATGCCGGTAAAACTGAAATTCAATGAAAATAAGTTAGCAATCCAATGAAAAAGACCGTAAAAGACGCCAAACAAACACTTCCCTCTTTAACCGAAAGTAACAAGTTAGGACTATCCTTTAAAACGTAGCTTAGAAGAGCATTCCATTATTAATGTGTTCTTAAAATTCTGCACCTTGATTCTTGTCGCCAACGCTTGCTCACCATAAAAACACAGGACGAAAGAGGTCACAGACCCTTTTGAAAAAAAGGGTTGAATGGTTACCATAAAGAACAAAACCGCATAACAAAGGAAAACTTGATTCCTAATTATTGCTAAATGAACCAATGAAATGGCCCATATCAACCATTTTAGCCAAGTTATCGCAAACCCTTCTAGCTAATTTACTATAAAATCAGAAGCCATTATTAATGGTACATTAATTGCTTAATAAAACCCACGCAAACCAGCTTTTTGTATAATTTAAAATTTAACACATAGGCTAAGACAGCATTGTTACTAAAATCATGCATAAATCCATTCGATTCAAGCTATTTTTAACATTTTTAGCGACGACCTTTCTGGTTGTTGCCGGTATGTACATATTTATGCGCTGGTCTTTAAATAAAGGATTTTCAGAACTTATTGAGGCACGACAGCAGGAACGTGTGATCAATCTAATTGATGGACTTACCGATTATTATGCAAACAACCGGACTTGGAATAATCTGGTCGGCGACAAGCAAAAATGGATTGATCTGCTTTTACAGTCGAATCCTCGCCAAAGAACACCGGCCTGGGTTAAAAAAGCACTAGCTGACCCTAATGATGTTTGGCCACCTGCCTTAACCGAGGAACAAACCAAAAGAAATTTCACACCGCTAGAACTACGTGTAATGCTATTGGATGCCGGCCAAAAAATTGTTTTCGGACGTGAAGATGCCTTGCAGCGATCATCGCTACTACCTATTTATTATCAAGAAAAGATAGTTGGTTTTATTGGTCTAATCCCCGGTAAAACAGTCAATCATGTCAGTGAAATTCGCTTCATGGAACGGCAATCCGAATCGTTTATATGGATCGCATTGTTAATGATTTGTTTGTCTGCCTGTCTTGCATTATTACTGTCTTACCTTTTAGGACGCCCGCTTAAACGAATTACAACGGCTGTAAAGACACTTGCGGTGGGAAAATATGATATTCGTCTATCCGTGGAATCGACAGATGAATTAGGTCAATTAGCTCGCGATTTTAACGATATGGCGGCTGCGCTCGAACAATCCGAACAAGCCAGACGACGCTGGGTCGCCGATATTTCCCATGAACTCCGGACACCGTTAGCGGTCCTGCGAGGTGAATTAGAAGCCTTACAAGACGGTATACGCCCCTTGAGCACGGAAGCTATCGACTCATTGCTTGGGGATGTTATGCGGCTTAACCGATTAACCGAAGACCTTTATCAATTGTCTCTTTCCGACCAAGGTGCGTTAACCTATCGTAAAGCCCACATCAATCCGCTAGAGATATTAAAAGAAGACCTGGATGCATTGAAGCCAATATTCCAAAACAAAGCTATTAATATTACTTGGACTAACACCTTGACAAATCCGGTCTGTATTTATGCCGATCCGGATCGTTTATCTCAATTGTTCAGAAATATACTGAACAATAGCGCTAACTACACTGACGGCAATGGCAAGTTAAGCATAGCTATATTCCGCGAAGCAGATAAACTGCTACTGAATTTTTCCGACAGCGAACCCGGCGTTCCGAGCGACGAATTGCCGAAACTATTCGACCGATTTTATCGTGTCGATAGATCGCGCAATAGTAATCGAGGTGGTGGAGGCCTTGGTTTGTCTATATGCAATAACATTGTTCAGGCGCATAACGGTACGATAAAAGCACTATCGTCTTCAATGAACGGCATTTGTATTCAAATAGAATTTCCTATTAGCTCATGAACCATATTTTGATTGTAGAAGACGAACTGAAACTAGCCAGCCTTCAATCGGACTATCTAAAAAGTGCCGGTTTTGAAACTGATTTTATAAGCAATGGCCTGGAAGTTCTACCTTGGATCAAACAAAACCATACCGATTTAATCTTATTAGATTTAATGTTGACCGGAAAGGATGGTTTAGATATTTGCCGAGAACTTAGAAGTTTCAGTGCTGTGCCAATTATCATTGTGACTGCCCGCATAGAGGAAATTGATCGCTTGCTTGGGCTGGAAATGGGAGCCGATGACTATATCTGTAAACCTTTCAGCCCTCGAGAGATGGTCGCACGCGTTAAAGCTGTGCTGCGCCGCCTACAATCGCATACTACAGATACACCTACCCTAACTTCAAAACTGAAACTAAACCCACAGAGCTTTCGGGTGTTTAGCGATGATGTTGAAGTGGAATTGACCAGCATAGAATTTCAGTTGTTACAGGCCATGTATCAACAGCCTGGGCGAATTTTTTCCCGCTCAAAATTAATGGATTTGATTTACCCGGATCAAAGAATCGTCACTGATCGAACCATCGACAGCCACATCAAAAAATTGAGAAAAAAACTGGCTGATTTATTTCCGGATCAAGAATTGATTCACTCTGTTTATGGAGCAGGTTATCGTTATGAACCTCAAGATCAAAGCAATCGTTAATTGAATTTCCACACTTTTTGCACATTATCTTCAAATTATTTGCGCTTTTCACGGTTAATCTAATAACCATGAACAGGAGGTCCTGTTCTGTTTCTATAATTAATGAGAGATTACGCATGTACAAAAGAATCATCACCATCGCAATGGCTATTGCTCTTCCGCTAGCTGTCTCTGCATCTCCCGACGATAAAGGCGATTTTGCGGGTCGTCATGGTAACAGAGTCGAATTTATGACTAAGGAATTAGGTTTATCTCCCGATCAAAAAACAAAATTGGAAGCGATTTTCAATGAAAACAAAGAGAAATTTAAAGCAATGCATGAGGAAAAGCAAAAGCAAATTGAGGGCGTTCTTACCAAAGATCAACTAGCAAAATATGAAGAATTGAAAAAACAACACCGTGAGAAATGGCAAAAAAACCACTAAGGTTTGAGTAATGGTTCATCGCCGACACAACCGAAATAGTTTTCCGCAACCTTAAGCATGACGAATGTGGCACATTTTTGTGCCACAACAAATAAGAAAATCTAAAGCAGGAATTTATATTTTGATGATTTTTTGCAAATTTTTTAGATGCGTATCGGCCATGTTTTTTATGGCGATTTTGACAGGTTGTACTAATATTATTAGCCAAGAGCATAATTACCAGCTCAAAACTAATTTGACTGACCTGGAAGCAAACGATGAATTTAAAGAAATTCCCTTTTCCAGCAAGCCGTCTGGGGGAATGGCGGTTTCTTCATCTTCTTATGCAGAGAGAATTGTACCGGAACCTACGCCTAATAGCTTGCAACAAGTTTCTCGTCAGAGACAAGCAACAGATCATCAATCTGACGCCCAAGCAATAGCGACTGATGAATCCACTACTAAACTATTAACTAAAGATGCTACTGTCGGTAGTCTGGTCATTGATCAGGATAAAAATCAGGCTTGGCGCCTTGTATCAAGATCGTTGAGCCGGCAAAGCATTGAAATTGTCGAACGTAACCTTGATAAAAGTTATTTTTACGTTGAATATGACCCGAAAGCGCGAAAATTGGCATATAAAACCTATTGGGATGAACTGTTATTTTTATTCAGTGGCGATCCCAGTAATGAAATTAAATATCGGATAAGCTTGCTTCAGATTGAACCGCAATCTACTGAAATAACGGTTCAAGATACTAAGGGTAAGACTTTATCCAATGGGCCTTCAAGCAGTTTACTAAAATTAATCACAAACGGCATTAACCAGGAGACGATCACCGGCAATGCGGAAAACACAGATAGCAACCGACATCTTTTCAGTCATGAAGATATTTGATAAGTCGCTAGCATATATGGTTTTTATCAATCTGTTTAGAAAGCATTTAATGGTTAACTTCTCAATTTTTCGGTATATATCAAGCAATCTTACAAGACATGAAAGCAAGGAAATGTTTTTACTTCGTTTTATGACTCTGATCATGTTGAATAAACTATAATCAGTTATTTTATGACTTACAAATGTATATATTCAATTATAGCTAGCAGGTATTTTCATAAAATCTGTTAACACACCGAATCATCAATTACTATTATAAGCAAGGGAAAATAATATGGGATTATCAATTGACTTTGATGTTTTTTTTAATCAGCGTATTGCAGATGAAATGCTCAACAAAATTGAAGAATGGGTTGGGTTTTCTATTAACTTATGCGAATATAAAATAGTTGAATATAACAGCGGTAAATGCTCTTATTTTGTCAAAATTAATACCCTTTCAGAACAAGAATCTGAAATAGAAATTGAAAAAAAATTTATCGAGGCATTGTGGAAAAATTTAAAAATCCCTCTCATAGCATACGGTAGCACAGACAATGGTCATGAAAATTGTGTAAGATGGGCTGCTGATATCAATGGGATTAGGAATGTCATAATATGATTACACTTTTAAGAAAAAACTTATTTTAACTCAATTAAGTACCCGCGCTAAAAGGGTTGGCGCGATAACCATGTATTTTCCGTGGGGGGCTTTTTGATTTTTTTACAAATAGCCGCCTAACTTCAAAAAAGTTGTAAATTATGTAAATTATGTAAATTATTAAGAACACACTTATCTGAGCGTTTGGCTCAATTCAGCGCTTATGCAAATGTTGCCCCGTTCCATCCCCAATATTCTGCGGGACAATTGCTGAATTCGATGTAAATTCGATCTGCCGATAGCGAAAGCGAAGATGTTAAAGCTGTACTCAGAGAAGCAGCCAAGGCATTTACCTGAGCAGCGCTCAAACCTATGCTTTTGCATTCCAGATAAGCCAAAGGATCGCTGCTACCGGCAAACAGCATCGCCTGTCCGCTACTTAATTCCACCATCACATAGCGTTCCGGCTTGCTAGTCTGTCTGGCGATCAGTTGCGATAACTCGGAAAGTAATTGCTGTTTTTGTTGATCGGAAATCTCTACATTGGTGCTTAATTTCAAAAATGGCATAAGGTATCCTCGAAAATGCTGAATAGCGTTAAAAATCTTTAAAAGGTTACTAAGCCTGCTTGCCGACATCCGGCAAAACACAAGTCCAGCGCTTTAAAACCCGGTATTCCACGCCGTCGGTGAGTGAGCATGATTCTACCAGGCAAAAAGCATCGGCCCGCCAATGTATGGACTCAAATTCGGTCATGACAGGCGCTTTGGCTTTGCGGGCTAGGGTGACGTGCGGCTTGAAAGGACGATCCTCTATCGACACGCCTTGTTCTACTGCAATGGCAGACAACTGCCCGGCCAAAACCGCAACTTCCTGATCGAAACAACGACTGGTCAAACATAGAACCCCCGGTTTTTTCCAATAGTTAAGCTGATCGAAAATCAGTGTCATAGGCGGGGGCGAAAGTGCGTCTGCTGCGGACATTATCGCAATCTGCCGTGCCGTATCTATCGGACCTAAAAACAACAGAGTCATATGCAGGTTTTTTACCGCCACCGGACGCGCAAGCAGTTTCGGAATTTTTTTGATGACAGTGCAACACTGGATTCTAAGCGCTTCATTTTCGGGCCAAAATGCAAAAAACAGCCGTTTCATTTTTTCCAAATAATATAATTTTTTCAGTGAGACCCTAAAGCTCATTGCCAGATGCGCCTTTCATCATCTATATATCCACCCAGCTATTATCTTCTTATATGCACCTCGGGTTCGGGATGGATGGTATAAAATCCGGTTTAACGTTGATTCATTGAATTTTACATCAATCCCTAAAATTATTGAATTGTAACGGCTGCTCCAATTCCTCCGTTCTCAGCATCTGTATAACCTCCTGTAAATCGTCGCGTTTTTTACCTGTCACGCGAACTTTGTCACCGTTAATTGCCGCTTGCACTTTCATTTTTTTGTCTTTAATCAGTTTGACGATTTTTTTCGCCAAATCGCTACCTACCCCCTGTTTCAAGGTAATCGATTGCTGTGCGGTTTTGCCGGTATCCTGTATTTTTCCGCTTTCCAGACTACTGATGTCGATGCCGCGTTTACCCATTTTCGCGTACAAAATCGGCAGCATTTGCTGGAGTTGGAAAGTGGATTCGGCTTTCATGATGATGTTATCTTCCTGATGCTCGAACGAAGCGTTGGAACCTTTGAAATCGAAACGGGTGGAAACTTCCTTATTGGCCTGATCGATAGCATTGGTGATTTCATGGCTGTCAATTTCGGAAACTATATCAAAAGAAGGCATACTAAGGGACTCGCTCAACAAATTGGGAATGTCACTATAAAAGTGTTATTCGCATTATTCAACAAGCAATTCTTTAAAGACTGCTCTTCATTAAGGATCTTTGATCACTGCGATTGCTCCTATTGAAATGTTGACAGCGTTAGAACCACATTTTCAATCATAACCATCGCACTTTCAGCTTACCTTTTTATGCATATTTTTCGGTTATAATTCACATATTTCTAATAATCAAGCGGTTCTAACGTGTTGACTAGCAAAAATGATGTTTCTACTTTTCAAGGACTGATTTTGACCTTACAGGAATACTGGTCGAATCAGGGCTGTGTTTTATTGCAACCATTGGATCAAGAAGTGGGGGCAGGCACTTTTCACCCCGCCACATTCCTGCGTTCCATAGGCCCAGAACCCTGGAACGCGGCTTATGTACAACCCTCCCGCCGTCCTACTGACGGTCGCTACGGTGAAAACCCGATGCGTTTGCAGCACTATTATCAGTTTCAGGTGGTGATGAAACCTTCGCCAAACGACATTCAAGAGTTATACCTGGGGTCTCTGCGTCATCTAGGTTTGGATTTGCTGGAACATGATGTCCGATTTGTTGAAGATAACTGGGAATCGCCGACACTGGGTGCCTGGGGTCTGGGCTGGGAAGTCTGGCTTAACGGTATGGAAGTGACGCAATTTACTTATTTCCAGCAAGTTGGCGGACTGGAATGCAAACCGGTCACAGGAGAAATCACTTACGGTCTGGAACGCATCGCCATGTATTTGCAAGGCGTGGAAAGCGTGTTCGATCTGGTTTGGACGCATGGCCCACAAGGTATTGTTACTTATGGCGATGTCTTCCATCAAAACGAGGTGGAGATGTCGGAATTTAACTTCGATCTGGCCAATGTCGAATTCCTGTTCCAATGCTTCGATATTTACGAACGCGAATGTCTGATGCTATTGGATAAAAACCTGCCGCTACCTGCTTACGAAATGGTATTAAAAGCTTCGCATTCATTTAATCTACTTGACGCCCGTCATGCGATTTCCGTAACAGAACGCCAACGTTTCATTTTAAGAGTGCGTAACATGGCTAAATCGGTCGCCGAAGCCTACTACAACCGCCGGGAAGCTCTGGGCTTCCCGATTCTTGCCAGACAGAGAGCGTAACCATGACTGCGACTAACCATTTATTGTTTGAACTTGGCTGCGAAGAACTACCGCCTAAATCGCTGAAAAAACTTAGCCAGGCGCTTCTTGAGAACCTGCTCGCAGGTTTCAAAGAAGCCGGTCTCAACTATAACCAAGGTCGGGCCTATGCTACTCCACGTCGATTGGCTGTCATCATCAACGATTTGTATATTTTTCAACCCGACAAAACCGTCGAGAAACGCGGTCCGACCGTGCAAGCCGCGTTTGCTGCCGATGGCACTCCGAGTAAAGCGCTTACAGGTTTCGCCGCGAGTTGCGGCACAAGTATTGATAATCTGGAACGCCTTGTCACCGACAAAGGCGAATGGCTGATATTCAAACAGGCTGTTAAGGGTCTGCCTACTACTGAATTGATCCCTGACATTATCCATAAAAGCCTAAATAATCTGCCCATTGCCAAGCGCATGCGTTGGGGCGATTTTGACAGTGAATTCGCCCGGCCCGTGCATTGGGCAGTACTGTTGTTTGGCGAGCAGGTCATAGAAACGGAAATTCTGGGATTAAGCACCGGCAAGCTGAGTCGTGGTCATCGTTTTCATGCCCCGCATTCGTTAACCATTAACAACCCCCTCGACTATGTTGAAACCTTGCGACAAGAAGGCAAGGTAATCGTCAATTTTGAAGAACGCATGACCGTAATTAGCGACGCTGCGAATCAGGCTGCGGCCAGGGTAGGAGGTGTTGCTCATATTGAAGACGATTTGCTGGAAGAGGTTGCAGCACTCAACGAATGGCCGGTTCCGATAGTCGGCAATTTCGACGCGCGCTTTCTGGAACTGCCCATGGAAGTGTTGATCACCACCATGCAATCCAATCAAAAATATTTCCCCGTTAAAAATCCACAAGGCGGTTTGTTGCCGTTTTTCATTACTTTCAGCAATATAGAGAGTTCCAACCCCAGCTCCATAAAACACGGCAACGAGCGTGTGGTGCTGCCGCGTCTGGCAGATGCCGAATTTTTCTGGAAACAGGACAGAAAACAATCGCTGGCTGCTCGCGTCGATATATTGGCAAATATTGTTTTTCAAAAAGATCTGGGCACTTTGGCTGACAAAACCCGGCGTGTTTGTCAATTGGCTGTTTATATCGCTGAACTGTTACAGGCTGATGTCGAACAAGCAAATCGTGCGGCCTTGCTGGCAAAAACCGATTTGACAACCAATATGGTCGGCGAATTCGCAAATTTGCAAGGCATCATGGGCCGCTATTATGCACTTGCGGATATGGAAACTCCCGAAGTTGCATTGGCTCTGGAAGAGCATTATTACCCTAAGCAATCGGGGGGACCGACACCTAGCGGTACGATCGGACAAATTTTGGCCTTAGCCGAAAAAATCGACACGCTCAGCGGCATTTTCAGTGTCGGCTTGATCCCAACCGGCGATAAAGACCCATATGCCTTACGCCGGGCAACTCTGGGCATTTTGCGAATATTGATCGAAAACGGCATAGCATTAGACATCGTTGCCTTGCTGGAAACCGCTCTCGACCAGTTCAGCCACCCATTCAATAAGGCCGAGACCCGCGAACGAGTTATTGACTTTATCTTTGACCGGCTAAAGGGTTACTGTCTTGACCAAGGCTATAACGCTGACGAATTCGAAGCGGTTCTGGCAGTTATGCCGACCCGACCTCTGGATTTTATACTACGCATCCGTGCAGTTCAGACCTTTAGGCAATTGCCGGAAGCCGAAAGTCTGGCGGCAGCCAATAAACGTATCATTAATATTCTGAGAAAATCGGAACATCCACTTCAAAGCAGCATAGGGGTTTTAGTCGAAACCGAAGAAAAAAACCTTCTGGCCGCTGCCGAAGCGTCAAACGCAGAAATTTTACCGTTACTGCTTGAGCAAAACTATCCCATGGCCTTTACTCGTCTGGCACAGTTGCGCGATAGCGTCGATGCGTTTTTCGATCACGTCATGGTCAATACCGATGACTTAGCATTACGCAACAGCCGTCTGGCGTTACTGGCAATGCTGTCCGATCAGTTTCTGAAAATAGCCGATATTTCCAAACTGCAGTCGTGATCGCTCCTTACGTCATTTTGGACCGTGACGGTGTCATCAACATCGACTCGGATGAGTTCATCAAATCACCGCAAGAATGGCTACCGATTCCCGGCAGCCTTGAAGCTATAGCCATGCTTAACCGGCATGGCTATAGGGTAGTGGTTATCAGCAATCAATCCGGTCTCGCTAGAGGCTTATTCGATTTGGCGACTCTAACTGCCATTCACGACAAAATGCAAACCATGCTGGCTTACCTTGGCGGCAGTATAGATGCCATCTATATTTGCCCGCACGGACCGGATAGCAATTGTCTATGCCGTAAACCAAAACCGGGTTTATTTAGAACCTTTGCCGAAGACAAACAGATCAAGCTGGAAAATATTTATTCAATTGGCGATTCGTTACGCGATATTGAAGCCAGCCTTGCCGTGTCAGCAAACCCGATTCTGGTTAAAACCGGAAAAGGCTTGAACACAATCAAGAACAATCCACACCTTAAACTACCTATTTTCGAGAATCTCCATGACGCAGCAAGGCACATCGTCACGACAAGCTGATTTAAGAGTCTATTTAGGCTCGACACTACTATTCATCTGGATTGTATTCTCAACCTTTATCGTTGGAATCTTAATACTCTGCACGGCTATTTTCCCTTTTCAGATCCGCTACAAAATCGCCGATATCTGGATCGATTGTATATTGTTTATGCTGAAACTGTTTTGCGGTTTGAGTTACGAAGTTGAAGGAATGGAGAATATTCCTCTGGATAGGCCTGCAATTATCCTTAGCAAACATCAGTCGGCATGGGAAACCGTTGCCTTAAGGCAATTTATTTCGCCACAAACAGCAGTTCTTAAAAAATCGCTGCTACAAATCCCTTTTGGCGGTTGGGCGCTGGCAACTATGAAACCGATTGCCATTGACAGGCAAAATCAGAAGGAAGCCTTGCGCATGTTAATCGATCAAGGCACCGAACGTTTACAAGAAGGGCTGTTTGTGGTGGTTTATCCGGAGGGTACCAGGGTTGCGCCGGGGCAGAGCAAAAAATTTAATGCCGGCGGGGCTATGCTGGCCCAAAAGTCCGAATTCCCAGTCATTCCACTAGCTCATAATGCCGGGCAATTTTGGCCGCGTAACAGTTTTCTTAAATATCCGGGTGTGATTAAAGTCAAAATCGGTCCGATGATAGACACAAGGAATAGGAAATCCAAGGATATCAACGCTGAAGCACAGGAGTGGATCAATCAGGCCATGCAGAAAATCGAAATGGAAACAGCTTGAGAATATAGTCTGAAATTTTTAATGTATTAAGGCATTCAGCCGCCTTAAAGCAATGATGGCAGCCTGATGCTAAGGAAATGCCATGAATGATTTTCGCCACATACAACGCAAATTCGAAGCCGGAATTCGACTTTTAAAACAGGGCTTATGATACCGCTAATAGGAACGGTTTAGCGGAATATGAGTGACCTTCACCAAGAAAACGTGTCCTCTTCTTTGCGCGCGGGACAGGAAGGAAGGTTAACAGGCATCTGGATAACCAGAAAGTTTCAGCTAGTTTTCGCAGCCTGAAAGGCGCGAATAATTTTTTGCCGCGTTCGCTGCTATCTATCCAGATACCGGAAAAATAACGCTTCCACTTTCGAAACTTTAGCTTGGAAATTTGAAGTAAAGTTGCAGGAACAAATTTTTTGAAGCTCTTGTCAATATTGAAAGGCGCTGAACAGTTGCCAAAACTTTAACATTTCACGCCAGTTCCCTACTAACCTAAAGGGTATCAGGTGAGAGTAAGGCCCGCAGAAACGGGCCTTACCTGAACAAATTTATAGCTGTACAGATGAAGTAGAGCTAGAAACTTTTTGTTTTGAGCCGTCTGGGTTATCCATGCAACCACTCAAACCAACAATCATCAGCGCCATAGCCAACAGGGACAATACTTTTTTCATAACATCCTCCAAATTTAAAAGGTTTTTTATATTTCTAGTGTGTACTAATTAAGCACGGCGGAATTTATATCACGGTAAAACCTGTTTGTGCAATAGTAAAATTTTCTTGGTGGAAAGGATTGTTTACCAAAACGTAAGACCCAAGCCTTCGGACCTGATTTTGATAATTCATGACGGCACTGTAAGCAATTTGCACGAAAAACCGTATTCCCTGCCAAAAACGTCTCTGAATTATCCAACCGAATCACAAAATATCTATATCTTTCGGGAGTGTAATCTTGACTTCATTGTTCAACCACTGCGCCGAACCAATCGCCTGCCATTCCCCGGACAGATTATTTTTTCTTAGATCTTTTTCCCACGAAAACGGTGCCCTGATCTTTTTCATTTTGATGATGAATTGGGTGTTATCAAGGTCTAAACCTATTTTTGTACCCCAAAATGCAGACACTTTCATGATGAATTTTTTTAACCTGACTTCGTCGATATCAGGTGTTACAGCAATATTGGCCCACATCGAATGCACCCTACCCCAATTAGGGGCCAACAACCTGCCTTGCGGGTTGACAAACGGAAGCCAATGCTCGACTCCATTGCTATCCAGATATGTGATAGCCAAAAGATGATTATAACCGGCAAAGTGATCATGCAAATATAGGGCGTGAGGCGTTATGCCCAGAAAAGAATTAGAGAACATTAACAGAGTATTACTCATGTCGGTCAGAGCACTGCTCAACGGCCCTTGCCGGGTTTCGACCTGCAATCGGTACAGCAAGCCGTAATGGAAGCTACTATTGATCTGAAGCAGTATTATGACTATAAATACTCTACTGATTTTATGCAAATTGCTTCTTGCTTGTAAAGGATGTTCTGTTTCAAAAATCCGCTCATACAAAGTTTTATCGAAATTGACAGCGGATTCTGTCATACAGCTTACATCGCAAGTCAGTCTGGAACGGTTGTCGGCAATATTTCGGTAGTATCGGCAAGCCCAGGGAAAAATGGCAGGCAATTTCAGTATCCAACCTATAAGTGCGGTGTAGCGCATGGCGATAAATATCTGAGCATATGTTGCTACACCTGCAAACAATTGCTCTTTGCTATCCAGAGCATATAAATCGGTTAATAACTCCTTATCGCCCAGTCTGTTCAGCTGAGGATAATCTTTTGCGTACGTTTGTGCAGCCTTGAATTCGACACAATTCAACACATCGAAGTGATTAAATAGTAATACAGTACGACAGCATAATGGACACTGCTGATCGTAAAACACTGTCAGCACTGGCTGCCCGGATTTCAACCAGCCGCCAACATGCCGATACCAGGCAAATGGCATCACCAACGTGTAAAAACTCAACATTCCCATCCCGAATGGATAGATATTGAACGATAGGGTAATACCCAAATGCATGCTAATTCCCACCAGAAAATACAATGGTCTTAAGCAACGGCGATTAAAAAACAGCAAAAAAGTAAACTGAAAAACGATAATCGTATAGCCGATGATTTTTTGCAAAATCTCAATGTTCAACAGCCAAGACAAATCGAGCGCAGACATGTAGTAAGGTATCGACGATGGCAACCAGGCACCTAGACCGTTACGCCAGTGTTCGGCAAACATTTTATGTATCACCGAATCGAAGTACAAAAAGCCAAGACAAACAGCCACCGGCAGGTAGTAGGCTAGTGCCGAAACTTCCGGCTGCTTGTATTGCGAGTAGTGTACAAATGGGGCAGCCAATTTTTTCCTAAGGCTATCCAGCGCAAAAGCTCTGTCTATAGGCATAAAAATCAGAAAGAAATTTGCACCGATCATGAACAGATCGAAACCGCCATCGAAATCACGCTGCATCGGCGTAAAATTAACGAAAACAAGCCAGAAAACATAGTTGGCGATACTGACAGTCTGACAGCGATAACCCAAGGCCAAAGCAAGGGCCACCAGCGCCCATAACCAAAGAAAAACCACGATCATTGGAAATTCGACATCCAGATACGGAATCGGATCGAAAATCAGATGGTTAAAATAAATCAGGAACAAAATTTCCTGAAGAGTCACCAGCCCGAACAACATTCTGAACAAGCCGATACCGGTAGCGGGCGCACTTTTAAGATAAAGCGCATTCATTTTGGAAAGAAACAGTTTATACATTTTTTCGTCAGCAGAGTAAAAAATGCACTAATTATAGGGGATTTACTAACATCTCCATTTTTTTTGCGTAATAAAAAAGGCGGTGAAGGATAATCCTTCGCCGCCTTTCAGAAAAGCCATGCTTAGCGATGCGCTTAATCTTCGTCTTTAGGCTCCGCAAACACCCATTTTACGAAGAAATATCCTGCAGCGATAATTACAACTGCTCCAATCATGCCTGACGGTTCTTTCAGCATTTCTGTTAAATCTAAGATCGCTCCCATGGGTGCCTCCTACCTTTAGTTTAGTTGTTATAAAAAATCTGCCATTACGTTGGCGGCCGAACTTCATATGTTACTTTAGCTGCCCTTAATGTCAAGCAAATGATGGAGTTTGCGGAAAAATCAAAGCACAAATTGCCATCTCGGCAGAATATGAGTAGTATGATACTTTGGCCTTAGTTTCGATAACAATAAAAAATAGTGAGAGGGGAATATATATGATCGGTGGTGTAATTATGATCTTGACAGCGATATGGGTTTACCAAACGCTGATCAGTGTAAAAAAGGGTAACCTGTTGTTTTGGGTAGTCGGATGTGCGGCTTTATTTTTTGCCACAGAGTTTCTGACAGAGCTTTTCTGCATCGAAATAATTGATGCGCTGCAAGGCAAAGACATTGGCGGCGAGTACGACCCCACCTTAACCTCTGTTGGGGACCGCAAAACCTCAGAGGGTGCCGGTGGATTCTTTATGCCGGTTGTTTGCGAGTTGTTGCCTTCCATACTGGGCGTTGTGGCAGTGGGCATTGTCCGTACCCTGTTCATAACCAAACAGCCTCTAACGCCTGCCAACCTGTTCAGCGGCATTAAAGAGTTGTTCACCAGCATAAAAGACAGCTTTAAAACATCAAGTAACTAAATAAAGTCTGCGGAAAGACGAAACATTGCATTGCTTTCCGCAGTCAAATTAAAATTTATTTAATGTCCTGTTACCAATGTTGCGATTTTAGCTATCGTAAAAATAAAGATCAGCGTCGCGATTAGCCCAACAATAAGGTAAGCCGACAATGATCCATGTTTGAAATCGATCTCTCGGTTACTGTCGCTTTGCACACCGATCAGTGCAGCAATGACGCTTTTTACAACATGAAGCAAACTGGGTTTCGTCATAATTTTCCTAAAGTAAACAGTCTAAAAAAGATAGCGGAGCTATTGGGTAATAGCTTTTATGTTTCGATTTAACATCAACCACTTTGGCCGATGAACAGTAAACAACCATTAAACCGGCAATTAACACAACGAATTTTGTTCTTGGATGGTGCCATGGGTACCATGATACAGAGCTATAAGTTAACGGAAAAGGATTATCGTGGCGACCGCTTCGCCGGCTGGCCATCTGACCTGAAAGGGAACAACGACCTGCTGTCGATTACCCAGCCGGATATTATCAAGGCTATCCATCGGGCCTATCTGGATGCAGGTTCCGATATCATCGAAACCAACACTTTTAATGCCACTCGTGTGGCAATGGCCGACTACCGGATGGAAGAACTGGCCTACGAAATCAACGTTGCCTCGGCGCGAATTGCCAAACAGGCTGCTCAAGAAGTCAGTGCGCTGACCCCGGATAAACCGCGCTTTGTTGCCGGCGTATTAGGGCCAACCAATCGCACCTCGTCCATGTCGCCGGATGTTAACGATCCCGGTTTCCGCAACATTACCTTCGATGATTTGGTAACCACCTATAGTGAAGCCACCCAAGGCTTGATAGACGGCGGTGCCGACATTATCCTGATCGAAACCGTGTTCGACACGCTCAACGCCAAGGCCGCTATTTTTGCCGTTGAAGAAACCTTCGACAAACTTGGCTACAAATTGCCGGTCATGATTTCCGGCACTATTACCGATGCATCCGGCCGTACCCTTTCCGGGCAAACTGTTGCTGCTTTCTGGGCTTCTTTGAAACATGTCCAGCCGATCTCCATCGGTTTTAACTGCGCATTAGGCGCAAAAGAACTACGCCAATATATCGAAGAACTTTCTTCCATAGCAGATACCTATGTCTCCGCCCACCCCAACGCCGGCTTGCCTAACGAATTCGGCGAATACGACGAAACCCCGGAAGAAATGGCTGCGGAATTATCGGACTGGGCCGCTAACGGTTATCTAAACATTATAGGCGGTTGCTGCGGCACCTCACCGGACACCATCAAGGCTATCGTCAAGGCAGTCGGCAAATACCCGCCGCGTAAAATCCCGGAACTGGAAAAAAAATGTCATTTATCCGGTCTGGAACCGATGGTGATCGGTCCGGACACACTCTTCGTTAATGTCGGCGAGCGTACCAACGTTACCGGTTCCGCCGTTTTCAAAAAACTGATTATCGAAGAAAACTACGAAGCCGCTCTGGATGTCGCCAAGCAGCAAGTTGAAAGCGGTGCGCAAATCATCGATATCAATATGGATGAGGGTATGCTGGATTCCAAAGCGGCGATGGTACGCTTTCTGAATCTGATCGCCGCCGAACCCGATATTGCCAAAGTCCCGGTGATGCTGGACTCTTCGAAATGGGACATTCTGGAAGCCGGGCTGAAATGCATACAGGGCAAAGGCATCGTCAATTCCATTTCCATGAAGGAAGGCGAAGCAGCTTTTATCAAACACGCCAGACTGGTGCGCCGCTATGGAGCAGCGGTGATTGTGATGGCCTTTGATGAACAAGGCCAGGCCGATACCATGGCCCGTAAAATCGAAATTTGTAGCCGTGCCTATAAAATCCTGGTCGAACAAATCGGTTTTCCGCCGGAAGATATTATTTTCGACCCGAATATTTTCGCCGTGGCCACCGGCATTGAAGAACACAATAACTACGGCGTGGACTTTATCGAAGCCACCCGTATCATCAAACAAACTCTGCCTCATGCCCTGGTTTCCGGCGGCGTTTCAAACGTATCCTTCTCGTTTCGCGGCAATAATCCGGTCAGGGAAGCCATCCACGCCGTTTTTCTCTATCATGCCATTCATGCCGGCATGGATATGGGTATTGTCAACGCCGGACAATTGGCTATTTACGCGGACATACCCACAGATTTGCGCGATGCAGTGGAAGACGTGATTTTGAATCGCACCCCCGAGGGAACCGAAAAACTGCTTGAAATTGCCGAAAAATATCGCGGCAGCGGACAGGCAGCCAAACAGGAGTTTTTAGAATGGCGGGAATGGCCGGTCAATAAGCGTCTGGAACATGCGCTGGTGAAAGGTATTACAGATTTTATAGATGAAGATACCGAACAAGCCCGACTGGAGGCCGGCAAACCGTTAGATGTGATCGAAGGTCCGCTAATGGACGGTATGAATGTCGTCGGCGACCTGTTCGGCGAAGGCAAAATGTTCCTGCCGCAAGTGGTCAAATCGGCACGCGTCATGAAGAAAGCCGTCGCCTATCTGATGCCGTTTATGGATGCTGCCAAGGATGGCGTACGCCAGACCAATGGCAAAGTGCTGATGGCCACTGTCAAAGGCGACGTCCACGATATCGGCAAGAATATCGTCGCTGTGGTACTGCAATGCAACAACTATGAAGTTATCGATCTTGGCGTCATGGTGCCATCGGAAACCATTCTGAAAACGGCACGCGAACAGAATGTCGACATTATCGGCCTTAGCGGCCTGATTACGCCCTCTCTGGATGAAATGGTGCATGTCGCCAAAGAAATGCAGCGCCAAGGTTTTACCATTCCCTTGCTGATCGGCGGAGCTACCACTTCCCGCGCGCACACCGCTGTCAAGATCGAACCCAATTACGAATCGCCGACCATCTATGTCACCGATGCCTCGCGCAGTGTCGGCGTGGTTAGCGCCTTGTTGAGCGAAGATTTAAAAGCCGATTTCATTACAAAAGCCCGCGCCGATTATGCTACGGTCAGAGAGCGCCACAAAGGGCGTCATGCCAAAACCCAGCAGCATAGTCTGGAAGCGGCGCGGCAGAACAAATTTCATTTTGACCATTATCAGCCGTTAAAACCAAAATTTCTCGGCGCAAAAGTCATCGACCACTTTCCGCTCGACACCCTGGTCTGGTTCATAGACTGGACACCGTTTTTTCATACCTGGGAGTTGGCCGGCCATTATCCTGAAATCCTCAGCGACCATATCGTCGGCCAGGAAGCGCTTAAGCTATTTGAGGATGCGCAGGAGATGCTTAAACATTTGATCCGTGAAGAATGGCTGACCGCCAAAGCCGTGATCGGCTTCTTTCCGGCTAACAGTAGCGACGACGATATTATTCTTTACAGCGACGACGGCCGTACCAAGCAACACGAAGTGCTGAACCACTTACGCCAGCAAAACGTCAAAGCCCCAGGCCGCCCCAATTATTGCCTGTCGGATTTTATCGCGCCGGTCGGTAGCGGCATCGCCGATTATATCGGCGGCTTTGCGGTGACTACCGGCATAGGCATCGAAACCAAGCTGGCTGAATTCGCCAAAGATCATGACGACTACAGCGCCATTATGCTGAAATCGTTGGCTGACCGTCTTGCCGAAGCCTTTGCCGAATACCTGCATCAGGCAGTAAGACGCGATTATTGGGGCTATGCCGAAGACGAGAGCCATGATGCGGCAGCACTGCTGGCAGAAGCTTACCAGGGCATACGTCCGGCACCCGGCTATCCGGCCTGCCCGGATCACACCGAAAAGGCTAAACTGTTTGCACTGCTGAACGTCACGGAACATACCACGATTGAATTAACCGAAAGCTTTGCAATGACGCCGACTGCCGCCGTCAGTGGCTGGTACTTTTCCCATCCCGACTCACAATATTTTAACGTCGGTAAAATCGAACAAGATCAGTTACATGATTACGCGAAGCGTAAAGGGCTCAATGTCGAAGTGGCCGAACGCTGGCTGGCGGCTCACTTACACCATTAACCAAAACTGAAAGACAAAAATGCAACAACGAATCGAACATTTTCTGGAACGCTCCATGTATGCCAGCCGCTGGATCATGGCGCCGATTTATTTAGGGATGAGTCTGATCCTTTTTGCATTGACGATTAAATTTTTTCAGGAACTTTACCACTTCATTCCTCATATTCTCGACATTCCCGATTCGGAAATCATTCTTAAACTGTTAACCTTTATCGATTTAACTCTGGTCGGCAGCCTGACCGTGATCGTTATGTTCAGCGGCTACGAAAATTTCGTTTCCAGAATCGATATCGATAGCGAGACCGAAAAACTCGGCTGGTTGGGAACACATGATTACGGTTCCTTAAAAACCAAAGTCACCTCTTCAATTGTGGCGATTTCTTCCATACACCTGCTCAAGGTGTTCATGAATATCGACGCCACAGCTAACGACAAATTGCTCTGGTACGTTATTATTCATCTGGCCTTGGTGATTTCAGCGTTTTCCATGGGTTATCTGGATAAAATATCCAAGCATTGATGGCTGATTTTATTCTGTTCGGAACTGAGGGCTGTCATTTGTGTGAGGAAGCCAAAGCTGTTTTGGTAGAAGCTAACGTGGAGTATCAGCTTGAGGACATTATGGATGATTTTGACTGGCAGGAACGGTTTGGCTTACTGATTCCGGTGTTGTGGCATGTTGAAAACCGGCGGCTGTTGGGGTGGCCGTTTGATGATGAAAAAGTGAAGAATTTTGTGAGGATGATGGGGGCCGATTTATAGCAATTGAATCCTTATTCCGCTATACAGACTCCTTGATGACAACCAATCCACCGTGGTGTTGAAATTTTGCGTAAAATTAGCTTAGTCAATGAGTCACGTGGTTAGCATTATGAACAGAACAGAAATTGAACAAGCCGTATTAACTGAAATGCACAGCCTGACATTAGACAAAGTCGAAGCGACTTTGAACTTTGTTTTGTCTTTAAAAAATAAGCCTATTAAAAAAAGACCCCTAGGACTAAAAGGGCAAAGTAGAATTTGCCATTGACGAAAATTTTAAAATGACTGATGACGAGTTTTTGCTCTCATGAGCGGCTGTTTGCTGGATACGCATAACTTTTTGTGGTCGATATGGTAGCCAGAAAAACTAGGACAACAGGCGGTTACTGTTTTAGAGAATGGCGATAACAACGTTTTCGTTAGTAGCGTTACTTTTTGGGAAATCTCCTTAAAATACGCATTGGGCA
This sequence comes from uncultured Pseudomonadota bacterium, assembly GCA_963765965.1. Taxonomy (GTDB): domain Bacteria; phylum Pseudomonadota; class Gammaproteobacteria; order Methylococcales; family Methylomonadaceae; genus Methylomonas. The sequence continues at coordinate 43,346 of CAVXZR010000047.1, forward strand.
AGCTGACCTTAGGTTGCAAACCCGATGATTTGCTTAAATATGCCGACGATATGGGCTTTGCAAAAATATCGTTAACGCCGGAAGAAGCCGCACTGTTTCACCAGTTGCCCAAGTTCGCTCATAAAGATCCTTTTAGCCCGCAAGCAACTCGGATTGACACAATCCCAACTGGCGCTGGCAGCGGGGGTTGGCTTGCGCTTCATTGTTGATTTGGAAGCAGGAAAACCTACATTACGGCTTGAAACCGTCCTGCGAGTCATTGATGCTCTTGGAGGCGAAATAATGCTGACCGGTTTACCGGTCAGCATCAAGGATAAGCGCTATGACCCACAAGCTGGAGGTCTGGCTGTTTTCTGATCACATAGGAACTTTGGCTCTGATCGAAGGACGGCTTAGCTTTTGTTACGCGGCCGCATGTGCCAATTGATCGCGCAACAGTTCCAGATTTCACGCCAGAATGACTTTGCACTCCTCGATCATATTGGCGGTGAATGTGCCGGTGCGGTTACCTTCATGGAATCCCGTCAGCGTTTGATGTTACCAGCGACGGGTGGCGATATTGAGTGGTTGGGCGATGATGATTTTATCGCCATGCTTGATGAATTGCCCCGTCGACCGATGTTGGCCGGCAAAGAAGGTCTGCACCTCTCGTCATTTCTGACTGGTGATTATTTCTTAAAGATAATTGTCGATTATTTTGGCGTACAACCCGGGTAGAGGGTAGGCGCAAGCTTGCTCTTTACTTTGTCATCTTACGCGCAAATAAAAAAAATTATAGAAATTGTTGAATTAGTTCCGAGAAAAATTGGATGTTTTAATATACAGTAAATCAGTAAAGTATAATTGTAAGTCAATTGTTGGAGGTAGATGTGTCATCAATTATCACTACCATGGCTAGCGTTGGATATAGTCTCAACATTTTTACAACTACGCAAATAAGTAAATTATCCACAACCGACATTGCAGATCTAAATACGACTCAGGCTGCCCAGTTAACAACTGCTGAGATCAATGCCATAACACCCGCTGCTATCGTTACATTAGGCGTTCCGGAAATACAGGCATTGGTTTACACCAACAGCGGGACATTCAAGCCTAGTCAATTGAAAGTTTTCACTTCGAATCAAATTGGCGCACTGACTAGTGCTGCTGTTCTACTCTTAAATAGCGCCAACATAAACGCTCTGACAAGTTCTCAACTTGCCGCACTGAACACGGCAGGCGTCGCTGCCTGGAATCCCACAGAGGTGAATGGATTGACCAGCACACAGCTAGACGCCCTGAACTCGGAGGGCATAGCTGCATGGACATCCTCTCAGATCGACGCACTGAGCCTAACCACGATCACAAAACTGACCACTCTTCTGAACAGTGCTCAGGTCGCTGAACTGACCAGCACTCAGGTAACCGGACTAACCAGTGCTCAGCTAGCCGCGCTAAACTCTGCCGGCATGGCTGCCTGGACGTCCTCTGAAATCGACGCCCTAAATGTTACCGCCATTGGCAAACTGGACACTCTCCTGAACAGCGCTCAGGTGGCCGCATTGACCAGCACCCAGGTGAACGGACTGACCAGCACTCAGCTAGCCGCTCTCAACTCGGATGGTATAGCTGCATGGACATCCTCTCAGGTTGACGCACTGAGTCTTACCACGATCACAAAACTGACCACTCTTCTGAACAGCGCTCAGGTCGCTGAATTGACCAGTACCCTGGTGAATGGACTGAGCGCTGCTCAGTTAGCCGCCCTGAACTCGAATGGCATGGCTGCATGGACTTCCTCTCAAATCGATGCACTGAGCCTTACCGCGATCACAAAACTGACCACTCTTTTGAACAGCGCTCAGGTTTCTGAGCTGACTAGCTCCCAGATAATCGGACTAAGCAGTGCTCAGCTAGCCGCATTAAACTCTGCCGGCATGGCTGCCTGGACCTCTGCTCAGATCGACGCACTAAACGTTACTGCCATTGGCAAACTAGACACTCTTCTAAACAGTGCTCAGGTCGCTGAACTGACCAGCACCCAGGTAAATGGATTGACAAGCACTCAATTGGCCGCTCTGAACTCGGACGGGATGGTTGCCTGGACCCCTTCTCAGATCGACGCCCTGAGCGTTGCCGCCATAAGCAAACTGGACACCCTCCTGAACAGCGCTCAGGTATCCGCATTGACCAGTACTCAAGTAAATGGATTGACAAGCGTTCAATTGGCTGCACTGAACTCGGATGGCATGGCAGCATGGACCTCCACTCAGATCGACGCACTCAGCGTTGCCGCCATCGGTAATCTGGATACCCTGCTGAACAGCGCTCAGGTATCCGCATTGACCAGCACCCAAGTAAATGGATTGACAAGCACTCAATTGGCAGGTTTGAATGCGGATGGGATGGCTGCCTGGACCTCCGCTCAGATCGGCGCACTCAGCGTTGCCGCCATCGGCAATCTGGACACCCTACTGAACAGCGAACAGGTGGCGGCGTTGACCAGCACCCAGGTGAATGGACTGAGCAACGCGCAGTTGGCCGCGCTGAACTCGGATGGCATGGCAGCATGGACCTCCACTCAGATCGACGCACTCAGCGTTGCCGCCATCGGCAATCTGGACACCCAGTTGAACAGCGCTCAGGTAGCCGCATTAACCGGCGCCCAGGTTAATGGACTGAATACCGTTCAGCTTGCGGCACTGAACTCGGATGGCATCGGTGCCTGGACTTCCACGCAGATTGATGGACTAAGCAGCGTTCAGTTGGCCGCACTCAACTCGGACGGCATGGCTGCCTGGACTTCCGCTCAGATCAACACACTGAGCGTTGCCTCCATCGGCAATCTGGTCACTCTGCTGAACAGCGATCAGGTGGCCGCATTGACCAACACCCAGGTTGATGGATTGAGCAACACACAGTTGGCCGCACTCAACTCGGACGGCATGGCTGCCTGGACTTCCACTCAGATCGGCGCCCTGAGTGTTGCCGCCATCGGCAATCTGGTCACTATGATGAACAGCGATCAGGTGGCCGCATTGACCAATACCCAGATTGATGGACTGAGCAACGGTCAGTTGGCTGCTCTTAATTCGGATGGCATGGCTGCTTGGACCTCTACTCAAATCGATGCACTGAGCCCTGCCAGCATCGGCAACCTCGTCAATCTCATGGATAGTGCTCAGGTGGCCGCATTGACCAACACTCAGATTGATGGACTGAGCGGCACTCAGTTGGCTGCATTGAACTCGGATGGCCTGGCTGCATGGACCTCCACTCAGATCGGCGCACTGAGTCCTGCCACCTTCGGCAACCTTGTCAATCTCCTGGATAGCGCTCAGGTGGCCGCATTGTCCAACACTCAAATTGATGGACTGAGCGGCACTCAGTTGGCTGCACTGAACTCGGATGGCCTAGCTGCATGGACCTCCACTCAGATTGACGCACTGAGTCCTGCCACCATCGGCAACCTTGTCAATCTCCTGGATAGCGCTCAGGTGGCCGCGTTGACCAACACTCAAATTGATGGACTGAGCAGCGCTCAGTTGGCTGCACTGAACTCGGATGGCCTGGCTGCATGGACTTCCTCTCAGATCGACGCACTGAGTCCTGCCACCATCGGCAATCTGGACACCCTTTTGAACAGCGCTCAGGTGGCCGCACTGACTACCACTCAGATTCTCGGACTGACTATCACTCAGCTTCATGCCCTGAGCTCTGCTGGCGTGGCCGCATGGACAACCGCTCAGAATGCAGCTCTAACATTTTAACCTCGCAATTTGGAACATAATTTTGAGTTAAACCTGCAAAGCAAACTCCTTAAAGAAGCCTGCAGTATTGGTTGATTTCTCAAGACGGATAGCGGCGATTTAGCCAGTCACGTACGCCCTGCCCCGCGCACAGGCCGGTGGCGAGGCAGGCGGTGAGCAGATAGCCGCCGGTGGGCGCCTCCCAGTCCAGCATTTCCCCGGCACAAAATACCCCAGGCATGGAGCTAAGCATCAAATGCTCATCCAGCGATGCAAAGCTTACCCCGCCCGCACTACTAATGGCCTTTGCCAAAGGCCGGGGCGACAGCAATTCGAGCGGCAAGGCTTTTAATGTTGTGGTCAGTCGCGGTAAATCGTTCATATCGGCTGATGATAGCCTTTCCCGCAGCAAGGCGAATTTTACGCCGCTAATACCGAGACGTTTACGCAGATGATTAGAGAGCGTTTCCTTGCCGCGCGGCAAGGATAGTCGCTCCATAACTGCCTGTAAGGCTATATCCGGCAATAAATCCAGATAAATCCACACCGGTCCTCTGCCGGCAATTTCCTCGCGTAATGCTGCAGATATCTGATAAATCAATCCGCCTTCCAGACCGTACTCGCTGATCGTCAATTCGCCTTGCTGTCGGTACTCGAAACCTTGGGCATTTGTAAAGTTGATAGAAACCGGTTTCACTGGCTGTCCGGCAAAATGACTGCGAAAATACTCGCTCCAGGTAATGTCGAAGCCGCAATTAGCCGGTTTCAGCGCAATAACCTCTACGCCGCGTTCCGTAAGTAACGGCACCCACAGGCCGGTACTGCCTAGTTGCGGCCAACTACCGCCACCCAATGCCAAAATCTGCGCATCGCAATCCACAATACGTTCCTCGTCGGCGACAGAAAATCGCAATTTTCCGGCTTCCGTCCAACCCAGCCAGCGATGCCGCATATGGAAATGAACCCCGGCAGTCCGCAAACGATGCAGCCAGGCGCGCAGCAAGGGTGCGGCTTTCATTTCGGTTGGAAACACCCGGCCGGACGTTCCGACAAAAGTGTTTATACCCAATTCATGTACCCAAATCCGTAAAGCTTCCGGTGAGAAATCCTTGAGCATTGGTTCCAGGTCGGTACGTCGAGAGCCATAACGAGATAAAAACTGCGGGAACGGTTCGCTGTGCGTAATATTCATGCCGCCCTTACCCGCCATCAAAAATTTCCTTCCAGCCGATGGCATCGCATCATAAACCGCGATATCGATACCTGCTTGACTCAACACTTCTGCCGCCATTAGTCCGGCCGGTCCGGCACCGATAATGGCAACGGTTTTATTCGCTAAGCACATAAGCTGAATCCGCGTATCATTCGAAGTATTTTGAATCCGTAGCCCGATGGCCTATAAAAGGAGAGGTCGGAATTCAGATAACTACCCAATGCAGTTATCCGGAAATTGATTGGGCTAAGTGAAGCCGTAACCCACTAGCCTATCATGGTTGATCAGCTTCGATTTGTTGGGTTGGCTCTATCGAGCTAACCCAACCCAGGACCTGAATTAATGGCTTAAAGGCGCGGGCCTGCATTTCATCGCTGCAAAAAATTCCGCAACATATCGTGTCCATGCTCGGTTAGAATCGATTCGGGGTGGAATTGTACGCCTTCAATGTCCAGCGTTTTATGCCTTACACCCATGATTTCATCGAAATTGCCGGCCTGATCCTGAGTCCAGGCAGTTATTTCCAGACAGTCCGGCATACTCGCCTGTTCGATCACCAGCGAATGATAACGGGTAGCGGTGAAGGGATTATTCAGGCTTTCGAAAACCCCTATGTTGTGGTGATACACCGGAGAGGTTTTGCCGTGCATGATGCTTTTGGCATGGATGATATTGCCGCCAAATGCGTAACCTATGCTTTGATGGCCAAGGCAGACGCCAAGTATCGGAAATTTACCGGCGTATCTGCGTATGGTTTCCACCGATATGCCGGCTTCCTTAGGTGTACAAGGGCCGGGGGAGATGACTATTTTGTCCGGGCGCAATTCTTCAATCTGTTCGACGCTGACTTCGTCATTTCGGACCACAGTCACGTCGGCTCCCAATTCGCCGAAATACTGCACCAGATTATAGGTAAAGGAATCGTAATTATCGATCATTACCACTTTTACGGCGCTCATGCCTTTCCTCCTTCCAGACCGGCTTCAACCATGCTCACGGCTCGAAACACTGCCCGGCCTTTGTTCATTGTTTCCTCCCATTCGCTACGCGGCACCGAATCGTAAACAATACCGGCGCCAGCCTGAATATGCAGGGTTTGATCCTTGATAACGGCTGTACGGATGGCAATGGCGGTATCGAGATTGCCGGACCAGGAAATATAACCGACCGCGCCGGAATAAATCCCACGTTTAACCGGCTCCAACTCGTCAATGATTTCCATAGCCCTAATTTTCGGCGCGCCGCTGACGGTACCGGCCGGAAATGTGGCCGACAGCACATCGAAGGCATTTTTATTGTCCTGCAATTCGCCGACAACATTGGAGACAATATGCATTACATGCGAATAACGCTCGATAATCATTTTATCGGTCAGCTTAACGCTGCCGATTTTCGCTACCCGACCGGTATCGTTACGCCCCAGATCGATCAACATCAAATGCTCGGCAATTTCTTTCGGATCGGCCAGCAATTCCTGCTCTAAAGCCAAATCCTGTTCATCGCTGGCGCCGCGCGGCCTTGTACCGGCAATGGGGCGGACGGTGATCATTCCGTCCTCCAGGCGTACCAGAATTTCCGGCGAAGAACCGACGATATGAAAATCCTCCAGATTCAGATAATACATATACGGTGACGGATTAAGGCAGCGCAGGGCACGGTACAAATCCAGCGCCGAAGCGCTATAGGGAATCGACATGCGCTGCGACAGCACGACTTGCATGATGTCGCCATCGGTGATGTATTCTTTCGCCTTTAACACGGCTGCTTCGAATCCTTGCTGGGTGAAACCCGAGACGAAATCGGTTTCCTGTACCTGCTTGACGGCCGGATGCGGCTGCGGATTGGCTTTAAGTTCCCGCAGTTTTATAACCAGTTCATCAAGTCTGGCCTGAGCGTTTTCGAACGCAGCGGATTCTGCCGGATCGGCATGGGTCAACAACAATAATTTGCCGGACAGGTTATCGAATACCAGCAAATTTTCCGAAACCATCAGCAAGATATCCGGGGTACCGATCGGATCGGGTTTGCCGCCGGATTTCAGGCGCGGTTCTATATAGGCAATGGTTTCATAGCCGAAATAACCCACCAGACCGCCATTAAAGCGCGGCAGCCCTTTGATATCGGGTACTTTATATTGCTGACGGAACTCCTCTATCCAGGCTAAAGGTTGCGGATGCTCAAAGCGTTCGCTATCGGCCCCGTCTTTTTCGATGCTGATGGTCTGGCCGCTGATTTTGATGCGGATTTTGCAGGGCAATCCGATGATGGAGTAGCGTCCCCATTGTTCGCCGCCGTGTACGGATTCAAACAAATAGGAATAAGCACCGTCGGCCAGCTTTAAATAAGCGCTGAGCGGCGTATCCAGATCGGCCAGCACTTCGCGGCAGACTGGAATGCGGTTGTAGCCCTGCTGGGCATATTGATAGAATTGCGCGGGTGTCATTCTGGTTCTCTGAGCATAAATCCGGATTCAACCGTATAAGGTTGAGATTGTAACCCACAAAGTGGCCGGGCTGCGACTGGAAGCGGCTGTCAGGATTGAAAACTCCGGGACGAAATAGCGCACTAGCCTTTTTTCTTTTGAAGATGAGGTGATTGTCCGGCATAAGACTATGCCGGATTTTAAATCGCAATCAAGTAGAAAATTTGGCAGTTAACACGGTAGTTCATTGAATTTTGTGGCACGATTCATAGTACTCTATTACTATTCGGAAGTTCTCTGAATAGAAAAAATTATAGTCCTGCTACCGGCCTTAATTATACCCAATCATCAACCCGATAGCTGATAAGCTATCCGGAAAGCCTTCAAGGCGTGGGCGCATCACCTAAGGGTGTGTTTATTTCATTTGCTTTTCTGACATTTATGCAAAACCAGGAACATCCGTTTGCCGAATTCATCAAAATTTTGGGTAAAGGAAAAAAAGGTTCACGTCCGCTTACTCAGGATGAAGCCTATCGCGCCATGCAAATGATACTGGCGGATCAGGTTCTGCCGATTCAGCTAGGCGCTTTTCTAATGTTGATGCGTATTAAGGAAGAAACCTGCGAGGAATTGGCCGGATTCGTGCAAGCCTGCAAGGAGACAATTAATTGCTCAAGTCAAACTGTACAGGTGGACCTGGATTGGTCTTCCTATGCAGGAAAACGCCGCCATCTACCGTGGTTTTTGCTATCGGCCCTGCTGCTGGCGGATCAGGGCATCAAGGTTTTCATGCATGGCGCCGGCGGTCATACCGAGGGCCGGATTTATACCGAAAAAGTCCTGAAGAGCTTGGGAATAAACTGTGCCGCTTCTGTTGCCGAAGCCGAACAACAACTTTTGAGCAGCAATTTCAGTTACCTTTCGCTTGAACACATCTGTCCAAAACTCTACGACATGATCAATTTGCGACCGGTGATGGGCTTGCGTTCACCGGTTCATACCCTGGTGAGATTGCTGAATCCGCTCAATGCCGGCCACAGCATTCAGGGTATTTTCCATCCCAGTTACCGGCAGGTTCATCAAAAAGCCGCACTTTTGTTAAATCAGCAGCATATGGCGGTCTTGAAAGGCGAGGGCGGAGAAACCGAACGCAATCCGGATGTTGAATGTTTGGTGCAGAGTGTCCATACCGGTGAACTTGGCGAGGAAATCTGGCCTGCATTTTTTCAGCGTCGGCATATGAAGGCAGAGGAACTCGATCCCCGGCAATTAAAGCAAATCTGGCGGAGCGAAGTACGTGATGATTTTGCCGAAGCTACGGTAACCGGCACAACCGCTGTGGTGTTAAAACTGCTTGGAAAAGCGGAAACCCAGGAACAAGCCCAGAGCCTTGCAAATCAATACTGGGCAAATCGCAACAAACAGTTTTTAACAAACGAAAACTAATGGGAAAGTAAAAAATGCGGTATACCCTTGATATGATCCTTTTCCATGTGCAGGTACTGCAAACCTAACAGTGTTGAATTGTTGTTATGATTTACCCAAACTACTTGTACCTCCCCTTGCAGATCAAGGTGCTGTAGTTCAAACCAGGTTATCATGCCGATTTTAACCTCTACATTTGCATCGATATTTATCATCAAACCGTAAATTGAGACATTTAAAGTGTTAAATGAATAATCATAATCGTTAAAAACGATATGGCCGGGGGCGCTCATGTTTTTGCGGTAAGCTTTGCGATAGTATAATGAATTTTCAATTTCATGCGTCAGGTGACGAAACTCTAGTCCGAGATGGAAGCCGTTATCGATTTCGGTAACCCTTACCACTTCAGCTTCGCCGGATAGGCCCATTCCGGGCAGATAAATATCGACCAGCGACGAACCATGAAACGCCTCGAATATATCTTTGACATCGTGAATATGTTCGTCATACTTTAACTCAGCTAAAAACCCGTGCAGAGAAACATTCAGTACGCGAATTTCGTGCTCATAGTAACCGAGATAGATCAGACCGGTATTGGTCAAGGTTTTGCGATACGGACGTTGATCAGTATCAGACATTATGGTTTCCACTTATTTAGACCTTTTTAAGCAACAACGCGAACCGGTTATTAATGTAGTATGAGTCATAGATTATTAGCTATTGCAATTTTAGCCTTTTTATCCGCTTGTACAACCATACCGCCGAAAAATACCGAAGATATCTGCCAAATCTTCCGGGAAAAAGACGACTGGTACGAAGCGACACTTAAATCAGCGCGACAATGGGGAATACCCATAGCCGTACAAATGGCTATTATCCATCAAGAATCGGCATTTGTCGCCGATGCTCGCCCACCAAGACCGCTGATTCTCGGATTTATTCCCTGGTTCCGTTCCAGCAGCGCTTACGGTTATCCGCAAGCCAAAGACGAAACCTGGGCCGATTACCAGCAGAAAGCCGATAACTCGTGGGCGGACCGCGAGAGTTTTGCCGACAGTTGCGATTTTGTCGCATGGTATTGTGCCATTAGCCACAAAAAACTCGGCATTCCTGCTTCGGATACCAATAATCTCTATCTGACTTATCATGAAGGCCTTGGTGGCTTCCAACGCAAAAGTTATTTAGCGAAACAATGGCTTTTGAATACCGCCCAGAAAGTTCATCAGCGTGCGCTACGCTACGATGCTCAGTTATCGGATTGCAGACAAGAGCTAGACTCCAAAAACTGATAAAATATCCAGTCCTAATCAATAAACCGGGAGAATCCGTGAAAACCACTCTAAACCGTGTTGTCTTAATTTTAATCGCATTTATAACAGGATTTGCAATGTTCTCAATGGCTAACGCTAACACCCCAGAAGAAAACAAAGCCGCTGGAGAAGCTTTTCTTACAGAAAACGCCAAAAAACCAGGTATCGTTACTACCGCCAGCGGTTTGCAATATCAGGTCATCACCGAAGGAACAGGTGCTTCGCCAAGCGCAACCGATAATGTCTCCGTGCATTATAAAGGTACCACCATTGACGGCAAGGAGTTCGACAGCTCCTACAAACGCGGTGCACCGGCAGAATTCCCTTTGAACCGAGTCATTCCCGGCTGGACCGAAGGTCTTCAATTAATGAAGGAAGGCGGTAAATCCAGATTGTTTATTCCGTCCAATCTGGCTTATGGCGAACGTGGCGCCGGTCGCGACATCGGACCGAATGCCGCCTTGATTTTTGATGTGGAGTTGATAAAAATCAAGTAATTTTCGGCTTCAACCTGCAAACTCATTTGCGGTTTGCCGGTGCCGGCGTTTTGAGGCGCATCATTAGCGATTGATGCGCTTCGCTCAGCATAACTGACAGGATTTCTTAAGGAATTCAGCTATATCAGAGCTCCAGCCCTTACTCCACGCATTCGCGTAGCTATTCCTTCCATATTTGATGCCGGCGCGTTATCTCGTATCGCGATTATTAGACGCCCCGGATTAATTTTTTTACCGTTTGTCAGCTTTACTACAATTCTCCCTCCCCATCCCTATTTGTTTTGTCGTTATAGCGACTTTTATCCTGTCCAGCCCGCCAATCACCGCCGTTTCAACAGTTGGCAAGTGTTTTGCATTATTAGCAATGAAGGCGTTTTTAGCGCTCAATCAATAGAAAAAACTTGGCTTTGCAAATTAACACTTAACCATGAAAACCCAAACACGTAGCATCACAATAGACGACACCACGCTCCGCGACGGCGAACAGTCGGCCGGTGTTGCGTTCTCGCTGGATGAAAAACTCGGTATCGCCAGACAGCTTGCCGCACTTGGCGTTCCGGAGCTGGAAATGGGCGTACCGGCGATGGGTGCACAGGAACGGGAAGAAATTCGAGCCATTGCGGAATTAAATCTGACCAGCAATTACTGGTCTGGTCCAGAATGCGTAGCGACAATTTACCCTGTTGCCTGGGCTTGGGTGTCGGCATCGTCAATTTCTCTATATCCGCGTCCGATCAGCACATCCAGCACAAACTCATTCCATGGAGCCGCGCATCTGCGGTGCGCAGAGCCTGATCCCCGCCCTCATGCGCGGCCAGGACTCCCCGCTCTGCCAGGTGTCGCTCAAAGCACACCCCGAGCGCAAGCCCGTCACCACTCCGCCCGCCAACAACCACGGCCAATCCACGCCGCCGAAAATCCGGCACTGAGGAGCCTGCGCAACTTTCCAAAGTCTGCTTATTTCCGAGCCATTGTTCTGGCGTGGGAGAGCCGAAGGCCTCTGCCGCACCGCAGGTGCCGTATACTGGCCTCATGTCGATTGTGGGCAACATCGCCGGCATCGCCAAGGGCATGAGCATCACCTTCGGGGAGATCTTCGCGCCTACGCAGGTGGAGAATTACCCCGATGGCAAAGGCCCTCTGCGCGGAGCGGTCCTTGAGCAGCGCTATCGCGGCGCACACGTCTTGCAGCGCGACGAAAACGGCTTGGAAAAATGCGTGGCCTGCTTCCTCTGTGCCGCCGCATGCCCCGCCAATTGCATCTATATTGAAGCCGCCGAGAACACCGAGGCCCTTCGCATCTCCTCCTCCGAGCGCTATGCCAAGGTCTACAACATCGACTACAACCGCTGCATCTTCTGCGGCTATTGCGTAGAAGCCTGCCCCACCGACGCCATCACCCATGGCCACGGCTTCGAGCTGGCCACGCTGAACGCCACCAACCTTGTCATGCGCAAAGAAGACATGCTCGTCCCGCTTGCGGCGCTGACTGCGGCAAAATAAAACCTTTACTTTCATGCACATCCGATTGCAGCCATACTATGCAATCTTCATATGTGATTTGGCTCACATACCGTGGCTCATTATGCTATGATTCAATCGAATCGGATGAAGAGGTTCCTCCAATTCGTCGCTCTCGTTGTGATAGCACTACTCGCCGCCCAGCCGGCCCTCGCCGCTATGTCGTGCGAGATGGGGACTTCCGCCAGCGGACACCACGCTCCCTGTTGCCACAAGGTCATGAGCCATATGGGTATGGGCTGTCCCATACATCATCAGGTCACCGCTGCAGGTTGCGACCAGAATCATTGCCATGACGCTTTGCCGCAGAGTGTTGCTCTGTTGTCTGCAGGTGTCAAACCAAAGGCTGGCAGAGCGGATTTTATCGCAGTAATGCCTCGGATGGTCGCTGAGGCAGGTGCGCCTTTTGTGGCTGCGCCGCCCGGTAAAACTGTTGCAGCTGCTCCCGCCAGATACATTCTCTTCCAGGTCTTTCGGATCTAAACCGCTCCTTGCATTCACGCAATTGAAGCAGTCCCAGGGTTTTTATACCTTGTGGCTCGATTTGTGATCCGCATTCTTAACGACAAGGAGATTTCCATGAAGAGAATATTCAGTTTTCTATCGTTGCTACTCGTCTTCACCGCCCTGGCCTTTGCCCAGGCTCCACAGCCCCAGATGGGTGCAAACTGCCCGATGGCCAAGCATGGCGACTGCAGTGGAAAAAAGTGCTGCAAGGACGGCTGCGACATGAAGTGTTGTAACGATAAAGACGCAAAAATGTGCAGCAGGGACGGTGGCGCCATGAAGTGTTGCCGCAAGGGCAGCGGGAAGAAATGCTGTTCCGGCGGTTCATCGAAGGATGCAACTCAATCTGAGACGGGGACCGCGCCCAAGGGTGTGTAACAACAGTTGATTCACTGTTGATCTACGGAGGTCCGGGTCGCCAGTCGATCCGGACCTGATTTTTCTTAACCTGCAAAATATGCCACCAGAGTAGAAGGATGGGGAAATGTGGAACCATATATGCTAGAAGGTAGACCGTTTTCCCTCTTTTTCCCGGCAGCCCATAACATCAGGAGCAACTTTGGCGGATTTTCTTTCAGAACTGAAACGGCGCGTGCTGGTCTATGACGGCGCGATGGGCAGCAATCTGCAAACTCGCAACCTCACTGCGGAAGATTTTCAGAGCAAGGAAGGCTGCAACGAGCTGCTGGTGCTCTCGCGCCCCGACGTCATCCGCGATCTTCACGCCTCATTTCTTGAGGCCGGCTGCGATGTCATTGAGACCGACAGCTTCGGCTCGACCTCCATCGTTCTCGCCGAGTACGATCTTCAGACCCGCACCCGCGAGTTGAATCTTGCCGCCGCGCGCCTGGCCCGAGAGGTGGCCGACAAGTATTCCACTCCGGCCAAACCTCGCTTCGTCGCCGGCTCCATCGGACCCACCACCAAGCTGCCCTCGCTGGGCCACATCAGTTACGACGCCATGGCTGCCGCCTATCGCGAGCAGGCCGAGGCGCTCATTGAGGGCGGCGTTGACGTGCTGCTCATCGAAACCTGCCAGGACCTGCTGCAAGCCAAGATCGCTCTCGCCGCCTGTCAGGACGCGATTCGCGGCGCCCGCGAAGGCCGCATTCCTTCAACTGGCCGCAACATTGCCCTTCAGGTTCAGATCACTCTCGAAGCCAGCGGAACCATGCTCCTCGGCTCCGAGATCGGCGCAGCTCTCGCCGTCCTTGAAGTCTTCCAGCCCGATGTAATCGGCCTCAACTGCGCCACTGGCCCGGTGGAGATGAACGACGCGGTTCGTTTTCTCTGTCAGAACTCCACACTGCCTATCAGCGTTCTGCCCTGGGAAAAAATGGACCCGCAGATGAAAAAGACCTTCGCTGGTCCGGCCGCCGGCAAGGGCAGCACCTATGCGTGGGAAGGCAATGCCAAGGTCGGCGCCGGGCGCATGGAGATCAGCGCCTCGACCGCGCCTTCCAACGTGGTCATCCAGCTCGATTTCATGCGTCCGTTCGAGGGCCACAACGTCGCCGAGTTCACGCTCGCGCCGCAGGGAGGCTCCACCAACGTCACCTGGACCATGCGCGGCAAGTCCGCCTTCATGATCAAGCTGATGGGGCTGTTCGTGAGCATGGACAAGATGATAGGCAAGGATTTCGAGGCCGGCCTGGCCAACCTGAAGGCCGCCGTGGAGACGTAGGAACTTGATGAGTATTGCGTGCGCGTGCACGAGCGCACACAATATGCTATTGTCATAGAATTGTCCGGAATATCCCTGATTTGGCGCCCAACAACCACCATGAACAACTTTCGCTTCCGCCCCCTCCTCGCGCTCGCCCTGCTGGGCCTGGCCGGCGCCGCCCCGGCGCTGGAGATCATCTACGATGACGACCCGGCCGCGCCGCGCACCCAGAACACGAAAATCAGCGATGCAGTGCGCAAGGCCGACATCGCGTACGCCGATTGCCTCAAGGCCAGCGGCGGCAGGATGACCGAGCGTTGCGCGGCCCTGCGCGACAAGGCCGCCCAATTGGCGGGTGCCGACGCCCCGGCCGCACCCGGCACGGAGGCCGGTTCAACCGCCGCCACCCCCACCACCGAGGCCATGCCCGCTCCCCCTCCCCCGGCGACGTCCGAATAAGAATCTCCGGCGCCCGCCCGGGCGCCGCGTGCAGTGGAATCGCCTGCAGGCGGCGCCTCGCGATCGCGCCGCCGGTGGCCATGCCCTTGCCGTGGACCGGCGACCATGCCGCGCCCCAGGTCGGCGGCACACTGTGGGAATCCGCCTGACAGCCGCTTAGGACCGCGCACGACATACCGCCGGTGCCGCCGATGCAAGAATGCTTGCAGCCACGCACCCGCAACGGCCCGACCCACATCGCCAGTCTGGAGAACCGCCATGACCAAGATTCACGCCCTGCTCGCCATTCCTCTCGCCGCCCTGGCCCTGGCCGGGCCGGCGCAGGCCCTCGACTACATCTACCCGGACGGCGCAGTGACCGTCCAGGCGCAGCCCGGTCCCGCACCGCTTGCGGTGATCAGCGACCAGTTGCGCAACGCCGACCTGCAACTGGGCAACTGCCTGCGGGCCAGCGGCGGACGCATGAGCCCGCGCTGCGCGGCCTTGCGCGAGCGCTCGCGCCGGATCGCGGACGATGCCGATGCGCGCGGCAGCCGCAGCTACATCTCCAATTGACCAGCCAGGCCGCATGGAGCCCGAACATGACAAAGAGACAGATTCCGCCGCAAGACCCGGTCCAGGGTGAAGGCGACTACGAGTCGGCGGAAAAATTCAACCAGGCCGAACAGGACTTCGTCCGCTCGGGCGGGGTTGAACAAGCCGCCGGCAAGGCCGCACCGCAATCTTTCGAGGAAGGCGAAGAACTCAAGCGCGCGGAGGATATCGGCCTGTCGCACGCCGACGACGTCACCATCGTCAATCGCAGGTCGGTCGAAGCCGACGATGCCACATGACCCGCGCCGGCCGCCACGGGCAGAAGCGCCATGGCTTGGGGCCGGTAGGTCTGAACGCGAAATCAGCCAGGACCGGCAATTAAGCCGGTCCTGGGGTTCTACTTGGCAAGGGCCGGCCAATAAGCCGGTGCCTGGGCATGCCTGGCCAGGACCAGCTGGCCAGGCCCAGCCGCGCCCGGGCCCCGCAGCCTAATGCCCGCCGTCGTCGTGATCGTGATCGTGATCGTCGCCGGTGTTGTGAACATAGACCGCGACACAGCCGTTGGTACTGCCGCAGATGCCCGCACCCACGGCCGTCGTGTCGCCGCCGGAGCCGACCACCGCGGCGGGCGCCACCTGCGGCACGAAGATGCGGTTATTGATCGAGTCCGCCGCCACCGAATGCGAGTTGAACGACTGCGGTATGGTTTCGATCAGGAAGTTGCTCTCTGCGCTGACCACGCCCAGCGCGGCGCCGCCCGCCGGGCAGCCCCCCGCCAGTCCGCAGGCGCGGCTCGAACCGGTGTAATACCGGTTGTCGCCGGAGTTGTACCAGACCTCGTCCGAACCGGTGATCCCGCCCACCTCGACAAAATGCTTGGTCTTGGCATTGATCACCAGGGTGGTGGTGTCGCTCGGGTTGTTCTGCGGGGTGCAGCCCATCATCATGTTGCTGTGCGGGCCGACCGTGATGCCGTTCGGACCGCAGGCAGCCAGGGGCACGACGCCGGTATTGCTCACCGGGTCGTAAGCGCCGATCACCGCCGAGCCGGGTAGGCCGACCGGATTGATCACCGCCATTCCGCCATGGCAGGTGATCGGCCCAGACAACTGGCCGTAATTGCAGCCGGCCGGGTTGTTGGCGATCACCGGAATGGACGCATAGAAGCGCGCGGTCTTCGGCTCCCAGGTCTGCTGCTCGATCGACAGCCCGAAGCCGGGCGGAACGATGGACGGGTCCACGGTGATGTGGCTGAGCTGGCTCACCGCGGAAAAGCCGCGGTCGCCGTTGGCCGCGAACAGGGTGGCGTAGGGCGGGTCCTCGGCGTTGTTGGCCGCCATCAGCAATTCGCCGTCGGGCGTCAGGGCCATTTCGTCGACCCGGGTGCCCCCGCCGGTGCTCACCACCTGCTGGGTGGCCGAAGCCGGCGGCGCGTCGAGGTCCATCACCCGCAGGGTACTGTTGCCGTCGCCGGCGTACAGCCAGCGGCCGTGCGAGGTGACGCCGTCCGGGCCGGATATGTTGTTGTTGACCGCGCCCGAGCCGTTCAGCTTGACGCCCACGAAGCCGCCGATGGTGCGCTTGAAGGTGAGGTTATGGGTGTCGATGACGTCGATGCCCGCGTTCGAACGGTCCGACAGATAGTATTCGCCGCGATCCGGGTTGACCCAGCTGATGTCGAACGAGCGTATCGGCACGCCGGGGATCTGGACCGCGGTGAGGCACTTGGTTTCGGTGGTGGCAGGCGCGCCCGGACCGGTACAGGCGGCGTGGGCCGCGCCGAAGCTGGCCAGCGACGCCGCGCCGCACAGCAGGGGTATGGCAAGCCTGGCGCCGCGCCGGTGTTGCGCAAGCCTGGATGATTCCTGGACAGACCTGGAGAACAGTTTTTCAAACATGCTTTAGCTCCGCGTGGAAAGTGATGCAATCCTTATTCGCAAGGCGAGCGAAACCGCAGAAGCCCCGCGGGGATCCCGGTCGTCACACGCACTTGCCCTTTTTTGCCTTGCGGGATCTTGCTGGACCGTCCCCGCAAACGGGGGCGCGCACAAATGTCGGCGTCCACTGCAACAGGCGCCTCCATGTTCCGAAAGCGCTCAGGGATGCGCTAGCCTTTGTCTAAGCACGCGCATTGATTACCGCTTGGGACTTCTGCCGGTATAGCTGCCGGATCTGGCCCTTTTGTTTGATTGCTCTGTCTGTTTTGCGACTGCAGTTCTTTTTGAAGCGCAGCAAGTGTGCGCTTTTTTTTCGCCGAATGCCATAGTCATATCTAATATCAGTCTATCGTTATATATGATGCCGGCGATGCCGGGGCGACGCGTGCGAATTGCGTGTCGCGCGCCGGTGCGGCAACGACACGCTGGGCCAGCGGCGCGAAAGCGCGCAATGCAGCGCGCCCTACTTCGCCACGCCCAGGCGCCTCAAGCCGTCCTGCGCCTCTTTCATGCCCGGCTCGAGCGCCAGCGCGGCGCCGTAGTCGGCGATCGCCTTGTCGCGCTGCCCGAGCTTTTCGTAGATCTCGGCGCGGGTCTCGAGGAAGTCGCCGGTGTTGGGCGCCATGGCCACGGCCTTTTCGGCATCCGGCAGGCCTTGCGCATCGGCGCCCTTGCCGTGCAAGGCCCAGGCGCGGCCGTTATAGGCGCCGGCGTAATTCGGGTTGAGCTCGATGGCCTTGGTGAAATCGGCGATCGCCGCATCGTTCATGCCCTTGTTGTGGTAGGCGCCGCCGCGGTTCTTGTAGGCGGTGGCGTAGTCGGGCTTGAGGGCGATCGCCCGGTTGTAGTCGGCGATGGCCTGGTCGTACAGGCCCTGGTTGTCGTAAACGTTGCCGCGGTTGGAATAGATCTGGTGCATGTTCGGGTTGAGCGCGATCGCCTTGGCGTAGTCGGCCAGCGCGAGGCCGTACTGGCCCTTGCGCTTGTAGGCGATGGCGCGGTTGTTGTAGGCCTCCACATTGTCGGGCCTGAGCGCGATCGCCTTGCTGGCCTCGGCGATGGACAGGTCGAACATGCCCTTGCGGTTGTAGGCGTTGCTCAGGTTGGTGTGCGAGGCAGCCTGGTTTTCCGCCGACTCCTGGCCCGACGCGATCAGCGCGGTGCAGGCGGTGACTTGCGCCTCGGGGTCGTTGCCCTGGCATGTTTCGCGGTTTTGCTCCACGGTCTGCGGCCAGGCCGGCAGCGCGGCCACTACGAGGGCGAACGCGGCGAAGGTATTGCGCATCATGGTTCGAGCTCCCCGGTGGTTCGATCGTCGGCTTGCAACAGCTTTGCGATGCTCTAAGCTTCCGACGCCACCCAAATAACAATCATCGGCAACCACCACCGGAAGACGCCAGTCTCCGCGGGTGGCTCATGCAATCCAGAGGGCCGGAATCGAACGGTCTTGCTACTGCATCAGCATACTACCGGTTATGCGCGCCGGCCTCAATGCGCCGCCAGCGCGGCAAGACCTCCCTGGTAATGCCCGAAGTCGAACCGGCGCGATGCGGACAGCATATCGAGCCTGTCCCGGTTGATGGCGAAGACGGCCAGGCGGCGATATTGCCGCAGGCCATCCTTGTCAGCCCCCGCCGCCGCGCCCTTCTCACTGAAATGCGCGTACTGATCGTGGCAGCCTTCGCAGGCGTCATCGATCTGGGTGCCGGCGGAAAATACCGCCTCCGGGTCCTTGGCGTCGACCGCCTTGAGCGCGGACTGGCCGGCGGCGCTCAGGCGCCGCGCCGCCTGCATCCAGCCGGCGTTGTCGCGCGCGCGGCCTTCGACCATCAGCAGATTGCCGGCCTCGATCACGGTGGCCGCGCCGGTGCGCACGGTCGCCCATTGTTCGTCGTTGCGCGGCCGGATTTCCTTGGTGCCGCTTTCGGTGCTGACGAACTGCACCGAGTCCCAGATCATGTCCGCCGCCGGGTCGATCACCCAGTTCATCAGTTGCTTCAGGTCCAGGGTGAGGATGGCAGGCGGGCGCGGCGGCGGCGCGGTGCTGCAGCCGACCAGCAAAAGCAGCCCCAGCGCCAGCAGGCGCGCAAGCATTTGCATTTCGAACTCTCCGGTAACGGTGGCGATATCGGGGCCAAGTATCGCATTGTTGGGCGCTACGCGAATGCCAGCCGGCGCGCCGCCGGCGCAACACCGCGGGCGCACGGATCCAGAGCCGCGGGCGCGTCATCGCCCGCGGCGCGAGCGCTTGCCGCGTTTCAGGCAGCGCCCTGTTCGCCCACCGAAGGCAGTGCGAACGGTCCGACCGCCACGCCCGCTTTGGCCTTCGCCCTGGCGCGCCAGGCGCTCCAGGTGACGCCGATCAGCAAACAGGCGCTGATGCCGACAAAGGTCGCGCTGATCGGGCGCTCGACGAACACCAGCATGTTGCCGCGCGAAAGCAACAGCGCGCGGCGGAAGTTCTCTTCCACCATCGGGCCGAGCACCAGCCCGAGCAGGATGGGCGCGACGGAAAAATCGAGCACCATGAACAGCGCGCCCAGGACGCCGAACAGCAGCACCTCCCACATCTGGAACAGGCTGTTCTGGGTGCTGAATACGCCCACGGCGATGAAAAACATCGCCGACGGGTAGAGGTAGCGGTAAGGCACGGCCAGGAGCTTGACCCAGACGCCGATCATCGGCACGTTGAGCACCATCAGGATCACGTTGCCGATCCAGAAGCTGGCGATCAGGCCCCAGAAGATGTCCGGATGCTGGCTGATCAATTGCGGCCCGGGCTGGATGCCCTGGATCAGCAAGGCGCCCAATATCAGGGCCATCACCGCGTCGCCGGGGATGCCCAGGCTCATGGTGGGGATGAAGTCGACCTGGGTCTTCGAGGGGTGCGAGGACACCTCCGGCC
>CAVXZR010000048.1:0-6893 GCA_963765965.1 uncultured Pseudomonadota bacterium
GTTGGTCGCGGAACGCTTGACAAGCTGCGTTCGGGCCGTCGACACCGTTGCTCGGCTGGGCGGCGACGAATTTATCGTGATGCTGGAGGATTTAAAAAACAATACCGCTGATGCGGTCAATGATGCAACCCTGGTGGCTAATAAAATTCTTGGCGCGCTCAGGGAAAAATACCTGCTTTTTGATCAGGAGTATCGAAACTCGCCGAGCATTGGCGTGACCTTGTTTGGCGAGCAGCATAAAGATATTGAATTGTTGTTTAAAGAAGCGGATATCGCTATGTATCAAGCCAAGAAAATGGGCCGGAATGGCTTCTGTTTCTTTGATCCGCAGATGCAAACGCAGATCAACGAGCGCGCGCAATTGGAAAAGGATTTGGAAACCGGCCTCGCCCGCGCGGAGTTTAAACTGTATTATCAAGCTCAAGTCGATAGCCGGCAGCGGATGAGCGGGGCGGAAGTCTTGTTGCGCTGGCGCATCCGCAACGCGGCCTGGTGCCGCCGGCCGATTTCATCCCGCTTGCCGAGGAAACCGGTTTGATTTTACCGCTTGGCGCCTGGCTGTTGGACGCGGTTTGCGCGCAACTCAAAGCCTGGGAACGGGATCCACGCTATCACCGGCTGGTGCTCTCGGTCAATGTCAGCGCCAAGCAATTTCACGAGCCTAATTTTGTGTCCGATGTGTTGCAAGCGATAGACAGGCACGGCATAGATGCGCGCTTAATCAAGATTGAATTGACTGAAAGCGCGTTATTCGACACCCTGGATAACGCCATCGAGAAAATAAAGGCGCTGCAACAGCAAGGTTTGACCTTTTCCCTGGACCATTTCGGCACCGGTTATTCATCGCTGCAATATCTAAAAAAACTGCCTTTGGCGCAACTCAAAATCGACCAATCCTTCGTGCGGGACATCTCTTTCGATTCCAGCGATCAGGCGATTGTCAGAACCATTATCGCCATGGCCTTGGCGCTGGACTTGAATGTGATCGCCGAAGGCGTTGAAACCCAGGAACAACTCCGGTTTCTGCAACAGCACGGTTGCGAGAACTTCCAGGGCTATTTATTCGGAAAACCCATGCCCGTCGACGAATTTGAACTCCGCTGCGCTTGAGTCTGGGTTTACCCGGCAAGCAGCGCCTGTTTCGCCTGTTGAAAAGCTTAGGCCGGCGATGCCGCTTTGCCGCATGGATTGCTTTAAGGAGTAAGCCAGGGCGGAGGCGAGAATGCGCGCATAAAAGGGCAGGGCTTGCACATAGACCGGCAAGACATCTTCCACTTTTTCCGCCTGTTGCAACCGTTGTTCAAGCTGTCGGCGCTGATCGGCGATGTGCCGGAGGAAAGCCGGGTCGGCGGCGCAGTCGGCGGATAAGTTCAGGCTCCAGACCAGGTCGGCTTGCAGCTCGCAGGCGCCGATAAAGCGTCCGTACTGGGCCGGCGACCATTGTTCCGGCGCAATCAAAGACAGCCGGTATTTTTGGTTTTTAGAATAAAGCCAATAAGTTTGATTGAGCTTGGGCTGAAAACGGATTTCGCTATTTAACACAAACAGCGAGGTGAATAATTCGTTGCTGATTTCCCGGATGGTTTTGGCGCTGACCCGTAGATGGTTTTTAACTTCCCGCAGGTTATCCAAAACGCTGACCACGCCTTTGCCTTGGGGGTTTGCGGCTTTGATGAGTTGATGCATGATATTAATCTTCCCAAAAGTTCTCGCGGGCTAGTCTTTTAGAATGGGCGGCTTTTGCCAAGATTAGTACCCATGCTACGCCATTAAACAAAATGTTTCATAGTCCGGTGGCCAGACGCCTGATGCGGCTAGACCCTCAGGCGGCGCCATTGGGCTTGCGCCTCGATGCCCCATCTATCCTCGCTCGCCGGCTTATTTGCCTGTTAATAAGGCTTGAACCTTGGTGTCCAATTGTTCCGGGGTGACGCTGCTTTCAAACGCCCTGACGGTTGAGCCGTCCTTGCCGATCAGGTATTTGTAAAAATTCCATTGCGGCGACTGGCCGGTGGCTTTGATCAGTTTTTGAAAAAATGCATTGGCCTCGGGACCCTTGATGATGCTTTTTTCCATCATCGGGAAGGTGACGCCGTAGTTGATCTAACAGGCCCGGGCGGTTTTAGCCGAGTTCTCGAATTCCTGATTAAAATCGTTCGACGGGAAGCCGATCACCACCAGGCCCTGCTCCTTATACTTTTGATACAGCGATTCCAGCGCCTTGAATTGCGGCGTATAGGCGCAACTGCTGGCGGTGTTGACGGCCAGGATCACCTTGCCCTTGAAGTCCTCGCAAAAATCCTGCTGCACGGTGGCTCTGAGCTTGGTCATTTTATAATTCAACAAATCGGAACAAGGCTCCGCCCGGGCCGCCGATGCTGAAAATAAGCACATGCCCATCAGTAAAGTTAAGGTTTTCATTTTTACACTCATGCCGTCTCAAATTCTATCAGTTTACCAGAGCCTGAGGAATGTCAACTGAAATTAAGACAATAACGCATAGACATGCGCACGGTTAAATGATGAGGCTCAGCATAGTTGGTTGAGATGAGATCGCGCCGCGGGAAGCTATTTTGTTTATAGTCTTTCCTTAAGCCATGCAACAAAGTCCATGCGTTCATGTAACACGGCGAAAATTTGCGGCTTTTGGCCGTTGGGGTGGGTGAAAAATATAGAGTGCTGCTCGCACCTGTTCACCATAACATCAGGACGAATGTCTGATAAATTACGCACTCTGGCGGTGTTGCCGGCAATATCGTTCAAGCGCTTTTCAAGCAATCCGGCGTAATGCTCGGCTTGTTTTTTGCCCCATGTCTTTATGGTGTAACGGTAGATTTCTTTTAGGTCTTGTTCGGCTAGTGGTGTAAGTTGATAAGGCCGTATTTATTGAAATTCTTTCAAGGTTTCTTCAAAAATTTGCATGGCTGATTTATCAACAAACTTGCCTTGCTTCGCTTCCTCTAGTCTCGGTTCTAAGAAAGCCTCAAGCCGCCGTAGGGCTTCGCTTTCTTCCAGTGTCGGCGTTTCAGGAAATACACGAGTTAAAACATAGTCTTTCATAGTCTGCCCGTTCAAGGCGGCGACAACTTTAAGCCTTTGTGTTGTTCTTGGGTAATGTCGAGAATATAAGACGCATAAAAGCCAACTCCTAGCAAATTAAGGATGCGCCATTATAGCGTAAAATGCACATTTGCACATAATAGTAAAATGTTGAAATATTTATCGCCTTAAAGCCCGGTAAAGCGTGGCTCGGCTTCCCATGAGACGTGCGGCCGCTTTCTTCCCAACCCTCGCCGGAAGGCGGGGCCGGGATAGCCCGGCCCCTGTAATACCCTAATGTTTAATTCGCGCCCGCGCCGCCCTGATTAATTCCGCGATTGGCGTGGTCACCTCCAGCTTATCGTTCAACAATCCCAAATGCCGCGCCGCCAATTCCAATTGCCTGCCCTTGTCCCAAAACTTGATTTCCTTGATCACGCCGCTTAGCGTGCCGTCAGCCGCCTTGATTTCATGAACTTTAACGGAGGCTACCGCCGCCGCTAAGTCCGGCGACCAGCTTTGCACCGGCAACAAAGCGCCGTTGGCGTCGAAAGCCAGCCGGGGGTCGTTAAACGCCACTCTGGCGATCTCGGACAGCACCTGGTCTTGCGATAATTGCAAGCGCCTGGCGCGTTCCGCCATGCGCTCGGCGATAGCGGCGCTGATTTCAGGATTGTTGAGTAGCTTATAGCCCGCGCACGCGGGTTTTTGCCGCGAATACCCGGCTCGCGCCGCCGCTTGAGTGGCATTCAAGTCCAACAAATATTCTTCTATAAATGTTTTTTGTTTAGCGCTGAGCATGGTAATTCCTGTGATTTTATAAATTAGGAATCACTTATAGCCTGATGGCTGGTTTTCATCCGCGGCGGGAGGAGGGCGGTTGATTGATAATGGGCTATTGTAGGTTAAGAGTCTTAATCCTGTATTTTAAATACGTTTTCCCGTATTTTATAAGCTTTTGATAAAAATAATAGTTACTGAACACGGCTGTGCGGACATCTTTTACCCGTAAGCCGGCCCCATGCCCGCGGATGCGGGCATGGGCTCGCTTCGAACTCCTTGCCTTGACTATAGCATCCCGAGGAAAGTTCGCCCATACAATCCGCCGCCGCTTAAAAGCCGAACCAGGCCAGCCCGCCAAAGCCTATGCCGATGGCCGCCGAAAACAGGCTTAAATATTCCAGCCATTTGCGCCGGGTCAATAAGGCGATGGCGGCCAGGGAGATGGCGAGCGGCAGGGCGGTGGCGCCGGTCGCCCAGCTGTGGTGGACATGCAGATAGCGTTCGGCGAGCAGATCCGCTTGCCGGGAGAGTTCTCTGGACCTTTTCCGCCTTGAGCTTGATTTCGGCTTTTTCAACCGCGTAGCGTTCGGTGTCGTGCAGGCTTTCCTCGCGATCCTGGCTCTGGTGGGGCAGCTTGGGCGCCGAGTTCCGCCAGATTTTCCTTATTGCTTTTGGATTGATAAAAATTCCATTGGTCCCAGGCTTCGGTTTTGTTGATGGCGGCTTCGTTTTTATAAACGATGGCCTCGCCCAGGCTGAGGCTGGCTTCGTAGGATAACAGCGCGCCGATGGCGGCCACTATGGCGTCATTACCGCCAATTGGCTGTTAAAACCTCGGCTGGCATGGGTTTCGCCGCCTTCAAGCACTTCTTCGTGCGGGCCTTTTACTTCGAATTCTTCACTCATTTCGCCTGCTCCTGGTCTGCTATGGGCTGGTTGGGACGCAGATCGTAGCAAAAAAACCGGCCGCTCCCAAGCGGGTTATGGGCGGGCCGCGGGGCAAGCGCATTAAAAGTGTAGTCATTTCAGTGCATGAAAAGCTAAAACCTAAAATCACGCCCTGAGCTCCGCCTCCCCTTCGGGCGAGGGAGCGAGCCAATTGCCGGCGTTGGGTGAATAGCCTGCCTATCCCGTTGCGTGGACGCCTGGGCTAAAACAAACTGTTAGATACAAGATTTTTTTTCTGAAGTTGGTAAAAAGTATAGTAGTTAAACTGCTGTTTTTGTACATGGAAATAACAATAAATGGCTTGGCCGGCTACAGGTTTTTCCGTGGTGGTCTGGTGGTTGATTTTTTACAATTTAAAAAATAACATGTAATATCTGCTTTGCCTGTTCTGAGTTAAACGGTTTTGATGAGGAGGTGAGTACATAATAGTGGTTAAAACAATATCCTATATTTAATTGTTCAGCTTTCCCTTAGGCATGGCTTGG
This sequence comes from uncultured Pseudomonadota bacterium, assembly GCA_963765965.1. Lineage (GTDB taxonomy): Bacteria > Pseudomonadota > Gammaproteobacteria > Methylococcales > Methylomonadaceae > Methylomonas. The sequence continues at coordinate 5,256 of CAVXZR010000048.1, forward strand.
ATTAATCGGACATTTTTATCGGGTTTTGGTTCCTGCTGTTTCATGCTAAGGAACTGAATATTTACTTTGGTGTTGATGCAGCTATTGGGCGTCTTGTATTGTGTAAATAATGGCAGCGGGTTTCCTGAGCTCTATAAAGCATAACTTGCCAGTTTGCTTTTTAACGAGGGGTCTCGTGGTGAGTTTCGTCACTTAAGGAGAAATGATATGAGGTTGACCAAAACAACCGGTCGTTTGATTAAGTTTTTTCTGGCGTTAAGCGCGCTTAGCGGGCGCCAATACCATTAGCGGCGTCAAATTTTTACTATTATCTGGCCGTTGACGCCGGTCAACGCGCGAGTTCCGCCAGGAACGCGAGCGCGCGGCCGGTGGCCAAGCAAGCAGTCAACGTGGTACCCCCACCTGGCCGGCGCCAGTCCGTCGCTGACCGCGCTGAGTTTGTGGCAGGGGGCGAACGTGGTCGATGCGGCGCTGCTTTCGGCCAAAGCCGCTGATAAGTCTTTTCTTGGTAAGCTGATATTTAGCTGATGACGGATTATTTTTCGAACTTGGGCAATATCGCCTTGAATGCCGGCATGCAATACCGGCGTGATTTGGAGCGGGCAGTTCGGCGGGATTTCGAGTGCTGCTTGATGCTGGGTTCGGTCGCCAGTTTGAGTTTGCCTTCGCCGACGGTGCATTTGCCGTGGCTGACCTGGTTGCTGTTGGGCGGCCTGTTCGGCTACCGGGGTTTCAGACGCGGTAAAACTGCTTTGGTTGTTTAGCCGGCGGTTAATTTTATAACGTATCTGCTCTACTTTTAACCGCCGGCAGGCGGTTTTTTTGGCCCGTACCCGCTGGCGGGTTCAGGCTGCCAGGGATGCGTCCGCATCCCGGCACGGCGCCGGAAAATGTTCCTCAATATGAACCGGCAGTTTCCGCGCCGCGGCCCAGGCTTTTAATTGGCGGTGCTGATGGTTTTGGCCGGGTGGAAACTGCGCAAGCCGTTGTGGTCCGTGGCTTTTACCTCCTATCTGGCCAAGGCCCAGGCGTCGGGCTGTTGCGGATCGGCGAGAATAAAATGCCGTTCGCCGACTATGGCCCTGGCGCTGATAGTGTGGATATGGGCTCGCCCATTTGTTCTCCTGTGGGTGTGCTGGGTGGTGAGTGGTTAAACGTCGGCGAATACAGCCTGGCCGAGCCAGAATAGTAAAGTTTCCCGCCGGGGTTCCTTGAAACCGGGTTAAAAACGGGACTGCTGGTGGCTTGGGCTTGCGCGCCGCTTTAGGCGGCATGACGCGCCGCCAGGCTGTGGGCCATGCTCATCAGCCGCTTGCGGTATTCCGCGCGTTCGCTGTCGCTTAGGCCGCGATAGGCCAGATGGGCGGCGACGATGGCTCGGAAGCGTTGCGGTTGTCGCCGCGCCACCAGATTTGCGCGCGGGCCGCTCGACCATGTACCGCTGCCGGGTTTCGTCCAACTTTAGGAATTCGCGGGCGAGATAGACCAGGCGCTCGGCGTAAGGCCAGCGCAGCGTGTCCTTGAGCCGGCGCTTGCCTTCGCCGGCGGCCGGCGGCTGAAAGGTTTCCCGCCAGAAGCGCAAGGCGCTGGCGCCTTGCATGATAGGCTGGGCTTGCAATACTTCGGGCGCATAGTCCA
>CAVXZR010000049.1:0-83774 GCA_963765965.1 uncultured Pseudomonadota bacterium
TGTCGTCGGAATCGGCGGAGTGCGACGCGCGTTGGCCTCAGGTTTTCACCACATTGACGGACGAGAGAATTATTCTGCCCCGCACCTGGCTCATCTCTTTTCTATCATTTTCCGTGTTGCATTTCACCCTTTCTTCGCCTACAATATGTGTAAATGGCTATCACTGGCGGGCGGAAGAGGAAGTCCTCGACTTGGCGCTTTGCTTCTTTTCACAATTGGCAGAGAACGGCTACAGCCCAAGCTATGAGGAGATCGCGCGCGGTCTCCAACCTGGCATCAATCACCCCCACGGTCCACAAACACATCTCTGCGCTCGACAAGAAGAATTATCTGCAACACAGCCAGCAATCAGAGCCGATCGATCGACGTGGCGCCACGATATATTGCAGGAGCAGCGGCGCGACGGGCGAGCTCGAGGTGTCGCTGGAAGTGCCGGTGCTCGGTGGAAAATCGCGGCGGGTCGGCCCAGATTGAAGCGTACGAAGAGCGCCGAGAACACGGTAAGCTAGCAGGAGTTTCGTCGGGCAAAAGGATACGTATGCGTTGCGTGTGCGCGGCAGTTCGATGATCGAGGATCAGTGTTATAGAAGGCGACATGATCCGCAGTCGAAGAGACGAAAGAGGCGCGCGAGGGCGACATCGTGGTGGCGCTGGTGCGCGCGGGGGTTTAAGGAGACGACGCTGAAGCGGTTCTATCGGGAACCCGGCAACATGGTACGGCTGCAACCGGCGAACTCGGCGATGAGTCCCATCCGGGTTCCGGCGCAGAACGTGCAGATTCAGGGCCGGCTGCTGGCGGTACTCGAAACCCTAAACGACAACCAACGTGGGCCAACGCGCAGAAACGGACTGATGGGGTCACCTTCTGACACAGGCTGCTGAAAAACGCTTCTTGCCACTTCCTTACGGTCGCGGTTCGGAAAAGCAGGTGCGCGCGTCAGCAAGCGGCAACGAAAAGAGCTTTTTCAGCAGCCTGCTAGAGCTGCGCTGAACGCAGAGTGTATTCCTGTTCGGCGCGCAGCCAAGTGGTCAGAAGTAGAGTGCCGCCCTGATATATCCGCAGGATCCCAGTAGCTGTAGGCAAGGAGGGAGTTCGCGGCGTGGTGATCAATGCAGTGATCGATTTTCGTCTGGGGAGTGTCTGATAGTGGACGGCATCCGTGTGAGCGATGGCCGGTTGCAGCAGCGACGGTCTTGCTGTGCTTGACTGTTTTAACCCGGGGAGTGGTGGTTTTCGGCTTTGCAGCGCGCGCTGTACGAGCGACGGCCGCAGTTTCTTTTACGGTAGCTTCCTTTTTTGCCATAGGACTTACTTCTGCAGAGTGTGTTTAAAATGCGCGCGTTACATTTGTACAAAGCGATACTAGTTAATGTATTCGGGAGAGCGTATCCTGTGCGATCGGGCGCTTTTGCCGATAGACTGGTTGTGAGCTGATCTGTTTGCTCACCTTCCGGGGTTGTGCGGCTTTGGCCGCGATTGCCGCTCGACGTTTCCCGCCGCGATGGGGAGCGCGGGTGCTGCAGTGTGGATATGGATGGCGCGATCCGCGCCGATCACGGAGGGGGTGGGAAGCCGTAGTCTGCTGTCGCGCAGGCCGAGCGCGAACACGACGACGCATTGCTGATCCGTATCGGCGCGCCGGGGGGGGCTGATCGGATACTACCCCGCGAAATTGTGGAACAGATCTTCCGCAGCCCGGTGCCGGTCGATGGCCTGGACCGGTCCGTCGGGGGCGCGCGCGGCGTCGGCCGGGTTCTTCCTGCTCGAAGCGGGCGATGTGGCGGCGATGGCGCCGGAAACGGATGCGGGCGCATCGCATCCGGTTGTTGATCACAGGCGGCGAAATGGACAGCATCATGAAGTCCAAACTCGAAAACGATGCGGCCGCGCTGATGCGCGCGGATCGTCGAGCATCGGGACCGCGGCTTCCAGGCGTCCAATGAGAGCGCCGCGGAGAAGACCGTGCGCGAGAGCACGTCGTACACGGATCAGGAGGCGCTCGATCAGCATCTGATCGACGTCGTGGCGGCGGATCCGGATGCACTTCTGCGGGAGCTGAATGGGCGGGAGATCAAACGCTTCGACGGACGCCGGCAGACGCTGCACTTCCCCGCCCGGCGATCGAAGTTTACAGACCGTCGCTGCGCGAGCGCGTGCTGACGGCAATTGCAATTTCTCGAACATCGCGCTGCTGCTCGTCGTACTTGGCGCGTTGGGTATACTATCTGGAGTTTCATGCGCCGGGGATGGTGGCACCGGGAGTGGCAGGCGCAATCCTGATGCTGCTGGGGCTGACGGCGCTGGCGATGTTGCCGATGGACTGGCTGGGCGCCGCACTGATGATTCTGGGGCTCACGTTCTTTGTACTGGAGGCGAAGTTCGCGACGCACGGCGTGCTGACAACGGGCGGCGCAGTCGCTTCCATTCTCGAGGCGGTGATGCTGATCGATACGAACGTGCCGGAGCTGCGAATACGCTGGAGCACGGCGATTGGACTCGCGCTGCCGTTTGCTTTGATCACGAGTTGGCTGGTCACGATGGCCGTGCGGGCGCGGCGGTAAAAAAGTGATCACAGGCCCTGCAGGGATGATTGGCATGGAAGCGACGGCGGTGGGCGAACTGAACCCGGCGGGACAGGTGCTGGTGCGCGGGAAGTATATGGACATCCATTGGCGGCGCGGCCGATCGGGGCGCACGAGCATGTGCGTGTCACGGGAATCGAAGGGCTGACGCTGAAAGTTGAAGCTGAGAAGAAGGAAGCCTGCTGAATGGCCGGTGTGCCTTGCTGTTTGTCATTTTCATCGTTGTGATAATCTGATTCGGTCGGATCAAGATTCTGGCTGGGTAGAGAGCGGGGAGTGATTTTCCGGCTGGGCCGTCTGCTGCCGGCGGCGAAGGGGCCGGGCATCATTCTGGTGTTCGCGCCGATGAGCGCATGGTGCGGGATTTCGCTGCGCGTCGACACAATCGAGGAAACGCGTCCGCAGGACGTGATCACGCGCGATAACATTGGCCCAGTGAAGGTCAACGCGGTAATTTGTTTTCCAGTTGGAGGTGGAGGCGCGGGCTGGCAGTAACCGAAGTGTTGCGAATTTCCTGTATGCCACATCGCAGCTGGCGCAGACGACGCTGCGCAGCGTGCCCTGGGCGAAGTGGAACTGGACGATCTGCTCAGCAAGCGCGATGAACGCAACATGCCAGCTGCAGGCGATTCTGGATGAGCACACGTCGCCGTCGGGCGTGAAAGTGACGCTGGTTTCGGTGAAGCAGGTCGACATTCCGAACCAGATGATCCGCGCGATCGGTCATAAGGCGGAGGCCGAGCGCGAGAAGCGCGCCAAGATCATCGCGGAAGGGGAATACACGGACCAATCTGAGAAGCTTCCGCTGGATGCGGTAGTGGCCTGCTGGGGATCAGACGGCTCGCCGAGGGCCCGTGGCGCAGCAGACCGCGTTCCAACATGAGACCCGCCGCAGAAAAAGGGCGCCGGGAGATCCATCGAATGTGCGTATCTCCCGAGGCGCATGGGGATAGAAGGCCTCCTTGTCGGCTTCCACAGGAGATCCCCGGATCCCCTGGCCGAAGCCATGGGCGAACGGTGATAGGTCCGCAACCAACTGCTGAGCTCGCAAGCGACGATGGGGTAGAACTACAGCGCCCACTATGCAGGGTTTTCAACACACCTTTACATATCGGCAAAAAAGCGCGAAGATCGCGGCGGTGCGTTGCCGCGACGCGACGGCAGGCGGTGCGTTGCCGCGACGCGACGGCAGCCGGTGCGCTGCCGCGCACACGATGGCGGCGCGTGCGTTGCCGCGAACACGACATATAACGATGATGGCGGGATTCCAGTTGCTTCACTTATTTTACCGGCAGACATGCCTTCCGGCCCCGCTTGCACTAAAGTGCGGTAGATCGCTAGGCGGGAATCTTGAGCAAGAGCAGCAAGCGCAATGACAGCAGATTTCATATCCATAATTTAATTGCCAGCTAATTTCATTAAGTCAGTTATACCCACCGGCTCTTCCTGCAAGAGCGGTACGACAGCATAGCGAGAAGCATAATCATGAGCAACAGCTTCGATTTCGCGCACTTCATTGGCTGCACGTTGACGAAGCAACGGCGAATTTGTCGATACGGCTGCAATACAATTGTTGATAACCCAAGCCCAAGGCTCTATACCGGCACGGCGGAGATCATATTGCAAATGAGAGGCTTCCAGAACAGGAGTAGTTTCCGCAAGTGTTGTCAGCAATACTTTGGTTTGTTTGGAGTCTCGTAGCTGCATCATCGGTGTCTGGTCGTGGGTACCAGTATTCTTTATTTGCCTGCTTACTTCACGATGATAAGCGCCAGTAGCGTCAAGCAGTAATAAGGTGTGACCCGTTGGCGCAGTATCCATCACAACAAAGCTCTTGTCTGCTTCACGAATGATTCGCGAAAAAGCTTGGAATACTGCTATTTCCTCGGTACAAGGAGAACGCAAATCTTCTTCCAGTAGCGCCCGACCTTGGGCGTCAAGCTGTCCACCTTTTGTTTCAAGCACATGTTGACGATAAAGTTCTGTTTCCGTATGAGGGTCGATCCGGCTTACGGTAAGATTATTCAGCGCGCCGTTCAAAGTTTCGTTCAGGTGGGCGGCTGGATCTGATGTCGTCAGTTGCACTGGCAGACCACGCTGGGCTAGAGCAACGGCGATAGCAGAAGCTATCGTCGTTTTACCAACGCCACCCTTACCCATCACCATGACAAGGCCATGACCGTCGGCAGCAATATCATCGATAAGAACCGACAATTTTGGGATAGGAATCGTTACCTGATAATCGTCGCTCTTAGCCGTTAACTGTATGCCAGGGGTAAGCAACTGTCGCAAGGCGGCCAATCCCACTAAATTGAAAGATTTGAGTTCAAACTGATCGCATGGTAGAGATTTGAGGACGTCGGGCATAGCCGAAATCGCTAGTTGTTCGCGCTGACATATTGCAGCAGCTAATGAATCCTGCTTTGCCTCGCGTTCAGACAAAATACCGTTGACGATCAAATATTGTTGAGACAAACCAATGGCCGCCAATTCCTCATGTGTTCTTGCAACTTCATGTAAAGTAGCTTGTTGAGCGCGAGTTACCAAGATCAATCGGCTCTGACTTGGATCAGCCAATACTTCGACTGCTAATTTATACTGGCTACGTTGTTTTTCCAGTCCAGCCAATGGGCCAAGGCAGGAGGCATCACCTTTACCTTCTTCCAGGAAGCTATCCCAGGCGCCAGGAAGCTGCAACAATCGGATAGTATGTCCGGTGGGCGCCGTATCAAAAACAATATGATCATAACTGCTAGTCAAGGCTGAGCCTGTTAGCAATTCAGTGAATTCATCGAATGCTGCAATTTCCGTAGTACATGCACCTGACAATTGTTCTTCGATACCTTTTACCACCGACTCAGGCAATATCCCACGCACAGGGCCAACGATCCGGTCTCGATAGACTTGCGCTGCGGCTTGCGGATCAATCTCTAAAGCTGCCAGACCTGGTACAGTGGCGATACTCGTAATTTTGTTGCCTATGTTATTTCCAAATACCTGGCCGACATTAGACGCTGGATCAGTGCTAACCAGTAACACGTTTTTTCCGCATTCAGCGAGTCGAACCGCTGAAGCACAAGCAAGGGAAGTCTTACCAACGCCCCCTTTCCCTGTAAAAAACAGATAGCGTGGCGGCTGATCAAGATATTTGTATTCAGTCATAACGGTAATTTTAGTTTTAACAGCAATGACTACCAGCTACAGCAACCGGATTCGGATTTTTCTTCGACTCTAATACCCGCCCAGCGAGTCAGTTCGGCACGATTAGGGTAACGGCCTGCCATTGCCACTTCACCATCAACCAAAATCAATGGCAACGCTTCAGCACCTGATCGTTCCAGAAAACTTTTTACAACTAAGTTTTCCGCAAAAACCATAGGTTGCTGGGCTAAATTAAATCGTTCGATTTGCGCGCCGTTTTGTTTAGCCCAATCTACATCAGTGGAAAAATTGACTAATTGTTGATCGACAGCCACACCACAGACACCAGTGCTGCAACATAATGCGGGATCGAATATTTGGATAATACTCATGACTATTCTCCAGAAAATTTTACGGTAACAATGTGCCGATTCTATCTAACTCGACTTTCAGTTGTTCGCGATTGTTTTGTAATTCGTTGAGCGGTAATGCTAAGAACTGTTCGATACGATGACGCAGAATGCCATAAGCAGTCTCAAATGCTGCTTTGATTTCTGCTTCAGTACCCTCGGCATGTGCTGGGTCTTCAACACCCCAATGACTGCGTAAAACCGGGCCTAAATAAGCTGGACAGATTTCATTTGCAGCATTACCGCAAACACTAATGACAATATCCGGTGTTAAAGGTAGATCGTTCCATGATTTACTTGAATAGCCCTCAGTAGATATACCTTTCTCCTCAAGCAATGCCACTGCGCCACTGTTTAATCTACCTAATGGATTGCTGCCAGCACTTATTGCATGCCAACCTTCGGGCGCAAGATGATTGAAAGTGGCTTCGCCCATGAGTGATCGGCAAGAATTTCCAGTGCATAGAAATAAGATGTTCATGATGATTATTAAATATTAAGTGTGCAAAAATGTTGGCAGCTTTAAAAAGCAGTAAATTCTAGGAGTCACCTTGTTGTCCAATATCACGAACCTGATGTTCTAGCGCCATTCGTTCCAGACTCGTAATAGGTAGGCTAGTGAACAACGCAATCCGACGTTCGAGAATGGCAAACGCTTTGGCAAAAGCGATACGTTTTTCTTTTTCTTCCACCGCTGCTGGATCAAATACACCCCAATGAGCTGTAATCGGTTGCCCCGGCCAAACTGGACAAACTTCATGGGCTGCGTTATCGCAAACTGTGATCACAAAATCTAAAACGGGAGCATCTGGTTTGGCGAACTCATCCCAGCTTTTGCTGCGAGGATTAGACAGGGTAATGCCTTCCAGTTCCAAACGCTCCAAGGCGAAGGGGTTGACTTGGCCGGTAGGATGACTACCCGCACTAAAAGCCAGAAAGCGGCCATTACCATATTTATTCAACAAGCCTTCAGCCATGATGCTTCGCGCTGAATTGCCTGTGCAGAGAAACAGAACATTCATAATCAATAACCTCTGAGTCAATGAAAGAAATTAATCGGCATCACAAGAGGATGTCGCCGTATTCGCGTCAACACAATGTTCGGGCGACCTATGTTGTGTTCGGCAGCTAAATAATCTATCAAGGTCTACATACATCTAACCGAATACCGGACGCAAGCGATTCAAAAAGTGTTGTGGCAAGTTGCTTATCCATTATTTAACTATACAACAATTCGTGAAATATAAAAATTAAAAATTCAATTTTTGGCAAGTGGTTCAATTTATGGCTAGTTTTCTATTTTTACACGCCTTTCCCCTTTGAATAATGTGAATTAAGTAACTTTCTTAAGGACTACAACTGGCAATATTGTAATATTTCTATAGTAATTGTATTATAGAAATTTAGAGTTTTATTAAGTCCCCGTTCACGCCAACATTCCAAAACAACCATGCCAAGTGTCATTTGGCCTATCCACTGAGGTGCAAAACATGATTATTCTTCCTTTTCGTTGGTACCACTCGATCCTTGCCTTGTCTGTTGCATGTGCGCTAATGGCGTGCGACAGCAAAAAGGTCTCTGACAGTTCGGCTACAGCGGGCGGTTCATTGTCAGGGAAAATCACAATAGATGGATTAACCACCGTCTTTCCTCTCAACAAGGCGATGGCGGAGGCGTTCAGCAAAGCAAATCCCGCCGTGCAATTTGCAATCGACTTCTCGGGCACCGGCGGCGGATTCAAAAAATTCTGTTCAAGGCAGCTTGATGTCACTGGCGCTTCGCGGCCCATCAAGGCTGAAGAGAGTGAACAATGCAAAGCCCAGCACGTAGATTTCATCGAGGTGCCCGTTGCATTCGACAGCCTCTCGGTGGTTGTTAATGCCAAGAATACCTTTGTCGATTGCCTGACTGTCCAAGAGCTAAAAGCTATGTGGGAACCCGCTGCCGAGGGTAAGACGATGATGTGGAACCAAATCCGGGCAAGCTTTCCAGCGCAGCCGCTGGCGCTATTTGGTCCTGGGAAGGAATCCGGAACGTTCGACTATTTCACATTGGCGATTGTAGGAACGGAGAGCAGTAGCCGTGGCGACTACATGAAGAGCGAAGACGATATGGTCATCGAACGTGGCGTAGCGGCTGATCCCAATGCTGTTGGCTATTTTGGTTACGCTTACTACCAAGCAAACAAAGATGAGGTGAAACTCGTCGCTGTTGACAACGGACACGGTTGCGTTTTACCCAGTGAGAAAACTGTCGCTGAAGCCACGTACCAACCTTTATCGCGACCACTGTTTGTCTATGTAAACCTTGCCGCCGCCGCTCGCCAGGAAGTCAAAGCATTCACACACTTTTATTTAGCGCCTGAAAACTCCAAGTACGTAACAACAATTGGCTATGTACCGATGCCGAATTCAGCCCTGGCTGCACAGGCCGCTCGATTCGAGAAGGGTGTAACCGGCTCATCCCTAGGGGGGCACGGTTCGGTTATCGGAGTAAGCCGCTATGCATTCGACGAGGATGAAAGAGAGCGTATCAGGAACGAGCTTGTTCAATAGCGATAAGCCGACATGCCGGGGGTTAATTCTACTTTGTCAGATTATGTTGTAGGGTATGCATCGCATACCTTTTCGGGCCTTGAATGCTCCAAGGCTTAAAAAAGGTATGCGATGCATACCCTACACAGCAAACAAGTCCGGCTTTCTCTGTCGAAAAACGACCTTAAAAACATTGTTTATGTAATCTGACAAAGTAGAATTAAGCTTTCGCTAACCAAATCTATATAGTGAGCCTATTCAACCCCGGCATGACTGCCAATTTTAAGGTAAGCGGAATTTCATCAGGGATATTCTCGGATGAGAAGGCAAAACCGATATAACCACCGGCAATTGCGCTGCAATAACTAAATTATAGATTACTTTGCTATCGCACCAAGCGTCACGGCATTACTTTTGAATATAGCATTGACTTTGCTACCGATCTTCAATTCCAAAGCGTCCGTGCTAACTTTAGTGATCATGGCAACTATGCAATCTCCACTGGATGTCCGTACAACAACTTCAGAATCCACGCCATCCTGCTTAATACGTATTACGGTACCATTCAGGCAATTACGTGAAGATAACCGGTAGTTGTTTTGATCGATAACAACAAGACTTATTTCCGGCGCGCTGATCAGCACCAGAACACTACTGCCGACAGCAAGGTTCAGAGAAGCAATCTCGTGCATTGTCAATGACACGGTAATTTTTTCGCCCCATTTCAATTCAACGGCAACTTCGGCATAAACAGAGCCGAGCTGAAGCGAAACGATGGTGCCGAATAATTGGTTGGTGGCACTGGTCTTGATTGCCAGAGGTTTTAGAAGCAAAAGCATGTCCGAATCCGCTTCCAGATCGCGGTTGAGTTCATGCAAAAACGCTTGATGCCGCTCGTCCAACTGGGTAAACAACTTTAACAGTGCTTTTCCGGCAGTTGTTAGACAGGTACCTCCGCCTTTGCTACCGCCAGTCGCGGTGCTAATCAGGGTCTTTGGCGCCATGTTGTTGGCACGTTCTATCATTTGCCAGGCGCCTTTATAACTCAAGTCCATTTGTTTGGCCGCCTGATTAATAGAACCGGTTTCGTCTATTGCACTTAACAGGCTTATCATACGGCTATCGAGTGAACCTGCTAGTCTCAATTCACCCTGAACCCAGGAAGGGCTTTGGGGATTAATCAGTTTTGATTTTCGCATGTCATTATTTTAACAAGTATAATAATCCAAAAACAATTTTAATTTGTAACTATTCAGCGTATTCACGGCGGTGAGGACGGACGCCATTGTTCCCACGCTCCGGCGTGGGAATGCATCCCTGGACGCTCTGCGTCTTCTTGATGTGTAATAGGATGGGGATACGCAATCCAGCAATTGCGGGTGATTTTACGCTGAATAGTTATTTTAATTTTTTTATTCCGGAATTATTAATAAAAAGACTGGAATATTATATTTTTCAGTTATTTACAAGACTACATAACCAAAGACTGTGTTTTTGACACCCTTCCACTAAGATATGAACTGTTTGCATATTATGCAAACGCGGTATTATAGAGGTTTCAATCAAACCAATGAGGTACTTAAGATGAAAACAAGTGCACGCAATCAATTTACCGGGACTGTTAAAGATGTAGCTGTCGGTGCAGTCAATTCAGAAGTCCATATCGGCTTGAAAGGCGGGGAAACCATCGTCGCCACCATTACTAAAGAATCGGGCGAAAAGCTAGGCATCAAGGCCGGCACTCAGGTTATCGCCCTGGTAAAAGCTCCGCAAATTATCATCGTCACCGATTTCGGGGGCTATAAAATTTCCGCCCGCAATCAACTGCCAGGCACTGTAACCGCTGTTAAAACCGGTGCAGTCAATTCGGAAGTCGATATAGAGTTAGCCGGCGGCGACCTGATTGCCGCTACCGTGACCAACGACAGTGCTGAAACCCTGGGCCTGCGCAAAGGCCAATCCGTAACGGCGATATTCAAAGCAGGCTCGGTCATTTTGGCAGTTCCTTGCTGAGGTAACGGATATAGACCGCGATCCAAGCATAATGATTGTGATCGCGGTACTGCCGCTCTAATGGTTATCATTCTGCCGGAATCAAATAACCAGCCAAGACCCTAATGGCGCTTACTTAAGCTAATACCTTCTTAGGATAATAGCATGCATTTATAGGATGTGCCGACGCAAGGAGGCGCATCGTTCGCGTTCCATGAGCTTCGCTTCGTTCTACACATCCTACAGCTTTATCTCCTATCCGGAAACAATGCATTCCACTTTTCGTTATTTACTTTTATACATATGCAGTTAAAATCATAACGGTTCAAGCTTGGGAAACCGGACTGGGTCCTTCGTAGTACCCATTAGTTTTTTTGTGCACGGACAGTTAAAAATTTAAGAGATCAGCTTCGAAATTATTTGCATTAGGGGCTGAAATTCATGGGGATTTTGCAGAGTTTGTACTCACAAGGATGTCGAGGCAAACTCTGCAAAATCCCCAAAACCTAGGTACATTCGGTTGCGCCTTTACTACCTGAACTTGGAGATTGCATATGATTAAACCCACTGTTATTAGAACGATTCTTGCTCTGACCTTAGCCTTGGTCAGTCAGGCCGGATTCAGCGCCACAACCTTGGTCGCCGTTGCCGCCAATTTTACAAAGCCAATGACGGAAATCGCCGCAGAATTCGAAAAAGCGACCGGGCATACCGCACAGCTGTCGTTCGGTTCATCAGGCAAATTCGTTTCTCAATTCGAGAACGGCGCTCCTTTTGAAGTATTTTTGTCGGCTGACGAAAGCGCGCCGATCAAATTAGAAAAATCCCATCTGGCTGTAGAAGGCAGCCGCTTTACTTATGCCCTAGGCAAATTGGTACTCTGGTCGGCAACACCCGGCTTTGTCGATGATGAGGGTAAAGTTTTGTCTTCCGGCACCTTTAAACATCTGGCCCTGGCCGATTCCAAACTTGCGCCGTATGGTCTGGCAGCCGAAACAGTCCTGAAAAACCTAGGCTTGACGGAAAAACTGCAACCCTTGTTCGTGATAGGAGAAAATATCGCGCAAACGCACCAGTTCATCACCACCGGCAATGCCGAATTAGGTTTTGTAGCGTTATCGCAAGTCATTGAAAATGGAAAAATTGGCAGCGGTTCAGGTTGGATAGTGCCTGCCGACCAGTACCAACCGATACGGCAAAGCGCGGTATTGATGATAAAAGGCGCCGAAAACCCGGCGGCTTTAGCTTTGCTTGAGTTTTTAAAGTCCGGGCAGGCACTGGCGATTATTGAAAAGTACGGTTACGATTTACCTAAATAGCTCCCACTTGCCCGAACCTAATTCTCTGTTGTTTCCACCGTTCCGCAATATATTCTCGGTTCGGTGGAGATAGATGGTTCTGCATAAAAGCTTGGTAAGCGAATAATAATCGCTGCCCGTGACTCGAATTTTCACAATATCGGCTTCGTATTGGTTAGCATACTACAGCCGGTTTGAATGTCGGTTCGAACAACTTTAACAAGGAGTCAGGAATAATTCGTTTTTTAATGTTAGCTGGAAAGCGGTTCACCCTGCCCTGTTTTTACCAGGACGCTATCCTCCCCGCACCGCCAACTAGGCAAGTTGCAACCGGTCAAGCGAGGCAATCGCCTGTCCTCCGCTAATATCGGGAATAATAACAAGTTCCAGTACGTTGACGTCCTTTAGCTCGACATGCAGGTCTTCTATTTCTTGCGTGGAACCGTCAGGACTGAAATTCCACTGCTGACGGATGATCGTCTGAAAAGATTGACCGCCGTCAGCGGACCAGGACAACAGGATTTCCTGGGTCCGTTCGACAGCCGTTTCAATGAAACTGAGTTGTATTCTGCCGATCTGCTGCGGTTCCGCAAACAAAAGCCGAATCTGCTGTTTACCGGCATCGGCAGCACGCCAGCCCCGGTCATCGCCTGGCATTAAGGCCGCTTCGATGGGATGGTCTGCCTGTTCCGAGCTGATTTCAACCTCCGCCGAATCCTGTAAATCCAGCCAAGTCGAATTTTCAGGCAGGCTGTCTTGCTGTTGTTTTGTAATCAGGTGTTTACGCATTTTTACCTCTATTTCCGGTGCATTGCTTACTTAACCTTAACGCAGCCAAGCACTCTAATTAACCAAGAACTAGTTGAATATGCCGAGCAACAGCGAGGCGCGTCGTTTGCGGCTCGATCAGAAAAAAATCACTTTCATGGTTACATCGCTGCGATGACCTTCCTAAGGCTTGCTAATCAAGAGAATGGTGATCTTCGCTGCCAATTGCATCATATCATTGATAAAGGAGCATATACCCGGTTAATCGGTAATCGAATACGAATATAACGAGGAAATCGTCACAATTCGGCCTGTTGCCCTAAATGGATAACGAACACCATGCTAACCAGCGCGAAACCTATGTTAACCCCACACGTCCTAACCTTTACGCACAGACAGAGGAGATATATTTTCTTGATATTCCTATGCGGCCATTAAAGGACTAATATACTCAATAATCAGAAGACACCAAAGGGCGGGCGTAATCATGTCCGAAGATAAAGATAGCGGTAATTCAGGCGGCTGGTTTCCCAATTTGAATCATCTTTTGCTGATTCTTTTAGCCGGGACTTTATTTGTCAGCCAGGTGCCTTTTCACGAATCGCGTCCCGATAACACTACAGCCCATGCCCCTGAAAGGCAAAGCATTGATGCCAGACCCTGGCAAGATCCTTTTGAAGCGGTGCAAATCTATACCGAGAAACATAAAAATCCCGATGAAATTCATAAGCTGGAACATATTCTAAAGGACATTGAAACTTATAAAGTTTCCGGAAAGGATTTAAATGTAGTTGCCGTGTTTCTGCCGGGAGGCCCTTACTACGAAGATCAGGAACTACGCCGGAAAATCCGCTATGCGGTGCTTTCCGGATTCAATACGGCTTTGCTTTATATGCCGGAAGACGATACCCATATCGATTATTTTCAACATGAAGAGTCCGGCAAACCAGGTTATCGGGTGGTTTATGAGTGGATGGTTAACAAGCAGAATGACGATGCCGTTTCCAGTCATGAAAAGCCGCCGGTTTTGCTGTTTTGGCTGAACAGTAATGATTTTTCAAATACGCCCCATCAAAAACTAAAGCGCATAATCGAAAGCATAGGCACCGTGACAACCGATGTCACGGTACTTGGACCTTTGGATTCCCAAAGTTTGCAGGATTTAGTCGTCGAAATGGCAGAAGCCAAGGAATGTAGAGGCAATGACAACTACCGCTATTACTCGCCTAGTGCAACCGTGCAGGAATCTCAGCTATTGAAGGCAGTTAGTCCAACAGCGGAGGGTCACTGCGAGATAAGCAGCGATATTCATCAAGTGAAGCAAGGACGTACATCGGACAACAACCCTGAAAGCTCTATGTCCATAACGCCGCAAACGGATCTTCGCAGCTATTTTTTAAATCACGGACTGTCATTCCTGCGAGTGACCGCGACTGATCAAAATTTGGCCGGCGCCATCAAGAGCGAGCTATCTCTTCATGGGATCGAAGTGAGCGCGACAAAACGGATTCTTCTGATCGGTGAATGGGACAGCTTATATTCTTTGCAATTATCTAAAACTTTTAAATCGGAACTTTTGAAAGATACACATGAAGGTTGCAAGGATGACAAAATCCTG
The DNA here is from genome assembly GCA_963765965.1 of uncultured Pseudomonadota bacterium. Classification (GTDB taxonomy): domain Bacteria; phylum Pseudomonadota; class Gammaproteobacteria; order Methylococcales; family Methylomonadaceae; genus Methylomonas. The sequence goes on from CAVXZR010000049.1 coordinate 14,345, forward strand.
AATGTAGATGTAAAGGATCGATGTATTTTTACCGCCAGCTATTTACGCGGTTTGGATGGAGAAAAACAGGCCGGCAGTCAAAATAATAACAAATCCGTAGATGAAATCGAAAATAAAACCGCCGGCGAAGCAAAAGGACTAGCAACGGAAAGTATGGAGGAGGCGAGCGGCGATAGTCAATTCGATTATGTCCGCAGACTGGCAAACTCTATCGACAACATGGATAGACAATTACGTCACGACTCGCCAGTCGAAGGTGCCCATGCCATCAAAGCTATCGGCATTTTGGGCACCGATGTTTACGATAAAATATTAATCTCGGAAGCTTTGCACAACAAATTTCCGGATGCGGTGTTTTTCACCAACAACATCGATGCGAGATTTCTCGAACCAAAATACAATCAGTGGGCCCGGAGCATGATCATGGTTTCCGGCTTCGGACTGAACTTGAATTCCAAATTGCAAAGAGACATTCCGCCCTTTCGAGACGATACCCAGACCGCATTTTTTCTGGCGACGGAAATGGCAATGGCTAATCACAGAAAACTTCAAGCGGCTGTGATTGCTACTGTTGATAAAGATTTTGCAGTTTTGCAAACTGCTTCCACGCAAACAGCAATGGATACGCTGATACAGCCACGCATCTTTAAAGTTGGCCGCAATCGGATATTTGATTTAAGTCGCAGCGATAGATGTAACGATCTTTATCCCTGTGTAGACAAACCTGCATGGAGAATGGGAATCTTGTGGATAGCCATCGGCGTGAGCTGTTTTGGTTTGTTTTATATTAGAGGTTCACGGCAATTTCTTGGGAGTATATCGGGCTTTTGTTTTGTTTTATCTATCCTTTTAGCTTGCATCGCCTTATTGTGGGCCTTGTATCTACAACTATTGCCGCAAGAGTACCTTATATATATCCAGCTACTGGCCGCTTTGCTTTTTACCATTTTCATTTGCTGTATCGCAGCATGGGACAACAGATTGCCCGAAAAATGGAAAAATTACCGAATGGTGAAATTTGTTAATAAAAGTAGTTTACGCACATTACTAATTAGCTTACTGCTAATCGTCATCGGTTTGTTTTTTATATGGCAGTTTGTAGAACCTGATGGCTGGTTAAACAACCACGAACCTTGCAGTTTTAATCGATGCGAACCGTATGCTTTTCTGGAAGGAGTAAGTATGTGGCCTTCAGAAGCGATACGTCTGCTTGCCTTCTGTTTGGCAAGTTATTACATCATCCAGGTATTTCGTTTCCCCAAACAGTTTACAAGCTGGCTGGAATTACATTTCCACTTAACAGGCATGGGCCGTCAAACAACGGCCAGACCGGCAAATCGCATATCGATATCGGCTTTCTTTACGTGGTTCAAAACTGAATTTAATCATGTTTCCGGCGATAAAGGTGATATACACCCAAATTTGTTGCACAAGTGGCAGCAATGGGAAGCTTTAGATCGAAGATTTTTTTATGCTTTGTGCTTTGGTCAAATCTTTTGTTTAGTTGGCTATTTGTTATTCCAGTCTCAGGGTATTCCGCAAACGCCCTACCGGGGTTCCAGCATATTGATATTAGACAGAATGTTGATGGGAGCATTCTTAGTGCCGGCTTTTTCGGTACTGTTAGTTCTGGTCAGCGATGCTGTGATAAAGGCAGTCGATCTGGTGGAAAGCTGCTTTCCCGATGAGTTGGAAAATAGACCGGCCGATTGGCCGAAAACAACCTTGATGAGATATGCCAATCAATTCAATCTGCAGATTGAAGATTTGCGTGAATGGGTGGCTATGCGCTTTATTGTCGAACTCAGTAAACGCATTTACGGTTTGATCGGTTATCCTTTGATTATCGCCTTGCTAATGGTAGTAGCGCGCTCCAGTTATTTCGATAATTGGCTAATGCCCATGGCATTTAAACTTATTGTCGGCTTTAGCATGCTCTGGCTTTTTTATTGGGACTATCTGCTAAAGAATGCGGCGGACAAGGCGCGCGAAAATGCCTTAAAGTCACTACGCATCCGGGTGATAAGCTGTCAAAAAGCCGATCAGGCAAACCGGGTCGAGCAACTGCAACGGCTCATAGAAATAATTGAGCGTTATGATGAGACGGTTTATAAATCCTTTACCCAACGGCCGATTTTCATAAACAGCCTACTCATTATGGTTGCGGTACTGACTGATAATATGGATTACATGACGCTAGCCAGCCGAATATTTCCGGGATAGGGGAAGGATCAAATTTCGGCACTGTGTAGAGTTCCGTTAGAGAACGTAGCCGACATAAGGTCCGAACCCTTTGGGCGTTCTGAATGGCGGAGGATGCTTGCCGTTCGGGCCGGTTCTAATTGTTGATTAAACTTCCAGGGCATTCAGGTGGCTGGCCAACACCTTACTATAGGCCGACAATCCCAGACCAGGGTTGCTTTGGATTTTTTTTGCGAGTTGCTTAACGATCTTTTGGGCCTGTTGATAATTGTCAACCTTCTGGATATTGACAGGAACTTGAACATTTTTGGAATTCACCAGATTCAGCGAATCAGAGGTAAAACTGGCAGCTTCAGGCAAATTATTTGCAGCTGTATTTGCCGGCTGTGCAGCGGCATCTTTACCTGTAGAAATTTTCGGAACAACAAAAGACGTTTGTTGAGTTTGGCCTTGCCGATTTGCATTTATAACGGTAACGTCCATCTCATTGCTCCTAATTTAAAGTGCAAAAAACATCATTACATTAAGGCGCAACATTCTACTCTAAAAAATATCGATGGGTCGAAAAAAATATTTAACTAAATAAAACGGCTATCGTCAATTTCACTACGGAATCGCATTGGCGGCCTGATATTATCCGGAAACCGGAAATCCGAAGAGGATGGAAAATATTTATTCCGCAGTTTTAAGATCGCGGATTCCCAAACAGAGTTTGGGAATCCGGAAAAACCGCCGACTCAACTCATTTGAGCGGGTGGATCACTTTTTCTTTAAGTTGCGTCAGTGCCGTTTTCACCTTCTCCCATTCTGCTGCGAACTTATCGGTGTGCAAGGTATCTCTCAGCGCCTGAATCCCTTCATAGAGAACTTCATAGTCTTTCTTTTCGCCATATCCCAACGCTTCTGCCAGTTTTAGCTGGTTTTGGGCTTTATCGGCCAGCTCCAAAATAGCGGCCTTGTCTTCCGGTTTTTTCAGATCGGATTTATGTTCCAGTTCGAAGGCCTCCGTTAAATCGGTCTCGGCAGCCAGTACCGGCAAGGGATAGATTTCAAGATGGGTAACCAGTTTATCGAGCACCTCGCCCAATATATTTTTGGCCTCGGTATCATTTCCGTCAGAAATGAGCGATGAAGCCTTATCGATTGCGGCAGGGTATTCGCCCAAGGGCAATTCCACGACATTGATTCTGATTTCACTGGTCAGGCTGTCCAGAAGCTGTTTGGCTTGCTGTATGCGCTGCTCTTTTATCAAATCGCTGGCTTTGCTGACCGTTTCCTTGACCTTATCCGGGCCGCCTTCGAAGATGAAGGTTTGTTCCTGAAACGACACTGGTACAAGTTTCAACTGACTATCTTTAGCCAAAAGATTGCGTAATTTTGCTGAAACATTGTTAAGTCGGCGAAAAGCTTCCTTGGACTTCTTTTCATTTAACGCCGTCAGGGCATTTTCTGTTTCCATGACAACTTCAACCGCCTGCTTGACCAATTGTTGCTGCTTCTCTTTACTAATCTGACGAGCCTTATTCAAATGCGCAACTGTTTGCGGATTTTCCGGGACTTTTGCGGGAGCGGTTACGGCACTCTCCTCCGCCCAACCGACTGAGGTTAAAGCCACCAAGATAGCCATTGAAAACGCTGACAAGGCCTTATGCGAATATTTTTTTTTCATATTGTTTCTCGTTATTATCTATACGATTATCTGCGATCATGGTCGCCGTCGAAGTCTCTACGCTCTCTATCATGGTCACCGTCATAGTCTCTACGGTATCGATAACGGTCATCATCGTCATGGAAATGCCGACTGTAATAAGGGGGGTAGGTGTAATAATTATAATTAGGCGGCGGATAGTAGCCTCCCTGAACGGGATAGTTAGGCGGCTGACCATAATAAGGCTGCTGATTGCCGTAAGCCGGGTTACCGTTGTAACCCGGCGTTGCGTAGCCTCCATTATAATAGGCTTGCGCAAAAGCAGTACCCGGTTCAAGCACACTGCATGCTAACAGCAGCAGTAAATACCGGATATACCATCGTTTCGGAATAAAACTCATAAAAACCTCTTACAAAAAATTTGTTGCCGTAAATGTGAAAAATAACAGTCATAGGCCGCAACTCTCAAACTAAATCGCCAAAACCTAAGATTTCCATAAACCGGCAAAGCAGAAAAATCAGAACAGATGAGACAAACACTGCTTATTTCTTTAACCCATAGCTTCGCCAATGTAACACTAATCAAGCGCATAATAATATCGGTGCTACCCCTTATACCCTGGATGCCGGTGCAGCAAATTCTGCAATTTGTATCTTAATCGCAACTTAAGCGTTATTTTTTATCAAAGCCTGTCACGCACATTGTTTCATAAAACGAAACAAATCATGCACAAATAAGCTATTGTGTATTTAAACACAACTGGTATAGTTAAAAACGTGTTTAGTAATCGACTGAATTCAGTCCGGAGGTATCAATGAACAAATCAAACACACTTTACAAAAAAATCATAACCGGTCTTTTTTTTATATCGGGCCTGATTTTGTCCGTGTCCGGCGAGTTTATCATATCCTCTGCACTTTTCTGCATGGCCTTTATTTCCAGCAATATCGATTTCACAGGCTCATTTCGGGCTTAATTCGACTTAGTCGCCCGTGCAGATTCCGGCAGTTACGACGGCTGCCAAATATTACCCATATGGAACGCATTAAGGAGCAATCATGCCGTTGTGCAGATAGCTTTCTTCGTAATTGAAAACAATATTAGTGTCCGGCAGCACCAGGCCCTGATCTTTACCTTTGTAATCCAACCGAAACAACATATCCTTGATAATGTTAATGCGGGCAGCCTGTTTGTCATCGGCTCTGACTATCGTCCAGGGTGCGGATAAATGGTGGGTTCTGGCGAACATGATATTGCGGGCTTCGCTATATTCGTGCCAAAGCTTTTGAGCCGCTTTGTCTATAGGGCTCACTTTCCACTGTTTGAGCGGATCTTTCTGCCGATCTTTCAATCGCTGTTTCTGCTCACCCTTACTGATATCCAGATAAAATTTCAATAGCTTTATCCCGGAACGCACCAGCAATTGCTCGTAATTCGCTACCGTTTCAATAAATTCGTGATATTCCGCGTCGCTGCAAAAACCCATTACCCGCTCGACGCCGGCCCGGTTATACCAGCTGCGGTTGAACAGCACCATCTCTTGTTGCGTGGGTAGATGAGCGGTGTAACGCTGAAAATACCAGGCGCCGGCGTCGCTGTCGGAGGGCTTGCCTAAGGCCACCACCCGGATTTCGCGTGGGCTTAAATGCTGGATGATACGTTTGATGGTGCCGTCTTTGCCGCCGGCATCGCGGCCTTCAAATATAATCAGTATCTTGTCGTTATTCCTGATAATGTGACTTTGCAGCTTAACCAGTTCCACTTGCAATTGCTGTAAAACGGGTTTGTACTCACATTTTTCGGCTTTTTTGGGGCTGTTTTTGTTCACATCGGCTCCCATTTCGTTGATCGGCTTAAACAATAGAGGTACTTGCAAAATAGCACATAATTTAGTGTTGAATGACTTAAAGCCACTCTATTCTGTGGTTTTGATGCAAAAATGCATCATTTAGCAATCGGTTCAATAGTATAGATATAAACAGCGATTGTTGATACCTGGCCGATCATTGGCAGTGCGGAAAAACCTGAAATCGGTTTTTCCGCGCCTGTTCAGCTAATTTTAAAGTGCGGCATTACAAATAGTCCCGGAAATGCTATCGATGCTTATATAAAATTGACTGGCTGATATAATCACCGGGTGCGAATTCACCCTTAATGCGCCTTTGATGTCATCCAAACCGGCCAGACCGCCGATAATGACATCCAACTCAGTAAAGTTTAGAAGATCGGCAGTATCATGGGTATAGAACGTACCGACCAAGGTTCCGAAAGGGTTTTTGATTTGCCACTGGGTAATGACAGAAGCCAATTGATCCGGACCGGTTAACAAAGGCGGAAAATAAGGTAGGAATTCATTAGTCCAGATCGACATTGTGGAGATATTATAACTCTCTGTTCCGATCATGAACGGAATGCCGCTGGGAGGGGTTGCAAAACAAACAGGGAGTAGCTTAGGTGGCGAGACCGAAAATATGTCGGGAAATTGCCCGCTGGCATTTAAGGTTTGCGCGATAGCAGCACAATTAGCCTGAGGCAACAATACCCCGCCAATATTACTTTCGCCAAGCGCCCTACAATTGGCTTCTGCCTGTGTCGAAGCAACGAAAACCAAACTTGAAACCAATGCGATTGTATACGCAATTTTATTTATCATGATATCAGCCTAGAAATAGAAATTAGATGGGAATTACCTTTTGCATAAACTGAATAACAGTAGATGTTATTAAATATGCTAAGTTTTATTATATGAAACATCACTTTGGGTTTATATATGACTACCTTCTATAATGATTCGCAACCATTATCTATTACTTCACGCCGATTTGTGAAATATTTATTTTCCCACTACGACAGAAAGGGTTCGTACGGTTAACTGCTATTAACACAGATGTTAAGATCATTTCTTATTGAACACCGACAAGGAACTCGGCGAGTTTTGATATCGATTCAAGCCAAGGAACATGAGTTCGGCAATCATTAACCAGGCCGAATGCAAATCGGTAAATTCCGAATCTGTACGGCCGGAACGTTGCTGACCCCCGTATCGCTTTGCAGACTTGGTTGTTCCATTAGACTATTAGCCATTACGGGCCGACGGCATTAAAATATTTCAAATTGACCCACCATAAACGCATTCGCCCTGCCCTCACAGCCACGGCAATATAATAAATTCTTACATCGAGTAACCATGCAATTAAGCCCCAAGCGCATAACGAATATCCTATTGACTGCCCTGATTTCCTTGCTGGTGGTATACACACAAAAACACCAGACCCATGGCAAACCCAGACCCAGCCATAATGCTGCCGAATGCCGGCAATTCGACATCGATCCGCAGGCATCCCGACCATTGAGACCGGTTTCGCCTCCGTCGAACTCTCAATGCAAATCCGGGTTAAGCCAGGGACTGCCCATTTCAGACCCAAACTGTACTCCTGGCGCATATAATCCGTCTGTTACCCTGCAAGTTTTGACAGCCGAAGGATTCCGTACCGCCTGCCTGCGAAACAAGATCAGCAACGAAACAATGAAAGCGGAAACCTATCAATGGTATGGCATTGCTCATCCAAAAGATAACCACGGTCCGAACATGGTCTGCGAACTGGACCACCTGATCCCCCTGGAATTGGGCGGTGCGGACAGTCTGGATAATATTTGGCCTGAGTGCGGTCCGGACGGCGTAGAACTTGACCAGCGTAATTTTAAGCAAAAAGACCTGGTTGAGAACTACCTGACCGCACAAGTTAAGGCCGGAGAAATAAAACTGGAAGATGCTCAGAGGGGAATTGCAGCGAATTGGACTCAATACCTGGAGGCCGCCAGAGAATTCTGCGAAACGGCTCGGTGCAATTAAAGAAGTTTATTAACGGGTTAGCCTAATATTCATACGACAGCAGCCCTGGAAAACCTATATCTTCCGGCCTAATGTTACATATATAGTCATTATTCAGCGTAAAATCACCCGCACTTGCTACATCGCGTATCCTCTGCCCATTGAACATCAAGAAGACGCAGAGCGTCCAGAGAAGCATTCCCACGCCGGAGCGTGGGAACGATGGAGTCCTTCCTGCCGCCGTGAATACGCTGAATAGTTACATTTATAAAAGCGGCCTTCTTTATTTCCCCGGCAAACCCGGATTATTCACGGCTTGCAAAAACCCGGCGACGTATTGGGCAGGTAAATCTATGCTTTCGTAAGCTTTATCGGCTGAACCGAGTATCAGTTTCATACCGGATTGACTGCCTGCTTCCAGTTCTGCCAGACTAAATTCCACATTTGCCCGATCGCGGTAAAGGCAGGCATTAGCCATATCGCCGAACAACTGGCAACGCATTGCCTCATGACTGCTGTTTTTGAGCGGATAAGAAACCTCATTCGCCGATTTTGCCGAATCATAATGACGCGGATAAGTCGCTCCGTAATTAGCCTCTATTTCAAGCCGATAGGAAGTCGTTTCGGTTTTCGAATCCGGCTTAAGCGCAGCCAAACGATATTGAACCGTATCGTATCCGTAGAACTGGGTGCGATAGTGACGCACTTGCAACTCCGGCGCAGACCAGAGCCGGCTTAGATTATCGACTGTCTTGACACGAGTCATTTTTTCGATTTTTTCCGACGACGCCTGCCGTAAATCGGCGGCACAACCCGCCAGAATCAAGGTAACACTCAGAAAAACAGCCGATTTGATTATTGTCATTTGCGTAATAGGTACGATTTCGATTTTCGCTGACCGGTATACTAAACAAGTAACAGAGTATGGGCAACCATTACTTCCTTCGACAGTATCCTGTCAATCCGCCCCCCCCTTATCGCGTTACTATTATTAAATCTATTGCAGATCATGAAACCAATTAATCAAGACGCTGTCGGACTAATTAATTCAGGATAGCATTAACCCATAGATTCTTTCCGGCTTATCGTTTATGACTAAAACTAAATTCGACAGCATAGGAAATTACCTGCTTAAAAGCTTATATTCAGCAGGCGTAAAACATATCTTCGGCGTGCCTGGAGATTATGTGCTGGGTTTTTACGATCAGATGATTAAAAGCCCGGTCCGGCATATCGGAACCACGCGCGAGGATACCGCAGCTTTTGCGGCGGATGGTTATGCGCGTTGCGCCGGCATGGGCGCGCTGGCTGTCACCTATGGCGTCGGTGCCTTGAATACCGTCAATGCCATTGCCGGCGCTTATGCCGAGTCTTCGCCGGTCATCGTTATCAGCGGTGCGCCCGGCGTCAACGAACAAAGAGAAGATCCCTTAATCCATCACCGTTTCGGCCCTTTCAACTTCCAGCGGGAAATCTTCGAACGTATTACCTGCGCAACCGTGGTTCTGAACGATCCGATCATTGCTTTTCGGCAAATCGATAGCGCTATTGCCGCCGCTCGCCGCTTTTGTAAACCAGTGTATATTGAAATTCCGCGTGACGTGGTCATCCTTGAAGGCTATCCGATACCCGCTGAGAGCATAGCGCCGTTTACCAGCGATGAAACCGCTTTAGCGGAAGCCGTTGCAGAAACGCTGGCTCTGCTGTCTAACTCCGTTTCGCCGGTGTTGATTGCCGGTGTTGAGTTACACCGGCGCGGCCTTCAGGAATCTTTGCTGAAACTGGTGGAACGCGCAAACTTGCCGGTGGTTGCAACCCTATCCGGAAAATCGGTGATTGCAGAAAGACACCCCGCCTATCAAGGTATCTATGAAGGCACCATGAGTTCGGAAAATGTTCGATATCTGGTGGAACAATCGGATTTATACATCATGCTGGGCGTCACTTTAAATGATGTCGATACCGGCATATACACTACAAAGCTCGACCCGGTTTGTATAATCCGCGCTGCTTTGAATGAAGTGGTGATCAGCGCTCATCGTTATTCCAACATTGCCTTAAGCGATTTTTTAAGCGCATTGTTACATGCCGTCAAAACCGGCAAAGGCGGGTTTACTTCGCCGCCGCCGGCCTTGCCATGCCCCAATTTTCCGGAACCGGACCGCCCTATAACCATTAACCGCTTAATTGCCAGGCTCAATCAGGCGCTCAGCCAGGATATGATTGTGGTTTCGGATGTCGGCGACTGCCTATTTGCGGCTATCGATATACAGGTACAAGAACAAAGCGAATTTTTTGCCTCCAGTTTCTATACCTCTATGGGGTTTGCGGTTCCGGCAGCATTAGGCGCACAAATAGCCCGTCCCGATCACCGTACGCTGATTCTGGTCGGGGACGGCGCTTTTCAAATGACAGGCACGGAACTTTCGACACATGCCAGACTCGGCCTCAATCCTATTGTTATCGTGTTCAATAATAGCGGTTATAGTACCGAGCGCTCTATCCTGGAAGGCCCTTTCAATGATATTGCGGTTTGGCATTTCGACAAATTAGGCGAATTGTTCGGACCTTTAAGCGGCTTCGATGCCTCTACCGAACAAGCCTTTGAAGAGGCTCTGTGCAGCGCACTGGACAACCTGGACTCACCCAGCATCATCAATGTGCACCTCGCCGCCGATGATACTTCATCCGCTATGAAACGCCTTGCGGAATACTTAAAAGCCAAGGTTAAAGTGTAAATGTCCGGGCCATAAACTAAAATTTCCAACAGGAGATACCATGAAAGTCCAACCCTATCTACACTTCGACGGCTGCTGTGAAGAAGCGCTTGAGTTCTATTGCCAGAAGCTTGATGCCAAAATCGAGATGCTGATGCACTATAAAGATAATCCCGAAACGCCGCCGCGCCTCCGGGAAGGGAACGGCAATCCGCACCTGTAGCGGCAAATTCGTTAATTAGGAAATGTTCTTTACCTCAAAAACAACCAAAGCGTTAAAGCAAACCCCACCACAACCACAAAACCGCGCATGACTTTTTCCGGTAGCCAGTGTACCAGCCAACTACCGAGCAGTCCGCCGCCGATGCCTCCCAGGGACAAAGCCAATGCAGCCGGCCAGTCTATCTGGCTGGAAAAAGCGAATAGAGCCACTGCCGAAGTGTTCATGGCCATTGCCAGCACATTTTTGGTAGCTGTGGCCATCCGTACTTGCTGTCCTGAGATCGTTAGAGCCGCCAACATCAGAATGCCGATGCCGCCGCCGAAATAGCCGCCATATATGCCAATCAGGAACTGAATAAAGCTCAGAGATGCGGCGGGAAACGATCGGCTGCCGTGAGGCGGTTTCTTGCGGAAACTACCCCAAGTGAAGATTAGCGTCGCCACCAGTACCAGCCATGGCACCAAACGGGCGAAGATAGACACCGGAGTGTTGAGCAGCAGTAGCGCACCCAGAACACCGCCTGCTACGCTAAGTCCGAACAATTTGCCCAGGCTCAGCTTGCCGCCGACACCGCCGGCCAGTTTGCGTCCAGCCAGAGCGGAGGTAATCTGATTGGGATAAAGGGCAATGGTGGAGGTAATATTGGCTGCTAAAGGGTTTAGTCCGGCCAGCAGCAAGGCCGGAAAGGTGATGAAGGAGCCGCCGCCGGCCAAAGTGTTTTGGGTACCGGCATAAAGCCCGGCGAATGCGATCAGCAATAACTGAGTGGTATCGTGTTGGAGCAACATAATGATGAGGTTAATAGAATTGTTTGAGTCTAACGAAAATGTAAGTTTTCAAAAAAAAAACGGAAGGATAGGGTAAAAAATAATTTTCCTTAAAATTGCCGGGTTACGTCCTATCGAGCTGACTCAACCTGCGGGGCATCGATACCCGGCAAGGTATTTCATATCGGGAAGTTATTCTAGGCATATCCTAAGGGAGTGCTGCCGATAAAGGAAAAAGCGTCGTATATCAAATGCTATACATTCGTTCGGCGCCTAAACAGACTAGGCTGTAATCGCTGCCAATAGATACGTGAAAAAGCTTTTCGCGTTATATTACAATCAATCTACTTGCGTATTCGCAAGCCGATCTGCTGGATTTTGTATGTTGCAAACTTTGAATAAATTGATAAACTCTTGATATAATAACCTTTTAGCTTTATCTTGCCCTAGCGGTTTAACGCTGATTCCGGAAAAATGATATAAAAACAGTGTAATTTACAGGTTATTAGTCTAGCCTATTGATCATCACTTAATTTTTTAGTGTAATTTTAACCAATTATCCACTCTTAGCTTTGTAAAACCTATGAAACCGAAATCATTATTTATTTTCGTACTCATGATTGTCTCCTGCTCCGGCTATGCAAGCGATAAGGATTACACGATTTGCGCTGTCGCCGGTTTCTACGAAGGTAATAACAATCGATTTTTAACCGAACTAGCGGAACGCATTGCTGCCAAAAACAATCTTTTTGGCGACGAAAAATGTACTATCGCCTTGAAAACAGGCAAAGAAGTCGGAGAGCGTTTCACTAAACCCGGCGTGGTCAGAACCGAGACCGACCATAATGTCATCCGTCAGGCAACGCACTTTAGCAATTTGATTTACGATTCGATTTTATCCAGAGTTAAATTCTGATTGTTGTTGAATGGCTAAAAATTCAGGCGTCGATAATGGCATGCCGGACCGTTCCGGGCGCAAGTTCAGATTGATGCTCAGCAAAAACCCGACTTACGTTTAGCGGTTTGCCGAGGCTAAATTATCGATTAAAGCGAATGTCGGGAACACCGAGCCTTGCACGAGCCGAGACTTAAGGATATCGTTAAAGATTAGTTTCTTTTGCAGCTCAAGCAAGGAACAAATCGAAATGTTAGTGGTTGTTACCTAGCTGTATATAACACTTGATAATTTAACCACAAGAGCATGTGCAAATAAATTTTTTATTGCTTAGCTAAAGCATAAAAAATATAATCGCCGCCTTTTTTCATTTCCTAATTATTTTTATCGCAATTCAATCATTAATAAAATGACAACTCATATCATGCCCACTTACGCCCGGCAGGCGGTCACTTTTGAACGCGGCGAAGGCGCGTGGCTTTGGGATGTCAACGGCCAACGTTATCTTGATGCTCTGGCCGGTATTGCGGTGTGTAATCTGGGTCACTCCCACCCTGCCGTGCAGCGGGCGCTATGCGAACAAAGCGGCAAACTCCTGCATACGTCCAATCTCTACGCTATCGACTTGCAGAGCAAATTAGCAGAAAAACTGATCCGGATTAGCGGCATGGACAATGTGTTTTTCAGCAACTCCGGCGCCGAAGCCAATGAGGCTGCGATCAAGCTGGCCCGCAAATACGGCCATCAAAAAGGCATAGAAAATCCGGTGATTATCACCACGGACAAAAGTTTTCATGGCCGCACCATGGCAACTTTAAGCGCCTCGGGCAACACCAAAATCAAACAGGGTTTTTACCCGTTGCTGGAAGGCTTTCTTCATGTGCCTTTTAACGATGTCGAAGCGATTATCGCCGCTATCGATGCTAATAAAAATATCGTCGCCATTCTGGTCGAACCGGTTCAGGGAGAAGGCGGCGTCAACATCCCTGCCCCCGATTATTTGAACCGTGTTCGCGAAATATGCGATAAGCATCATTTGTTAATGATGCTGGATGAAATCCAGACCGGCGCAGGCCGCACCGGCCGGTTTATGGCATATCAACATAATGGGATTCTGCCCGACGTCTGCACCATGGCTAAAGCCTTGGGCAATGGCGTGCCTATCGGCGCCTGTCTGGCAAAAGGCGAGGCGGCTAAAGTTTTAACGGCGGGCAACCACGGCTCCACCTTCGGCGGTAATCCTTTGGCATGCAGTGCCGCCTTGGCTGTGCTTGACACCTTGAGCACCAGCAGTTTGATTGCCGATGCCGAAAACAAAGGCCAGAAAATCTGCCGGCAAATGGCAAATAAAACCGAAGGCAATCCGCATATTGCCGCAATCCGTCATCTGGGACTGATGATAGGTATTGAATTGGATAAACCCTGCGGAGAATTAGTCGGTAAAGCCTTAGCCAGGGGACTTCTGATCAACGTTACCGCCGACAATGTTATTCGCCTGTTGCCGCCATTGCTGATAGATGAACAACAAATCGAAATGCTGACCGATATTTTGTCAGAGCTCATTCAGAACACCACCGATTAGTATCAACCATGCATCCAAGACATTTCATCAGCCTGCCGGACTTATCCGGAACCGAACTGCGGGATCTGATTCATCGCGCCATCCAGCTTAAAGCACATCGTGATCCGGACTTTCAACCGCTCAAAGGCCGTGTCATGGCGATGATTTTCGAAAAATCCTTAACCCGCACCCGTATTTCTTTTGAAGCCGGCATGGCGCAGTTCGGCGGCAGCGCCATCTTCCTGTCGCCGCGCGATACGCAATTGGGCCGCGGCGAACCGCTGGAAGATAGCGCTAAGGTCATTTCCAGCATGGTCGATTGCATCATGCTGCGTACCAATTCGCACGACACAGTCACCACCTTCGCCAAGCATTCGCGGGTACCGGTCATCAACGGCCTGACGGACTTACAGCATCCCTGCCAATTGCTGGCGGATATGCAGACCTATTTCGAACAGCGCGGCGATATCGCCGGAAAAACGGTTGCCTGGATAGGCGACGGCAATAATATGTGCCATTCTTACATCGATGCTGCCCGCCAGTTCGATTTTAAGCTTAATATTGCCAGCCCTGCAGATTACCGTCCATTACAGTCTATCGTTGAGCCTGCGGGCAATAAAGTGGCATTTTATGACACGCCGGAACAAGCTGCCCGGCACGCCGATCTGGTGGTAACCGATGTCTGGGCCAGCATGGGCCAGGAACACGAGCAAAAACATCGCGAAGAGGCCTTCCGCGATTTCCAGGTCAATACACAGACCATGCAGGCCGCCAATGCCGATGCGTTATTTATGCACTGCCTGCCTGCGCATCGCGGCGAAGAAGTCAGCCCGGAAGTGATCGACGGTCCGCACAGCGTAGTATTCGATGAGGCCGAAAATCGCCTTCATGCGCAAAAAGCGCTTCTTGAATTTCTCATCTGCCGATAAATTCGTTAAAATTACCGGTTTATTACATACTGAGAGCGTAACCGTGAAAAAATCGTTAGCCTGTTTGTTTGTTCTGCTCAGTTTCAGCGGTTTAGCAAATGCCCGTACGGTTTATGTTACCGACAATGTTGAAGTGCCGTTGCGTAGCGGCGAAAGCGAACGAACCAAAATCGTAAAAATGCTGGTCAACGGCGCACAGTTGAACGTATTACAAGATGATCCGGAACTGGGTTACAGCTATGTGCAAACCAGTAACGGCGCCGAAGGATTTATCCTTACCCGCTACTTAAGCAATGAACCCACCAGCCGCTCGCAACTGGAGGCTGCCAACAAAAAACTGGAAGCGCTACAAGAGGAAAATAAACAATTAAAGCTTGCACACTCCGCTAACCAGGATATCGGTAAAGAACGCGACAAACTCAGCAATGACCTTAGCGAATTGCAGCAGACCGCCGCCAACGCCATCCAATTGAAGCAACAACGCGATCAATTACAGGAACGCGTGGTCAGCGTCGAAAGAGAATTGCAACAATTAAAACGTGAAAATCAGGCCTTGGCCGATAGCAGCAATCAGGACTGGTTTCTGTACGGTGGCGGACTGTCTTTATTCGGCGTACTACTAGGCTTTATCCTGCCGAAACTTAGCTGGCGGAGACGTTCCAGCGGTTGGGGCGACAGCTTTTAATTAATTCGTCCGGAAGAAATCCGGCTGGTATTTTTTGATCGTTGGATAATGTGCCGAATAAAAAACGAAACGCATCCTTCGCAACCAAAGAAACTGGTACAACCTAAACTCGACCCAACCCGTAAGGTGGGCACTGCTGTTTGTGCCCACGCGGAACAGCTTTACATCTTCACACCCCCGGATTAACAAATCATGGCAGAAAATAACACCCCTAACGATACCCGCAGTTTTTCCTCGCTCGTTGTCAACGGCATGGAACGCGCACCCAGCCGCGCCATGCTCTATGCAGTCGGCTTTAAAAACGAAGATTTCAAAAAGCCGCAAATCGGTATCGCCTCCACCTGGAGCATGGTAACGCCGTGCAATATGCATATTAACCGCCTGGCGGACGACGCAGCCCGCGGCGTTGATAATGCCAACGGCAAAGCGGTGATATTTAATACCATTACCATTTCCGACGGCATATCGATGGGTACCGAAGGCATGAAATACTCGCTGGTATCGCGAGAAGTCATAGCCGATTCCATCGAAACCGTGGTCGGCTGCCAAGGCTTTGACGGCATTGTCGCCATCGGCGGCTGCGATAAAAACATGCCGGGCTGCATGATTGCACTGGCACGCCTCAATCGCCCGGCGATTTTCGTCTACGGCGGCACCATCTTATCCGGTTGCCATAACAACCAAAAACTCGACGTCGTTTCCGTATTCGAGGCTGTCGGCGCCCGTGCCAACAATAAAATCGACGATGCCGAATTGGCGGCGATTGAAGAAAAAGCCATTCCCGGCGCCGGTTCCTGCGGCGGCATGTATACCGCCAACACCATGGCATCGGCCATTGAAGCGCTGGGCATGAGTTTGCCGAATAGTTCCGCGCAAACAGCCATCTCCGAAGACAAACGCCTGGACTGCGAACGGGCCGGCGCTGCAGTACTGGAACTACTGAAAAACCACATCAAACCGCGCGACATCATGACTTTAAAGGCGTTCGAAAACGCCATCACCGTGGTCATTGCCCTGGGCGGTTCGACCAATGCCGTCTTGCACCTACTGGCTATGGCCAATGCCACCGGTGTCGAATTGAATCTGGACGATTTTACCCGCATCGGCGCACGGGTACCCATGCTGGCCGACCTGAAACCCAGCGGCCGGTACTCAATGGCGGAACTGGTGGAAATCGGCGGCATCCAGCCCTTGATGAAAGAATTATTGAAAGCGGGCTTGCTGCACGGCGACTGCCTGACGGTAACCGGCAAAACCCTGGCCGAAAATCTGGCCGATGTTAAAGATTATCCGGAGCAGCAGGACATGATCCGACCGCTGAATAATCCGATCAAAAAAGACAGCCATCTGACCATACTCTACGGCAATCTGGCCAGCGAAGGCGCGGTCGCCAAAATCACCGGCAAGGAAGGCTTAGTGTTCACCGGCAAAGCCAAAGTCTTCGACGCCGAAGAACAGGCCCTGCAAAGCATACTCAACGGCAACATCGTCAAAGGCGATGTCATCGTCATCCGTTACGAAGGCCCGAAAGGCGGCCCCGGGATGCGGGAAATGCTCTCCCCTACCTCGGCGGTCATGGGTAAAGGCCTGGGCAAGGAAGTAGCACTCATCACCGATGGCCGCTTCTCCGGCGGCACCCACGGTTTCGTCGTCGGGCACATCACCCCCGAAGCCCATGTCGGCGGCGTATTGGCCATCGTTCAGGACGGCGACCAAATCACCATAGACGCGGAAAGCAAACAGCTAACCCTACATGTGAACGAACACGAAATCGCCCGCCGCTTCGAAAAATGGCAACAACCCGCTCCGCGTTATACACGTGGCGTATTGGCAAAATATGCCAAATTGGTCAGTTCGGCCTCCAAAGGGGCTGTAACGGACAATTTGGATTGATTTTCTCATCAATCAACCTTATTTGTAGCCTTTTAAGGCCAAAAAATCGATCAGGAAGGGGCTTTATACCCGATTTAGGCATTCGCCCCCGACTAAAAGGCCCCTTCCGAATGCAAATTCGGATAAATGTTAATGAAAATAGACATTAAGCTGAAAAAATACAAAGTTTTTAACAAAAAGTATTGTAATCTTATTGAAATAGTTTATAATGCTTCGGATACATCGGGTCGTTAGCTCAGCCGGTAGAGCACCGCACTTTTAATGCGATGGTCGTGCGTTCGAATCGCACACGACCCACCAATGTTTTTAGAAAAAAAAAGCTGTTTGGTTATTTAACCTAACGGCTTTTTTTATGCATGCGGGTTTTATGGAATACCTCTGGGACAGTTTAAACATAATGATTACCGGAATCAGCCTGCTGTTTCCGCTTAGTCTAAATAGCCAAGTATTGCACATAATACCGCTCCACCCTTTGCAAGGTTTTACTCAAGCTCTGAGCGCATGACCAAGATTGGTCATCAATGCATAGGCATAAACCTGACAACCGTGCTTGAGGCAGGCTGCTTGGCTTTTTTCCAAATAAAAAAGGCAATCGCTTTCGTGACAAAAAATATCGG
The DNA here is from genome assembly GCA_963765965.1 of uncultured Pseudomonadota bacterium. GTDB lineage: Bacteria > Pseudomonadota > Gammaproteobacteria > Methylococcales > Methylomonadaceae > Methylomonas. The sequence continues at coordinate 32,315 of CAVXZR010000049.1, forward strand.
AACGGTTATTGCCGAGTAAAATGATATTTTGAGGATGACCAGGGATTATCGTTCTGGCTGGTTAAACCATGAATTAACCTCTTGATATGTAGTTAGTGTTAGACTATAAATTAATTTTGTCAAAATCAATCGCCCCCGTTGATTTAGGTCAACTACAGCAAATTCGGTGATTTATTGGCCGAAGTGAAAGTGGTGACGGGTGGAGATTAATGTGATTATCATGATGACGGAATAAAACTGATAAGGCGCTTAGGTATTGATATGTTGAATTCACTAACCATAAAAAACTTTCGTTCCCTTGAAAATTTCCAGGTTGAAAAGCTTGGACGAGTGAATTTAATCGTTGGCAAAAATAATTCAGGCAAAAGCTCGGTACTTGAAGCTTTAAGAATTTATGCTGGAAATGCCCACCAAGAGACGTTGGAGCAGATCGCTCAAAGCCATGATGAAAAGTGTTTCTTTGAAAAAGGTCTTAAAGACAACAGTGAAGTTTCTTTACCTTATGAAGATTTATTTAGTGGGAGAAGATTTCCTATAGGCGAAAAACCGATTATCATTGGTGAACAGGAAAATAATGAGGCTTTAAATATTTCTCATGTATATGGTGTCGAAAAAGAATATAAAGCAACCGATGAGGAGACTGGAAATCAAGAAATTATTCAAAGATTAGTCTGGGTTACAACTCAAGATTCTACCTCGTTGAATCGAGTGCTCGGTGAAGGGCTTTTGATAAAAAAGAATGTCGAAACTACTACTCTCGATTTTAATATTATTAGCCCTGAATTTAGACGCTTTGTATCGATAGGGCAACGGTCACCTTGCAGCATTATTCCAACGCAGCTTGTTTCGACTAATGAATTAGCTAATAATTGGGATAGTATTGCATTAACAGATGAAGAAGAAACTGTTAAGCAGGCAATGAAAATCATATTGCCTGAGTTTGAAGATATTACATTTGTCAATGATTCACCCACTAGCGACAGAAAATCAATCCGGCGGGTCGCTAAAATAAAAATTAAAGGTTCTGCTCGCCCAGTTCCACTGGGTAGCTTAGGTGATGGAATGGTGCGAATACTCCAAATCGCCTTAAAGTTAGTAACTGCAAAAGGTGGTTTTTTACTGATCGATGAATTTGAAAATGGCTTGCATTACAGTATTCAAGAAAAAATTTGGAGTTTGTTGTTTGATCTTTCAAAAACATTAGACATCCAGATTTTTGCAACAACCCATAGCTGGGACTGTATTGAAAGCTTTGCCAAAGTAGCCATCGGAAAACAGGATATTGAGGGCTTGTTATTTAGAGTGGGGCAAAGCGTTCGTAACAGTGATAAAGGCAGAGTGATCGCCACCATCTTCGAAAAAGAGCAGCTTTTTAGCATTACCCAATCCGATGTTGAGGTAAGGTAATGAACACTGCAAAAAAAATACTCTTAGTTGAGGGTGAAGCCGATAAAGGGCTTTTCGTCGAAATCTGCAAAAATCTCAATTTAAACACTGCTGTCAAATTTGCCTTCTGATAGTCTCTGCTGGGTTTTTCGGTACTCAAACTAGCAGACTACCATGAGCGCATTATCGAAACAACAAAAAGCTAGGCAGTCAATTCAATATTTTAAGAGTAACGAGGTATAATCAGCTCACTGAAAGTATTACTTACTAATTCATGTCCCACGATAATAGTTATAAGCTGTTTTTTTCGCATCCTGAAATGGTTGCTGACTTACTCAAGGGCTTTGTAAAAGAAGAATGGGTTAGTCAGTGCGATTTTGCTACGCTTGAGAAAGTTAGCGGTAGCTATGTCAGTGATGACCTCCGTGACAGAGAGGATGATCTGATTTGGCGCATACGCTGGGGTGATGAGTGGCTTTACGTATACTTGCTGCTGGAGTTTCAATCTACAGTTGATCATTTTATGGCAGTGCGAATCCTCGGATATTTAGCGCTCCTATATCAAGACCTGATTCGCACTCAAAAACTGGGTACTTGTGATTTGCTACCACCTGTCTTGCCATTGGTGCTTTATAATGGAGAACGACGCTGGCAAGCTCCTGTTGATTTAGATGCGTTAATTTACCCTGCACCTGCTGGACTTGAGAAATACAGACCTAAGCTTAGCTTTTTGTTGCTAGATGAAGGACGCTTTAGCGTTGAAGACCTAAGCGGCCTCAAAAACTTGGTCGCTGCTTTGTTTCAACTTGAAGGCAGTCGTACTGATGATGATATTCATGAAGTAGTTCGTAATCTACTGAAATGGCTAACTTCAACGGAACAAGACAGTTTAAGAAGAGCATTTACTGTCTGGTTTAACCGAGTGCTGTTACCCCGAAAATTACCGAATACCAATTTTACAGAATTTGCTGATCTTCAAGAGGTGGATACAATGTTAGCTGAAACCGTACAGAGCTGGAAAAAAGAAGGCGAAATTCAAGGTCGTCAAAAAGGTCTTCAAGAAGGTATAGAAGAAGGCTTACAAAAAGGTATACAAAAAGGTCGGCAGGAAGAAGCTGCTAAATTATTTTTGTTGTTGCTTGACTCTAAATTTGGCGCTGTAAGTCAGGAACTTCAAGCAAAGATACGTCAGGCCAGTCCCGAAGAAATTGAGAAATGGACTAAGCAAATCTTTAAGGCTGAAACTCCAGAAGCCTTGTTAAATAGTTAGCAGAAATGGGCGCAGATAAAAGCTTAGATGAATAACAACAAGGTAATACCTTTTGATAGCACTGCCTATAAGCAATGGAATAAAATACTAAAATCGGTACAGGTTCAGATTTTAGATAACGTGTGGTGTGGCAGCTGCTCAACCACAACTACCATCATTCTGGAGTCTTTAGAAATGCAGCAACCTGATTTGATTCTGCGGGGAAAATGCAAAGCTTGTGGTCACAAGGTTTGTCGGATCCTTGAAGGTTGAAAATGATTTAAACATCAGCCGAAACAATATGTTTTTTTCATCCTGATACGATAATATTGGTACCGTTTATTTTAACTTTGGCAGAACCCATATGACTGAAGATGATGATCTAGTCTATTCCCCCTTGAACCGCCGTATTGTCAAAGACGGCCAAGAAATTGAAATCTGCATTTATAAAGGGGAATCTGATGCGAGTTGGTGCCTTGAGGTTCTAGACCAGTTTGATAACTCAACATGCTGGAATGAACAATTTACAACTGATCAAGCGGCGTACGATGAGGTATTAGCTACAATTCAAGCTGAAGGTATTTCAGCTCTTGTCGGGCCTGATCCAAATGAAACTGTTCATTGAGTTGCAAAATGGCAAAAGCTACCAAATCTAATCCAGAAAAAATTTCTGATGAAGAGTGTCAAAAACGACAACGTAACTATGAATTTGCCAAACAAGAATCGCTAAAGCGAGGTGTTGAGCTAACTCCTGAAACGGAGGCTCTAATGAAACGCCATATAAATGGAGAAATAAGCAATAAAGTATTTTTTGCCGTAATTTGGAAAATGATGCTTCCTCCTACTGTTACTCACTAATTTTCTTATTTCGATTAACTCTGTGAAGCGGTAAACTCACTACTAACCCAGGTAAATTCACGGAATCCAATATGTCACCGATTGAAGCCAAAGCCATTATAGATGCTCTTGGAGGCGGTATTGATCCAGCAACTGGCGCAGTTATCACAAGCGATAGTATTTTTAATCAACCTGAAGTGATTCGCGCTCTTTTTGTTGCCAGCAAAGCCTTAGAAAAATTAGCAGAACGGGAAAGGCGTGAAAAGACACTTCCATCCAACGCAGGTCAGGCATGGACGGACATTGAAGATGCAGAGCTACTTGCAGCCTATGATGATCGCGTCACCGTAAAAGAACTTGCGATTAAACATGGCCGAACTGAAGGTGCAATTGAATCTAGACTTCTTCGGCTCGGTCGGACTTGATAAAATTTAGTGCAATTGCCAGCCCACGTAATCATACGAAGGTACGCGAGATTTACGCGACTTAGTTATGCTCAGTTGTGATTGGTACTGATGCGTAGACAGACCAAGCAATATATTAATATAATTAAATCAATTAGTTAAAATTTAGTAACAGCACTTTTAATGCGATGGTCGTGCGTTCGAATCACACACGACCCACCAATCTAACTTAATGAAATAAAAGAGTTTTTCAAGGATCGAAGAGCTTAGTAACTGTGTACTAAAACCATCGACTACAGTGATTTTACATGTAGTCTTGTTTTTAGCCTCAAAATCGAGGTAATACAGTTGCTTAACTTTCATATCCGCAAAATCGAACTAAAAAACGGGGAAACTCGTTATCGTACAATCCTTACTAAATCCGGTAAGGGAATCAAAACAAAAACTTTTCGACGTAAACAAGATGCTCGTACTTGGGGCACTCGTTCTGTTCTTGAATTTCAAGGATGCGAAGCAATTGGCGTCATACCCTGCATTATCTCCTTTGATCGTCTTGCCAAAGAATACATGTCATGGTGGAAAGGCAAAGACCATGATCGCGCGCGACTTGTTAAATGGTGGCGTGATCAATTCAATCAAATGCTATTACCGGAAGTCATAACCTCCGGCAAAGCCGGAGGCTTGAAAATGAGAACCGCTCAAAGCGGGTTAATTTATGTACCACCTAAAGGTGGTGGTGCCTTAAAATAAATCCAACTGATCTATTTGCAAAAGACCTTATCATGTTGGTGTCGGATGTAATTGAGGGCATTCGTTTTCAGGACGGTATTGCCGTCATCGCGAAATCGGAGAAAACAGGAGAAACTTAACAGTTGGCCGCCTGATTCAAATTGGCCATACACCAAGCTTGGCTATTTCTCCGACTTTTTTACAGTTTCTATCATCTGGCTCCAGGTTGTTCATCCTGAGTTGTTTGTAAGCTTATGAAAAAAAAATGTGTTTAGTAAAAAGTAAAAAATCATGCATGAATTTTTGCTAATTATTTTGGAGTAATAAAAATGATAATAAAGTTTTCCAATTTTCTGCTAAGTACAGCACTCTTGTTGGTTGCAAGTCCACAAGTTTTTGCAAATGCCACCATACCAGAACCAGAAAGCCTAGCTTTGTTGGTAATAGGCGCGACTGCTATGATGATTAGTCGTCGTAAAAGTAAATAATTCAGGTTTAAGCGGTATGTGAAGCACCTTAACCCCACGGTATCGCTACAGAAAAACCGGCTAACCATGCCGGTTTTTTAAACATGCCCATAATTATATGATTGACAGGACATCTCTCGCCAATCACTAACTCAACACAAAAACCGCGTAGCTATGAAAAGTACGTTATAGCTCCACCAGCTAAAACAGCTAAATTGCCAACTTATAAATTGGTGTTGATATATTTTTGGGTTCTTCAGCTGGCAGTAATGCAACAAATTCCAGATTTTCGTCGCATTTCAGCTCAACGTCATTTGCGAATAATACCTTCATGTTACGGATTGTGATTTTGCATAGAATCTTTTATTTCACTTTCCTGTGCTTCCAAGGTTTTCTGAGATGGTAACTTTTCATAATCACTGCAAAGAACAATTGTCTCGCCATATTTCGTGCTTTTGCTGGCAACGTAGTGACCCACTTTAACAAAAACAAAATCCCAATTATGGTTAGTCATAATTTCAACCCTCAAGTGATAAGCATCGAATCGCTAAATTATTAGCGTGACGGCAGTTTGATTTGATATTTCCGCCATTTTTTGTTTAAGCAATATTTTTTTCCTAAATTAAAAAATCTTTCTCCATCTAGAAAATAATAGAACAACACTAGCTTTGATGCTGAATTTCGGCGCTTAGAAACAATGTCTTCGGAAGCACCCACCGATACCGGAAAATTCTGTTATTTGTCCAAAAGCATACATGGAATTTATAATAAATATTGATACTTGACAGGCAAAAACCACACAGATGGGGTCACACAGATGCACACAGATGGGGTCACGTCTAACAATCCAACACAGATGCACAGATGGGGTCACGTCTAACAATCCAACATAAAAATGTTGGATTGTTAGACGTGACCCCGTGTGCGAATGTCTCCTTGAGGGGGCGATTTTTGCCAGTGACTTCATTCCAAATACGCGTCATCATAGATGCTATCTCGGTTTTTCGTTCCACTGCGCCTCAAAACCCCAAAACAGGTGGAATCCTGGAAGTAGGGAGATTGAGCGTTACGCAGTAACGAATTAAAACGGACAAAATCGACTTTTTAGTTTGCCAATACAAATTGCCTTGGCCTACGAGTTAAACGTTTTTACCATTTGCTGTGTTTTTTCATGGTCGTTTCTAATACAATGACCACAGCGAACTTACAATCAATGGGCAACTTGTATGGCAATTAAATCAAGCACGTTTGGCCGTGTCGAATTGAGCGGCAAAGATGCAGAGCGGTTTGTTCAGCTTATGAATGAAGATAAAGCCAACCCACTGGCTTTGGCGGCGCTTGCCCGTGGCCGGGAAATTAGCGAAAAAATCAAAAGAGGCGAGGCATTCAAGCTAAATCGCCATGCCTGATTCGGATTTTTACATTCGCAAGCTTGAAGATTCCGACACAGTACAAAATTTTAAGAGCAGAAACCCGTCTTTTCTACCGTTAAAAACCTTTCTACAAAGACAAGCCAAGCAATTTCAGCAATCCAGCAACGCAAACCTATGTTGCTGTGACCGGCGATAAAAACATCATTGGCTTTGAGCTAATTACCACCTAATTCAGACAAAATCAATCGAGTCCGACCCCTTTGATTTTAATGTTGCTCATGGCTATACCAAGCCTCGGTAGTCATATCGACCATTTCTAGAATAACGACTTTTAATAGCTGGATGGCTGAAATGGTTATCAGTGCGCCGATAGCCAGACCCGCAATCATGACAATGGCTATTTTCATAGTGCCTCCTTTTTTCTGTTGAATAACGCGTGAATAGAATAGCAATGCTGATTTTTCACATTAGTTTCCCATGTTAAACACAGATTTCAAGTGGTTTTTAAGCCACATCTGTCGCGTGATTTTTTAATTTTACGCGTCATCAGATACTTGAAATTCAACGTTAATGTAGTTTGCTAAAAACTTTTTAATCTAAGGCAATGTCTTCGCCAGCGAGGTGATGATTTTTGGAAGGCAGTTATCAAAAAAATATTCTGAGGAATGACCACCTCAGTTTCCATGACGAGTTTTTATCCGAAGACCAGTCTCACATAATGCGTTATTGCAATTAACTTTAGTCAGATGAAACTCAGCTAGTTCTGTCGCTTTCGCTTGACAAGGTCGCAAGGATTTAAATTGGCGAGTATACTGTATACTTTTTTGCGTGATATACCACGCTAGGCAATTTGCTATTATTATGCCATTGTTGCATAAATCATAAGCCGAATAAATTCCCCTCCCCTTCAATACGATTTATTATTCTTCGAGCTAGCAATTGTAATTTCAATCATGAGGTGAGCAAAATTCAAGGCGTAAATTTAGGTGCAATAGTCAACATTACTGACACAAAATCCGGAACCAACATGCAAGTGGTTTCATTTTTAGTGAACTCTCCTGGTACCCGAAAGATTGAGGACCGAATCTCCGGTATTGATATTTCCATTCCGAGCGCAATTCAACAATGAGATTCTCACGTGCACCTGTATGCACTGCAAATAACGCCATCTCCGCCAGATGGTCAGGAAGCTCCTGAAAAAACCGCCTCTGTTCATCGATAGGTAAAGGTTAAGGCTTAGCAGCGTCTTTCCAATTAGGCATAGGCAATAATGGTACCGTTTTCCCTTACCGGATTAATGCAATTTAGGCGGATAACACCGGCATTTTTTGCCGTTATCTGCGGTAGGGATTTAATGCCTTTGCTCTATAACGATAGAAGACAATAAGCGTTGACATTGACTGCAAATGTAATTCCCTGTGGGGGATCCATACGCAAATTCCTTTACCAGCGAAGTGTGCTTGCAATATTGATGCTCACGGTTTTTATTTAATGTTTTAGTTTTGTTTGAATTCATGATCGTTCCTCAATACGGGTTTAAGGCAATTCATCCGCTCGTCGTTTATGAAAACCATCCCATCGACTTTTGCTTTTGATCGGTAGCTCACGTTAAAAATTATGATGAGGTTTTCTTAACGCCGCCTTAATTTATAGCTTAAAACAAGACGTTTTGTGATAAATCCGATATTTATTTTAAGTATGATTACTAGGAGATTGATATTTATAGAATTTATACTATGCTTTAATTTGAATTCATTCAAGGAACAGCAGTGCCTCATAGTAAGACCTAGCAGCCGGTAACCTTCATGGTTACCGGCTTTTTTTGTGAGAAAATGTCGCCAATATTTCTAAAAATATTGAAAGTTGATGAACCAAATAGCCAACGACCTTAAAAATCCACATCATGCCGCAAAGCAATTGCTGCTTGCACGGCTGGAATTGTAACGTTACTAACTTTAAAAAAACATGCAGAAGCCCCTCATGCCGAACCCATCAAATACCGTGTTAAGCGACCGAATTTTTCTCCGCCGATCACTCGAAGCGACCATACAAATAGGCTTGTTGCTCATCATCACTGTTTGGTGTTTTAAAATTATTGAGCCGTTTATTACGCCTATAATCTGGGGTGCCATTAGCGCCATTGCCGCTCACCCACTTTATAGCCGGCTACGGTCAGCTCTGGGCGAGCAACATAAGCTTGCTGCGACAGCTTTCACTTTTGCCTTTCTAATGTGCATGATTGCGCCAACAGTAATGCTTGCAAAACGGCTTTCAACATTTGCCAATAATCAGCGTTGAATTTTCCAGTACTTAAGTATATTTATACTAAAGTTTCAATATGTTAGTGATTGGTTAGTGAAAAACTTAAACGCTCTTTTCTGAAAAAATTGGCAAAAATTCGACGCTGTGTTCCATTAAGGACGATTAATTAATACCCAAAACCCTAGAATACAGAGCTTTTGAATGGTTTATACTGTCATCTTATTTTTTATATTGCAGGTGTCATTATGAAAAAGCCCAAAACCACCTCTGAAAAACCAGTGTCTACAACCAAAAACGAACAGACTGTTGCGGCCAAAGCCACCAAACCCGCACCTAAAAAAACCAGTTCGGGTCAGTCCTCTCAAAAAAATCCTGAAGCTGTGGCGCCCAAAACTAAAGCTGGACAGCCCAAAGCGACTACAATTACAGAAGCGACGGCTAACAAACCCAACCCAAAGTCACTCGCCCCTGAAAAGATTCAAGCCGTGGCACCCAAAACGGCGACGGCGACGTCGGAATTAACGATTTACGAGCACATCGGTTTGACCGCTGGTAGCATTTGGCATTACTTGTCCAAAAATGGCGCCACTCCAGTTACAAAGTTGGTCGCGGCGCTTACGGAAGAAGAAAAAATCATCCAACGCAGTATCGGCTGGTTAGCTAAGGAAGACAAAATAACGATAGTCACCGTTGACCGGATTGAGACTATCGCCCTGAATGAATAGCTGCCCAATTTTGGACCGGGGATTAGACTGGCGTAACCTCGGCATGATGTTTGACTGAGAGCATTTTTGGCTTTATAAATTCGTCATCCATCTGTCCCCGGTGGTTAAACATATTATTTGGAATCAATTAGTGAGATTAAGCATGGGTTGCGCTCTTCCGCCCGGAGGAATTTAAAATGCCCTGGCTTATCTATAGGTAACTGCGATCATACGTTTCCTCGAAAATGTATCGCACTTTGTAAACTCAAGTAACAACGAGATCAGCCATGACGTTCCTTAACTTTCCAGCTTCGCAGGGCCTGTATGATCCGGCGTATGAACATGACGCCTGCGGCGTCGGCTTCGTGTGCAATATCAAGAATAAGAAAAGCCATGAAATTATCCGTCAGGGCCTGCAGATTCTTGAGCGGGTGCATCATCGTGGTGCAGTAGGCGCTGATCCGAATGCGGGCGATGGCGCCGGCATGCTGATACAAATCCCGGATGTTTTTTTTCGCGCCGTAAACGATTTCAGCCTCCCGCCCGCAGGTCAATACGGTGTCGGCAATGTTTTTCTACCGCAGAATACTGGTGAACGCGAGAAAATGGAGGCAATCGTCAACCACCATGTGCAAGCAGGTGGGCATCATGTCTTGGGTTGGCGTGATGTGCCTGTGGATAACAGCGTGCTGGGTAAAAGCGTGCTATCAAGCGAACCTGTGATTCGTCAGATATTCGTCGCTCGCGACCCCAGTTGCCTCGATCAAGATGCGTTTGAACGCAAGCTGTTCACCATCCGTAAGCGGATGGACAAATCAATTCGCGAATCAGATCTTCAGAAGGCAAATTACTACGTCACCTCAATGTCATCGCGAACAATTACCTACAAGGGCATGCTGCTAGCGGGTCAGGTCGGGCGGTATTATCTCGATTTGCAGGACGATCGTTTCCAATCCGCGCTGGCTCTGGTTCATCAGCGCTTTTCCACCAACACCTTTCCCACCTGGGACAGAGCACATCCGTTTCGTATGATTTGCCACAATGGTGAAATCAACACGCTGCGGGGCAACGTCAATTGGATGGCTGCCCGCCGCCAGACCATGCGCTCCGAGATTTTAGGCGAAGACCTGGATAAAATATGGCCGTTAATCCCAGAGGGCCAATCGGATTCCGCCTGCTTTGACAATGCTCTGGAACTATTGGTGATGGGTGGCTACTCCCTGGCCCATGCGATGATGCTTTTGATTCCGGAGGCTTGGTCCGGAAACGATCTCATGGACAGTAAACGCCGCGCCTTCTATGAGTATCATGCCGCTTTGATGGAACCTTGGGATGGACCCGCTGCGGTAGCCTTCAGCGATGGCCGGCAAATCGGCGCCACGCTCGACCGAAATGGCCTACGCCCGGCTCGCTATTTAGTGACTAACGATGACAGAGTCATTATGGCGTCTGAAATGGGGGTGCTGGATATTCCTGAGGAAAAAATCATCCATAAATGGCGTTTACAGCCCGGAAAAATGTTTTTGATCGATCTGGAACAAGGCCGCATTATTGATGATGCTGAAATTAAAGCCGAACTGGCTTCCGCTCACCCCTATCAGGAGTGGTTAAATACCACGCAGATCTACCTTGACGAACTGCCAACGGATGTTGCTCCCATGGCTCCCGGCGCCAAGACCCTGCTGGATGCCCAACAGGCTTTTGGTTATACTCAGGAAGAAATCAAATTACTACTCATACCCATGGTCTTGACCGGACAGGAAGCTGTGGGTTCAATGGGTGCGGATAATCCGCCCAGCGTTTTGTCACGCCGGGCAAAACACTTATCGACTTATTTCAAACAAAACTTTGCTCAAGTGACCAATCCGGCTATCGATCCTATTCGCGAGGAAATGGTCATGTCGCTGGTGTCGTTGATCGGACCTCGTCCCAATCTGTTGGGACTCAACGAAGCCGGCAAACATATGCGCCTGGAAGTTAAACAGCCGGTATTGACTAACGAAGATCTGGAGCGGATTCGCCATATTGAAAATAACACGGGCGGTATTTTTCGGACCTGTACGTTGGATATCACTTACCCGGTGGAGCAAGGGGCTGAAGGTATGGAGCCCGCGCTGAGGCGGCTTAGTCATCAGGCGGAACAAGCTGTATTGGAAGGTTACAATATCTTGATTTTATCCGATCGTAATATCAATAGAGACTTCATCGCCATCCCGGCCCTGCTTGCCACGTCCGCCACACATCATCATTTGATCCGTAAAGGTCTTCGCACCAGTTCCGGCTTAGTAGTGGAAACAGGCGGCGCTCTTGAAATTCATCATTTCGCCACGTTGATTGGTTACGGCGCTGAGGCTGTCAACCCTTACCTTGCGTTCGATACGATTCAGGAGATGTTGAAACGCCTGCCTGAAAAACTGAGTTTCGAGGAAGCGCAGGCGCGTTATATCAAAGCGGTCGGCAAGGGCATAAAAAAGGTAATGTCGAAAATGGGGATTTCCACTTTTCAATCGTATTGTGGCGCTCAGATCTTCGATGCCGTGGGACTTTCCACGGTATTTATCGATCAATTCTTTACGGGTACTCATTCCCAAGTTGAAGGCGTTGGCCTGGATGAAGTCGCTCAGGAGACAGTAAACTGGCATCAGAGTGGCTATGGTTACGAGCATATTTTCAGTAATCAACTGGATGTAGGTGGTGATTATGCCTACCGGATTCGTGGCGAGGATCACGCTTGGACGCCCGAATCCATCGCTAAACTGCAACATTCCACGCGCGCCAACAGCACCGAAACCTACCAAGAATATGCCGGCATGATCAATGAGCAGAATGAACGGCTGTTGACTTTGCGTGGGCTAATGGATTTCAAATGGCAGCGGAACCGGTGCCCATCGAGGAAGTCGAGCCGGCAAAAGAGATTGTCAAACGCTTTGCAACCGGTGCCATGTCGTTCGGCAGCATTTCTCATGAGGCACATTCCACGCTGGCTAAGGCCATGAACATGATTGGCGGCAAGTCCAATACAGGAGAAGGCGGAGAGGAGGCGGACCGTTTCAGGCCATTGCCTGATGGTTCCCGAAACCCGGAGCGTTCCGCCATCAAACAGGTGGCTTCAGGGCGCTTCGGCGTTACCATAGAATACCTGGTTAATGCCGATGATATCCAGATCAAAGTGGCTCAAGGCGCCAAGCCCGGAGAAGGCGGTCAGTTGCCCGGGCATAAGGTCAACAAGCAGATTGCGCGGGTGCGCCATTCGACGCCTGGCGTCGGCCTGATTTCTCCGCCGCCGCATCATGATATTTACTCCATTGAAGACTTGGCGCAGCTGATCCATGATCTGAAAAACGCCAACCCCAAAGCACGCATCTCCGTCAAACTCGTTTCCGAAATTGGCGTCGGAACTGTGGCGGTTGGGGTCTCAAAGGCGCATGCCGATCATGTGACCATTGCCGGCTGTGATGGCGGTACCGGCGCTTCCCCGCTAACCGCCATCAAACACGCGGGTTCTCCCTGGGAAATCGGTCTTGCCGAGACGCATCAGACCCTGGTGTTGAATCATTTGCGTGGACGTATTGCCGTGCAGGCGGATGGCGGCATGCGCACGGGACGCGATGTGGCGGTGGCTTTTCTGCTCGGCGCGGACGAGATCGGTTTTGCCACGGCTCCCCTGATCGTCGAAGGTTGCATAATGATGCGCAAATGCCATCTTAATACCTGCCCGGTAGGGGTGGCCACCCAGGATCCGGAACTGCGCAAAAAATTCACTGGTAAGCCGGAGCATGTAGTCAATTTCTTCTTCTTCGTTGCTGAGGAACTACGACTGATCATGGCCAAACTTGGCTACCGTTCGGTCAACGAGATGATAGGCCAGATGGACCGGCTGGAGATGCGGCGCGCCATAGATCACTGGAAGGCTAACGGTTTGGATTTCAAAAAATTATTGACCAAACCCAAGGTGCCCGACACGGTGGCTATCTTCAATTCAGAGATTCAGGATCATGGTCTGGATCAGGCGCTCGATCTGCAACTGATTAAACTGGCGCAACCCGCTTTGCAGCAAGGCGAGCCGGTACGCATAGAAATTACTGTCAAGAACTACAACCGCACCGTTGGCACCATGCTATCCGGACGATTGGCGGAGAAATACGGCTTAGCGGGGCTGCCGGACGATACCATTTACATCAAAGCAAAAGGTACCGCAGGTCAATCCTGGGGCGCTTGGCTAGCCAAAGGTATTACGCTTGAATTGGAAGGCGATGCCAATGATTATGTCGGCAAAGGCTTGTCGGGAGGGCGTTTGGTGATCTATGCGCCGCATAATTCCGGCATGGCTGAACATGCCGAGGAAAATATTATTGTGGGTAACACGGTTCTCTATGGCGCCATTAGTGGTGAATGTTATTTCAGCGGCATTGCCGGGGAGCGTTTTTGCGTCCGCAATTCGGGAGCTACTGCGGTGGTGGAAGGCTTAGGAGATCACGGTTGTGAGTATATGACCGGCGGCATCATGGTTTGTTTAGGGCCTGTCGGACGCAATTTCGCCGCAGGGATGTCAGGCGGTATTGCTTATGTATTGAATGAGCAGGGTGATTTTGGCAAACACTGTAACATGGCGATGGTAGAGCTGGAACCCATCGCCGCTGAAGACGATGCCTTGGAAGCGCTGGATCATCAGGGCGGCGACCTGGAAACAATGGGACGAGTGGATATCAGCAGGGATATGACTCGCTTTGACGCCATTCGCCTGCAACATTTGATCAGCAATCACTTGCAATACACAGGCAGCAGTCTAGCTAAACGTATCCTGGCGGATTGGGATAAATTCCTGCCTAAATTCGTGAAAGTAATGCCGGTAGACTATCGGCGCGCACTAACCGAGATGGAGGCGCAGCATCGCCGGCCGCCGCAATTGCCAAAGCAACAGATCAGAAAGGAGAGCAACCATGGGTAAACCAACAGGGTTCATAGAATACGAGCAAATGGATCGAGGCTATGAGCCGGTGGCAGACCGCCTTGTTCATTATCACGAGTTCGTCCTCCCGCTATCCGAGGCCGATGTCAGCACACAGGGCGCCCGTTGCATGGATTGCGGCATTCCATTTTGTCATTCCGGCTGCCCGGTCAATAACATTATTCCGGACTGGAACGACCTCGTCTATCACGGGGACTGGAAGGCGGCCATCGCTGTGCTGCACTCTACCAACAATTTTCCAGAGTTTACCGGCCGAATCTGTCCTGCGCCTTGTGAAGCGGCCTGTACGCTTAATCTTGACGATTCCCCGGTAGCTATCAAAACTATCGAATGCGCTATCATTGACAAAGCTTGGGCTGAAGGTTGGATACAACCGGAAATTTCTCACCACAAGACCCGTCGGCATGTCGCTGTGATAGGATCCGGACCTGCGGGATTGGCTTGTTCTCAACAGTTGGCAAGAGCCGGCCATTTCGTGACGTTATTTGAGAAGCAGGACAGGATCGGAGGACTGCTACGTTATGGTATTCCCGATTTTAAACTCAACAAGCAGTTGATTGATCGGCGCATGGCTCAAATGCGTGCCGAGGGCGTGGATTTTCGTACCAATGTTCATGTGGGCTTGGACATTTCCGCCGCGCAGTTACAAGATGATTATGACGCCGTGGTGCTAACCGGAGGCGCCGAACACCCTAGAGACCTGCCAGTACCGGGACGAGACCTGAATAATGTGTACTTTGCCATGGACTTCCTGCGCGCCAACAGCAAGCGGGTACAGGGTGTAAAAGTGCCGGATAACGAATTTATCAGCGCTGAAAACAAGCATGTCGTAGTCATTGGCGGTGGCGATACCGGTTCAGATTGTATCGGAACAGCAAATCGGCATGGCGCTAAATCGGTTACCCAGATTGAGATTCTTTCCATGCCTCCCGAAAAAGAAAACAAGGCGCTAACCTGGCCGCTTTGGCCGAACCGGCTACGCACTTCGAGTTCTCAGGAAGAAGGGTGCAAAAGAATGTGGTCGGTTGCCACCAAGGCATTTATTGGTGATGATGCGGGTAATCTTAAGATGCTGAACTGTATCAAGCTTGAGTGGCGTAAGGATGACAGCGGAAAATGGCAGATGTCTGAAATCCCAGGCTCGGAATTTTCAATTAAGGCCGATCTTGCCCTGCTGGCTATGGGCTTCGTGCATCCGGTTCACGAAGGCATGCTGCAACAGCTCAATGTTGCGCTTGATCCTCGCGGCAATGTGGCAAGTCCAACTCAGGGTCAAAATGCCTACCAAACCAGTGTGGAGGGAGTTTTCAGTGCCGGCGATATGCGCCGCGGCCAGTCTTTAGTCGTATGGGCAATTCGTGAGGGCCGGCAGTGCGCACGAGCAGTAGACCTGTGGTTGATGGGTAAGTCGGACCTACCGAAGTAAAATTCGATAATAAGCTGGCAGAATGCAAGTCAAGCCGGGCCGTAACCTCCCCCACCCGGTGTTTCGATGATGGCGGCAGCACCTGGATTGACCTGTATCCCGGCGCAGCCGGCCAATGGCTCTTCGCAACCATCGGCAGGGATTGACCGATTGATGCCCGGCTCACCCGGCGAGCAGCCCAGCATTCGAAAAGGAAGCTTGAGCCGATGGCTGGACAAGATACCGGCGCTCATGGATTCACGAAATTCGATGCGCCTGACCACGCCATTTCGGCTTCATTACGAGTCGTTTCAAATTTGTTTAGTTCCAGCAGCCAGATACCACCCTGCCCGCTGAAGGTTTGACCTTGCTCATCGCGCAGTTTGTAATGATGAAGATAGTGGCTATCGTTCAAAATCACCGTTTTGACCTTTTAATATCGTGACACGATAACTGATACATATAGTCCGTGGACTTATTGTCATCATAATATTCATAATTCATCATGGCAAAACATCATGATAATTTTTTAAGTTGGTTTGGTTCTAGGGTAAGAGACCTGCGACATCAACAGAAATTGTCTCAAGAAGATTTAGCCGAACTTGCTAATATTGACCGCACATATATAGGCGGCGTTGAGCGTGGTGAACGTAATCTAAGTCTACTAAATATTAAGCGGATTGCTGATGCGTTTGGAATTTCAATAAAGGATCTATTTGATAATGAATTTAAACTCTAATGGCTGAGCTTGATTTTATATTACAAGCGGTAACAACCGCTAACCACTCTGACTCAATTAAGAATCTTCTTCTCCCTAACCCTAATCATATTTTAATTAGTGTTGCATTTGTCAGAGAACCAGGCTTGGAAGCCCTAGAAGCATCTATTACACCACACGCAGATAAAACCAAGTTCTTTGTTGGTATCAGGAATGATATTACTTCTATTCAAGCCATCAAACGCCTATTAGCAATGAACGTAGAGGTATATGTTGTTGATACTGGATCGCGTAATACAATTTTTCATCCTAAATTATATTATGCAGGTAACGAAGAAAATGCAATTGTAATTATAGGTAGCGCTAACCTTACATTTGGTGGTTTACACAATAATATTGAAGCGAGCACATTTATAAGGCTTGACCTTGATACGTTGTGAACGATTCTTTAAACGTAACCATGCAGAAAGAAGTTGATCTTGATCTGATTTTTGTAAGCCAAGAGCTCCTAAAACTTTTTCATTTTGATGCTCAAGAACAGCTTCAACTTTTGATTTACGTACAAGTGCATCAAGCCTGCTCATATCTGGTTTTATTATAGGTGATATTGGTATCAATACCTTCTCAATTTCTGAAGGCACCAATTCAAGAACCCCGCCACCATAATGCCTTCCTTCTAATTCGGCGCTTAAAGCTGTTAGCGCATTCAAAAAACTATAGATTAAACTTTCAGGCTTTTCATCAGTGGTACTTATTCGATAAGCTGTATCTGTCGTATATGCTCCAAGCCTATTATAAATAAGGCGAGGTGTATCATGTGCTCGTTTTAACATACCAATTTTTGTTGCATAGACAGAAGGTACGGTATACCAAGGCTTCCTGATTCTACATTTATAGCGTGTGTGAAGTTTTTGCGTTTCACCAAACTCAATATATTGAAGAACTTTTTTACTAAAAACTGTCTCAATATCTTTAAGCCATATAAAATTTGTAGGATTTCCTTTAATAGCGTTATCTTGATGTTGTTTTTCATCATAGATAATACCAGGACAATGTTCGCTTCTTCCAAACATTGGATGCGCAAATGGATGCAATCCAAATTGCTCAACAGTTTCATCGGTCACCAGAAAAAACTTATTTGCACCAGTTACTATCCCAACATCAACCTTAGCTATTTGATCGAAACGGCAGACATCAGGACGTTCAACTAGATCATCAAGCAAGCTCCTTTCACTTTCAGTCAGTAATGCACGAGTCCATTTCCCTACAACTGTTTTTCCATTCATTCTAGCCGTATTATTGAAAGCGTCCTCTGGATTAATATTTAAAAACTCCCGTCCGCGTACTTTCACAATCCCAAGACCATCACTATGATCGGTGGCAGTTTGTTTCTTTTCAGCAAACAGGATCACTGCTCCCTGTAGCGTGCCATCAAACCAAATTTCTTCTGGGTCAATAATTAGCAAACGGCTGCATGTATTACCCAAATACGTTCTAAGAGATTGAGCGTGCATAACATGGATGATTTCGGAAGGCAATATCATTCCTAATCGTCCACCAGGTTGTAAAAGCGAAATAGATGCTAAAACAAAAGGAACCCAGGCATTTGTGTGTTTCGTAAATGGCAAGTTAAGCATTCTAAAAATAGTTTCAGCTTTATGTTGCGCATCTTCTGGAAGATATTGATAACGAATAAATGGTGGATTGCCAACTACCCCATCAAATATAGGCTTTCCCTTCTCCATCTGTTGGATGGCCCATCCAAGGAAATCTTGATTATTAATAGTTGAATTTAATTTTGGTAAGCTTTGGCAACGTTCCTGTGCTTTAACAAACTCTTCTTCTAAAAGCTCAAAACCAGTAAAAGAAATTTCAGGCGAAAAACCAACTTCCGATAGAGCCTGAATAAAAACGCCATCGCCACAGCTTGGTTCTAATAAACTAGACGGCTTTTTTTCGATAACCCAACGAGTAATATATGCGGCAAGATCTAATGGGGTGTAGTAACCGCCACGTAGCTTTTGATCGCTTTCGTTCTCCATAAAATTCATTGGTTATCAGCCTTATCAGTTGAATGAAAAATGTCAGTTTGGTTATATGATTGGGTATAAGCTTTGGCCATCAAAATAAACCATTCTTTGAGGCTTTTATTCTCAAGAGCTAAAGTTGAATAAAGCTTGCGTTTCAATTCTGGTTCCACTTCAAGCACTATTCTGCCAGATTCTCCGATTGCCATAAATCACCTATGTTATGTTATATATGTAACATATGGTAAGGCACTGCTATCGCAAGTGCAATATCTAAATATCTAAATATCTAAATATCTTCTCAATTAAGCGCATCACCAGAATTTAACTAACAATCACATCCATAACTTCTCAAACCGCGCTGAATTGGTCGCGGTGTAGCGCACAGTGTGCTGAAAATTACGATGACCAAGATAAAGCGCGTATCGGCACCCTGATCAGCTAGGGAAAACCCACACGTATGGCGATGCATGGTGGGGGTGGGCGCAATATCAAGCTCAGCTGCTTCACCATATTGTCGGATCGCAAGCCATGCTGTTTTTCTTGATAACATAGTTCTACGTTCACTTATAAATAATAACTTGGTTTCAGCTCCCATTTTTTCACGCACAGACAACCAAACACTAAGCGCTTTAAGTTCATGCATATTCTGGCTCATCCTGAACACCCATTCCGGCCCAATCTGAACGCCTATTCTGATTCAAGTTGCCAGAATCCCGTTTAACGTATTGTTTTTGAAACCCGACTATCCTTTCCGCCTTTTTTGGACAGGAAATGTCAGAAAAAAAGAGAACAGCAATGCGAAATTTAAGAGAAGTCCTTAGGCTGAGTTACAGCGCCGGATTAATTCTACTTTGTCAGATTACATAAACAATGTTTTTAAGGTCGTTTTTCGACAGAGAAAGCCGGACTTGTTTGCTGTGTAGGGTATGCATCGCATACCTTTTTTAAGCCTTGGAGCATTCAAGGCCCGAAAAGGTATGCGATGCATACCCTACAACATAATCTGACAAAGTAGAATTAAGCATCCGAAAAATCAGTGCAGCCAGTGTCAGTTCTACCATTCCAACATTACTAAACTTCGGCTTTTTTCAAAGCCCGGCTAACGGTCATGTAATGAACATTAAAATGCCGTGCTATTTCTGCTATCGTATATGCGCCTGACAAATATGCATTTGCCATCGCCTCATCTCTTTGAGGGTATCGGCTTTGATAGTCTTACAGTGATAAAGCCAGAGATTTTTTATGTGCTTTGGAGAGTTCGGACAGCTTTTCAGGTTTTTCGATGATTTGCCGGTATTCAGCAATAAAGCTTTCGCTGCCGAGAAACAGTTGATTTTTGACCTGGTCTTTGGGATCAACCAGCCCATTTCCCTGCAAAACAAACTGTCGAAATGCCGCAATAGCTTTCGTTCGATCTGTTCCAAATTGACTCATTGTCCAATCAACATCCAGCCACGGTTTTGGTTCTTGGGTATGGGTCATGGCTTGATAGCTACTCCAGTCACAGTCTTCCAACTGTGCGACCATTCTTGCTCTGACAGGGTTTAGTACAACATAGCGCGTTAACTCTAAAAGGTAACTTTCTTTCTGCACTAAAATTGCTTTGTAACGCCCCTGGAATAAATGTCCGCATTGATGGTACCGGCCATTGAATGTTTAGATATACAATCCGTTTAATTGGCGCATTCCTCTCGATAAATTGCCATCAACGGTTTCAGCCAATATAATGATAATGGTTAGTCATCTGGCAGTAACCATGTATAACCCAGTTAAAACGCTCACAGACTTGGCCTAATATCGATAGCCATTGTAGCCTGTCTTTGACATCTCGATAAATAGCCTCGCGTCGAACACCTCGCGAAGTAATATGATAGAGGGCGTTCGGAAATTCTAGTCTTAAAGGTCTTGCCACGAATTAAGTTTAGCATAAATGTTGGAATGTTAGAACTGAGCCTGTAATTCGCTTAATCATACATTGAACTTATATTCTTTCATTATTATTACTTCTCTTCTTCGTCATCAACTTGATCAAAGTCAATTAAATCTTGTTCTGTTGCTTCTCTGTCGACTTTCCAATCGAGGTTATAATAATCATTCTCAGCACTTAAAGTAGGTAGATAATCTTCGAGGAAATTAACATATGCCTCTTCTTTTGTTTTTCCACTAACACTCCATTCGATTGTACCCTTTATAATAAATTTTTTGATTTCGCTCATTGCCTTCTCCTGTTGTTTTTCACAACAAAGAATAGCTAAAAATCAAAAAATTGTAAAGTTTCGGTGAGAAAGGGAGAGATTCTCCACCTTTTTGGTTAAAATTAAAGATTTTTGGAAAATTTTATGACCATTTAGAATAGTTCCATTAGAAAATGAACAATAAGCACCTGTAAATACTGTAGCATGAGATTCTTGAACTAATGTGATATTAGTAGGACTTGTAAAAGTCATGGAATAACCTGTATTAACAGGTTTATATCCAGAAATAGAGGTGAAATTAGAATAGCCGGTATTTCCTATTTTTTTGATAGTAAACAGGGACAGACCTCGTTTTATAATATAAAGCTGAAAACGTGGTCTATCCCTGTTTATCCAAGCAGTAGACCTGTAGTTGATGGGTAAGTCGGACCTACCGAAGTGAAAGTTGATAATAAGCTGGTCGAATGCAAGTCTAGCCTGGCCATAACCTCCCCCACCCGGTGTTTCGATGATGGCGGCATCACCTGGATTGACCCGTATCCCGGCGCAGCCGGCCAATGGCTCTTCGCAACCATCAGCATGGATTAATTTCATTTTGTCCTCTTTCAAACTGAAGTTTCGGCTAGCAGGAAAATCCTGCAAATGCTGGTGTGTGGAATTCCCGCCTCGGTAACTCTGTTAGCCACAGGCCGAGTATCAGCCTTGCGGGTAACCGAATCCACCGCCACCTGGAGTTTCAATACTCAGCACGTCGCCTGCTTCGACTTGAATCTCCGAGCAACCGGACAGGCGTTCCAGCGTACCATCTCGACGCATAATACTGTTGACTCCAATCTTACCGGGCAGGCCTCCGAACAACCCGAACGGAGGATAAAGCCGATGGCTTGAAAGTATACCGGCCGTCATGGCTTCGAGAAATTCAATACGGCGGATCACGCCATTCCCGCCATGAAACCGTCCAGCGCCGCCACTTTCCGAGCGAATCGAAAACTCCTGCAATACGACCGGAAATCGCCACTCAAGAATTTCCGGGTCGGTGATTAGTGAATTGGTCATGTGGGTATGCACCGCGTCAGCGCCGTTAAAGCCGTTTCCGGCCCCGGCGCCTCCGCAAAGGGTTTCGTATAGTATTGATAACGCCGATTGCCAAAGGTAAGGTTGTTCATCGTGCCTTGCGAGCCAGCGAGAGCGCCTAACGCGCCGTAGAGTGCATCGACAATATATTGCGAAGTTTCCACGTTGCCGGCGACTATGGCGGCCGGATAGCGCGGATTGAGAAAACAACCTTCCGGGATGATGATTTCCAGCGGTTTTAGGCAACCCGCGTTGAGTGGGATATCGTCTTGTACCAAGGTCCTGAACACATACAACACCGCCGCTTTGCATACTGCCGCCGGTGCGTTAAAGTTGTCGCTTAGTTGCGGGGAAGTGCCGGTAAAGTCGATCCTTGCCGTTTGCCGGGACCGGTCAATGTTGATTTGCACGGCAATGCTAGCGCCCTGGTCCAGCCGATAAACAAAACGGCCATCGTTTAACCGCGCCAACACCTTGCGTACACAAGCTTCCGCATGATCTTGCACCAGTTGCATGTACGCCAACACCACCGGCAGAGAATAAGACTCCACCATGGTTAATAGTTCCTGGCCGCCTTTATGATTGGCGGCGACTTGCGCTTGCAGGTCGGCAAGATTTTGATCCGGATTACGGGCCGGATGCGGGTTACTGTTGAGCCACTCCCGAATGACGGTCTCTTGCAAATGTCCTTGATCAAGTATTTTCAGACCGCCGCTGATAACACCTTCATCGTCAATATGACGGCTATTGGCAGGCATGGAACCAGGTGAAATGCCGCCGACATCGGCATGATGGCCTCGCGCGGCGGCAAAAAACAGTAGTCTTGATCCATCTGTGGAAAACACCGGCGTGACGACAGTGATATCCGGCAAATGGGTGCCACCCGCATACGGTGAATTCAAAAGATAAGCATCCACTGCTTTTAGCTGGCCGGCAAAGGCAAGCAACAAGGCTTTTACACTGTCGCCCATGGAACCCAGATGCACCGGAATATGCGGGGCATTGGCAATTAATTGCCCGCCGGCATCGAATATCGCGCAGGAAAAATCCAAACGCTCCTTAATATTCACCGAATGTGCGGTGTTTTGCAGTACAAAACCCATTTGCTCGGCGATGGACATGAAGCGTTTATTAAAGACTTCCAGCATTACCGGGTCTGCTCGGGTGCTTAAGGCGAAATCGCGTTGTTGGCTCTCAACCCGGTTTAGCGTCAAGTTACCATTGCTTTGTAATCGGCCTTGCCAGCCGGGTTCGATAACAATAGTCGATGTGGGTTCGATGACGATAGCCGGTCCCGGGATAGCCTGCCCAATGGGCAACTGGCTGCGGCGATAGACCGGTGTCTCATGCCAGGCATTACTGCTGAACATTCGGGTGAAATTATCGGGTTGCCCGCTGCGATTTTCAGTCTCCAGAAGCATGGCGTCAAAGGCCCGGATGCCCTGGTTGTAAACGGCTTGCAATTGCCTGACCACTTCATCGGTATCGAGAGATTTCAAGACCGCACCCTGAGCGTTGATGCGCGCCCCCACTTCGACAACAGCTTCATAAAGTTGCTCGGGACGGCGGATATTCAGCGCAAATATGTCGGGACGATTTTGATAACCGATACGCAGACAATCTTTAAAGCCCCGGTTAACGACAAGCGCCACCGGCGCCCCTTTGCGTTCCAGCAAGGCATTCGTGCCGATGGTCGTGCCCATTTTCACCACGTCAATCCGGCCAGCCTGACCGGCATTCTCCGACAGTTGTAAAATGTCGCGGATACCTTGCAAGGCCGCATCCTGATAATGCTCGGGGTTTTCCGATAAAAGTTTCCGGGTAAGTAGTTTCCCCTCAGGACTGCAAGCGACGATATCGGTAAAAGTGCCACCGCGATCTATCCAGAATTGCCAACCTGCCATTTTAGATATCCCTTATTTGTAAAATTGACTTTAAAACCTGCTCTAGAACTATCCGCTCATATTATTCCGTAATCTGCCGACACCGGTTTTTTTATATGATATGCTTTTTAGATAAACTATAAAATTAACGCTAATACTTCCTGTTAAAATTTTTGCAACTGAAGTGGATAGCGAACCAGTATGAGCACTACCCTTATCATCCGACCGGAATTTCCGGAATTCGATATTTATCAGGCCTTGTCTTGGATTCAAACCGAGGCTGACTGGATTGGTCTGCGTTTTGTTCAAGAGCAGGCATATCACCGGAGCGTTCGTAACCAACGCCCACAAAACAATTCAATCAGCATAGCGCGAGGCGTCATGGTGGAAGCCATGATAGCTGGCCACATAGCCTATGCCGGCAGCAGCGATCTTACCAAGCACGGCATACGCAAAGCTGCTCTGCGGGCTGCGCAACTTGCCAAACTCGGCGCATCCTGCAACCTATTCAATTTCTCTGAAAAACATCGGCCCAAGGTTCAGGGAAACTTTGTTGGTTCTTCCAGGGAAGGTTTTGATTTCCAAACGCTTGGGGAATTTACCGATCAATTGATCGCCGCCTGTAGACATTTGCAAGTCTCCGACAAGATCGTCAATGCTTGTGCAGAAGCTCACTTAACGGAATCATGGAGCCAGTATTTGTCTTCAAGCGGCACGGACATTCAACAACAGTGGCTACTGGTCAGTAATAATTTTTCGGCCACCGCTCAGGATGGGACCGAAACCCATCAACGATCCATGAGTGGCCCTGTGGCTCGTTGCCGTCAGGCAGGTTTGGAATTTTTTGATTTTGAGGCGATCCACGCCGATTGCCGGCGTATTGGACAGGAAGCTCTGGCTTTGCTCAGCGCCGGCAATTGCCCCGATGAGACATTGGATCTGATTCTGGCGCCCGATCAGATGTTGCTGCAAATCCACGAGTCGATCGGACATCCATTAGAACTGGACCGAATTCTCGGCGATGAGCGTAACTACGCAGGATGGAGTTTCGTCACACCGGAGGATTTCGACCGTCTGCAATATGGGTCGAAACACATGAATGTGACTTTCGACCCGACTGTGGAGGGTCAATTTGCCTCGTATGCTTTCGATGATTGCGGTAACCCCGCTACTCGCGAATATTTGATTAAGGATGGGCTGTTATTGCGCGGTCTCGGTAGCCTGGAAAGCCAGGATCGCCTGGGGCTTCCCGGGGTTGCAAACTTTCGTTCCGCCAGCTGGAATAGGGCGCCGATCGATCGTATGGCCAACATCAACCTGGAACCGGGCAGCAGTTCCCTAGGCGAGATGATTGCTTCGGTAGAAAGAGGGGTTTACATGACCTCAAATAGATCCTGGTCAATTGACGATTATCGTAACAAATTCCAATTCGGTTGCGAATATGCCCGTATGATTGAGGATGGCAAGCTAACGCAAGTTGTTAAGAATCCTAATTACCGAGGTGTTACGGTGCCTTTTTGGAATGCCTTGCAGATGGTCGGCAATCGGGATGAGTGGGAGGTATTCGGCTCGCCTTACTGCGGCAAAGGGGAACCGAGCCAAATCATTCGGGTGGGTCACGCGTCCCCTCCCTGCCTATTTTCCGGAATCGAAGTTTTTGGAGGCAGTCAATGAGCTTTCAAACTGAAACTCACAATAACTTCGACTTTCTGGCTGATTCCCTATTTTTCGAGTTACAACCGGGGGAGGAGTTAAATCTTAGCCTCAGCGCCGAGAATCAGGCCTACCTTCGTTTCAACAATTCCAAAGTTCGACAGGCGACCTCCGTATGGCAGAGTAATTTAACGCTTAGCTTGCAGAAGGCAGGACGTAAAGTGGCTTGTACGTTTGATCTTACCGGCGATCGGAACGGGAATCTGAACACACTGCGTTCATTGCTAAAGCATGCGCGGCAGGAAATACGGGTGCTTCCGGAAGATCCCTACATAGTACCCATGCAAAACCTGGGTAAAAGCGAGCATAGCACTATAGGCCAATTGCCTGACGCCGCTGAGGTGATTGATTGTATCGCTAAATTCACCGAAGGCACCGGTTTCACCGGGCTTTTTGCTGCCGGACCTCAGATACGAGCGGTTCGTAATTCCGCAGGACTCGATCATTGGTTCTCGACAGAGTCGTTCCTCCTGGATTATTCACTGTTTGCCACCAATGCATCAGGCGATACCAAAGCAGTAAAAAATCTCTATGCAGATCGAGTATGGAATCAGGATTGCTTTTTGAAAACCTTGCAGGATAACAAACGGCATCTTGATTTATTGCAACGGCCCAGCCTATCGATAGCACCTGGAAATTATCGGGTTTATCTGGCGCCTACAGCAGTTGCAGAACTCATTAATATGTTCTCCTGGGGCGCTGTGAGTTTTAGCGCCTGGAAAAATGGTAACTGTGCCTTACATGAACTCATCGGCGGCGCCACGTTTTTATCTGAAAAATTTAATCTTAAGGAAAATTTCAATCTGGCGCTCACCCCTCATTTCAACAGTCTAGGTGAATTGCCGCCAACGGAATTAAGCATTATCGAGAAGGGAAAGTTGAAAAACTTATTAATCAGTTCTCGCTCTGCGAAAGAATATGCTGTTGTTTCGAATGCTGCCGATCCAGGTGGTTGGTCCGGCGAATACTTGCGTTCGGTGGAATTAGGGGCTGGTCATCTGGCTGAAAGCAAGGTTTTAGAAAATTTGCATACCGGCCTTTATATCGGCAATCTCCACTACCTGAATTGGAGCGATATGCAAAATGCGCGGATCACCGGCATGACCCGCTATGCCTGTTTCCGGGTTGAAAATGGCGCAATTGTTGCCCCCATAAGAGATCTACGTTTCGACGATAGTCTTTATAAAATTTTTGGGTCGGCGCTAGAAGCGTTAACGCAGGAAAGTTATGTTAATCCTTCTATAGATACCTACCATATCCGGGCTCTGGGCGGATGCAAGACGCCTGGAGCACTCGTCGATTCGATGCTTTTCACTCTTTAGAAAACGTCAGCATCTCAATCTATCGTTTGTTAAGACGTACCGCAATATCGAACTTTCAGCTAATCTGCTGATCGTATAGATTTTGTTCAATTATAAAGTTCTTTGGAAAAGAAGGAGTCTTAATGTGTTTACTCAGAAAACATGTGATTTAAGATGTTGACCCGATTTTCCATTGCAATTCAATAGCCGTCTTCTGTTATTCGATCACGTTAGCCGGATTAAGGGCCACCGTACTTTGAGCTGACTTTACAACTACAATCAATAAACATCGTGGAGTGGGTCGTGGGAAGAGCGAACAGTAATATTGCTATATCAATCCCTTATTATCAGCTCCTTGAATGTCTGGGCGAGAGTCTGAATGCCTCCATTTTTAAAGCATTTAGCAAAGATAATCCGGGTGATATCGTTACGGTAAAAATCCTGAAGCGGCCGATCAATCATGACGCCCAACGCCGCTACCTCCGACAAAAAGTTGAACGGCTGAAAATCATTCACGATCCAAGAGTAATCGTTCCCCGCAGCATTGAGTATCTCGGTGAAACCCACATTATTGTTCAGGACTATTTCCCCGGCTTGACGATTGATAGGCTCCTCAACCAGAACCTTGAACCGCTCGATTTAAATACTTTCTTTGTAATTGCGAAGGAATTGACGCAAGCGCTTAATAATGTACATGAAGCGGGCATTATTCATGGTAGCGTAAAACCTCATAACATTCTGATCCAGCCCGAAACCCGTACCATTCGCCTGATCGATTTTCTGAACCCAATCGATATCCAGGAACTTAGTCATTTTATTTATGACAGGGGCTTTGTCGAAGGCACTTTAGCCTATACCTCACCGGAGCAAACCGGGCGCATCAATCACCGGGTTGATTTCTCGACGGACATTTATTCCTTAGGGATTATTTTTTATCAGCTTTTGACCGGAAAATTACCTTTTGCCAGCATCGATCCTCTGGAATTGATTCATTCCCATTTGGCCGAGGAAGCATTGCCGATTTCAAAATTAAATTCGGCCGTACCGGAAATCGTTAGCGAAATTATTGCCAAAATGTGTCTCAAGGAACCCGAGAAACGTTACCAGACCGGCAGTGACCTGTTTGCGGATCTGCATCGCTGTGCTGAAGAATATCGTCAAAGCGGGCGAATCAAACCATTTATGTTGGGTTTACGGGATCATACCCGTAGAGTCATTTTTATATCGAAGATGGTCGGACGCGATCACGAGGCTAAAGTCATTCTGGCGGAGTACGCTAAAGTCATTGGCGGGAAAGGTTTTCACTCGACCTTCATTTCCGGTCTGCCCGGCATTGGCAAAACCCGTTTGATTCAGGAACTGCAACGGCCACTGATTGCCAATAAAGGCTATTTTACATCCGGCAAATTTGACCAGTATCAAAAAAACATCCCCTATAGTTCGCTAATTCAGGCATTACGAAATCTTATTCGAACCCTTCTGACTGAAAGCGATAGCCGTGTCGATGAGTGGAAACAACAAATTCAAGGGGCTTTGAATCAGCTGGCCCGGCTGATTACCGTTGTTATTCCGGAACTCGAGATTTTGATCGGTCCACAACCTGATGTCATTTCTCTCCCCCCAGTCGAAGCCCGGAATCGATTCAATAATGTATTCAGTACTTTCTTAACTTGCCTGGCACGAAAAAATAATCCCCTGGTGTTGTTTATAGACGATTTACAATGGTGCGACAGCGCAACATTCGATTTTCTCAGCTATCTGTTCACAACGGCCGACGAGCACCCACACCTGTTTTTTATTGGCGCCTATCGACATAACGAAGTCAACTCCTCGCATCCTCTAGTTTTTTTATTACGACAAATCAAAGAGCAACACAAAGCGATTCAGGAAATTCGCATCGGTGCTCTGGATTCACAAGCCTGCCATGAAATGGTGGCCTATATTCTCGATTTGCCATTGCTGCAAACCCAGCAATTGGCGGCATTTCTCACGGAGTTGACCGAAGGCAACCCGTTATTTGTGAGCGAAAGCTTGTCCTGGCTGCATGGCGAAGATTTGCTGATCTACAGCGACCAGGGGCAATGGATTTGGGACATGGAGAAAATCAGGCTGTCCAATATGCCGTCCAGTGTAGTGGATATGTTTGGATTTAAAGTCCAGCGTCTCGAATCGGAAACCTTGGAAGTCATTAAAGTATGTGCCTGCATGGGTAACCGCTTCTCCGCCGAGGATGTCGCTTTAATTTGCGATATGCAACTGCTCCACTTGTTTGAACTGCTCAAACCCGTGCTGACTTTGGGACTGCTGATAGAAAGTAAAACCGAGTTTCAATTTGTCCATGACCGAGTTCAGGAAGCCGTGTTAAGGCTGATAGCGCCACATCAACGGCAGGACATACACTGGCAGGTTGGCTGGCATCTTTTAAGCGGCCAGGCCATTACTCATGAGCTGGAGGCCAAGGACAACCTGTTTACCGTCGCCGCTCATCTTAATCTGGGTCGCCCTGAGAATATCGACGAAAAGCAACGCCTCCAACTTGCTCAAATTAATTTACATGCCGGCAACAAGGCGGTCAATTCGCTGGCAACCCAGGCAGCAAACGAGTACTACCGTTCGGGATTAGGCTTATTACCGGAATCGGCCTGGTACACACAGTACCAGTTAATGTTCAGATTACATCAGAAACTAGCCAAGACGGAACTGATGTGTGGGCGCTATGAACAATCCGAAGTATTACTGAATGAACTATTAAAACGCGCGAAAAATGATATGGACCGGGCCGAAGCGCTGGCGGAACAAACGACCTCATTGTCTTCCATAGGTAATTTCATTAAAGCTATCGACACCGCTAACCGTGGCCTTGGCTTTTTCGATAAAGCGATTCCCGCTGACGATAAAGAAGCCAAGGAGCGTCTCGACAGATTGATGCAATCGATTCATCATGACTACGGAGATGTTTGGCAAAAAATTCTAAACATGCCGTTTACCGAAGACCACAAAAGCAAAATTGAATTGGTATTTTATAGCGAACTCATTCCCGATCTGTATATGTCGGGGCTGGTTCCGCAATTATACCTGTCGGCGGCCCAGTCAACGATTCACTGTTTACAAGGCGGCATGGATGAATCGGTGATTTATTCGTTCTCGATCATGGGCCTGAATTTAGGTGAACAGGGCCAGTTTGAGATGGCGTTCCGTTATCAGGATTTGGCGCATGATCTCTGCGCCCGGTATCCCGATACCTTTGGGGCCACCCGTGGCATAAACGGTATAGTCTGGTGCAACATGCATTCGCGCAGCCATCCCCGCGAGATTGCCGCTTATTGCCGAAAAGGCGTTCAGTGCGGCAAAAACTGCGGCGATTTATACAATGCCGGCCTATGTTACGGGCCATTAATGTGGAATTTGCAAGTACACGGCGCGAATTTTGCCGTCATTAAAGAGACTGCCCTGGAATGCCTGGAGTTTTCGCAAAAAAACCAACTGTCTTTTTCCGTAGGGCTTGCCGAAGCCGTATTGGCCGGCTGGGTCAATCCCATGACCAACCCACAGGCCGAGGCGGAAACGATGGCTGAAAAACTGGCTTTGTGGGAAAGCCGTAACCATGTCGCCTCTGCGGGAAGTTATTATGTTATGCTTGGCGCCAGCCATTTTTACCTGGGTCGTTATCAGGAAGCCGCAACCTGTTTTGATATCGTCAAACGCTATTTAAACGGCATGACCGATAATGTACTCAAGCGGCTATGGTATGCATTTCAGATTCTCACTGCTTTATGCGCCGCGTCAGACGGCGCGGCGCAAGAGCTGCAAGCCCGGTTAACGCCTTTACTTGAACAGCTGGAAACCTGGGCTGCTTTGGGTCCGTTGCTAAAACCTTATCTGGCCTTATGCAAAGCTGAATGGAGCAGGGTTTTCGATAATACGCCCGCTACAGCTATCGACTATCTGGACGCAATCGAGTCCGCCCGAGCGCTGAATTATGTTTTTCTCGACGGTTTCACCAATGAACGCTTCGCCCAGTGGTTACATACGCGGAATAGGGTGAGCGCCGATAACTATCTGGAGTATGCGCTTAAACAATACCGGAAGTGTGGCGCGAAAGGGAAAGAAATACAAATCCTGGAACGCCATTCTCAACTTTTCCGTAGCCCGGCTCTGATCAGCAATGAAGAACCTGCCGCGCTGGAAGAAACTTTAACCTTACCGGATTTGGATATTGACTACTTGTTGAAATCATCGCTGGCATTGTCGGCTGAAATTGACCAAAAACCCTTACTTGCCAAGATTATGCAGGTCGTTCTGGAATGCTCCGGTGCCCAGCAAGGTTATCTGATTCAAGCCCAGGCCAAACAATGGTTGTGTGTAGCCGCCGGACATATCGAAAAAAAGGCGCCGGAAGAGCAGAAGCCGATACTGTTTAGTGAAATTAACGACATATGCCATGGCATAGTGCATTATGTGATTCGTACCCGAAGCAGCGTGGTGCTTGATAATGCGATGGAGTCTCAGCAATTTGGCAACCTACCTGAAGTAATCGCAAATAAAATGCGTTCGTTGTTTTGCGTACCTGTATTGCGTCAATCTGAACTTGTCGCAGTACTGTATCTGGAAAACCGGCTGGCTTCCCGGGTCTTTACCCCGGATAAGGTTAGGATGATCGAATTGCTTAGCCTGCAAATGGCTATTTCAATTGAGAATGCCCGCTTGGTTAACGAAATAGGGCAATTGAATGCCGGCCTGGAACGGCGGGTCTCCGAAGAAACCCATAAAAATCGGGAGAAAGATCATTTGTTGATTCAACAGTCTAAATTGGCGACCATGGGCGAGATGATCAACAATATCGCCCATCAATGGCGACAACCGCTTAATGCGTTAAGCTTGATGCTGGGCAATATTCAGGATGCTCAACGATTCGAAGATTTAAGTGCCGACTTTCTGGTTGATCAGATTCAACAAGGCATGCGGTATATCGACAAAATGTCCAACACCATTAATGATTTCCGCGACTTTTTTAGCCCAAACAAACCGCGTGGGGTGTTCAGTCTGTTGCAGGCCGTTAAGGATGCGATTGCCCTGGTTGACCCCAGTTTCAAAGCACATGGCATTAGCATTGAGCTGAATATCGAACACGATGTCGAGTTATACGGCATTCTCAATGAATATGCCCAGGTCCTGCTGAATTTGCTGACCAATGCCAAAGAGGCTATTCTCAATCTTCACTCAACAGGGGTTATCAGTGTCTCTGTTGTTTTGAAAAACAATCAGTGCCGTTTGATGATTAAGGATAATGGCGGTGGGATACCCGAAAGCAATTTTCCGCATATTTTCGAACCTTATTATTCAACCAAAGAAGGCGGCATGGGGATTGGTTTATACATGTCCAAAATGATTACCGAAACCAGCCTAAATGGTCAGATCGAAGTCACTAATCAAGGCGATGGCGCCACTTTCACAATAATCACGCCTGTGTTGTCTGTGAATCCTGATTATTGTCATTTTATCGGCAAAAATTAAATGGAGTGACTATTCATGAACATGACAAGCAGTAATGAAGACCATGACCAGGTTTATCTCAAGTCGCTGACTGTTTTATATGTCGAGGATGAAGACGACATTCGCGATCAATTAAAGCTCTTTCTAAAGCGGCGTTGCCGAAAAGTTTATACGGCCGCCAATGGCAAAAAAGGCCTTGAAGCTTTCCGGAAATATCAGCCGGATATCGTTATTACCGATATTCTGATGCCGATCATGGATGGGCTGAAAATGTCCGAACATATTAAGGAAACACGGCCAAACATCCCCATCATTGTGATTACCGCTTTCGAGGAACCGCGTTATTTCCACCGCGCGATCGAATTGGGCGTGCATCAATATGTCAACAAGCCGGTGAAACTGAATATTCTCGAGGATGCATTAATAAAAAGTGCCCGTATTCTCAGAGCTGAAGCAGCATTGAAAGAGATTGAAGAGCGTTATCGGCTGTTATTTAAGCTATCTCATATTCCAATATCGATAGCCGATGCCGACCACCATTACACCGAACAGAAGTTGATTATCAAACCATCTGATAACAAACAATCATTTGAAGGTACTCTGGTTGACTGTAACGAAGCTTTTTTGGAGTTGCTAGGATATGACAATTTGCCTGCCTTACAGCGGCGCGCAGAAAACATTCTTAACCTCATCAGCGATGAGTCTGCCGAACGTTTGCAGAGTTCGGTGCAGGATGAACTCATGGTGCGCGGTTTTTCCAGCGAATTCGAATTGGAACTAAAAAGTTACGACAAAACGTTGATACCGGTAATTGCTCAATTAATCATTCGATATTCTGAAACGGGTGAACCGATGGAAATCTGGATCATCATGCGCGATATTCGGGAACAACGCAAAGCTGAGGAAACCTTACGTTTATCTGCAAAGGTATTTGAATCTTCACGTGACGCTATCATCATTACCGATAGCCAGAACAATATGATTTCGACTAACCGGGCTTTTACTCAGATTACCGGGTATCAGAGCGAAGAAGTCCTCGGTAAAAATCCAAAAATGCTTCAATCCGGCCGTCATCACCCGACTTTCTATCAAGAACTCTGGGCAGCACTCGCATTAAATGGCTACTGGCAGGGTGAAATATGGAACCGGCGCAAAAATGGCGAAATTTATCCGGAATGGCTATCAATTAGTACCATCTGCAATTCGAAAGGCGATATTACGCACTACGTTGCCATTTTCAGCGATATTACCGAAAGCAAACAAGCAGCGGCCCATATTGAATTTCTGGCCAATTACGATCCACTGACTAAATTACCTAACCGGCGTTTATTTATTGATCGTCTGGAACAAGCAATCAAAAGCGCAACGCGCGAAAAAAACCGGCTAGCCGTGTTGTTTTTCGACCTGGATCATTTCAAAAATATCAACGATTCTTTAGGGCATAGTATCGGGGATCAGATGTTGATTGAAGTGGCGTTAAGAATGGCGGGGTGTATGCGGGAAGTGGACAATGTTGCCAGATTGTCAGGTGATGAGTTTGCGGCAATGATCGCGGACATGGGCGATATCGGTAACGTGATCACTGTTGCTAATAAAATCATTGATTCAATGCGCGAATCGTTCAAAATCAATGATCATGAACTCCATATGACGACTAGCATTGGTATTAGTGTGTATCCAACCGATGGCGAAGATTTTGAAACCTTGCTTAAAAATGCCGATACGGCCATGTATTGCGCCAAAAAAAACGGTCGCGATAACTTTGAGTTTTTCTCTTCTTCTATGAGTACTCATGCGTTTGAGCGGTTGTCATTGGAAAATAGTTTGCGCAAAGCGATGGAAAAAAACGAGCTGAAATTGCATTACCAACCGCAATTTGCTATAGAAAGTGGAAAAATTGTCGCCATGGAAGCATTATTACGTTGGCCTCATCCGGATTTTGGCATGATTTCACCGGATAAATTCATTCCGCTGGCTGAGGAAACCGGCTTGATCATACCGATCGGTAAATGGATTCTCAATGAAGCATGCCGTCAAAATAAGGTTTGGCAAGAACAAGGCCTGATTGCTATACCGGTAGCGGTTAATTTGTCCGCTGTACAATTTCGACAGCATAATTTGATGGAAATTGTCCAGGACGCCCTAGCTACCAGTCATTTGAAGCCCTGTTTTCTGGAACTTGAATTGACCGAGAGTCTATTAATGGATTGTTCTGAATACAGTGTCCGCGTATTGAAAACATTTCGGCAGATGGGGGTTCTTCTATCGATTGATGATTTTGGCACCGGTTATTCATCGATGACTTACTTGAGCCGTTTCCCAATCAGCAAGCTTAAAATTGATCGTTCTTTTTGCCAAAATATTCCGGATGACAGCAACAACTCAGCTATCAGCCGGGCAATTATCAGCTTGGGCCACGAACTGGGTTTAAGCGTAATTGCGGAAGGCGTGGAAGAAATCAGGCAATTTAACTTTTTGGAAGCACAACAGTGCGACCTGATCCAGGGTTATTTGTACAGCAAACCACTGAATGCCAAGGACATGCAAGACTTATTAATGAAACGCTGAAAATTCAGATACTTCATTACTCTTTTTCACTCGAAGCATCGCAAGCCTCATATTGAGGCCACACACAACTAGCATCAATCTTCAAAGCCCTGCGCCAGTAACGCCTCAAACTGATCAATCGGCATCGGCTTGCCAAAGCGATAGCCTTGGTATGCCATGCACCCATATTTTTTAAGGAAAGTAGTTTGTGCTTCAGTTTCTACCCCTTCGGCGATCACGTTCATAGAGAAATTTTTCGCCATCTCAATGATGGTTTTTACCATCATTGCATCGTCTAAATTAGACATCAGATGCTGCATAAAGCTCCGGTCGATTTTGATCTGGTCAATCGGCAGTTTTTTTAAATAGGCTAGCGATGAGTAGCCGGTACCGAAATTATCCAAAGATAGACTGATCCCAAGCGTCTTCAATGCCTTCAACTTGACCATGCTATCTTCAATGTCGTTCAATAGTATACTTTCGGTCAATTCCAGCTTCAGACGTGAAGGCTCTATAGCATAGGTTCTAATCGCAGCCTCAATCGATTCCACAAAATCATGCATCATAAATTGTTGCGAGCTGATATTGATGGCCAACAACACCTGTCGTGTCGCTAGGTTGGAGTTCCACTTTTCCAACTGTTGGCAGGCGGTTTTGATGACCCAGTGTCCAATCTCCAGAATTAAAGCACTTTCTTCGGCAATGGGCATGAATTGATCCGGTAAAATCATGCCAAGTTCAGGATGCAACCAGCGTATCAACGCCTCGGCGGTCATAGGATGATGCTGGTTTTCATATTGAATCTGGTAATACAAGCGTAGTTGTTGACCAGACAAGGCTTTACGTAAATCCGATTCCAGTCCTGCGCGTTTTTCCAACATCTTTTGCAAGTTGGGATCATAAAAGCGCACGGTATTGCGCCCTTCGTTCTTCGCTCGATACATGGCTATATCAGCATACTTAATCAGGTCATCGACCGCAACTTTTTGGCCGCAGTACAAACACACACCGATGCTCGGCGAACTAAAATGGATATGGCCATTGATTTGAAAGTGTGCGACCAAGGATGCACGAATTTTTTCGGCAATCAAAGCTACTGTCTTGGATGCACCTTGTTCGTGATGGCCGAGGTCTTCGAAAAGCACGACAAATTCATCCCCGCCAAATCGGGCAACGGTATCGACTTCGCGCACACAGAGCTTGAGACGTTCCGCCACTTCGATCAACATCAAATCCCCGTGGTCATGACCACGCAAATCATTGAGTTTTTTGAACTTATCCATATCCAGGAAAAGCACCGCACCGAACTGTTTACTACGCTCAGAGCTTGCCAGCGCCTGCTGAAGGCGATCCAGCAGCAAACGACGGTTAGGCAGTTGGGTCAAGGTGTCATAGAAGGCCAGAACATGAACCTCTTCCTCGGCCTTTTTACGTAGGGTAATATCCACGCCTGTTGGCAGTAGGCCAATAATCTGGCCAGCGTTATCACGGACCGGTGAAATCTGGAAATCGACGGGGACCAACTCATCGCCCATTTTCACGACCACGTCATAACGCAGTGTATACCCTTGCTTGGCAGAGTTGATCGCTTCAATTACCTGCGCTCGGACCTTTTCGTCATAAGTCCACCACGGGGCATCGTAGAAATTATGACCAATGATATCGTCTCGGCGGTATCCCGCTCGTTCGAGCGGCGCTTTGTTGACTTCCTGAACCACGCCATTGGTATCCAGCAAAGCCACATAGGAAAAAAGATTGTCGAGAATTTTTGTGACGTACTGTGTGCTTTCCTCTAAGGCGTCATGCATTTCGGTGGTTTTTTTCAATTGCAGAGCGCACTGCTCGCGATAGCGATGCATAGCCTCGATTGAAAAGGAGACTATGATTGCATCGATGAGAAACACCGAGTTTGACCAAAAAGATGCTTTCACGGCTTCGATTGAAAATGACAAATAAGGTGGGGTAAATAGGTAGGTGGCACAAGCCAGGCCGATGATAGCGGCGAGTATCCCTGCTTCGAATCCACCGGCGATAGCGGCCAGTGTGACGGCTGGGTAGAAGGTCAGGTATTGCAATCCTATGTTGATAGGGGCAATTTTCAAACGCAACCACACTGCCAAAGCTACCAGCGCGACAGTAATGAGAAGGTGGTGAATACCGCCTTTCTTCTTCGGAATAAGGAAAGGAAAGTGATTAGCAATGCCTGATCTTAAACGCTCTGTGAAGGCTATCAGATAGTCCAGCATACCCCTCCTCCTTGTTTATGTTGTTTGGAGTTTTACCAACCTGTCGAACGGGCTGTTCAAACGACTGGACGCTGGTAGTCATTCTGATTTAATTTGAAAATTAAAATACCCTGCCTTATCAGTGGCTTTTTCTTCACACCAATCAAGAGTACTGATTTCAAATCAAAAAAACAATAAGTAATTAACCTTATAACAGACCCTGAACACCTGACAGTAGTTCATCACCTAAAGTGCAAGGGAATCGTTATTTTTAGCTCAAGATACCTCAATAGGAATAGTTGATTGCTAACGATGATGATGCCGATCTCGCTGAACCAGTAACGATATGGGGTCCACTTTAACCCTTGCGCCGGTAACAATGATTGAAGTAATGCCTTGACCCAAGTTGAACACTTAGAGTAAAAATTAGCTTCCACCGATGCGTTAGGTTTTTACTGTTCAAGTTCGGCCGGAATCAGTGTACGAATTAATCGGAATACGCAGACGGATCATGCGCTAACTTCTCAGGCTGATGTTGATACAATATTACTACCTATTTCTCACATAATCGATCGAGTCTAACCCTGAATTGATTTACGATGAAAACCTTATCCAAACAACCTCATCCTACCGAACTGCAAAACCTTCAGCAGTTATATCAAAGCGGCCAATTGCCGCGTGCGGAAACTCAAGCGCTGCTGCTTTTGGCACGATACCCAAAGTCCCTGGCTGTCTTGAACTTATTGGGCATGTGCCAACAAGCCCAGGGCAAATTACGGGAGGCCGCCGGCAGTTTTCGCAAAATGTTAACTATCGATGCGAGTATTGCCGAAATCCATTTTAACCTGGGCGCGATTCAAACCCAACTCAACGATAAAAAGGCGGCAATAGCCTGTTATCGTAAGGCCTTGCAGATTAAGCCCGATTTTACGATGGCTCATTTCAACCTAGGAGCGCTGCTGCAACAACAAGGCCTGTTTCAAGATGCGGCCAAGCATTATCAGCAATCAGTAACCCAACAACCCGGATTTTACGAAGCCTGGGTGAATTGGGGCGCGGTATTGCAATCGCGCGGCGAGCTGCAAGCCGCCGAGCAATGCTATCGCAAAGCCCTGGCGCTGAACCCCGGCGCCGGTGGCCACTTCAATCTAGGCACCACTTTATACGGACAGGGGGAACACTTAAAAGCCATCGAAGCATTCCAGGCAGCCCTGCGCTTAAACCCGCAATTTGCCGATGCCTGGAATAGTCTGGGCGAAACCTTCCGCGATCAAGGCGACATGGACGAAGCCGTGCGCTGTTACCGTGAAGCCCTACGGGCCGAACCCAATCACGCCCGCGCCAATTACAACCTGGGCGAAAGCTACTGTTTATCCGGCCAATTAGAGCAATCCATCCCGTATTTTGCCGCATCCGATTTCGCCGATGCCCGGGAACGCGTATTGCAAAGCTTGTATAAAACCCGCCAATTCGATGTTTTTAAACAGCGGCAGGATGAAGCCGTAGCGCAAAACCGGCATGACTCGGTTTTGCTGGGCAGTTTAACGACCCATTTCGCCATTAATTTTCATCAGGCCAATCCTTACGGCTTTTGCCGAAACCCGATGGATTTTGTGCAGCTTACGCAAATACAGGAACTGTCAACGCCGAACAGCCCGCTTTTGCGCCTGCTCCTGGACGACGTGAAGAACTTGTCCATCGCCGAGCGTAAACAGGGGCGGTTGTACTATGGCATACAGTCGGCGGGTAATCTGCTGCAACGTTCCGAACCGTCCTTCCAAAAGCTGGCGGCCTTGATCCGAGCCAAGGTCATTGCCTATCAAAAACATTTTTCCGGCAGCGAAGAAACGCTGATCCGTTTATTTCCTACGGAGTTGGAGTTCGCCAGTTCCTGGTATTTGCGCATGAAACAAGGGGGCTATCTCACATCGCACATCCATGAAGAAGGTTGGATCAGCGGCTGCGTCTATCTACAACTTCCGGACAAGATGGACCACCACGAGGGCAGTTTCGAGTATGGCGTCGATGGCGACGACTATCCCCGTCTGCATGACGACTTTCCAAACCGGATTGTGGATCAACAAGTCGGGGACTTGGTGTTATTTCCCTCTTCGCTCTTTCATCGCACCATACCTTTCCATTCCGAACAGGAACGGATCTGTATCGCGTTTGACATTAAACCCTAGAGGCTCGCGCGCGCTTGCCCGCGCCCTGCATCCTTTCCATGCCGGCATAAGGGAACGATGCAAAATAATGTCTACATTTTAACGCTGTCCCGGGATCTCTGGCGGGTAAATTGAAAAGAAAGAATATTAATGCTGACATAAATGTCATTATTTTTTCCTATGAAAATTTAAATTAACTGACAAATATGTCCAACCATGTCCAACCATGTCCAACCATGTCAGTGTCAGTGTAATTTAAAATAAATAAAATCATGGATAAAAACCAAATGTGACGGCTAATAATAAGAAGATTAAGTAAATGCAATAAAGACGAAGTTAGTTAATATAAAGTGGCATGCCATTTGCTGAATAACATATAAACCAACCAACTTCGGAGAAAAAAGCTAAATGAAACTTCTTACTGTATTATGTGCAACCAGCATCTCGGCGCTATCTTTTTTCACGACTGCAAATGCGGCCTCTTACGATATGTCTTATGTAGAGACTGCTGCCGGCAGCGCATTTCTCACGGACGGTGTAGGGAATGTCGGAGCAAGCATGAATGTCGGCGATTCTCTCACCGTAAGCGTAAAATCACCGAGTGGAAAAGAGTCAGTAACCAATGGCGGAAGCTTTTTCGATTACCAGGAAGTATTAGGAACAGGGAGTTCGAGAATAGAAAACGTTTCT
Source organism: uncultured Pseudomonadota bacterium (assembly GCA_963765965.1). Taxonomy (GTDB): domain Bacteria; phylum Pseudomonadota; class Gammaproteobacteria; order Methylococcales; family Methylomonadaceae; genus Methylomonas. The sequence goes on from CAVXZR010000049.1 coordinate 72,134, forward strand.
TATGCGTTTTATTTGGATGGCGTTAGCGTATTATCCGGCATAATAAATAATGCCCAGGTTTGTTGCGTAGATTTAAGATTGCCATTATATAACGTCTCGTCATTAACCTGGGATGAGCTTGTTTATACAGCGACTCTGGTGTCATCTTCCGGAACGACAATCATCGAAAACGGGTTCAACGAAAGCCAAAGCAACACCGTATTTGCGGCAGAAGCAGCGGCAATTCCGGAACCGGCTACCCTCGCGCTGATGGGCTTAGTCTTCGCCGGAATGACCTACCAGCGTCGCCGGTTAGAGTAAAAACGATTGACGTTCGTTAATCGATAAGAGAAACCGCCTTAACTGGCGGTTTTTTTATTTATAAAAACCGCATGCTTTAATAAATGGAAGTAAATTATTGGACAGCCGGAGTCAGGAGATATTTAAAAGCAATGACAGTTATTATCACAAAGCTTGTGATTCTTCCGGGTATCGTTCCAGCACATGCACAAGCTATTTGTCGTGGTGTTCGCTTTGTCTTTTTGGAGGCGCACTTTGAGGGCGTGCGGCCACGGGAGCTGGGGCGCTTTGCGGGCGTACGCCCATAGGAGGCGGACCACCCTGTGAACGTGCGCCCATAGGAGGCGGCCCAGCCTGCGGGCGTGCCCCCATAGGAGGCGGGCCACTCTGCGGGCGTGCCCCCATCGGTAGAGGCTCTCCTTGCGGACGAGCGGCCATTGGCCTGGATTCAGCCTCAGGACGCATGCCCATATGATTGGCCTCGCCCTGCGGATGTTCGCCCATTATCGGTCTTGGCGGCGGCAAACCATGCCCATGCGGATGATCTCTTTCCAGAAAGCCAATCACATGCTGAGGTGCCGCCAGCCAATGCTGATGACTGTCGTAATATCCCCATCCGCGATTGGACTCGAAGACAAGCACGGCAGGCTGTCCTCCCGCGAGGATATAGGGTTGGCCATAGCTGTCATAAGCGAAATAGCCATCCTGATAGCTATTGTTTGCCGGCGTTTGATACCCGCCATAGTAACCGCGATAGCCTGTACTCGACTGCACAGCACAGCCGCTGAAAATGGTTAGAACGCTTAACGACGCTCCAACAATGAAAGTCTTCATGAGATCCAATCCTGTATAGCTAACTTACGAATATAGTGCACCTGAGTTGCTCTTCCCGTCAATTTAGGAACGAATGAACAAAGGGGGTGATAGTCTATGAACCCGAAAAAAACCGCGCAGATTGGGTTACATGCTTTTCGTAACCGAGGCCAATAGGCTGTTAAAGCCTAGACAGATCTGCTTCCGGAAATTTTTAACGGCGGTTGACACGGAAAGTTTTACCCCCCCCGTGAACACCGGTTTTTGCCCTTTTTTTCGTTACTTAGTAATAGCTTAACTATTACACTGTAACATTTTATTTCAAAGTAATAAACGATCGAAAATGGCCTAGCGACATCCGCTGTGTTGGTATAATGTTGCGAATGTGTTAGTTTTGAATTTTTTTACAGACTCTTTAATCGTAAAAAATATCCTGCCCAAAGGACGCTCAAAAAAATTGATTCATAGAGCGAACCTTAACTAAGTTGACAGGTTGAAGAATGGAACAAAAAACAAAAAGAATATATGTTTTCTTGCCATGGGTACTGACTCTTGCCGTCTTGGGGGCATTCGCGCTATTTGGCTATTATTTCAAAATGAATTCTAATTCATTAGAGTCGAAACATATCAAGGTTGATTTGATATCAGCTATGCGCATTCATCTCCTCGAAACCATTGAGGACGAAAAGAATGCCGTTCTGGCCATTACCGATTAAGAATATCTGAAAAATGCCGAGACTGCCTACAACCGATTCATGAACTTGACTGCTGAGGTCTTAAGGCTTTCCAGGATGAATACCAATATCAAGTCGGCAAAACTATCCCTGGACAAAAAAAGGTTGATTTCTTCACAATGCCAGGGGATCCTCGCAACTCTCCAGAAGACTGTTAAAGAACAGCAGTTCAAGGCGACGAGGTAGAACTATAATATATGCAATTACAACATGGTTATTCTGCATAAAGGCCCCCGGGGAGTGGTTTGCAAACCCTTTACGTCGTATGCCCCAAAATTGGAAATACGGCGGCTAATCCCTTAGTAATATACTCTACCGCGATCGATAAAATAATCAAACCGAATACGCGGGTAATCACATTCATACCGGTTCTTCCGAGCAAATCAGCAATTTTCTCAGCCGTCCATAGACAGAACAACACAGCCACGGCAACCGTTGTAATCACACAGGCAATCAGTAAATCATGATTCCATGAAGGGTTCAGATTATGGTTGAACTATAACGCTACTCATTGCCCCGGGACACTCAACAGTGGGATGGCCAAAGGCACAACCGCAACAGACTCCTTATCAACCGACTCGGCCCGCTCCTCCGGCGTGTTTCTGGAGCGGTCATGAGTGGCTTTGACCATGGAAATCCCCATCAAGAGAAGGACTATGCCGCCCGCGATTTGAAACGCCGGAATACCGATACCGAAAAGTTCCAGCATGTTCTTCCCTAAGGTCAGAGAGATCAACAATACCGCCGCCACGGACATTGCACATACACAGGCAATAGTACGCCGCTCCCTTGAATTTCGATGCTCGGTCAGGCTTATAAACAGCGGGATGGCTCCGATAGGATCGACCACCGACAAGAGCCCGGCCAGTAACTTGATATATTCGTCAAAATCCACTACCAAGATAATGCCTCGGCAACGCGATCAATATTCATTAAGCTTTCATCGTAATGGATTTGATGGCTTGAAAGCCTGTTTCTCATCTCCTGCAGTTCATAAAAAAGCACTGCCGACCTATCTGCGGTTAATTCCACTAAGGGCTTGCGGCATGAGCCGACATTCATGCCGGCCCGGTTCATTACCGCTTTAATTGGGGCCGGATTCGATCCTGATTTCAGTAAGGCCCGGCAAAAACCGTGAATGTCTTGCATGATGATCCTGGATTGATGCAAATCCGACCGAAGGATATCGGTAACCAGCGTATCCATCAGTCTAGGCATAATATTTGCCGCTACTGAAATCACGCCAACCCCGCCCACAGAAAGGATGGGTAGCGTCAGGGAATCATCGCCGGAAAAGACCGAAAAAGGCCGGCCCAAACGACTGGTTTTATCGATCACCTCGGTAATTTGATCCAAATTGCCGTTAGATGCCTTTAACCCGGCTATTGTCGGACATTTTTCACAAAGTTTCATGATGAGATCAACCCCAAGCTCGATGCCGGTTCGGCTCGGTATATCGTAAAGGATGAGCGGTATGCCCACTTTATCGAGTTCCTGAAAATGCGCGAGCACACCCTCCGGACTGGGCCGATTATAATAAGGCGTCACCACTAGACAGGCATCGGCGCCCAATTCAGCCGCACGTTCCGTTAATCTAAGCGCTTTTTTGGTACTGTTCGAACCGGTTCCGGGAATCACCTTAAGATTGGTATGGCGCACGGACTCGATTACCGTAGAGACCACAACTTCCCATTCTTCTTCATCCAGGGTCGGCGATTCACCGGTCGTGCCGCAAGGAACAATCGCCGCCGTTTTACCTTCGGCATGCATTTGGACAAGCTCTACCAATTTTTCGATATTGACGGATTGTTCTTCATCATCGATAAAGGGGGTAATCAGCGCAACAACAGAACCTTTCAATAATTTCATGGTGATTTAACTCAAAAAAACAGGAGATGCGTTGCCGCAATCCCGGCATGGTGCTTTTTTTTAACAACACGGACTCTGTATCCGGTTCTCTCTGCGGACTACCTAAAAGATAAATATTAATATTGTGGGCATGGTTAATGAGTACATCCACGACAGACCCCAGAATAATTCGTCTCCAACCGCGGCGCCGGGGTTTACCGACCACGATTTTGTTGATGTTCCGCTCGCGGGAAAATCGTAGCAGCGCTTCACTCATAACTGGGGCGCTGAGGGTGACGGTTTCTGCGCCAAGTTGCTCGGCCAAACGCAACACTCTAAGTACCGTATCTCGTTTTTCCGCCGGCAAGCGTTGTAATTGCGGAGTTTCGACATAGGCAACAATCCATTCCGCGCGTAGACTTACCGCCAGCCGCTTGCCGGCCCGAACCAGACGCTCAGCCATAGCATTGGCACCAATACAGACCAATATCCGGTCACTGACCTGCCAGACCTCCTTGTTAAGGCTTTCAAGATGCTGAACATTCAGCGCCGTATAAACATCAATCCCGGCATCAAGCAATTCATGAATATCTTGCCAACGCTTGGGATGTCTTGAACCGGGTGCGTTGGTATGCGCCAGTTCATCAACCAGAATAATGGACGGTTTGCGTGCCAGCGCGGCATCTATATCGAACTCATTCAGAACCGTCCCTTTATAATTAATTTGCCGAGCCGGCAACACTTCCAAACCCTCAAGCAAAGCCAGCGTTTCCTGACGGAGATGAATTTCAACCAATCCGACCAGAACATCGATATTTTCCGAACGCCTTTCGCGCGCAGCCAGCAACATCCCATAGGTTTTCCCCACCCCGGCGGCGGCGCCGAAAAAAATCTTTAACTTGCCACGCCGTGATTTTGCGTTTTCACGTTCTACGCGTGCAAGTAAACGATCCGGATCAGGGCGTTCATCATTCATAGGGATTTCCCCTGCTTGTCATACTAAGCGCATGAAAAATAAGGATGTGAATCGAACATTCACCCACCTTAAGTCTAAAATCGAATTATATGGGGCCTGTATCATTTGTGATTGGAAATGATTGAATACCCATTAGACAACCGAGATTGATTTTGGCTCAACAAATGAAGTTCAATCAGTTGCAGGCGTTTCTGCAATCTTTCCAATTCTTCAAGAATTCGATCTTCTTCTTCCGTGATAGCACCTGTCTCCTGTTTAATCTTTATAACATTTCCACCAAGCTCCTCTATGTTTTTGCCGATCAAGGCGACTGAAACCAGCGCGGTAAAAATCGAAAAAAATATTAATCCAAATAAAATCAGGGCCGCTGCCAGCAAGCGGCCCAGAAACGAGACAGGCACCACATCGCCGAAACCCACATGCGTCATGGTCACCCATGCTGACCACACGCCATCGTGAACTGAGTTTATATTTGGGTCAACCAAAAAAAGTAACAGCCCTACCGCAACAGTCGCTAGAATCGCCAGCAGAACCAGATAACCCAGCTTTTTGGATTTAAGCAAGTCAACTCTGAGGCTGTTACCCCAATGAACTGCATTTTGAAAATCTTCTAAGTAACTCATATCCTTTTTTCACTCGGTTTAGTTAAGTTTTTTAAACAGATGCAAGATCAAATCATCCGTTCGGCACAACAAGCCAGCAAACAGGCTCGACTCGAATTGTTATTCAATAAAGGCTCTGTGGTTGCAGCTTCTTTCGGCAACCAGTTTAAATGCAACCTGAGTCCCGCATTTGACATCAAGACCACTTCGACGCCGGGAATACCGTCAATATATTCAAGTAAAGTGAATGCACTGGGATTCGCAGTATTCAGGCAGATTTTCGGCCTTGCATAACTTTCACTGATGTAGCGAACTAAAGCTTCAAGCTCCATCCGCGTATTTTTATAAGGTCTGGAAAAAATAAATTTTCCATGATTACACACTACTGCTATCCATTCGTCTTTGTCTGTTTTGTCAATACCTACGTAACTTCGCTCGTTCATGGTTTTACCCTGTTGTTGAAAACGGCTACAGTCTATAAAAAAGCGTGTAAAAAGGTTGTTAATATTTAAAATCGCAAAATAATGAAAATATAAAGATTCCGATTTCAGTGTTTTAATGCTCAACTGCATGCCTTATGCAACCCAGACATTTAGGCGCAAAACACGATCAACTCTTATTTTCAACAACTCTTTCATCGCGGATGATTCCCCCGTTCGCTAAATCGCAGACAATGGACCACATCGAGCCACCCAGGATATGAATCTTATATTGAATCCAGTAGCCGCCGTGCCGACCCAAAACGCGCTGATACTCAATCATACCTGGATGCTTCACTTGTGCCATTCGATAACAGGCTTCAATTTGTGCCCTGCTTGGAGGCGGGGGGAAATGATGCGATTTATTGTCGTTCGCGCCGGCAGCCTGCCAGCAGAGGGTCAGTAGTAGTAAACCAAATTTAAACATCATGGCAAGCCTCGTTCAGAAGAACGGCAATCCCTTGCTCAAAAGCGAATCAACACATCCCGGCCCCGCTACCGCCCCGCCTGATCCAGCGCCAAATTCAACTTCAAGACATTCACCCTGGGTTCGCCGAAGACCGCCCAATGCCTGCCTTCCGTGTTGGCCGTGACGAGATCCCGAACTTTGGCTTCACTGATTTTTCTCACTTTGGCAATGCGTTGGAGCTGATAATCCGCCGCCGCCAAACTGATATGCGGATCGAGACCGCTGCCGGATGCCGTGATCAAGTCCACCGGCACTGGCGTTTGATTTTCCGGATCGGCCGCTTTCAGCGCCTGAATCCGGGCCGCCACCGCCTCGGTCAAGGCCGGGTTGGTGGGGCCCAGATTGGAGCCGCTGGAGGCGCCGGCGTTATAGCTATACGGCGAAGTCGCCGACGGACGGCTCCAAAAATATTTGGGATCGCTAAAGGTTTGACCGATCAGCGCCGAGCCGACCGCCTGCCCGGCTTTATCTTTCAGCAAGCTGCCGTTAGCCTGCTCCGGGAAAATGAGTTGAGACAACAGTGTAACCAGCGCCGGATAGATCGCACCGGTCAGCAGGGTGAACAGCAGCAGCAGCATGGCTGCGGGTTTTAAATAAGTGGACATCGTTTTCTCCTTTACACCAAATGCATGACAACAAGCAGCATATCAATCGCCTTAATACCGATAAACGGCACGATCAGGCCCCCAACGCCATAAATCAGCAAATTGTCCTGCAATAACTTTTCCGCGCCGACCGGTTTATAACGGATGCCTTTTAACGCCAAAGGAATCAGCGCGATAATGATCAGGGCGTTGAAAATCACCGCCGATAAAATCGCGCTGGCCGGCGTGGCCAAGCCCATGACGTTCAACACATTCAGGGTTGGGTAGGTGGTGGCGAAGGCAGCCGGTATGATGGCGAAATACTTGGCCACGTCATTGGCGATGCTAAAGGTGGTGAGCGCGCCACGGGTCATCAACATTTGCTTGCCGGTTTCCACGATCTCGATCAGTTTGGTGGGGTTGGAATCCAGATCCACCATGTTGCCGGCTTCCTTGGCGGCCTGGGTGCCGCTGTTCATGGCCACTGCCACATCGGCCTGGGCGAGCGCTGGCGCGTCGTTGGTGCCGTCGCCGGTCATCGCCACCAGGCGGCCGTCGGTTTGGTGCTGGCGTATTAAGCTGAGCTTGGCTTCCGGGGTAGCTTCGGCGAGAAAATCGTCAACCCCCGCTTCGGCGGCGATGGCGGCCGCCGTCAGCCGGTTATCGCCGGTGATCATGATGGTTTTGATCCCCATCTGCCGCAGTTCGGCAAAGCGTTCCTTAATGCCGCCTTTGACAATGTCTTTCAGTTCGATCACCCCCAACGCCTGCGAGCCATCCGCCACCACCAGCGGCGTACTGCCGCGGCGAGCCACGTCCGTCACAATCTTTTGAATATCCTCCGGAAATTGTCCGCCTTGCTCAGCCACATAGTGGCGAATCGAGTCTTCGGCGCCTTTCCGGATTTGACGGCCTGCCAGATTGACGCCGCTCATCCGGGTTTGGGCGCTGAATTGCACAAAGGTGGCGCCCAAGGTGGCCACATCCCGCTCTCTAATGCCGAACTTTTGCTTGGCAAGAATGACGATACTGCGGCCTTCGGGGGTTTCGTCAGCCAGGGACGCTAATTGCGCGGCATCGGCCAATTGTTGCGGCGTGGTGCCTTTGACCGGATAAAAGGCCGAGGCCTGGCGATTGCCGAGGGTGATGGTGCCGGTTTTGTCCAGCAGCAGGACGTCAACATCGCCGGCGGCTTCAACTGCCCGTCCGGACGTGGCGATCACGTTTTTTTGCATCATGCGGCCTATGCCGGCCACGCCGATAGCCGATAACAGGCCGCCTATAGTGGTCGGTATCAGGCAAACCAGCAGCGCGACCAGCACGGTGATGCTGATCGGATTGCCTGCTTTGGCGGTTTCGACGCTGTAGAGCGAGAACGGCAACAGGGTGACGGTGGCAAACAGAAACACCAGCGTCAGCGCGACCAGCAAAATGGTCAGCGCGATCTCATTGGGGGTTTTTTGGCGTTTGGCGCTTTCCACCATGGAGATCATCCGGTCTAGAAAGGCTTCGCCCGGATTGACGGAAATCCGCACCACCAGCCAGTCGGATAAGACCCGGGTGCCGCCGGTAACCGAATTGAAGTCGCCGCCGGATTCGCGAATCACCGGCGCGCTTTCGCCGGTGATGGCGCTTTCATCGACCGAGGCGACGCCTTCGATGACTTCGCCGTCGCCCGGCACGAAATCGCCGGTTTCGATTAAGACCACATCGCCTTTGCGCAAGGTTGAGCCGGCCACTTTGGAAAAGTTGGCGCCGTAGCGCGGCTCATCCAGTTTTTTGGCGGCGATATCGCGCTTAGCGCTGCGCAGGAACGCGGCTTGCGCTTTGCTGCGGCCTTCCGCCACGGCTTCCGCAAAGTTGGCGAATAAGACCGTGAACCAGAGCCAGAGCGCGACATTGAGAATAAAGCCGGCGGGTTCTTCACCATGACCGCCGAGCGCTTGAAACCACAAGACCGTGGTGAGCATGCTGCCGAGGTAAACGACAAACATGACCGGATTTTTCCATTGTTGTTTGGGCGTCAGCTTTAAAAAGGCGTCAATCGCGGCTTGTTTCAGAATATCCGGGTCAAAAAGGGACGTGGAAATGGGTTTGGTAGTCATAAGGGTGGCCTTTTTTCCTAATTATGGGTGGCTGATCATTTGCAGATGTTCGACAACGGGGCCCAGCGCCAAGGCAGGCACGAAGGTCAGCGCGCCGACCATCAGCACGGTGCCGATCAGTAACATCACAAACAGCGGCGTATGGGTCGCTAAGGTACCGGGGCCGACCGGTACGGTCTTTTTGGCGGCCAGGGAGCCGGCAATCGCCAGGACCGGTATCATCAGCCAATAGCGGGAAAACAGCATGGCCAGGCCGAGCATGAAGTTATAAAACGGGACGTTGGCCGAGATGCCGCCAAAGGCGCTGCCGTTGTTGTTGCCGGCCGACGAGAAGGCGTACAGCACTTCGCTGAAACCGTGCGCGCCTGGATTGAAGATGGAGGCCTTGCCGAGATCCGTCATGAGGGCGATGGCGGTCCCCGCCAGGACCATGAGCGGCGGAATCAGGATGACGATGCCTGACATTTTGACCTCGAACGCTTCGACTTTTTTGCCCAGGTATTCCGGGGTGCGGCCTATCATGAGACCGGCCAGGAATACCGCGATCAGCGCGTAGATGATCATGCCGTACAGACCGGAACCGACCCCGCCGTAAATGACCTCGCCAAGCTGCATCAACCACATTGGCACCATGCCGCCAATGGGCGTAAACGAATCGTGCATGGCGTTGACGGAGCCGTTGGAGGCGGCCGTGGTCGCGACCGCCCACAGCGCGGAGTTGACGATGCCGAAACGGGCTTCTTTGCCTTCCATATTGCCGCCGGGTTGCTGGGCGGAGACGATTTGATCAACCCCCAGCGCGCTCAGCGCCGGATTGCCGCTTTGTTCAGCCGGTACGGTGACGGCTATTAACGCCACAAACACCAGGGTCATGGCGGCTAACAGCACCCAGCCCTGGCGCACATCGCCGATCATGAGGCCAAAGGTGAAACATAAGGCCGCCGGGATCAGCAGGATGGCCAGCATTTCCAGAAAGTTAGACAGCGGCATGGGATTTTCGAAAGGATGGGCGGAGTTGGCGTTAAAAAAGCCGCCGCCATTGGTACCCAATTGTTTGATGGCGATTTGCGAGGCCGCCGGTCCCAAGGCCAGGGTTTGCTGTTTGGTTTCGGCGTTTTCGGTGACCGGATTCCTTCGGCGTCCATGACAGGTTTGCCGTCGGCATCGAGATTGGGGGTTTGATAACTCACCGTCTCCTGCAGGGACACGGTTTGATACAGCTGAAGGTCTGCACCACGCCCTGGCCGACCAGCACTAACGCCAAAACCAGCGACAAAGGCAGTAAGATGTAGAGGGTGCTGCGGGTCATATCCACCCAAAAATTGCCGATACTGTGGGTATTGCGGCGAGAAAAACCGCGGATCAACGCGACCAGCACCGCCATGGCGCTGGCGGCCGAGAGGAAGTTTTGCACGGTCTCAAACCCAACATTTGCGTGAGATAACTCATGGTCGCTTCGCCGCTATAGCCTTGCCAGTTGGTGTTGGTGATGAAACTGACGGCGGTGTTGAAGGAGGAATCGGGAACTCACCGCCGGCAGCGCTTGCGGGTTTAACGGTAAAATATCCTGAAACCGTTGCAGAAAATAAACCGCCAGCAAACCCAGCAGGTTAAAAATCAGCATGGCCATGGCGTATTGCGTCCAGGGCATTTCCTGATCGGCTTTCACGCCGCTAAGGCGGTAGAAAAACTTTTCGACACCGGCAAACCAGCGATTTAAGCCGACCGGTTCGTCCCGATAGACCCGCGCCATGTAGCCGCCCAAGGGCTTAGCCAGCAGCAGCAGGGCCGCCATGTAATCTAAAATTTGTAGAAAACCTTGCGCAGTCATTAGAATTTCTCCGCATAGAACAATGCCTCCACCAGATAGAAACCAACACGCCTACCGCCATAATGCCGCTCAACAAATAAATCCAACTCATGATTTCCCCCTTAAGGACTCGCAGCCGTTAATCAATAAACCGGTCACGACAAAGAAAATTGCCATTAACAATAAATAGCCTAAATCCATCGGAATCACCTCTTTGAAAAAATGTAAAAACTGTTGACCCTTGCAATCAACTTCGATTGCCATTTTTTAACTTTACAGAATCTCCAGTAAAAAAGTCGAAAAAACCAGGATAAGAGATATAAAGAAAATATAAAAATGATTTTTCATCCACTTCATAGCACCTTATACCTCATCCGCCAACGAAACCGGTATAGGTAGTTTTACTCATAAAATATCCTTTCTCTAATCGCCTGTTAACCGGACAGAGCCATTCAGGCTTGCAGTGGCTGATAATTTGTTTTAATTCGATATTGACCGAAACCGGCAACTTCCAATTGTTAGAAACAATTGCCGATCCATGCAAATACTAACTAGCTAAATAAAATCGGCTTATTAAAAGCCGGCGGCATAATTATTAACTAGCGATTTTTAAGTTTTTTCATCGACTTTTATATTCCCTTTACTTGTTATACAAATTTTCTTATGACTTTTTTATACGAAATTCTGTAAATTAGTAATTATTCAGCGTAGGGTGGGTTAGATGCGCAACTCGTTGAGTTTAGATAAAGTTAAATTCGTTGGGCGCATTGTAACCCACCAGGGGCGTTCCAAAACACTTTCAATTTCATCGAATTGATGGGGCTATTCAAGAATTCACTGAATAGTTACGTAAATTATTTACCATGAGATGATGGACTATTACAGGAATTCAGGCACTTTCTATTTTTTCTGAGAGGTATTACAGATGGATATAAGTTATTT
>CAVXZR010000050.1:0-4795 GCA_963765965.1 uncultured Pseudomonadota bacterium
GTCATATTTGCCTTAGAACAACCTGGATATGGAGGCAGCGGTTAAGCATTGCAGTAAAGGCATAGGTATTTGGATGGGCCAGCAACGATAACGGCTCGGAACCGGATTTGGTGATGGCAAGCGCCGGCGATATTCCCACCAAGGAAGCCTTGGCGGCGGTGGTTATTCTGCGCAAGGTTTCCGACGCTTAAAGTCCGGTTTATCAATGTCGTCGATCTCTACAAGCTGGCGCCGGCCACGGAACATCCGCATGGCCTGTCGGATAGGGATTTCGATAGCTTATTTACCCTGGATAAAGCCGATATTATTCAATTTTCATGGCTATCCGTGGTTAATACACCGGCTGGCTTACCGACGCAATAACCATCACAACCTGCATGTGCGCGGTTACAAGGAAAAAGGCAGCATCAATACGCCTTTGGAATTGGCTATTCAAAATGAAATCGACCGCTTTAGCTTGGTGATCGACGCCATCATAGACTGCCGGCTCTGCGGGTCGCCGGCGCCCACGTCAAGGAAAAAATGCGCGAATATGCAAATCGACTGCCGAAACTATGCTATGAACACGGGGCCGATCTGCCGGAAGTGGACTCATGAACCTGGCCGGGCTAAATCCCGGCCTGTAAAAGCGAAGGCCGGTTCTCCAGCCTGGACCTGGGGAACTGGCAAAGGACCGCGCATGCCCGTGTTAAAAAGCAGGGTAGGGCGGTCTTTAATTTAATGCGCGGCTTAAAATCAATAACCGCGGCTTGAAACCAGCTCATGAGTATTCTGGCTTGGAATGACCAGTAAAGTCGGCATTGACAGCTGACCGTCAACACCAGCATCTGCTGGTATTGATTAACCGGCTGGACGAAGTGTTAGCCCTGGGCGGAAACCGGAAACCATCGTCGAAACCGTCAACCAGCTCGTCGAATACACGGTTTACCACTTCGGGCATGAGAAGAGCTCATGCAAAAGGCGGGTTACCCGCCTGAAGTGTTTAAGCAACACCGCGAAGAACATCAGGCGTTTATCGAGAAAATGTTGTGGGTGGAGGCCGAGGTAAAACAGGATGCCGGCGCGGTTTCCAAGCAACTGCTGGATTTTTTGGTGGAGTGGCTCGGCAACCATATTTTAAAAACCGATAAGGTCATGGCTATCGGCTTGAATAAAGGCGTAGACCTAGGCCAAATTAAATTCGACGAACACGAACAATTCGAAATTTTGCACAGTAATCTTTATTCAGCGCTCAGGGAAAGCGAAGATCGCTTTAAGGAACTTGCCGACAACCTGCCGGCCTTGATTTGGATAACCAATGCCAAGAATCAGCCGATTTTTTATAATCGCTTCTGGTTTAAAACCTTTGGCATCAAACATGGCCGGTGGCAAAGCGGCAATGGATCAACACTATCCACGCCGATGATAGGCGGCATGTCGCCGACGCTTACCGAATGGCGGCCGCCGATCTGATTAAACTTAAAATCCAATATCGCTTGAATACCTTGGAACACGGCGTGATCTGGATACTGGAAACGGCGACGCCCCGCATACGTCAAAACGGCGCCTTTGCCGGTTTGATGGGTTGTGGCGTGGATATGACCGTGCAAAAACAGGCGGAAGAGACGCTGGCCAGAATCAATCAGCAGTTGGAGCAACAAGTCAGGGAGCGAACCCAGGCTTTAACCGACGCCAACAAAATCCTGGAAATCGAAAAAAATCAGCAAACCTTGCTCAACCAACAGTTGAAGGAAGCCCAGGCGCACCTGGTGCAATCGGAAAAAATGGCTTCAATCGGACTGTTGGCCGCCGGCGTCGCCCATGAAATCAATAATCCGCTGGGCTATATTTATTCCAACCTGCACAGCTTACAGAATTACGTGGAGACCTTGTCGCAAATTACCGTTGTCGCCGAATCCTTGGCCCGGCAGCTCCCGGAGGATAACCGCGATGTGCAGGCCTTCCAAAAAATCAAACAAAGCGTCGATTTGAACTTTCTCAAAGTCGATGCCGCCGATCTGGTCAAGGAATCGCTGGAGGGCGCGACGCGCGCCAAAAGAATCGTCCAGGATTTACGGGATTTTTCCCATGTCGATGCCCAGGAATTAACCATGTTCGATCTTGAAGCCGGCATGAACGCCACCTTGAATATCGTCAATAACGAAATCAAATATAAAGCGACCGTCATCAAAGACTATGGCGGCGTTAAACCTTTTGCTTGCGTCGGTTCGCAAATCAATCAGGTGTTCATGAATTTGCTGGTCAATGCCGCGCAAGCGATCGAGGACGCGGGCATCATTATCATCCGCACCGGTTATCAAGATCCTGATTGGCTATGGGTGGAGATAGAAGACAACGGTATCGGCATGAGCGAAGACATTCAGGCGCGGATTTTCGACCCGTTTTTCACCACCAAGCCGGTCGGCAAAGGCACTGGCCTTGGCTTGTCGCTATCGTATAAAATCATCCAGGACCATCATGGCCAGATTGAAGTCGATTCAGCGCCGGGACTAGGCTCAAAATTTAGGATCATGCTGCCAGTCCATCCCGCAAGCTCAGCCATTGATAGCCCACCCTAAGCTATTCGTAATCCGCGTCATTCAGGATGATCGCCCCATCCTTGCTCCAGTTCACCTTGGTAATGCCGGGCTCCTCGGCCTCCAGCGCCTTGATGATCGTCTCTTTGTCATCCAGTAAAACTTGCTGGGCGCGGACTTTGTCGGCCAGATTTTTATTCTCTTCCAGCATGTGTTTATGGTTCAGGCCGTTTTCCACCACGCTCAAAATCTCCAGATCGCTCAGGGTTTATTAATAAACCTAAACACCTGGGCTTCGTTAATCGCATGCTGGGCGGCTTCAAGATTGGCAAAGCCGGTTAAAACCACGCGTATCGCGTTGGGCTGTAGCCTTTTGAACAGAATTAAAAAATCGATGCCATTCATGCCGGGCATCCGATAGTCGGTAATCACCAGATCGAAGCTTTGATTTTCGGCCAGAGACAAGGCTTCATCGCCACTTTCAGCCGAAAAAATTTCATATTTATCGAGCAACCGCGCCAATGCCCGCAAGATGTTGGGTTCGTCGTCGACAATTAAAATGTTAGCCGGTACAGTATTCATGTTAAGATTTAATTAAGCGATTGTTATTATAAAGTACTGCATTTCCTTACCTAGTCTGCTATTCTTGCCTAGATAGTCAGATTACGAACATTCATTTATATCACCGGGCTCAATCGATCATTAAAGTAAGCCAATGGGCGAAAAACAGCTAAATTTTTTTTACAAACTGAGCTTCCCCAACCAGCGGATAATCGAATTTCCGATTGCGATCGATAAAAAAAGTTGCACCTACCTTCCGGAAACCGAGATTAAACCGCAATCGTGGGCCGCGCTGGAATACAGGCAATGCGAAAATTGTCCACTGAATAAAACGGCTACTCCCTTTTGTCCAATAGCCGTTAATCTGAGTCCGTTGCTGAACTTATGTAGTGGCATTCCATCATATCAGACCCTGCATCTGGACGTCATGGCGGCGGAACGCACCTATAGCGGCGAGACCACCATGCAAAGAGCAATGAGTTCGATTTTAGGCCTGATCATGGCGACCAGCCCCTGTCCGCATACCGAATTTCTGAAACCGATGGCAATGTTTCACCTGCCGCTGGCCAGCGAGGACGAAACCGTTTACCGCACCACATCCATGTTTCTGCTGGCCCAATTTTTCCGCTTTGAAGACGGATTGGATATAAGCCTGGAGTTGGATCAACTAAAAACCCGGTATCGAAACCTGCAAATCATAAACGGCGCCTTAGCAAGGCGCTTACGGAATGCAGCCACTCAGGACGCCACCATCAACGGCGTGGTGCTGCTGGACTTGCTGACGCATGCCGTCCATTGGTCCATAGAAGATCGCTGGAACAGTTCCGGTGCTTATTCGCCAGTTACGGGGTGACGCCGTAAATCTTCGCTACCCTGCCTAGCAACCGAGCGGGCGGGGTGCTGATTAAAAAAGCCAGCGCTATCCCCGGTTTTCATCAACGGCTGAACAGCTTAAACACTTATCGCAACCCGCATGAAAGATTATTATTTGCAACATATTACCGGCCTTGGCGATCAAGAACTCGTTAGGACAATAGAGGACATTTATAATCAGCAAGGAGTAAAATTAATAGCCAAGGGCATAGCGATCAATCAGCACTTCCTGGGCGAGTTGTTAAAACACAAGCTAATAAAACCTATCGATCATTCCATTGCCATCGTCAATACCCTGACCCCAGGGCAACTCAAAAAATATACGCTGGATGTCGTGGAAAGCAAACCCTATTTGCAAGCGTTTCTACCGAACTTATATGGCGTGTCGGCTCTGATTAGTTATATAGGCCAGGTAACGCTGAATCCGGTGTTGGCCAATAAACTAACGGTTATGCGCCAGCGTTTACCGCTGCAATTTGAACATAGCCTACTGGTGGCTTTTGTTTGCCTGTTGTTAGGTAAAATTGGCCAGGTTTCGGAAACGGAAATGCGGCTCTTGGCCAATATTGGCTTATTTCATGATCTTGGTGTGTTACATATCGATCCCACGCTATTGGATGTTAACCTGGAGCTAGACATTGAGCAGTGGCGGCAAATTCATTCTCATCCCCTATTGCCTATTTGATTTTGAAGGAGCAACCCGAGCTGAATCCCCGTATCAACAATGCGATTTTGGAACACCATGAACGCATGGATGGCAGCGGCTATCCCCGTAATCTTAAAGGCGAGGCGATAAGTTATCTGGGCGAGTCATTGCCGTTGCGGAAACGGCTATCGGTATTTGC
>CAVXZR010000051.1:0-13993 GCA_963765965.1 uncultured Pseudomonadota bacterium
CAAGGACGATACGCCGGGCTGCACCATAGAAGCCAATGACTTTACCGCCCTGGCCGATGAGTTTGCCGCCCTGGAGCACGGTTATTGTCGGCGTCAGCAAGGACGATTGCGCAAGTCACCGCGCCTTCATCGAAAAATACGGCCTGAATGTGCAATTGTTGGCCGATACCAGTGGCGCTTTGTGCGAAAGTTATGGGGTTTGGCAGGAAGTCGAGAAAGACGGCGTTAAAAAATGGAAAATCGTCCGCTCGACTTTTATTATCAACCCGCAAGGCGTTTTGGAAGCGGCGCTGTATGGCGTTAACCCGGAAGGCCATGCCCAGGCCGTGCTGGATCAAATCAAAGTCTTGCAGGGCATCAGCGTGCCGGTGGTCGCCGAGGCGTAGTGGAAAGTCCGGTATTGTAGGATCATCTTGAAAAGGGTTGGGTTGATTTTCTAAAAAATCAGCCCGGCCTGAATAAAAAAACCTAAACCGGCTGGTTCTTCACTCCAAGGCCAAACGGTAATAACGCTCGGCGTTTTCCGTCAATTTAGCGACTACCGACGCGTCCAGATAACCGTCGCTGACGCGTTGTTGAATGTCCTCAAGGATAGTGGCCAGATGCAGGCTGGGCGATAAGGCCTTTGTTGCGCCAAGGCCTGGAAAATATCGGCGACGGCGATGATGCGGCATTCCAGATCTAGTCCCCGCCGGCCGGTTTTAAACGGATAGCCGTCTCCTCGCAAGGTTTCGTGATGAAAGCCGGCCCACAGCGGTATCATAGAGTTGTTGAACACCCGCTGCAATATCCTGAAGGTATCATAGCTATGCCGGTGCATGGTGGCGCGTTCCTCCGCTGTCAGGCTGCCCGGTTTATTGATAATGTCTTCCGAAACCCGCAATTTTCCGATGTCATGCAATAGCCCGGCTATTTCAACCTAATCCAGGGTATAGGCGTCTATGCCGAAATCAAGCGCTAATTGCCGGGCGATATGCGCCACCCGCTGCGAGTGTTCATCGGTAAACGGCGATTTGGCGTCCACCACCCGCGAGAGTAGCCGCGCGAGCTCCTTTATTTCAGACATGTCCAGTTTAATGCTTGGAATGCCGTTACCGATGCGCCGCAAGTCCTCATCCAGGTATTCAGGTTCCAAGGCCAGCCAAAACGCTTCGACATCGGCCGCTTGCGCAAAAGCGTTGACCAATTGCGGAGCAAATAAGCAGCCGGATAAAGATTTGATACGCGCTATGATGGCCGGAAATTCGGTCAAAATGCGGCCATTGTTTAGGTGCGCAACCTGGAGAATATCGATCCGATCCGTTAGAAACAGCAGGTTGGCGCGCAATTGCAGGCGAGGATCGATAGCTTCAGTGCTTAGCGTTTCCCAGCGGCTATGATGATAGCGTATCTCGTCAGCTAAATGCGCCAGTGGCGCACAAGCCGATAAAAATTCGGCCCCGCGCAGGCAATGCGCTTCCGCGCCGTCCCACTCCAGGCTTTCAGTCAGATGGCGATGTTCGTGGACTTTTGATACGCCGCAATCATGCAGCATGCCGGCGTAAAGGATGGACATACAATCCGCGGCAGACCAGTCCAGATGTTGAGCTATGGACCTCGCCATGATGGCTACGCGTTTGCCGTGCCTCACTTCATCCACGCCGACTAAATCCAGCGCGCACGTCAAGGCGGTGATAGCGTTATGTAGATCCA
The DNA here is from genome assembly GCA_963765965.1 of uncultured Pseudomonadota bacterium. Classification (GTDB taxonomy): domain Bacteria; phylum Pseudomonadota; class Gammaproteobacteria; order Methylococcales; family Methylomonadaceae; genus Methylomonas. Next base: position 1,693 of record CAVXZR010000051.1, read on the forward strand.
CATTTTGTAATTTCATGAATAATCGCGACGGAAGGCTTAATCGGTCAAGGCGCCCAGATAGGCGGCAATGGCTTTGAGATCGGCCTCGGAAAAGCTCTTTGCAACCGGGTTCATGGGGCCGCCCAAACGAGCGCCGCTTTTGAAATCGAGCAAGGTTTTGTAGAGATAGTCCGGTTGTTGGCCCGCCAGTCGCGGATTTTGAAGTTGTCCGGTTAAGTTCTGGCCGTGGCAACCCAGGCACATGCCGGTTTTGTCCTTGCCTTGTTTAGCCAGCGCGGGATCGCCGCCGGCCGCTTTAGCCGGCAAGCTGGCAAAATAAACCGCCAAATTCTGCATGTCGCCATTGCTTAAGCCTGAGGCGATAGGCTGCATAACTGGATTGATACGGGCGCCGGATTTGAATTTATTTAATTGCGCTTCGAGATAGGCGCTACTTTGGCCGGCCAGATTAGGCCACTGCGGATTGCCGCTGATTCCGGCAAGGCCGTGGCAAGCCTGGCAGGCAACGGCGTGGATTTTCCCGGCGGCAATATCCGCGGCGTCGGCAAGAGCTGCAAAACAGCTTAACAAAATAGCAAAACCTATTTCAGTATAGTGCATTTTCATATCAGGTTTCCTATGGGTTGTACTTAGTCTGCGGTTGATGATAAACAATGCTAAGTTTATTACACAATTCACTTTGTTGCGCATGATATAAATGAGCCTATGTTAGCCTTGTCCGGTTGCCCAAATCTTGCGCCCTGTGATGGCGAACTTTACTTGTTACCAGCGTTTTTTCCGAAAGAGCAGGCCGACGAATTTTATCGGCGTCTTTTGCGGAACTTGGCCTGGCGGACAGAAGAATTGTTGATCTACGGCCGGCGGCTGACCACGCCGCGGCTAATGGCCTGGTATGGCGATACCGACGCCCATTATAAGTATTCTGGCCAGGCGCACCGTCCGTTACCCTGGACCACGGAACTACTTGACTTAAGAAACGCCGTGACGGCGGTTTGCCGGCGGCGGTTCAACAGCGTGCTTGCCAATTTGTATCGCGATGGACGTGATTCGATGGGCAGTCATGCCGACAATGAACAAGAGCTTGGCGAAAATCCGCTGATTGCTTCGCTGAGTTTCGGCGAAACGCGGATCTTACGTTTTAAACATCCGGCCAACGGCATAAAACTGGATCTGGCCTTGGCGCATGGCGATTTGCTGATCATGGCCGGCGCCCTGCAACACCATTGGCGGCACGAATTGCCCAAGACCCGGAAAGTGTTGCAGCCAAGAATTAATCTGACTTTTCGAACTATCCGTCCGCTGTCTTCCAAGCCGTCAAACAGGTTGCAAGCCGATCGATAGTCGCCAGTAACTATTGGGCTGGTGGTTCATAGCCAATTTCCCACTAAAATGAACGGCGACCAGAAATAAGGGTTTTCCAGTTTTTTTTGCTTGAGAAGCGCCATTTGCGCCTGTCTAAGCGCTTGCGCCTTATTGACGCCCGGTTGCGACAATGCCCGGTAAAATTCCGCCATCAGCAGGGAGGCTGCTTCGTCGTATACCGGCCACAAGCTGCCCAGCGCGCTCCGCACCTTGGATTTTATCACCACCCCGCTCAAGCCCAGCGGCGCCCGGTCATCGCCGTCCGCTGTTTCACACGCGCTTAAGGTCAGCAATTCCACCGGCTGTTTGTTGAACTTTTCGCCTTTCAGCAGACTTTCCAATTCGTCCATGTCGATAACGTCATCGTAAGCCATTAGAAAACTGTTGGCTGGCGCTGTCGCCGAACATGCCGTGCGATGCGATGTGCACCACAGTGTAAGAATCTTGCAGAAGGTGTTGTTTAAAATTTTCCTCGGTGAAGTCGGCGTTTAGCAGCACCTTATGCGGCACAGCGGTCTGTAGTTGCGCGATTTCCGTTTCGACTCCGGGCAGTTGCAACATTTTTTGCAGTTTTTTCCGGATCAGCGGATCGTGCTTTGCAGTTTGAGGGAACGAGGTTGCTTCGCCGGCGCCGGTTTCGATGCGCCTTAGCTTATCCGGCAACCCACGGCGAGTCATATCGGGCTCGGTGGTTTCGGCCTGTTCGGCGGCGCTCCAGACTGCCTGGAAGCGGTCAAGCACCGGGCCAGGTTCGCTCAGCTGGCCAGCAAGGCGTTGACGCCTTGCGATTGTATCGGTTTGGGTTCTATGATGCTCAATCCGGGCGTGGTGACGAGCGCATAATTTTGATCAAATAATGCTCGCCGTCATACAAAGCCGCCGGCGGGATAGTGCGTAATGGACCGTCCGATGCCATGACGATGGTTTTGGTCTGGCGGGAACGCAACCACGGTTCGACCGGCGCGATCAGACTATCGTATAACTGCTTGCCCAAGGACTTGGCGTCCGGCGCCGCGTTGCGTAACGCCGTGGCGTAGCGTTGCGTTGGCGTTGCAGACTGGCGGCCGGGATCGGCTGGGTAAATTGCCGGATTTCGCCGCCGCTGGCGGCCAAAAGCTCCAACCGGTCCGGCAACATGATCGGATACAGCACTACCGTTCCGCTTTCGATGTTGTCCAGCGCAACGTTTTTATGGCTTTGCACGACGCAACGCCCACCCAGAAAATCTTCCAATTCCGATTGCTTTATCAGTTCCACCGTATCCCGGGCGCGGTGCAGCCAGGGCGCTTTTTGTGCTTCGTCCAATTGGCCGGCTTTAGCTAATAGCAGATCCGCCAAGCCGAGATAGACCGGTTCCAGGGTTTCACGGAACGAAGAACGGCCTTTATGGTATTCCACCGGGATATCATGGCGGATCGTTTCAATCTGCTCCACCGCCAGTTGATAAGCCGCGATAGCATCATCGTTCCTTGTTGCAGGCGGTAGAGCCGGCCTTGCCGCCAGGCCAGATTAATCAATAAATCATGGGCTTCCAGGCGCAAAGCCATGTCTAGAGCTTTGCTGTTAAGGGTTTGGGCTTCGTTAGTCCGATGTTGAGTCTTCGTAGAGTTGCGCCATGCCGTCCAGACTTTCCGCAACAGGCGCGGATGTTGGCCGCCGGCCCATAGCCGCGCCTGTTCGTAACCTTGGTAAGCCAATTGCAAACCGCCGGGGCCGAGTTTCCGGCTTGTTGGGCCAGGTTAAGCGCATAGGGGGCGCGCGCGGCCGGCTCTTTTATAATAGTCAGGCGCTGGCTAAGGGCTTGCAGTTCCGCCAGACGCCGCCGTTCCGGCAGCAAGGTCGCCAAACCCAGCCGCGAGGCTATTTCGATTTCCGGATCCGTTTCGCCCAGTTGTTGCGCTCTGCGTATACAGTTGGCGCGCGGCGTCCTGTTGTTCGCGGTCCAACTGTAATTGCGCCACAAGGCGCCAGTGCGCTAGCTCGTGTTTATCGCCGCTTTCGGCAGCGATGGCTTGGTTCAGAAAAATTCGGCTTCGGCGCGAACATGATGCATCATGGTAACGGGTTTCTCCGCGCAAAGCCATCGATTCTGGCTTGTTGCCTCGGCGTTTTCCGCCGCTTTTTGCGCCGCATCCAAGTCGTCCATAGCCAGAAAAGACTGTCCCTGATCGAGACGCTGTTGCGCGGCTGCAATCAGCGCGGCAAAATCCGCGGCGGCGGCAAGCGGGACTAGATAAAGAATAAACAGAAACCGGATATATTTTTTCATGGTAAGGCCATTTGCAAGTAAATTGAGACATACTGGAATTTTTGCGTTAAAAACCGAAACATTTATAAATTTATTTTAGAATTGTACAAAAGTACGATTCCAAAGATGCAAATATCAAACTTTAACGCCCCAGAGCCAAAAAAATTTGAACCGATTTTCCGGTTTAATCGACTCAGCTCATGAGGGGGGTGGTTGGCGATAAACCTAATCCGAATCCGGATTAAGGCGTTCGGCGTTTAACTGAGTATAATCGTGTTTGGATCACTCAATTTAGGTTCATTGTCTTGTCAGAAGAAACCATACACCATCTACTCGGCCTTATAGCTGACAAAAGCGCCAGGCAGAAAAGCGAGCAGGCGTTTAAGACCCTTTATCTTGACTACAGCCGTACCGTGCGGAACTTTATTGGTGCCAGTTTAACGAGCGATACGAGTTTGGTCGAGGAAATCGTGCAAGATACTTTTTTAGAGGTGTGGAAGCATCCGGAGCGGTTTCGCGGCGATGCGCAATTTAAAACCTGGTTGTTGAGCATCGCGCGGTTTAAGACTATCGATGTGTTGCGCAAGCAGCGGGTGGAGTGGGAGCAGATAAGAAGGATTTCGCCGAAGTGTTGCCGTCCGGGCAACCTTTGCCGAACGAGGTTTTACAGAACGATCAGTTGGGCAAAATTATCCTGCTTTTCTGTGGAAAAGCTGTCGGCCAAGGGAAAACTTTCCGCTGAACACCGCGAGGTTTTACACCTGGTTTATATTGAAGATCAGGACATAGCGGAAGCGGCCCGCATCATCGGTTGTCCGCCGAATACCGTGGAAACGCGGTTACATCATGCACGCCTTAAAATTAAGGAATGCTTAGCACGTTGCCTGCCGGAAGGAGGAGAATTTGGATACGAATAAGCAAAGCGGAACAGTTCGTAAGCAGTGGTTGCCTTTATATCTAAAGGGGTTGCTGGCTAGCCCGCAACAAGAATGGATGGAGCGCTATCTAGCACAGCATCCGGAAGCGCAAGCGGAAGTCCGGTTCAACCGGGTTTTGGGTGAGAAGCTCTGCGGCAAGCCTTGCCGAACGATGCGCCGGATCTGGGTGGAACGGTTATTAACCAGGCTGCGTGCTGAAGACGCCGCTACCAAAGCCTAAGGCGGCGCGCATCAATCTCTTTCAACGCCTATGGCTGGAACTGAGCGAAGTTTCCCTCTCGCCGCTGTCCGCTGTAACGGTCTGCTTGGTGCTTGCGCAAACCGGGCTCATAGCGGCTTTGTTGCTGAAACCCGCTCATAATGCTTTGGTCAGTCCCAGCGAGTCCGAGCAATGGCGTTGGCCCGCGCCCGTAGCGGCAAAGGAGGGGCCGGTGTTGCGCATGACGTTTAAATCCACGGCCAGCGAAGGCGAAATCCGCTATTTGCTGATCAAAGATCCGCGGCAGCCTAGGTCAGCCTTTCCCGGGACAGTTGGGCAATTATTGGGTGGAGTTCCGCCCGGCGCCTGGAAAACGCCAAGGCGGGAACTAAGCGCTTCCCGGATTATAGAATCGGTGGATTTAGTCCCGGACGGGGCGGTTGAGCGTTGAAAATCATGAGATTATTTAAATTATTGCTGTTTTTCGTCATGCCGGCTTTACTGGGCGTCATGCTAAGTTTAAAAGCCGAGGCCGCCAATCCGGTCAGCACCGGGAATTTGCCGGCGGCCAGGGTGGCCTTGGTGATCGGCAACGGACAATACCTCAGCGGCGAGCTGAAAAATCCGGAAAACGACGCGCGGGCAATGGCCGGCGCGCTGGCGAATTTAGGTTTCGAAGTCGAATATTACGCCAACCTGAAACCAGAAGCCATGCTGCAGCGGATTTTCGATTTTTTCCATCATAAAGCGGCTAAAAGCGAGCTGAGGGTCATCTATTATGCGGGACACGGCGTGCAACACCAAGGCCGCAGTTATTTGCTGCCGGTGGACGCCGATTTGGCAAGTCCCGGCGGGATTCCGGCAACCGGCTTTCTGCTGGACGACTTGCGGGAAAACCTGGCCGAACTTCCCACCGGGGCCAGCATGATTATTCTGGACACCTGCCGGGTTAATTCCTGCCCGGTTAAACCTTGCCGTTCCTTGATCGGCAATCCCGATATCACCGAGCACCGCCGCTCCGCCGGCATGCTGATCGCCTATTCCACCGGGCCGGGCCACTTGGCCGGCGACGGGGGCATGCAGGAGCATAGCCTGTATACCGGAACGCTGCTGGAATTGCTGCCCACGCCGGGCCTGCCGGTGGAAAAACTGTTCCGGCGGGTGACGGAACAAGTCTATCGGCTGAGCGATGGCAAACAAAAGCCGGAGTTTATCGATGGCTTAATGGGCGACGCGCTGTGTTTGAAAAGCGCTCCCGGTGGCGCTTGTTCGGCGGGCCTGAATTAGCGGCAAGCGTGCGCCGGGTTTACCGGCGGCAAAACTGCTCTCAAAACCCCATTTCGCTGGCTTTGATCGGCAAGCCGCCATGACCCAGACGCGTCAAACTGCTGCCTTCGCCCAAATCGCAAAAGTCTTGGCTGATCAAGCCGGTGTCGAATTGCGGCCCGCCGGGGTTGGCCAGCACGCCGCTCAGGTTCAATTGCGGCGCGGTGACGTTTAAGGCGCCGCTGACGCCGGCTTGAGAAGCGGCCTGGATGAGGTTCAAGCCGGTCATGGCGGGTTCCAGGCGATCGGCGCGCCGCCTTCGATCAAGGCGTCGCCGCTAGACAGCAAGTCGTTGAGGTTTAGCGCGATATTGCCGCCCGCGCCGCTAAAGGCGTTGGCCTGAATTTCCGCGGTATCCATGACCAATACCCCCGCCGTAAGCTGAATATTACCGCCATTGCCGTTTGCGCCGGCGACGCTGGTGCTAATGCCGGAGTTTACCAAGTCTAAATAACCGTTGCCGCCATTGATGGTAATCGGGCCGCCGTTGCCGGTATTGGCGCTGGTGGTGATGGAGGAGAAGTTTAGGGTCAGCGCATGGGAGAAATCAATGTTGATGCCGCCGGCCGGCACGTTGCCGCTGGCGGCGCTGGTTATGGTGCTATCGATCATCCGGATTTCCTGCGCGCTAATGGTAATGTTGCCGGGTATAATAGCTTTTAGTTGCGTGTGGTCGGACACAACGGCGTTATTACTGATGCTGATTTGGGCATTGTTCATCAGGCTAAACAGGCTGGAAACGTCAATGTTTATATCTCCTATTTGCCCACTTGATTGAGTTCCGGATGAATTGCTAAAAATGCCGGCGGAGTTAGGGTTGGCATGACTGTCTATCAGTAGTGTGCCGGCGGAAACATCAATCGCGCCGGCTTTCCCAGTTGCCGAGGTGGAACTCGAAATTTGTGCGTCATCGAAGATATTAAGCATTGATGCTTGAATCGTTACATTTCCGGCATCGCCGGTAGATTGGGTATTGGAAGTTATTTCAGTTGTTTGAGGGGCGCTATTCGGATCGTCTAGCGATAACGTACCGGTTACGGTCACAAATATGTCTCCGCCTTTTCCGGATGAATAAGTACCGGTACTGATTTGGCCGCCGTTGCTTAGTTCCGCATTTTGTCCATGAACTACTATTGTTCCGGCATTTCCGGAGGCATTAGTGGACACTATCGAAAAAATACCGCCAGAATACTGACTGGCATGACTGTCAATCAACAATGTATTGGTTGTGACCTCTATGACCCCTGCATTTCCTAGATCTATGGTATTTCCGTTAACATTGGTAGAAAGAATGGTAGAGGTATCGATTTCGGCATCGTCGAAGATGTTTAAAGTACCTGTTTGAACCGTCACTTTTCCGGCATTGCCAGAACTATTCACGGTGGTGGATCCTATTCCGGTCACATTAGGGGCAAAAGCCGGATCTTCAAGCGTTAAACTTCCGGTTACATTCACATAAATATTTCCGCCCCCGCCGGAAGAGTAATTAAGGCTTGTGATTTGACCGCCGTCGCGTATTTCTGCGTTTCCTGCCTGAACGTTTACCGTACCTGCGTAACCTGAGTTTTGTGTTAGCGCTGATGAGAATATTCCAGCGAACCCAGTTGTGATGGAATGATTGTCGATTAGCAATGAATTGGCGGTAACGTTAATGGTTCCAGCATTTCCGGGAGCGTATGTCGTGGCGTCGATTGCGGCATCATCGAAAATATTAAGCGATCCGGCTGTTACGGTAATATTGCCGGCATTACCGGTCGAATTAAGATTCGTATCGGCAATAATTCCCATGAGTTTCCAATTATTCCCCGGATCCATTCCTGAAGCATTTAACGGGTCTTCCATCGTCAATGATCCATTTACGTTTACCGGAAACATTTCCGGCATTGCCTGATGAATTAGCATAGCTAGTTATTGAACTGCCGTTGGCAAGGTTCAAGTTGTTTGCTGTGACAGCCAAAAGGCCGGCTGCGTTGGCTTGGCCGGTATTATTGTTGGTAACGTAAGATTGGTTAGCCAATGCCACGTTTCCGCCGTAAAGACTAGGTTCCCTGCCCCGTTGCCGCTCGTATCGACAGTGCTATTATTGATATTGATCGCGCCTGCGTTCGCGGCATTGGGTGTGGCGGCTGGCAGCGGTAATCTGCCGGCGTTATCGGCCTGCAGGGTTATGCTGCTTTGTCCTCGTACTGCCGCGATGCGTATATCTCCACTGGCTGCGGTCAGCGATGCGGAATTTTCCAGGCTGACGCCGCCGGCGGCGACATCCAACCTTTGCCCCGGCTGCACCGCCAGTTGCGCGCCATTGACATCGATCAGCCCATTATTGGTCTGAGTGGTCGCCAAAAAGCCGAAGGCCGCCGGCGCCTGGCTGCCAGTACGCTGGGTTGGCTTAAATCGGCCTGAAAACTGCCGCCGCCGGGAAAATTAATCGAATTCGCGCTGCCGACGTGAAACGCCGCCGGTACGTTGATCTGCGCGTTGGCGGTAAACGTCACGCCGTTCGGGTTGATGAAGTCAGAAATTAGCATGGCCCAGCGCCGATTGCAGCGTACCGTCGATCAGGCTGGGGTCGGCGCCGGTGACGCGGGCGATGACGTTATCCAGCGCGTTATAGTTGTTTTCGGTAAAGATAACGGTCTGGCCGGTGTTGATGTTGAACTCGCTAAAACTATGAAATAGGTTGGCGCCTCCGGTGGCGCCCATGTCCTGGGTAATGGTCACCGTGCCGGTATTGTTCGCCGTGCTCAGTGTTTGCGGGTTATGCAGAAAACCCACCGTACCTAGAGAGCCATCGGTTACGATCAGGCCGCTCGGGACCGTTTGCTAAGGCGGCGGCGGTGAAAATCTGCAACGCCAGGGCAAGGTAGGCCCTAACCGGCTGCTTATTCAAGAGATCGGGTTTTAGCATGCTGTGAACTCCTCAAGCTCTTAGTTTTGTATAGCGTGGTCTACAGCCAATGGCCGACCGGAAAAAAAATATGCATAGCGGGAAACTGCTCTCAAAACCTCATTTCGCTGGCTTTGATCGGCAAGCCGCCATGACCCAGCCGCGTCAAACTACTGCCTTCGCCTAAATCGCAAAAGTCTTGGCTGATCAGTCCGGTGTCGAATTGCGGGCCGCCGGGGTTGGCCAGCACGCCGCTCAGGTTCAATTGCGGCGCGGTGACGTTTAAGGCGCCGCTGACGCCGGCTTGAGAAGCGGCTTGGATGAGGTTCAAGCCGGTCATGGCGGGGTTCCAAGCGACCGGCGCGCCGCCTTCGATCAAGGTGTCGCCGCTGGACAGCAAGTCGCTGAGGTTTAGCGCGATATTGCCGCCAGCGCCGCTAAAGGCGTTGGCCTGAATTTCCGCGGTATCCATGACCAATACCCCCGCCGTAAGCTGAATATTTCCGCCATTACCGTTCGCGCCGGCGACGCTGGTGGTAATGCCGGAGTTTACCAAGTCTAAATAACCGTTGCCGCCGTTGATGGTAATCGGGCCGCCATTGCCGGTATTGGCGCTGGTGGTGATGGAGGAAAGGTTCATGGTCAGCGCATGGGCAATGTTTATGTTTATGCCGCCGGCCGCGAGGTTGCCGGTTGATTGCGTGGTGATGAAGCTGTCTTGCATGAGCAGGCTCGGGGCGGTGATAGTGATGTTGCCGGGCTGGAGGGAGGTCGCGGCGGCCTGAGGAACTACGGCTTCATTGGTGCTGCTGATTTGCCCGCCGGCGGTCAGGCTTAGGCTATCGTTGGCCGTGACCGTGACATCTCCGGTTTGACCGCTGGATTGCGCGCCAATCGAAGCCGATAAAATTCCGGTATCTGATGAAGTCCCGTAGCCGTTAATGTTGAGCAGATTGGCCTTCACGGTCACTTTGCCGGCCCCGCCTTGGTCATAAGTATTACTGGAAATCTGGCCGCCGTTGAGTATGTCCAACGTGCGAGCCTGAATAGTAACATTGCCCCCTTGTCCGCTGCCTTGAAGCACGCCTGACTCAACTCCTGTAAATCCGGAATTTCCTTGACCATTAACCGTCATGACGCCGTTAACGCTGACATTGACTGTACCTGCGTTGCCGCTGGTCCAAGTCGAAGTCATATCTGTCCTCCGTTCTGAATATCCAATGCGGCGGCATTTACCGTAACGTCGCCGGCATTGCCGCTACCTTGGTTTGCAATCGAGCCTATCCCTGTCAACTCGGAATTACCCTGACCATCAACTATTATGGCGCCGTACACAGTGATATTGACCATACCCGCGTTGCCATTGGTCCAGTTGATGTTGTAATCTGCCCGCCATTCATAATATCCAAACTGCCGGCCTGCACAGTAACCACACCGGCATGATTGGTACTGCCTTGCTCCGCACCCGAGTCTATCCCTGTAAATCCGGAATTACCCTGACCATTAACCGTTAATGTACCGTTAACCTTAATATTGACCGATCCCGAATTGCCTTGCCCCCAACTATCAGTGGTAATTTCGCCGCCGTTCAAAATATCCAACCTGCCAGCCTGCACGCTAACATCTCCGGCCTGGCCGATGCTTCCTTGATCAGTACTCGAAACAATTCCTGTAAATCCGGAAAAACCTGACTATTAACCGTCAAACCGCCGTTAACGGTGACATTAACCGTACCCGCGTTGCCTTGGTCAAATGTATCATTCGTAATTACGCCGCCGTTCAGAATATCCAATGTGCCGGCTGTTACAGTAATTTGCTGGCATCGCCGGTTTCATTTCCGGTAAGACCGCTAGCTTGTGAAGAAATCCCGGTAAGGTCATATTGTCGTTGGCCATTGATAACCAAGGCGTTAGCCACAATGACCTGAACGTTGCCGCTATTGCCGTTATCATAAGTATCGCTGGATATTACCCCGGTATTCACGATAGTCATATTGCCTGCCTGAACGGTCACATTACCGCCATTACCGGTTTCGCTGCCGGTAGGGCCCGCCGCGTCGCCGGATATGCCATCGGTATTATAGGCGCTGGTATTATTGCCTTGACCATCAAGGGTTACCGATCACCGGCTTTGAGCGTAATATTGCCGGCATTACCGTTACCCGTGGTTTGCGTGGTAATCAAGCTGCCGTATTCAGCCAAAGTTCCGGCTTGAATGGCGATATCGCCGCCGTGGCCAGAGCCGGAAACGGCAAAGGAAATGAGGCTATTGCCGGCCAGCGTCATGGCATTGGCCTGCACGTTCACTACCTGGGCGCTACCGGCGTCAATAGCGCCGGTATTGTCGGCTTGAACGATCGCTCCATCGTTTAAACTAATATTTCCGCCCAAGCGGCGATGCGCCCGCCGCCATTGCCGCTGCTATCGACCGTGCTATTGTCCATGGAAATAGCGCCGGCGTTAACCGTGCTAGGGGTTTGCGCCGGCAAGGGCAATTTTCCGGCGGCGTCTAACTGCAAACCGACTGTGCCTGGGCCTTGCAGCGCGACCAGACGAATTTCTCCGCCTGAAGCCGTCAAGGTGGCGCCGTTTTCAGGCTGACGCCGCCGGCGGCGACATCCAACCTTTGCCCCGGCTGCACCGCCAGTTGCGCGCCATTGACATCAATCAGCCCATTATTGGCCTGAGTGGTCGCCAAAAAGCCGAAGGCCGCCGGCGCCTGGCTGCTCAGTACGCTGGATTGGCTTAAATCGGCCTGAAAACTGCCGCCGCCGGGAAAATTAATCGAATTCGCGCTGCCGACGTGAAACGCCGCCGGTACGTTGATCTGCGCGTTGGCGGTAAAAGTAACGCCGTTCGGGTTGATGAAGTAGAAATTAGCATGGCCCAGCGCCGATTGCAGCGTACCGTCGATCAGGCTGGGGTCGGCGCCGGTGACGCGCGCGATGACGTTATCCAGCGCGTTATAGCTGTTTTCGGTAAAGATTACGCTCTGGCCGGTATTGATGTTGAACTCGCTAAAACTATGGAACAGGTTGGCGCCTACGGTGGCGCCCATGTCCTGGGTAATGGTCACCGTGCCGGTATTGTTCGACGTGCTGAGCGTTTGCGGGTTATGCAGAAAACCCGCCGCGCCTAGAGAGCCATCGGTTACGATCAGGCCGCTCGGTCCGTTTGCCGAGGCGGCGGCGGTGAAAATCTGCAACGCCAGGGCAACGCAAGCTCGAACCGGCGGCTCATTCAACAGGGCGGGTTTTGACATGCTGTGAACTCCTGAAGCTATATTAGCTTTGATTTAACTATTCAGTTTAATTTTCATGATTTGAAAACCCCGGTTCGAAC
>CAVXZR010000052.1:0-11422 GCA_963765965.1 uncultured Pseudomonadota bacterium
AAGCAAAGCCGTAGTTGGGTGTTGGCAACTATCGATTCTTGCGTGAAAATCGCAGTTGATGCAGGCATGCGGGTTTGTGTAGGGGCGGAAGATGCTTCACGGGCAGATAGCAATTTTCTCTGGCAAATGGCTGAGGCGGCGCAACAGGCCGGAGCTTGCAGATTTCGATTTGCCGATACGGTTGGCGTGATGGAACCATTCGGTGTGCTGGATGCCATTCGTACTCTTCGCACCCATACTGATTTGGATATAGAAATGCACGCCCATGATGATCTAGGGCTGGCAACTGCCAATACCCTTGCTGCAGCGGTTGCCGGAGCTACTCACGTTAACACTACTGTCAACGGCTTGGGCGAAAGAGCCGGCAATGCGGCTTTGGAAGAAGCTGTAGTCGGTTTAAAACAGTTATACGGTATAGAAACCGGGGTGGATTTGCGTAACTTTCCGGCTTTGTCTCATCAGGTTGCCACGGCTTCCGGCGATACCATAGGCAGCCGTAAAAGTTTGATAGGACGCGATGTGTTTAGTCACGAAGCCGGTATCCATGTCGATGGTTTATTAAAAGACCCCAAAAATTACCAGGGTGTTGATCCAGCTTTGCTGGGCCGTGTCATCAACTGGTGTTGGGCAAGCATTCCGGGCGGCAGGGGGTGATTTATGCTTACAGACAAATAGGTATTCGATTGATGTTGTAGCTGGCCGGGACTGTTGCCACAGATTCGCCAGTTTATTAGCGCCAATAAACGCGCACCAAAACCGGTTGAATTAAATCAATTACTACATAATATTTAGCGAGGTTTCCGATGAGTAACAGTCCTAAAAAAAGTCAAGTCAAACAACGGGAAGGCGGACGTGCAACAGCTTAATCGAGCAGCCTCAGTTACAGGACGAACGATATCCGGGTACTTTTTTCCGTGTTCCTGGTGTTCCAATGCCGGGTAAAACCACCTGGAGTTTGGCAAAATGATGTTTTTTTCACCGCAACGGCCAAACTTCGTCGCCAGACTATGGCAAGCTTGGCGTGAAGATGTGAATTGCGTTTTGCCCGCGATCCGGCTGCCCGCAGTTTGGTTGAAGTGTTGCTGGCTTATCCGGGCGTGCATGCGGTGTTGCTATATCGCCTTAGTCACCGTTGGTGGCTGGCCGACTGGAAACTGGCCGCGCGATTTGTCGGCGTTTGCCCGCTGGTTGACCAATGTCGATATTCACCCCGGTGCAAAATAGGTAGACGCTTTTTTATCGATCACGGTGCAGGCGTGGTGATCGGCGAAACTTCCGAGGTAGGCGACGATGTTACCCTGTATCACGGCGTGACGCTGGGTGGCACCACCTGGAACAAGGAAAAACGCCATCCGACCTTGGGCAATAATGTCCTGGTCGGTGCCGGAGCCAAAATACTCGGAGCGATTACTATCGGTAATAATGTCAGAGTTGGCGCAAATTCGGTGGTCACAAAAGATGTGCCGCCCTGTTGTACCGTGATAGGTATTCCCGGGCGGATTATTCAAAGCAAGGGCATGAAAATTCAAAATCCCAAGGTATCGATCTGGATCATCATTTAGCTCCTGATCCGATAGGCAAAGCCATCAATTGTCTGGCCGAACGTCTGGATCAACTGGAAGATAAGCAAAAGCAATTTCGTAACAGTGCCGAGAACTCGAAAACTGTGGAGCTTGCGAAGCGGAAACCGTCTGTCATGGCGAGAGAGGAAATCATTCTGAAACAAGCCGCAGGCGGTGAATAATGGATTTATTGGAATTTGAAGCCAAGGATTTGTATTTCCAGCAGGAAGATCCGCAGGAAGTACAGGATTTGATTAAATTCGCGGCAGATTTATATAGTAGCGGCGAAGCGGAATTGCCGTTGTTAAAGCTTATTTGCGGGCGCCGGAATCCTTGAATGTTTTGGTAGCCTTGAATCGTTTTTATTATTACCAGCATCGACTAGCGAAGCTTTGTTGATTTCCGAAAAAGCCTTGAGTCTGATTAGACGTGGGATCGATTTTCCCGAGGATTGGGAGCAACTGGAGATAAAACATATTACCAGCTGCCCCTAAGGATAATTTAACCCGAATCAGCCTGTATTTGTTTACCTTGAAATCCATCGGATTTTTGAATATGCGCATGGAGAATCTGGATTTGAGTCAGAGCATTTTCGAGAAATTGGTGGCTCTGGACGACAAGGACCGAATAGGTGCACAGGCATTGCTGGAGTCTGGTGGTGCAGCGGCAGGATTCAGTGGTCAAGGTTAATTTTTGTCTTTTCGGAAGAGTTTGTCGATTTAAACCAGGTTAAATCTTAAGCGTTGTTATGTAGTGCACTTTTTGACATAATTGAAGGGTGTGTCATGGTTAAAACAAAAATCCGATCCATTTTTGGCCCAGACCACAGTGATGTTGCTGATTTTACTGGTGATGTATGTTGTCGGCGGCGATTCCGCGGCATCGAACATTTGCTTGCGCGAGGTAAGACCATGAGTTTGGAAGAAGAAATGGAAGAACTTGAATCTGCCGAAGATTTTCTGCAGTATTTCGAACTGGACTATCGATGCCAGCGTGGTGCATGTCAATCGGTTGCACATTTTACAGCGTTTTCACGATTACCTGGATCAAGGCACGGAACATATGCCGGAAGATGAAACCAGCAAGAAGACAGGTTTATAAGCAATTGCTGCTGCGTGCTTATCAGGATTTTGTGAAGTCTGATGCCCAGACCGAAAAAGTTTTTAAGGTTTTCAAAATGGGCAGAGCCGCAAACTGTTTTGTTTCCCTAAGCGACATCCAAACATGATAGAAGAAAGCTTTGACGAAGAACGTTTCGATTTCGGCGAACGAGTGCGGGTTACCCGTAACGTCCGCAACGACGGCACTTATCCCGGTATGGAGGTCGGTGAATTGCTGATTAGGCGTGGCAGCGTCGGCAATGTGATCGAAGTAGGCACATTTTTGCAGGATCAAGTGGTTTATACCGTGCATTTTCTGGATCAGGGCCGCATGGTCGGTTGCCGGGCGGAAGAATTGATTCCCGCCGACGCCCCTTGGAATCCCAGCCGCTTTGAGTTTCACGATAAGGTGGTTTGTAGAATCGATTTGGGTATCCAAGGCAAGGTGATCGTCGAAAAAGGCACGGAAGGGGAAATATTGAAAGTCTTGCGGGAGAGGTGCCCATGCAGTACCACGTCCGTTTCCCCGGCAAAACTTTACAAGTGCCCGAAAGCGTTCTGGAACCGGCCGATCCGGAAAATTTTAGGAGCCGGAGGATTACTCATGAGTCAGACTGCTCACAAGGAAATCGAACCTTATACTTTATTACGGGCGGCATTAAGTCTGTTTAAAAAGGCAGCCGACCGATCTGGAAGCCGAGCAATTGTTGCAGGTACAAAGGCAGGCCAAAAATGAATACGAGATCGAAACCAGAGTGATTAATTCCACTGAGGCAGCCAGTGTGATTGTCACTGAGCAGGAATTGCAACGGGCGGTAGCGGAAGTTCGCAACCGCTTTTCGGATGAAGAGGCGTTCACGCGGCGCTGGAAGCCAACCGTCTTAGCTGGAAACGCTGAAGGCGGCATTGTCCCGGCAGTGCAAGGTCAACGCCGTGTTGGAACGCATAGCATCACACTCGCCCAAGGTCAATGAGGTGGAAATAGGAATTTTTTACCATTCGCATCCTGAAAAATTTCTTCGCCCGGAACAACGCTTGCCCGGCATATCTTGATCAGTATTAACCCGGATTATCCGGAAAATTCTCGGAAAACGCCATACAGCGTATCCAAGAGATTGCTGAAATCCTGAAACGAAAACCGCATAAATTTGCCGATCTGGCTCTAAAAAATTCGGAATGTCCGACTGCCTTGAATGGCGGTGAATAGGCGCGATATCTGCAGGTAAACTGTATCCGGAATTGGATGCAGCGTTGTTCAGTTTGAAGGAAAATAAAGTCAGCGGCTTGGTGGAAACCGAGATGGGTTTCCATCTGATCCAATGTCAGAAAATTATCCATGCCGAAACGCTCTCTCTGAAAAAAGCCACGCCGAATATACGGCGACTGATGCAGGAACGATATCGTCGCAACTGTCAACGCACCTGGCTGGCGAATTTACCGGCGGTGAAATGTAGAATTTATGGCGTATTGCTTGAAAGCCGAATTCTTAGAGATTATAAACTTCGATATAGCTTAACTTAATACGAGGAGATACATGGTAAAAGAACTCAAACATTGTTCGTTTTGCGGGATAGAGGCCTCGGTTTCCGTACCATGATAGCCGGTACCGAGGGCATATTTGCGAGGCCTGCGTGACACTGGCAAGTCAGGTAGTATCGAGTTGGGGCAAGAAAAAGGAACTCAGGGAAATGCAGGGACCATTGCCTAAACCGGCTGAAATCAAACTTATGCTCGATCAGTATGTGATCGGTCAAGATTTGGCCAAGGAAATATTGTCGGTGGCGGTTTACAACCACTACAAACGTTTTAAACAAGAGAGCAACAAAGCCGGCAACTTGGCTAACGCCGATCAGAACGTGGAAATCGGTAAATCGAATATTTTGCTGATCGGACCGTCAGGCACCGGTAAAACCTTGCTAGCCAGTACTTTGGCGAAGATAGTCGGCGTGCCGTTCGCCGTGGCCGATGCCACTACGCTGACTCAGGCCGGATATGTCGGGGATGATGTCGAAAATATACTGGTGCGCCTGCTGGATGTTGCCGAAGGGCAAATCAGTAAGGCCGAATGGGGCATCGTTTATCTGGATGAAGTCGACAAAATCGCTCGCAGTCCGGAACAGGCGATCGGCGCCCGCGATGTCTCCGGCGAAGGCGTGCAACAAGCCTGCTGCGCCTGGTGGAAGGTTCGCAGGTGAAAGTCTCTGTCAAAGGCGGCGAAAAGATCGCCGGAACGATACAGTAATGATCGATACCCGAATATCTTATTTTTAGCCGGCGGCGCGTTTCCCGGCCTGGAAAAACATGTCGAAAAACGTCTGCAACCGCCAAAGACCGCGATTGGTTTTCATGCCGAAGTCAGCAACCCGGACGAAAACCCAGCGCTGGAGGCATTATTGAACGCCACACAGCCGGACGATTTGAAACGTTTCGGCCTGATTCCGGAATTTATAGGCCGTTTTCCGGTGTTGGCCCCCTTGGAGCCGCTGGATGTAGACGCACTAATACAAGTGTTCACCGAACCGAAAAACGCTTTGGTCAAACAATATCAGCAGTTGTTCGCTTTTGACGATGTCGAATTGGAATTTACCCAGGATGCTTTGGTGGAAATAGCCGAAAAAGCCATCGCCCGTAATACCGGCGCTCGCGGCTTGCGCGGCATTATGGAGCATGTATTGCGGCGGGCAATGTTTGATGTGCCGTCCAGAGATAATGTCGAGCGTTGTATCGTCAATGCTGATATGATACGCGGCGAAGCTGAAATTCAGATGCTGGAACGGCAGAATCTGGAATACAGCCACTACTGGTTTCGGCCGGTCAATGACATCAGGCATAAAAAAGGGCGAGGCCAGTTATGCGTCAAGCCGGGCAATGTGCGTTAATCCCTTGAGTGATGCGCAAGGCATTACCCTTTCCCGGAGGCACGCGGTCAAGAAGCCGAATTGAAAGTTTATGGATATACCATCAGTATCCGGCCATTACCAAAACGTTATTAATTTAATTGGCAAAAAATTATGACCGGTACAAAAGAAAAAATCCTCAAACAACTTGCCGATAATCCTATCATTATCTATATGAAAGGCGTTCCTTCGGCCCCGGAATGCGGGTTTTCGGCGAAAGCCGTTGGAATACTCAATGCTACAAAAGTACCTTATACCTATGTGGACGTATTAAGAGCGCCGTTTTTATACGCGAAAAATTGCCCTCGGTATCCAAGTGGCCGACTTTCCCGCAATTGTTCATCAACGGCGAATTGATAGGCGGTTGCGATATTATCGAATCGATGGATAAAGCCGGTAGTTTATTACCTATGTTGCGAAGCCGCCATAATCGGCACAGGTGGTAGCAGCCAGTCAAGCCATCAGCCATTCTGAAGTGGAAGCATTAATCGTTAAGGGTATCCGAGGACCGAAACTCATATTGCCGGCGAAGGGTGTAATTTGGAGATAACCGTCATCAGCGAAAAATTTACCGGCTAAACCTTGATCAAACAGCACCAAGGCGTGATGGCGACTTTAGCCCATCCCTTGGCCAGCGGGAGATTGCATGCCGTGACTTTGAATACCTATACGCCGGAGCAATGGCAAGCATAACAGACAGAAGCCAATCCTGGCTTATTGCAAATTCAGCATTAATGTTTTTACAAACAGGAGAAGAGCCATGTCGAAAGTAGGCATATTTTTCGGCACTGATACCGGCAACACCCGTAAGGTGGCGAAAAAGATACAAAAGCAACTCGGTGAGGGGTAGCCGATAAACCGGTGAATATTAAAAAGGCCAGCGTAGATGACTTGCTAAATTACGATGTTTTGATTCTGGGTTCTCCGACTTATGGCGATGGCGAATTGCCGGGCTTAACCACCGGCAACCAGAACGAAAGCTGGGAAGAGTTTTTGCCGACTTTGTCCGGTGCCGATTTTTCCGGCAAAACCGTAGCCTTATTCGGTCTCGGCGATCAGGTTGGCTATGGCGATAATTTTGTGGAGCCCTGGGTTTTATTTATGATGCATTTTGCGATGCGGCGCCCGGTCGTCGGATTACCAGCATCGAGGGTTATGATTTTAATCGATCTAAAGCTTTACTCGACGGTCAGTTGGTGGCTTGGTGCTGGATGAAGACAATCAAAAAGAGCTTACCGAAGCCAGACTGAACGATTGGCTGTCCGCGATTAGTCCGGCTTGGCAGTAAGACAGATCATGATCGAAGAACAAGCGATCGTCAGCAAAATTGTTGACGGCCAAATTTGGATCAAAAGCCTGCAAACCGGTGGTTGCGGTGGCTGTGCACAGCAAGCCTCCTGCACGACCGCGACCTTCGCAAAGCTGTTGCCAAAGCATGAATTTGCCGTCGAATCCGAGTTCGCTCTGCAAACCGGGGATCAGGTTGTGGTAGCGATAGACGATGCACATTTGCTATCTACCTCAATGCTGTTATACGTATTGCCGATAATAACCATGCTCATGGCCGTCTGTTTGGCTGATTTTGCGTTGCCGGCCACTATTGCCGAACCCGGTTTGCCGGTTATCGCCCTGGGTAACGCTATTGGTGACATTCTGGCTGATACATCGCTTTCAGGCTGTTTTTTTGTTGCATTTTTGTTTTAAGCCGCAAGTTGTTAGAAAATCCAGACCGGTCCATCCGGCCTGGTAGACACATCAATCGGGTCAGGCAGCAGCAAGCACAGAGGCTTGTACCGTTTCCAAAAACTCCTGGGAACTAATCTCGATCAGTTCAAACCCCATACGCTCGCTAAAGCGTTTTTCTTTGTCGGTAGAATTTTTTCTTAAAAACCAGCCTTTATGTTCATTAGCGCCGTAGACAATATCGCTCATGACCATTCGTTCCGAATCGCGATTCAGCGCCATGCCTAACAACAAATATTTTTTCGTCCTTGCGGTACTCCTTTAAAAAATTGGGTATGGCGAAACCGCCCATCAGTTCGGTGATGTAATCGACATAATCTGCATCGGAAGCAATGTAGTTCGATTCCGGTTTTGGCGTACCCATCGGTTTAAACAGAATCGGCAAGTTTTTATCGATTTGTTCCTGCGGGATTTCGAAATAATTGCTACCGTCATAGTGGAAAACTTTAAAGCGGAAAGCCGTACCGATGACCCGCGCCAGGCCAACAACCAGAGTGTGCTCTTCGTCGGCATAAGTGTCTTGAAGTTGGGTATCGCGATTGATGTCTACCACGTATTTGGGTCGCCATTCCGCTAACCAGTCATGCACTGAAGAACGGCTCCATTGCGTATGCCCAATAATTTGTCAAGAAATTGCGTTACAAAATTTCGTCCGCGTTTCAATTCCTGATTCATAGCGGCTCTTGGAAATTCGTACATCAATTTCGGAGCCATCGGTTTGCCGCCGTTCATCGCGAGAATCAGGCTGTCGCTATCGGCGGCAATAGGTTCACCGCTGATTTTGCTGACCGAAGGCTTACACCACTCCCGGCCCTAGATAAGGAATGACTTGATTTTCGTACAACCCGTTTAAAATTTCGGAAAAAACAGTACTCGACATATTGCGCCCCATAAAGTTATAAATATCTAATCTCTTAAAGCAAAATTCAATCCACTTTTCAGAATTTATTATGTAAAGCCTCGGTGCCACGACTGACGGGGCTTGCGAGTGGTTGGCGAGACTGAAAACAAGGGATTTTCCCTAAGAAATTGTATTGAATCCGACAGCGCCCGATAACAAAACGACAAGCTGGCGAAGACTGTGCAATCCCAAAAAACTCAGGCGGTGAAACTGCTACGGATAAATCAAAATGCGGCATAGTATGGTTTAACTTGGCTTTTGCATTGACAGAGCGCCATATTCTGATTTAGAGTTGCGCTAGATCGTCATCATTGCCCATCAGCCAAGGTGTGACTCTTCCGGTCTGAAAGCCGGGAAAACATTGTTGGTGGGCGGTCCTTATAACTATAACTGTAACAAACGGAGCACATCATTATGGCAAGACCATTAATTCAAATGGCGTTGGATTCACTGGATTTTCGACGAAACTGTCGCATTGGCTGATAAAGTAGCGCCTTACGTCGATATCTTTGAAATTGGTACTCCTTGTATCAAGTACAACGGTATCAATCTGGTCAAAGAATTGAGAAAACGTTACCCTGACAAATTATTGCTGGTAGACCTGAAAACCATGGATGCCGGCGAATACGAAGCCGGTGCGTTCTATGCAGAAGGCGCGGATATTTGCACAGTATTGGGCGTATCCGGTCTGGCAACCATTGCCGGTGTTGTCAAAGCTGCCAAAAAATATGGCGCTGAAACACAGATCGACCTGATCAATGTCGATGACAAAGCTTACTGTGCAAAAGAATCGGTTAAACTGGGCGCGCAAATCGTCGGTATCCATACTGGTCTGGATGCGCAAGCGGCTGGACATACGCCATTTTCCGACCTGCAAGATATTGCCCGTCTGGGCCTGAATGTCAGAATTTCTGTTGCTGGTGGTATCAAACAAGCCACCGTACAACAAGTCGTTGAAGCGGGTGCGAACATTATCGTTGTTGGTGCCGCTATTGATGGTGCACCTTGCCCAGCTACCTCCGCTCGTGAAATTCGCGATCTGGTTGATGCCGCTGCCGCATAAGCTTTAGGTAATAGCTGTTTTTTGGCATTAACGTTAAGGACGAGTGGCAATATGCCGCTCGTCCTTTCGTTCGTTTTAACCCCCAGGATTTTTCAGGAAAAGGTTTAGACGCCTTTCTTGTATATAAATAAACCAAGGAGACCAACATGCCTTCGCGTCGAGACTTAGCGAACGCCATCCGCGCCCTCAGCATGGACGCCGTGCAGAAAGCCAACTCAGGCCACCCCGGTGCGCCGATGGGGATGGCCGACATCGCAGAAGTTTTGTGGAACGATTTTCTGCATCACAATCCTGCCAACCCAAACTGGCCTAATCGCGACCGTTTTATTCTATCCAATGGACACGGCTCCATGCTGCTGTACTCGTTACTGCATCTGACGGGCTACGATCTGCCGATAGAAGAACTCAAAAATTTCCGTCAACTGCATTCGCGGACAGCGGGTCACCCCGAATACGGTTACGCCCCAGGCATCGAAACCACCACCGGCCCACTGGGTCAGGGTATCACCAATGCCGTCGGTTTCGCTCTGGCGGAACGCACGCTGGCCGGTCAATTCAACCGCCCCGGACATGATATCGTCGACCACCACACCTACGTCTTTCTCGGCGACGGCTGCTTAATGGAAGGCATCTCGCACGAAGCCTGCTCCCTGGCCGGCTCCATGAAGCTGGGTAAACTGATCGCCATCTACGACGACAACAACATCTCCATCGACGGCGAAGTCCGCGGTCACGGCAACGTTACCGGCTGGTTCCTGGACGACACCCCGAAACGCTTCGAAGCCTACGGCTGGCATGTCATCCCGAAAGTCGACGGCCACAACGCCGAAGCGGTCAAAAAAGCCCTCGAAGAAGCGAAAAAAGTCACCGACAAACCCAGCATCATCTGCTGCCAAACCATCATCGGCTGGGGCTCGCCCAACAAAGAAGGCAAAGAAGAATGCCACGGTGCTGCGCTGGGCGAAGCGGAAATTGCCGCGACCCGCGAACGCATCGGTTGGCCGCACCCCGCCTTCGAAATCCCGGCCGACATCAAAGCCGGTTGGGATGCTAATAACAAAGGCGCGCGTCTGGAAAGCGACTGGAACGACAAATTCGACAAATACCGCGCCGCCCATCCGGCACTGGCCGCCGAATTCGAACGGCGCATCAACGGGCAACTGCCGGGCGACTGGCCGGAAAAAGCCGGTGCCTTCATTGCTGCCGTTGACGCCAAAGCCGAAACCATCGCCAGCCGCAAAGCCTCGCAAAACACCCTGAACGGCTACGGCCCCCTGCTGCCTGAACTGCTGGGCGGTTCCGCCGATCTGGCCGGTTCCAACCTGACGCTCTGGTCGGGCTGCAAAGACGTCAACGCCCCCGGTCACGACGGCAACTACGTTTACTACGGCGTCCGCGAGTTCGGCATGTCGGCCATCATGAACGGCATCGTCCTGCACGGCGGCTTCAAACCCTACGGCGCCACCTTCCTGATGTTCTCGGAATACGCCCGCAACGCGTTGCGCATGGCCGCGCTGATGAAAATCCCCACGCTATTCGTCTACACCCACGACTCCATCGGGCTGGGCGAAGACGGTCCCACCCATCAACCGGTCGAACAAACCGCCACGCTGCGCATGATACCCAACATGCAAGTCTGGCGTCCGTGCGATGCCGTGGAATCGGCGGTCAGCTGGAAATGCGCCATCGAACGCCAGGACGGTCCCAGCACCCTGATCTTCTCGCGACAAAACCTGCCGCACAACCCACGCACGGCGGCACAAATTGAAGCGATCGGCAAAGGCGGCTACGTTCTCAAAGACAGCGAAGGCACGCCGGAAGCCATCATTATCGCCACCGGCTCCGAAGTCGAACTGGCGGTCAAAGCCGCCGAAGTCCTGACCGGCAAAGGCAAAAAAATCCGAGTGGTCTCGCTGCCGTCCACCAACGTCTTCGAAGCCCAGGATCAAGCTTACCGGGATAGTGTGCTGCCGCCAAGTATCAACAAACGTGTGGTCGTCGAAGCCGGTGTCACCGATAGTTGGTGGAAATACGCAGGCAGCCATGGCAAAATCGTCGGTCTGGATCGTTTCGGCGAATCGGCCCCGGCAGGTCAACTCTTCAAAGAGTTCGGCTTTACCGTCGATAATGTTGTCGCGAATGTCGAAGCAGTGCTT
>CAVXZR010000053.1:0-25001 GCA_963765965.1 uncultured Pseudomonadota bacterium
TTTTATTTGTTATTTTAAAGGCGATGCTTGACTGTTCAAGCCATCACTCTGGCTGAGGCTTTGTAAATCACGGTAACTACCATAACGTTCTATTATGGCTGTAGTGTCCGTTATCACGCTGGCAGGAATGGAATTGAAGGTCTGCGTTTGAAGCATTTCAATCGCAGACCTTGAGAAAACTATTCCAGATTAGCGTGTCTAGATCTCATTTCTTCTTCTGCAATACCTTTCTCATGTATGACATGTGAAATGGTCGCTTCCAGGAAAAACAGAGTAGACAATTCGAACACAGTTCCCATAGGCATGCCTCTGACTTTACCGTATTGTTCTGCCCTGCCTATTTGGAATGTCGTGTCAGCCAGATCGCCTATTGTCGAATCGTCTTTTGCTGAAATGAGCACTATTCTTGCGCCTATTTCTTTAGCTTTTTTGGTAAAAGCAATTAACTGCTCGGTTTCACCAGAACCTGAGATGATAACTAATAGATCACCACGTTTAATACTCGGCGTTACAATTTCACCGACAACACTGACATCGTAGCCGCTATGCATTAGGCGCATTGCAAAAAAACGACCGATCAAACCTGAACGGCCTGCTCCGGATATAAATATCCGCTTAGCATCGTCCAGCAGCGCTGTTAGCTTTTGATCGTAAGTATCGTCAGTTGCCTCAAGAATGCCTGAAATTTTATCTATAATTAGCTCGCGATGCATAACTTATACCGCCGCCGCATCAACCAGTTCGCGAATTTCACGTGCTGACTCAGCTGGTGATGGAGCACCGTAAATAGCCGCGCCCACGACGATAATGTTTGCACCCGCTTCAACGACTTGTTGTACAGTGGCTTGTTTGATACCGCCGGCGACAGAAATTCTGACATTCAGGCCCAGACGGGCAATATCTTGCAGGTCGGAAAATGGTGTGTGGCCAGCCGCTTGCGCATCCAGACCAGTATGGATACCGACGATTTGCGCGCCCAGTTTAACCGATTCTTTTGCACAGTAAGCTTTGTCATCGACATTGATCAGGTCGATTTGTGTTTCAGCGCCATATTTTTTGGCAGCTTTGACAACACCGGCAATGGTTGCCAGACCGGATACGCCCAATACTGTGCAAATATCCGCGCCTTCTGCATAGAACGCACCGGCTTCGTATTCGCCGGCGTCCATGGTTTTCAGGTCAACCAGCAATAATTTGTCAGGGTAACGTTTTCTCAATTCTTTGACCAGATTGATACCGTTGTATTTGATACAAGGAGTACCGATTTCAAAGATATCGACGTAAGGCGCGACTTGATCTGCCAACGCAACTGTTTGGTTAAAATCAAGTGAATCCAACGCCATTTGAATTAATGGTCTAGCCATGTGATGTGCTCCGAAAGTTTTTAATTTTTAGTAATAGCTGATTTTTGCAAACTGCCCCAACCCGCTAGGCTTGTCACATACGTGTGATGCATCTGTAACTGTAAGATAGAAATGGGATGTATGTCAATGGTTAGTGATTACACCCGGTGCGCAGCAGCAAAATCAGCTTTGTCAGCTTAGATCGACCCTTTAACAAATCATTGAATTCTTACGCTGAAAACAATTTTGAAACAATGATAAAGATCGAGGTTCCGTAATAGTGATTATCACTATTTTGTTTTTTTACCGGTATTCGGTTTTACAAACTTTTCAGAGGCTCTTGCTGACGATTGTGAGTAATCGGTAAACAAAATATCCTTCTGGTTGGCTAATGTGGTTTTCTCGCCTATGCCTTTAACATTTTCCAAATCTTTTAGGCTCTTGAATTCGCCATGCTCTTTGCGGTATTGAATAATGGCTGCCGCCTTTTTCGGCCCGATACCTTTCAGGGCCGTGGAAATGGCATCCGCATCGGCCTTGTTGATGTTGACCGGCCCGGCGCTCACGCCAAAAGAAAACAACCATAAAAGCAAAAAGATGTTCTTCATAGCTTCTCCATAAATTAATCGAAATCGCAAACAACCCGCGCAGTAATTTTAATCTAATCCATAAATTTTACAACTTAGCCTTGAAGCTAGCTTGTAACTATTCGCTAATCGCAGTGAATATCGCCCGCAAAGGTGCCGGCAAACCTTCACAAGTCAAACCCGCATCGATAGGATCAAGAAAATCCCGCAAGGAATGAAACCGCATCCACTCAGTACTCCGCTGTTCTTCGACTGTTGTTTTCGTCACATCCACCAAGCGGATATTTTTGAAACCGCAACGGCTCAACCATGTCCGCAAAGCGGAACAACTCGGTAAAAACCAGACATTGCGCATTTGCGCATAACGCTGTTCCGGCACTAGCACACTATCTACGCCACCCTCTACAACCAGAGTTTCCAAAACCAGTTCGCCGCCCGGACGTAAACAGCCTTTCAATTCCAGAAGATGATCGATTGGCGAACGGCGATGATAAAGCACCCCCATCGAAAATACCGTATCGAACAACCTCATCTCTGCCGGAACCTCCTCAATGCCCAGCGGCAACACATAAATTGGCGCTTCGCCATATAGCTTACGTATTACCTGAAATTGCATGATGCTGAGCAAGGTAGGGTCTATACCTATTACCAACTTCGCTCCGGCACCCAACATCCGCCAGCAGTGATAACCATTACCGCTGCCGACATCCAATACTAACCTGTTTGTCAAAGGCGATATATGATCCTTAAGCCGATTCCATTTCCAGTCCGACCGCCATTCACAATCGATATCGATACCAAACAGATGGTACGGTCCTTTTCGCCAAGGGTGCAGCTTTTGCAATTCAAGTCTAAGATCATACCGATCGGCATCGGACAAATCGGCTTCGGATCCTATTCGCACACAATTAAGCAGTTCGCTACCGGACGGATGGAATTTAGGCAAATCATCTATTACTTTTCGCCAGCGTTGCAAATCCCCATGCGATTCATCGGTAAAAGCCTGCTGCAATAAATCCGGAAGAATACCGGCCCAAACTTTTCCATTTGTATTTTCAAGCACCTGATATAAGGGCAGATAATCGATCATAGCAAAATCAGCGGGTCTGAAGGCCAAAAAATCGCTCGATTCAAGGGTGATATAGAATATAAATTTACGTTTAAAGATTTTTGGTTTAACTCAATCATTTCTTGCTTATAGGTACAAAGAACTCTCTAAAAATAGTAAATTTTACACGATTGCTTAAATCTTGTTCATCATCAAAATCTGCCAGCACACCCGATTAATAACGGTACATGTCACACTAAATTCCATTCTGTATTAGATATCCCTACAGTTTACAACTCAAAACCTCAGCAGTTCTTTTGTACTGCTTGAATTATTTTTTTTAACGCCTAGAATTCAGTGACTCGTCTTTGGATCGATCAGGGGAGTTAACTATTCTACGCTTCATCGCATTCAAATCTGCTACTTAACCTCTGGAGTTAAGATGAAAAAAAAAATTAAATTTTGTGGTTCACCGCTTAAACCAAAACCGGTTTTACTTTTAACTTTACTGTCGTTAATGACGTTATGGCACTCTGCCGAAGCCGATAGTTCTCCGGCACAGGACGTTAATTATCTCGATCAAGGCTGGGATAATAAAACGCGGGAGCTTTATTATTACACCCCGCAAGGTTCACGGCTTATTCCCTTTACCTGGTTTAAAGTCCTTGAACAAACGACCAACACTCAAGCTTTTGCTTCGCCTGAAAATCTTGTTAAATACGGTTGGATTGCAGACCGGATTAACTCAAACGGACTTAATCCTGCCGGCTTGCCTATTGGTTTTGCCATCGACCCGGTCAATGTTCCGGGCAGCGGTAAATGGTTAGGGCTGACCTGTTCGGCTTGCCATACCAATAACATTAGCGTTAAAGGTAAAACCTTCCGGGTTGACGGTGCACCGGCTTCGATTGAATTGGATGTTTTTTTTACCGATCTATCTAATGCTGTGCAGGCAACATGGTTCGATAAAGCCAAATTTCAACGTTTTACCGCTAATGTGTTAGGTAATAATCCTTCTGCGGATGCGGCTAAAAAACTGGAGGATGAATATTCTAAGTTTGCGGTGACATTTGCCGGTCAAATGTGGATGCGTACTCCGCCTATCCATACCGGACCTGGACGGGTGGATGCCTTGGGACAAATTATTAATGCCTTGTCGGTTATTGATCTTAAAGAAGCGGATAATTTACGCGCACCTAGCGCACCTGTCAGCTATCCGTTCTTGTGGATTACCCCTAAACTGAATTGGGTTCAGTGGGACCCGGTTGCCAGCAACCCATTAGCCCGCAATGCAGGTGAAGTGCTTGGCGTGTTTGGTCATGCCAATTTTACCGGCAGTGAAGATGAAGTGTTACGTACCCCGGTTGAAAGCAAGGTGCGGGACACCTATCAACAGACGGCGCTGGGTTTAATTCCCTCGGAATGGAGCCATAAAGTCTTGATTCCGGCCAATGATAAAGCCGCTAAAGACCAGTCTGAAACGGATAAGTTGTTCGGTCAAAACAAGGGCTTACTTTCTTCGACCGTTCTGTATAGAAATATTTATGACATGGAGCAATGGTTGGGCAACTTGAAGGAGCCGGCTTGGCAGGAGCCTATCTTTGGTGCGATTAATAATGATCTGGCAAAACAGGGCGCAGCTTTATTCAACAGGGATTGTTTGAGCTGCCACAATATGCCGCCCTTTGCTTTAACGCCAAAAGAAGAAAATATTATCGGCAAACAGTTTATAAAAATCGGGCGGGTAAATTATAAAAAGGTAGGTACCGATAGTACTTATATCGATAACCTATTACTGCGCAATACAAAGACCGGACGGTTAGGTCCGGTATTATTCGGTAATCAAAGCGTTGTCGCAACCGGCGGCTTTTTTCTCGGCTCTGTGGCGGCGGTTGTGCAAAAAGGCCTTAATGACTTAGGGTTAAGCCCACAGGAAAAGCTGGCTTATTCCGATTACCGGTTTTATCCGCCTAAAACGGTTGGCGAGCAGCCCTTACCGTATAAGCCGCCGGCAATCGATGATTTAAAGGCGGGGCCATTGCTAGGCATATGGGCTACCGGTCCATTCCTGCATAATGGTTCTGTGCCTAATATTTATGAGCTGCTTTCTCCGCCGGAGTCGCGTTCCAAAAAATTCTGGACGGGTAGCCGGGAGTTGGATACCGAGAAACTGGGGTTTGTTTCTACCGAAAAGGCCGGATTGTTTTTATTCGATACCAGTTTAAAAGGCAATGGCAACCAGGGCCATAGTTATCCAGCCAACCCCTATTCCAAAGTTGAACGTCAAGCGGTTATTGAATATTTAAAAGATCCATTACGCTTTACTAAGGATGCGCAAAAATGAGCTGATAAGTAAAGAAAGGCCGGTTTGGCAATTAAGTGTCGGACCTGTCGAACCCATTTACCGTTGAGGGCTATACGGTGCATTAGCGGAAGGTAATGCACCATATATTCAAAGAGTGCTTACGATAGCTGCGATCATCCAGCCTTACTTGTCGGCGTTTTGACGTGTTAGCGCCATAGTGTGGGGTTATCCCTATACGTATCAAACTAAGTAAGTTGCGTTGCTTGCATTTCATGATGTTCGCAACCCACATAAACTGCTTAGTCCGTAAAAGTGATAACTGTTGTTTATGACACTGTGGAATTGTGGCTCCATTAAGAATGCCGATATTCGGCCCAAATCCCGCTTTTTTGCTATATCATGCGCTTTCAAATATTAACGACGGGGAGTCCTTATGGATCGGCAAAAGGCGCTGGGTCTTGATCAGGCGAATCAGGATCAGCAGGCTATCAGACAACAACTGCATCTATATATCAATCTCAAGCTGGCGTCTTGCGGCCAGCCGACTTGTATAGATCAAACCTCCGGCGATTTTATGGCTATCGCCCAGGATTTACTGAACAGTTATCTGGAAAAAAGCCGCCGATTGGCTAATTCTTCGTTGTATCCGCCTGACCGCCGTATCCAGAATTTTCTAAATAGCTATCTCGCCGATCTTGGCCTGGACCGCATACCCAGTTTACCGGCCATGACTTTCGAACTGGACCGGCATGGCGTGGCGCGGGAGCTTTCCTTGCCGTTAGGGAAAGACGAGTTTATCTCAGGCATTGTTTCCAGTTACCGGGTGAAACAAGGGGTGTTGCATAATCCGGCCAGCGACCGCCGCACCACGCAAGGTTCGTTTCATATTGCCGAAGGCGGTTTGCCGGTACCGGGCGACAAGAAGCAGGTGCCGAAACTGACATTTGCCTTGATGCTGGAACAGGCGCTAAATCCGCCTGCCGAGTTATTGGCGCTGCCGTTTACCGTTCATCAGCCCCAGCCGGCCAGGATGTTCGCATCGCTTTTATTGCGACCCATCATTTGCCCGGAAGTACCCGGAATCGAAGCGGAAAAGTCGATGGAAATCCGTTTTTTTGCGCCCGGCAATCTGGTCAGCAATCTGGATTTTGTGGAGAGTATTTTCGGGAACGGCGGCAACCCGGCCTTGCCGGAGTGCGACGCGGCGCTGGATGTCGAGCATTGGTCCGGACATAGCGGTTGCGTGATTCTGGCTCCGCACCTGCCGAAATTAAGCAAAAAACAATTAGGTTTGCCGCATTGGGACGATGCCACAGAACGGCAACGCGCCGATGGCATGTGCTGGAAAAGTTCCGATGAACTCTACAACGAAGGCCAAGCCTTCAAATTAACGGCCAGAGACCGTAGCGGCGTGATTGTCACCCTACTGGCGGATAACTATTACGGCTACTGCAAAAAAGAGGTAAAAACCCAGATCAGTTATGCCGCCAACCTGTTCGGTTCGGCGGAGGAGGAACACGCAGGCGGTGCTTTGGCCTTCCAGCGTTTCAATCATGGCGACGAATTCGGTATCGGCAGCCTGACCCGGGAACCGGGTTACGATTTCGATGACATGGCGGCTCGATACAGCGCGGTCATGGAAGTCAAAGCGGCAGGTTACGCAATCGATAAGCAGTTTCCGGAGATTATTTATGTGCCGCAAGATCTGCGCATGAATCTCAACGCCCAGACCATCACCTGGCAAAACCATAGAAAACAGCATAGCATCCGTCTACAACCCGGCAAGATTTACATCCAGCCGAACGGCTATAAGATTGAGATGTGCAAGCATCCGGGTGCGCCGTCCTGGCGGCTGGTCGGCACCAAGGCGGAAGGCACTTTTTGTCATAAACCCTGTACGGTATCCGGCGGCGGTAAATCGGAAATTTCCAAATCCATTGAAGACGCAGTGATTTATGCGCCCTTGTATGTGGATGATCTGCAAAAAGATCTGGACTGGGTGCAGGCTATTTTCGATTACGATTACCGCAACCGTTTTTTGCCGGGCTTTGAACACGAAGACCGCGATTCTACTCGTCAACCGCTCAGCCCCGAACGCAGTCTGGGTTCCGTGATTAAATTGCTGACGCCTTCGCCGGTGCATACCGCCGAGTACAACCAGTGGCTGAAATCGATTCGGCCCGGCATTCTGGCGCTGGTGTTTCTGATCAAGCGTTTTTACCGTAACGAATGGGGAGATAACTGGCGCGATTACCTATCTGTGGATGTGATAGACGGTGCGCCCGGTCATGAACTTAAACTCATGCAACGCAAGATCGTTGCCACCTATTTGCGTATCGGCTTCGATCTGCAAGGCGGCTGGCGGACTTTCAAGGTGCGGCAGGATTATATCGCCGCAGAAAAAGTGCAGATGGAAGATGACATCAGCGCTTCGGTGGTAGTGCCGGTTGAAAAAATTCGGCCTTTACTGTCTGACGATATACCTAACCAGAGCATTAAGCTGGTTAGTAACTGCGAATACCGGCTGTTCCAGCGTCCTGACGACGCCATCATCCCCGGTTACGATAAGCAGACCGAAGCCAATATGGCCGAAGCCGGAAACTTCATGGCCAATTTCGAACCCTTACAAGGCGAAAAATTAGCCTCTGTGGTGGAAGATATCCTGACCCTGTCCAAATTTACTGCGCCTATGCAGAAATTACTCAGCAATGCTTATCATGATGGCAGCGGCTATGTCGTGTCTTCCGCGCATCCGCGCTTAGTGGATGGTAAGCCTTCGAAAAACCCGCGCTATCTGGAAACCCGCGTCGATATCGTTAAACCCTTGCGCAAATACGTCGCCGAAATGGGAATAAGGCTGCATCGGAAAATTCCGTTAAATCAGCCGGTTTGCCATCCGGTGGATGCAGTACTGATCGGTCGGCGGAATAATCCGCCGGATCAGGGCATTCGTTCCCTGGCAGTTTACAACCCTATTCATTATCAGGAGTTGCCGGAACTTTTCATGGATTTTATTTCTTCCCTGACCGGTAAATCGCCTTCCACGACCGGCGCCGGCAGCGAAGGTGCGCTGACCAAAGGCCCGTTTAACGCCTTGCGCGCCACTGCCGATCTTAATAATGCATTGGTGTCCTTTATTTTGACCGGCTATCCCGGCTTTTCCAGTTCCGCCGGTTTTATCGGCCCCGATACCCGCGTTGATCACGATATCAGTCTGCTGATACCGGAAATATGGGCGCGTTTAAACGCACGGGAACGCCAACCCGATTACTTGCTGGAGCATGGCTTCCTTGAGCCTGTAAAGGATTTCGAGCACGACAACAAAAAAGTGCTGGCCAGCCGCCTGGGTTTTCGTATTACCAACCGCTTTGTCAGCGGCCTGATGGGCAAGATTTTCGATAACCCGCATGCGGTGTTTACCGACGAAATATTACAGCCGGAACGTCAGGATCTGGATGTATTCGTCGACGGTGTCAACCACATTGTCGAAACTCAGCAACGTGTCGCCAGACAATACATCGAAGATGGCAGTATAGTCAACGCATGCCCACCCTTACAGGCCTTGTTGCATATCATGGCCGATGGGCAATTCCAGGGCAAGGATGTGCACCATCCCGACATCCGGGCCATGTTTACCCTGGATTCTCTATTAGCATCGGATTGGTATCATGCCAGGCTAAGTATTAAACAACAGCGGGACATCAATCTGTGGCAAGCACATTGCGACTATCTTGAACAATTTCTGCATGACAACCTGAATAACGCCGCCTTGCTGAATAATTTACAATTGACCGAACGCTACCGGCATACGCAAGCTAAACTGCAAGAATTGCAAAGCCCGGCATATCCGCAATCCTTGGTAGGCAGTTTGGGTGCAGATCCTATGGCAGCCTACGATGATGCCGAGGAATAAAAACTGACTGTAAGACAATTGCCGACGCTATTCCTGAGTAAATATTATATTTAGACATATTCAGAGCCCCCTCTTAATCGAGAGGGTTATAGCCTAACCGGCAGCTCTAACCTGAAAACCCTATCAATAGAAAAGCCGGTCAAAATTAAGTTCAAACAGCAGCAAGCTTGTTGAAGAGCGGGCGGCTGATTCCAGTAACTTTCATAAACTTTTCCAACTCGCTTTTAAGCGTTGATTCCATCAATGCCTGCTGCATAATGATGAGAGAAAACCCAAGCACCGCGTTAACCGCTTCATGAGCTGCGGCACGTAAATCACTGTCATCCGCATACTGCGCCTCAATTTCCTTTATCAGTTGATCGCCTATCAATGTCATCCCCCCTGCCATAAACTCCATGGGTAACTCGACGCGAACATGCACCTCGCCGGCATGATGAATCGCCGCTGCGTATTTAAGATCGAAAGGTCCAGTAAAGATACTGGTGAGCCAATGAATATGGCTCTGCTTGAGCATGTTCACACGGCCTTGTAGATATTTCGCCGGTTTGGGAATACCCAACAGCACTTCATAAAATGCATCGGTGATCTTCGGTAATACCGGAATCATCGTCGGCCCCATCCGTATCAGCAAATCTTGGCGTTCGAACGTAAACCCGGAAAATTGCCTGGCATATTCAGTTAATTCTTCAAGTTCGACATCAGTCATGATTTTTTTCCTCCTGTTTTCAACTAAAGTTTCGGCGTTATTGTTTAACTAGAGCAATGCCCAAAAAATATGCCTAGGCAATGGATGTTATTCAGAATTCACGATATAAAAATGGATGCATTGCCGCGCTATGCATCCATAAATCTCAGAACCTGCTTGGCATAATTAAAAAAATATCAAGACCGGCACTTAACTAATCGTGATAATTCTGTCGCCTTTTTTGACAAAGAGGGGCTAGCGGAGATTATTTAAATAAATCTCTCCTCAATTCCTCTTTTTTCAAGGATGGAGGAAAGTGATGCAACTAGTCAGCGAAATGAGTCATAATAATTCAGCGATGTTTTCCGCCGCACGTTTTACGTCCAGAAAAATGAGTTCTAGTTTGGCATCGAGTTTAATCAGCACCGTCAATACCGCTTCTAAGCCGGCGTAGGTCATTAAACCATAGCCTTTAGCACCTTTAATCAATACTTGATCCAAACTGCCACGATTCAATTCCTGCGTGGTTCGATTTCCTAAAGACACCATGGCAGCACTCATCGCACCGACGATGTCCTCATCTATGCCGAACGGTAAAACCGATACCATCATTAAACCGTCCGTTGAGATCACCCCTGATGCTTCAATATCCGCAGAGGTTCCGTTCAGTTCGTTCAAAACCGATATAAGCATGTCTGCTTTCATATTTCTATCCACCTTGAGTCTGGTCGAGAAAAAATCAATTTGAGAATCAGGTAAATTACCTCCGGCATAGTTGAGGGTTTATGAAGTTTAATGTCAATTTAAATAACGAAATAACGGCTCAGCAAAACCCAAACCGGTATAGGGTACGGGGCTGAGGTATCCCCATAAAAAATGCATTAACACGAATTAGGGCACAGGCAACGTTTTTGATAATTTTCATACTAGGCCTGTCACCTAATTTCTATTACCTCATAAATTGTAATGATAATCAAATTTTGACTAAATGGATGACATAGGTCAATTACACTATATTACATTAGTGCTACCGTAATACCGGAAGCTTCTTATGCCTATAAAGTTATTCGTACAAGCCGGCATACCGCCAAGACGCGTGAAATTGACTGCTAAACCGGCAAAGTTGTTGCCCCCCCCCCCCAGAGAGCTATGTTCATGCCAAACAACAGGGTGGATGCCGGAAACGGTAAACAGATTTTTAATGGGAATTTCATTGAGAACCCCATAAATTTAATTAACGACTTACGTGAAGTTACTAATCAAGTGAAAAATGCTTTTCCCCGTAAGAAACGTCTGGGTTTGTTGAATTAAGGCCATCGGCAGCCCAACAATCTAAAACCGGTTAGCCCGCTGCCCAAGAAATTGTTGGTGTAAATATCGCCACTTAACACTAACATGCATCAATTGTGCCATTGTGTAATAAATTGAATTTACATGAATTTATCTTTTACAGTTCCAATTTTAAAATACCAAAATTGCAGTGGGTGCAATTATGGTATGCAAAAAACGTATGACTATTTCAAATTAGCTCTGATCGCACATCAAAAATGACAATCGCCCTTTGCGCCCTGTCGATTGTTGCTTATTGCTTTGTATTGAAACGTTAAAAGTTGATGCAGTAATGTCAGTACGGCGAGATAATGTGATTTATTAAACGGATGTGCGCCAAGTCATTACAGTGCACACCCTGGCTGCCCGGGTTATTCAAGCCATGTAATCGGCAAACCTCACAACAACTCCGGTAGTTTTTATTTTTCTGGTTTTTTCGAATATCGAGACTTTTTCATCTCTTATGCTTAACGATAATTTCTTCTACGATAGCGAGCGTCTACACAGTATCGCTTCCGACGATGTGATCAAACAAGGCTTGACTTATTTCAGCGAAAAGCGGGATTTTTGTTAATGTCGGAAGACTCTTACGAACAGCATGTCGCCAAACTGGTGAAAGGCAAACGCGATTTGTTCGATAATGTCATCGATCCGGACGCTTCGGAAGATGTGATCGGCGTCTCTAAAAAAATGCTGGAAACCTTGATAGACGATCTGGCTGCTGCCGAACCGCATGAACTGGCAGATAAAGAACGGATAGACAGTGAATCTTTGCCGGAAATCCAGGCGGATAGCCGGGAACCCAAAGTCAGGCCGATTTTGGAAGATGAAAGCGAAGAAGACGATGCCATCAAAACTTTGATTGAAAAAATCCAAACCGGATTTGCCGGCCGTATCGAACGTATTCTGGCTAAAGGCGGGGGATTGTTGGTGGTAGTTGATCAATGGCAGGACGCCGACGAGTTGACGGCGCAAGATTTATAGGTTGCCGATTTGCCGGTTGCGGTGATCGAAGCCCGGGCATTACGAAGTTTGCAACGCTTGGGCAGCACTTCGCCATTGCACGACAGCAGAACCCTGTTTGAAACCGTCAGGCCGGAAACACCACAGGAAAATCCGCTGCTGAAAGAAGCAGAGCAAAGGTTGCACGCGGCGGAA
Source organism: uncultured Pseudomonadota bacterium (assembly GCA_963765965.1). GTDB lineage: Bacteria > Pseudomonadota > Gammaproteobacteria > Methylococcales > Methylomonadaceae > Methylomonas. The sequence goes on from CAVXZR010000053.1 coordinate 12,369, forward strand.
ATTTTACATGAACAGCAATGCCTTGCCGGTATCATGGATTTACTGGCTTCCGCCTTATTGCTTAAAGTGACAGCCTTAGCCGGAGAATCGCAAATACCCGCACTCGCAACCGTTGCCGTTTGGTTATATAGCCAAATTATTCCCAAACAAATCTTGACGCAGGAACAGGGGGCGCTGGTATTGCAGGTGGTATCGTTAAGTCAGAGCCCGGGCTTGCCTGATCCCATGATTCAACAAGCTTTGGCCGATGTGCGGGAATTATTTGCACTGCTACGCTAGACTGTCCGATCAGCTATGTTTCGAATGCATTTTTATTCAACACGGTTGGCGAGAAGCATAAACTTACCTAACCAAAGATTGGCCCTCCAACTGGGGAGAGCACAGAGCCATAGGCGCATTAGGCGACAGCCGTAATGCGCCGCATGATCGAAGGCCAACAGAGGTGTAATACGGCTCGTCTATTACACGCTATGGGTTACGCCTTATCGCGGATGTTTAATTGCTTTACAAGAGAGGGACTTGCAAAACTCATTAAAGCGAGCTGAATTAGTAGCTAGAACGGCTACAAAAGAAAAATAACCTGCCCAAAAATGATAAAATAGAAGCTTCTAAAATCTAATTTTATCAAAGTTACATACTTAAAAAACAGGCTGATTGGGAGTCAACTTTAACTTACTCCGCTTTCTACTCGACAATTTTGCAAGTCCCTCGGGTAGTTAAGGCATTTCCAACCTCATCTCCCCATCCCCGGCAAAATTTGACCCGATAAGCAATGTGATTGATGATTTTGAGGATTTATTATCTCCTCACCCCCCCGAAAGAAAGCCATGCATCACTTATATAAAATAAAACTATTTTTTTAAAAATCAATAAATTATAGCCCCATTTTCACACTTCACTACTAATCTTCCGGCATTTATATCGGCTAAGCGGGAAAAAACTTTGGTATCCGGACAATACGATTGTTATTATGACATTAGTATTAGGCAGTTGGTTTAGGTAGACGCGTCCATGACTTATTGTATTGTTGTATCGGTTAATGAAGGTTTGGTTCTAACTTCGGATTCAAGAACCAATGCGGGCATCGATAATGTTAGCATCCATAGAAAAATGCATGCCTTGTCAACCAATACGGATAGAACCATAGTGCTACTAAGCGCAGGCAATCTCGCTACGACTCAGGCCGTCATCGACCGTCTGGACCGGGACATAAAAGAAAACAGCGATGTAAATCTTAATACCGTTAAATTTCTGTCGGAAGCTGCTGAATACTTGGGTCAAGTCAGCCTTAAAAAACAAAATCGCCATATCAATACCGGACAAAGCAGTTTTTATCCGGCTGCAACTTTTATTCTGGCCGGGCAAATCGGCAAGCAATCTCACGGCGCCTATTTGATTTATCCGGAGGGCAATTACATTACCACCTCCGCGCATACGCCCTACCTGCAAATCGGAGAAATAAAATACGGCAAACCGGTATTGGATCGTTTTTTAAAAATCGACACAGCCCTGCATGAAGCCGGCCGCTGCTGTTTGATTTCGATGGATTCGACCATGCGCAGCAATGTCAGTGTCGGCCCGCCTGTCGATTTGCTTTTCTACAACAAAGACAGTTTCCAGCTTAACCGAATATTACAGTTTCCATGAAGATGACGACTATCTAATCCAATTGCGCCGTACCTGGCATGAAAAACTCAAGGAAGGTTTTGCCACCCTTCCGCAAATTGCCAGCAAGGATTCCAAAACTTTGCCATACCACCGGCACTAATATGCAACTAACACCTAACAAAACTTAGATTCCGGCAGCGGGGAGCTTCGTCTTATGGAGCCAAACCTGCAAGCATATATTCACAGCCTGTATTGAGAGAGAATGCCCGGCTATAAAATTAGATGTGCCAAGCGTATAAATTATCAACTATACTTTAGGTAAAGTGAATTTAGGATTAACGGTTCTCCTCGCCTTATTCCTCTCCGGCATTTAAGTGGACTAAACTTTCCGAATCCGAGGTGCTCTAAACAAAAACTCATTACGCACCATTACGGTGCTAACGCACTCAACAATAAACCTAGTTGGTGCAACATAAACTCCACCCTGCTCTAAACCCGCCAACCCGTGTAACTACAACTCTGGCATATATTTTGCTGGATCATAAATTATGAATACACAGCCGAAAATAAACAGTTTTAACGAAATGCTGGCCGAAAACGACTCGGTCCGTGAAATTTACCAACGTTATGCTCAATGGCAATCGGAACAGCCTAGCGGTACACTGGAGCGTAAAAGCGCAGAAGCCGAATTACTGTTCAGGCGCATGGGTATTACCTTCGCGGTCTACGGGGAAGCCGACGGTGCCGAACGTCTGATCCCTTTCGACATTGTACCGCGAATTTTCGGGGCCGCGGAATGGCAACGCCTGGAACTCGGGATCAAGCAAAGGGTACGGGCGCTGAATGCTTTCCTGCATGACATTTACCATGATCAGGAAATCATAAAAGCCGGCGTGGTTAGTGCCCATCAGGTACTCGACAATGCCCTATACCGGCGCGAGATGCAGGGTATCGACCTGCCGAATCAGGTTTATGCCCATATTGCCGGCATCGATCTGGTTAGAGTGGCCGAAAACGAATTTTTCGTACTGGAAGATAATCTACGCACGCCGTCCGGGGTTTCCTACATGCTGGAAAACCGCAAAACCATGATGCGGCTGTTTCCGGAATTGTTTGCAAGCCATACGGTGGAACCGGTTGAACACTATCCGCAAATGTTGCTGGATACCCTGCGCGAAGCGGCACCGCCTTATACATCCGATCCGGTAATTGTGGTGATGACACCGGGCGCTTATAACAGCGCCTATTTCGAGCATGCTTTCCTCGCCAGTCAAATGGGCGTGGAACTGGTTGAAGGCCAGGATCTGTTCGTTCATCAACAGAAGGTCTACATGCATACCACGGAAGGACCGCAACAAGTGCATGTTATTTATCGGCGGGTAGACGACGATTTTCTCGATCCGTTGGCATTCCGTCCCGATTCGACACTCGGCGTACCCGGTTTGCTGGACGCCTATTGCAGCGGCAACGTCGCACTGGCTAACGGCATAGGCACTGGCGTAGCGGATGATAAATCCACCTATCTGTACGTGCCGGAGATGATCGATTTTTATCTCGGAGAAAAACCGCTCTTATCAAACGTGCCGACCTGGCGGCTCAGCGAAAGCGATGATTTGAAATACGTGCTTGCCCATCTGCCGGAGTTGGTAGTCAAGGAAGTTCAAGGCTCGGGCGGATACGGCATGTTGGTCGGCCCAACCAGTTCCAAGGCCGAAATCGAAGCCTATAAATTACGAATCATGGCGGAACCGGCCAATTTCATCGCCCAACCGACCCTGGCGCTATCGGCTTGCCCCACTCTGGTCGAATCGGGCGTAGCCCCGCGCCATGTGGATTTACGGCCATTCGTACTGTCCGGCAAGGACATCCGCCTGGTTCCCGGCGGTCTGACGCGTGTAGCGCTCAGCGAAGGCTCGCTGGTCGTTAACTCGTCGCAAGGCGGGGGCACCAAAGACACCTGGGTATTGGAGAACTAAAACATGCTGTCTCGCACCGCCGATAATTTATTCTGGATGGCCCGCCATATAGAGCGCGCCGAGAACACTGCCAGGGTGCTGGATGTCGCGCACCGTACTTCGCTTTTACCCCTGGATATAGAAGGCAGCGAAGCCTACTTATGGTATGCGCCATTGAACATCACCGGCTGCGCCAGCAGCTATGAAGTGAAATACGGACTGGCTCGGGCTTCTTCCGTCACCCACTATATGGCCTTGGACCCCGACAATCCCTGCAGCATTTATACCTGCCTAAGGATGGCGCGCGAAAATGCCAGATCGGTACGCGGCGCAATTACTTCAGAAATGTGGGAAGTGATCAATGCAACCTGGCTGGAAGTTAATCGCCTGTCAAGAAACTTGAATGACGAAAATTTCAGCGATTATTTCGACTGGGTCAAGGACCGATCTCATTTGTTTCGCGGCGTCACTTTAGGGACCATACTTAAAGATATCGGCCTCAGTTTCATCAAACTCGGCACTTTTCTGGAACGTGCCGATAACACCGCCCGGATTCTGGATGTTAAATACCATATCCTGCTTTCCGAGGTTAATGATGTCGATGCCGCCGCCGATTATTACCAATGGGGCTCCTTATTGAAATCGGTTAGCGCCTTCGAAGCCTACCGGAAAATTTACCGCGATGTCATCTCGCCGCTCAGGGTTGCCGAATTGCTGATTTTGCGGGACGATATGCCGCGATCCCTGCATGCCTGCATGAATGAAGTCGAAGCCGCATTGATCGACATAAACGGTAACTCCGGCAGGGAAGCAAGACGCAGAGCCGGAGAAATACATGCATCCCTGCACTTCGGCCTGATCGAGGATGTTTTCGAGCAAAGTCTGCATGACTATCTGACCGATTTTTTAACGCATTCCAATTTGCTTGGCAGAGCAATACGCGATGCCTATTTATCGCGCCGAGACCAGTTTGTAGCGGTTCCGCCCAGGAAAACCGGCCAATTTCAACAGGTCTCAACCTCCAATTAAAACAATTATGACTTATTGTGTTGCCCTGAAGCTGAACGCAGGCTTGTTGTTTGCTTCCGACTCCCGAACCAATGCCGGCGTCGATCAAATTTCCTGTTTTAAAAAAATGCGCAGTTTCGTCAAGGAAGGCGATCGGGCCATTGTGATTTTGAGTTCCGGCAATCTCTCCATCACGCAAAGCGCGGTTAATTTGCTGGAGCAGCATGGACGCCAACATGATCGCCACAACATCTGGAATGCCGAATCTCTTTTCGAAGTCGCCCAGTTGCTTGGCGAATGCCTACGCGAAGTGCGCGATCACGACGGCGTATTTCTTAAGCAAAGCAATGTCGACGCCGGCGCCAATTTCATCGTCGGCGGCCAGATTTATGGCGAACGCATGCGGCTGTTTTTGGTGTATGCCGAGGGCAATTTCATCGAAGCCAGCGACGAAACGCCTTTTTTTCAGATAGGCGAAACCAAATACGGCAAACCGATTATCGATAGAGTCATCAGGCCGGATACGCCGTTGATCGATGCCATTAAATGCATACTTGTATCATTCGATTCAACCATGCGCAGTAACCTGTCGGTTGGCTTGCCTATCGACCTGACCTGCTACAAGCAATCCTGCTTTCGCCTGGAGTTACAGCAACACATCACCGATGAAGACCCTTATTTTTCACAAATCAGCCGGCGCTGGAGCGATGGCTTGCGTGGCGTTTTCGCTTCGTTGCCCAACCCGGACTGGCTAACCGACATTGACGTGTCCAGCCAAATCCCCCCTTCCTGATTTCCACGGATTTTTTCCGGAGCTCCCCGCCATGACCATTCGCATTGCTCTACACCACAAATCGCATTATGTTTTTGACCGATCCGTGGTTGCCACGCCGCATGAAATTCGTCTGCGGCCTGCTGCACATAGCCGCACCCCGGTTTCCGGCTATTCACTTAAAGTCAAACCGGAAAAACATTTTATCCATTGGCAACAGGATGCCTACGGCAACTTTGTAGCGCGGGTAACCTTTCCCGAACCGGTCAAAGAAATGGAGGTCAGCGTCGATTTATTGGCCGATATGACGGTCATCAATCCTTTCGATTTTTTTGTCGAGGACTGGGCGGAACATTACCCGTTTAGCTATCCATCCACCTTACAGATTGAACTGGCTCCTTTTCTGGAAACCGAAGCGGCCGGTCCGCTATTCCAGTCCTTGTTGGCAGAATTACGCGCGGAAATACCCGCAGAAATCACCACCACCAATTTTCTGGTGATGCTGAATCAAAAACTGCATTGGCTGGTGACGTATTTAATACGGATGGAAGCCGGCGTACAGAGCTGCGAGGAAACCCTGCAAAACAAATCCGGCTCATGCCGCGACAGCGCTTGGCTAATGGTGCAAATCTTGCGAAATTTCGGCATCGCCGCCCGTTTCGTTTCCGGCTATTTAATCCAGTTGGTCGCCGATGAAAAACCGCTGGACGGTCCGGCCGGACCCACTGCCGACTTTACCGATCTGCATGCCTGGTGCGAGGCTTACATCCCCGGCGCAGGCTGGGTAGGACTGGACGCCACCTCCGGCTTGTTGGCCGGCGAAGGCCATATTCCGTTAGCGGTGACCGCCATACCGGCTTCGGCAGCGCCCATCAGCGGCATGACCAGCATCTGCGAATCGCGGCTTGATGTCCAAATGACAGTCACCCGCATTCACGAAGACCCGCGCGTCACCAGACCGTATAACGAAGAGCAATGGCTAGCGATTCAAGCCTTGGGGCATAGCATCGACAAAGCCTTGCAAGCATCGGATGTACGCTTGACGCAGGGTGGAGAACCGACTTTCGTTTCCGTGGACAATATGGATGGCGCGGAATGGAATATCGCCGCGCTCGGCCCGGAAAAATGGCAATTAGCCAATAATCTGCTTAGACGCCTGCATAGCCGCTTCGCACCCGGCGGCGTCCTGCATTTCGGACAGGGCAAATGGTATCCCGGCGAACCCTTGCCGCGTTGGGCCTTAAGCGTATATTGGCGGCTCGACGGCATTCCGGTTTGGCACGATCAGGCTCTGATAGCCGACGCTCCGGGCAACCCGGACACCCAGGCTTTGCAGATTTTTGCCGAACAATTGACTAAACGCCTGGGTTTAAACCCTGCCTATCTGATCCCGGCCTACGAAGATCCCTGGCTGGCGCTTAATGAAGAAAGCCGTTTGCCGGAAAATATCGACCCGCATCAATCTGATTTACAACACCCCGAAGTCCGTCAGGCCTTATCCAAACAATTACGCGCCGGGCTGGCAAAAATCATCGGTTTTGTTCTGCCGCTTAAGGCTAAAACCGAAAACGGCAGCAGTTGGCAATCCAGCCGCTGGCCCTTAAAGCACGAGCGCCTGTATTTATTACCGGGCGATTCGCCGATGGGTTTGCGGCTGCCGTTAAACAGCCTGCCCTGGGTAGCGCCTGCCGATTTCGAAGTGGAATTACCGCCGGACCCCTTTTCCGAGTTTAAACCGCTGAGCGAATATCCAAGAGCCAAAAAAACTGCCGAGCCACAACCGGTCGAAGAACACCCTACGCCCAAGGAAGTTATCCATACCGCGCTAGGCTTGGAAATTCGCGACGGCCTGTTATATGTGTTCATGCCGCCGATGACCAATCTGGAAGCTTGGCTGGAATTGCTGGCCGCTATCGAAGACTGTGCCGGTAAATTGCAGCAAACCATCCGCCTGGAAGGCTATCCGCCACCGCGCGATCCACGCCTGCAATCGCTTTCGGTGACACCGGACCCCGGTGTGATAGAGGTTAATATCCATCCGGCCAAGAGCTGGGAAGCGCTGGAAAGCAACACCCAGGCGCTTTACGAAGAGGCCCGGCTCACCCGGCTGGCGACGGAAAAATTTATGCTGGATGGCCGCCACACCGGCACCGGCGGCGGCAACCACATCACCTTAGGCGGTGCAACTGCAGCCGAGAGTCCGTTTCTGCGCCGTCCGGATCTGCTGAAAAGCCTTATTAGCTATTGGCAACAGCATCCGGCCCTTTCCTATTTGTTTTCCGGACAATTTATCGGCCCGACTAGTCAGGCGCCGCGTGTCGATGAAGCCAGGGACGATAATCTTTACGAACTGGAAATCGCTTTCCAGCAAATGCAGGAAAAACTCGACATCGGCGAAGAAAGCCTGCAGCCCTGGCTGGTCGATCGTTTACTCCGCAATTTGCTGATCGATTTAACCGGCAACACCCATCGTGCCGAGTTTTGCATCGACAAATTGTATTCCCCGGATTCGGCCACAGGCCGTTTAGGCCTGGTGGAACTGCGCGCTTTCGAAATGCCGCCGCATTACCGCATGAGTTTACTGCAATCGCTGCTGCTGAGAGCCTTAGTGGCGCGGTTTTGGGATGCCCCGCATCAAGGCAAGGTGGTTTATTGGGATACTGCTTTACATGACCGCTTCATGCTGCCGCATTTCATCGAACAGGATATGCGCGATATTTGCCGGGATCTGCAAAATGCCGGATTCCCCTTCGACGAAGCCTGGTTTGCACCCTTTCTGGAGTTTCGCTTTCCGCGTTACGGCAACGTCGTTTACGAAGGCATACAACTGGAACTGCGGCAGGCCATTGAGCCCTGGCATGTGTTAGGCGAGGAAGTGACCGGCGCCGGCACAGCCCGTTACGTCGATTCCTCCGTGGAACGTTTGCAAGTTAAAATCACCGGCATGGTAGACAGCCGTCATCAAGCCATTTGTAACGGCAGAGTATTGCCTATGCATCCGACCGGCGTACCCGGCGAGTTTGTAGCGGCGGTACGTTTTAAAGCCTGGGCGCCGCCTTCGGCTCTGCATCCGAGCATAGGCGTGCATGCTCCGCTGGTTTTCGATCTGCTGGATAGCTGGAATAGCCGCTCCATCGGCGGCTGCACCTATCATGTCAGCCACCCCGGCGGCCGTAATTACGATACGTTTCCGGTAAACGCCAACGAAGCGGAAGCCCGCCGCCGTTCGCGTTTCTGGGAGCACGGCCATAGCGCCGGACCGATGCAGGTCAAGGCGGAAGCCATCAACCCGCGTTTTCCGATGACACTGGATCTGCGCTGGCAAGCGCAATAAGCTAATGAGGATTTAAACCATGCTCCGTTCCACCGGCCAACCCCGCTTCGGCGATAAACAGAATTCGGCATTTTTTGAAGAATACCTCGAACGCCTGCTTGCTGAACGCGACCACAGCGGGTTAACCAGCATGATAGGCGGTATAGAAGCCTTAATGATCAGTGTTGAGCCCGGCAACTCGGTAGAATATATTACCGAACTGGCGCTGATGACGCCCTATCAATATTTGGTGACGCTGGATAGCGACCAACATTGGACCCATGTGCTGCGTATCGACATGAATTCCCCGGATATTCTGTTACGCGAAGTCAAACACCCGGAACACAACGACATTTTCCGCAGTCTCAACGACCTTTATCCCGCCGGCGCCAGACGTCCGCACAGCCGTTATCTGGGCGAAATTCTGCTGGCTGCCGACCGCCATCAAGTCGTGGCACTGCAACAAGAACGCGAATTCCGGTTTTTTCCGATTGGGCAATTGGCGGAACTGGACTTGCCGTTAAATGTCAGCATCTCCAAACCGTCTCCGTACACGCAGAATGTCGTCGGTTATATGGAACGCCCAATGGACGGCATACGGGTCTATCAGCACGGCCATTGCGTGATTTTGTCAGCCGCCCAAGCCGCCAATTACAGGGGCAAAGAAATGCAGGAACGGCTCGGCATCAAGGATTTGATCCTACCTATCGACCATCTTGCCACCCGCGTATACAGCCAGAACCGCGAAGCAGCGATTTTGGAATATCTGGCCTTATCCAGCTATTTTTATTGGGGCAGTTACGATATCAAGGACCAAAACTCATCGACCAATGTCACCAAAAATATTCGCCTCGCCCCGGAATCCAATAGCCCGGCGAAAGTGTTCACCGCCAATAATCACCCGTATTGCGTCAACCATCTGGATCGCTTGCCCAGCCCCACGGAGACCTTTGTGCGTAATTTCGGACCGCGCCTGCACCACATGGCGGTTGAAGTGAAGGACGGACAAAGCAATGGCCGGGAAAATATCGATATCGTGGTCAATGCCATCAGCACCCAGGGCAAAGGTTTTTTGCTGGAAACCGTCGGCTCCCGCGAAGAAGGCTTAAAGCAGATATTCTCCTCCGCTTCGGATTTTTCCTCGCTGATCATAGAATACGTACAGCGCTTCGGCGATTTTCAAGGCTTTTTCGCCCGCGACAATGTTGCGCAACTTACCTTTGCAGCCGGACAGGATGAAGGGGTGATTGGCAATATCTAAACAAGCAGCAGGTTGGGTTGCATGCTTTTCGCAACCCAACATCGAAGCCGGTCAACTTTATGTAATCGTAGACAGGGTTAACGATGTGAAACCTAGCCTACATTCTACAGCGCTTATCGAATTTATTTCATGCACAGACAAGGGCATATGAACACAATCGCCCCCTTCAAACCTGCCTGGTGGCTGAAAAACGGCCATCTGCAAACCATCTACTCAACCCTGTTACGCCAATCTCCAAACCTAAATACCCAGCGCGAACGCTTGGGCACGCCCGATGGAGACTTTATCGACATCGATTACTACGGCGAAGGCGAAATGCCGTTGGTGATCTTAATGCACGGCTTGACCGGCAGTTCCCGTTCGCTTTATATCCAAGGCTTGCAAAGCGCGCTTTTACAACAAGGCTTTCGTAGTACCACCTTAAATTTTCGCGGCTGTAGCGGCCAAGTCAACGACACCTCTCGTTGCTACCATTCCGGCGAAACCGCCGACATCGATTTTGTGTTTCGAACCCTGCGTCAGCGCCACCCGTCGCTAGCGATGGCGGCAGTCGGTTTTTCGCTAGGCGGCAACGTGCTGCTGAAATGGCTGGGCGAGCAAGCTGATAGGGTCGATTTATTCGCCGCTGCCGCCGTATCGGTTCCCTTGTTATTGGATAAATGCGCAACCCGACTGGATAACGGCTTTTCCAGGCTGTATCGAAATCATCTGCTGGATGAATTGAAGCACTATTTACACGACAAACAGGGTCATCTGCTTAAAATCGAGCGCAGGGCCGAGGCGGAAAAGATCATGGCCTTAGGCGATATATCCGGCATAAGCTCGTTCTGGCAATACGATGGACAGGTCATCGCCGGTCTCTACGGCTTTGACGATGCCGCCGACTATTACCGGCGCAGCAGTTCCCGGCAATTCTTAAAAAACATCCGTGTACCCAGCCTGTTAATCCAGGCCGCCGACGACCCCTTCATGACCCCGGACGTGTTACCGCAAGCCGGGGAATTATCGGCTGCCGTGCAAATGGAAATCACCAGCGGCGGCGGCCATGTCGGCTTTATCGGCGGCGCAAATCCGTTTAAACCACAATATTGGCTGGAGAGCCGGATACCGTCGTTTTTACAGCAGAACTTGCCTAAATCGCGGCAATTTTAAATAAATTATGATAGAAATATAAGATTTGCCGACGACAGAAGGCGCATCTTTCGCGGACTCGACTTGAATAGATACGGACAATAAAGACCACAACCCATGCCCAAAACCAATCGACTCCTAAGCGTAGCGCAACTCGCCGACTTGTTCAGCCAATTGCACAGGCTCGAATCCGCCGGACTACCTGCCCTGCAAGCTTTTCAAATCCTCGCCGAATCCGGCAAAGACCTAAAAAAGCCTTTAACTATCTTACGCCAGCAACTAACAGCCGGAAAGCCGATTTCCGAAGCGGGCTTTAGAGCCGGCGTGTTTAACGACACGCAGAAAGCCCTGATCCACGCCGCAGAAGCCGGCGGTCAACTGGCAGCGGTTTATGCCGAACTCGCCAACTACTACACCCTAAAAAACACTCGCCTAAAAAAAATTAAATCGCGTTTGTACCTGCCGGTTTTGATGCTGATCCTATCGCTATTCCTACAACCCTTGCCCGGTTTGATCAGCGGCGCAACCACCGCACCCGGCTATCTGCTGCTCAGCCTGGGCCGTTTGTTTGGCATCGCTATTTGCGCAGTGTTATTCATCCAGCTGCCGGACATTCTAGCGGCCCTAGGTTTGGAACGCGCCTGGCATGGTTTACAACTACGGATTCCGCCGCTAAAAAACTGGATCGTGAATCGCAGGATCAACGAATTCCTGATCATGCTAGCCTTCCTGCTGGAAGCCGGGATGACTTTTTCAGCCGCCTTTCCGAAAGCAGTCGCCGGCATTAAAAACACAGTCTTGCGAGCGGAATTTGCCCAGGCCATCACCGCAAACCGGCATGCCAAAGGCGATAGCGTCACCGATACTCTGGCCGGCATAGCGCCAATCAACTCAAAAATACTGCAAATCGTTAAAACCAGCGAACACAGCGGCAAACTTGCCGGCGGACTATTGCGTTCTGCTAGGCTGGAAGCCGAAACCTACAGCCTGCAAGATGATGCCCTGGCAGACTGGATACCGCGATTGATCTATAGCCTGATAGCGCTGTGGATGGCCTCGGCTATTTTAGGCAGCCAGTTTGCGCTGCCGAAGGTGGATGTATAGTCGGCTAATATTCGGCGCCGTAGGGGAAATTATTTCCCGAGTAACAAGATTATTCGACCGGCCTGTTAAACCCGTAGGGTATGCACTGCATACCATTTGGCCGTTCCGCTTCCGAAAAGCGATTCGCCGCCGAAAGCCCGATGGTATGCAGTGCATACCCTACCCTGTCGTAGGGGCAAAAAATCTTTTGCCCCAAAACCTTTGTAACGGCCGGAGAACCTGAAAACCCAGCCAGTCCCAACGGTAGGCGGGCGGTGGCAGGCCGGAAACCGATGCCGCTGCTCCGTCCATCCGGCTCGTCCCCGTCGCGGTCAGCGGAACGCACGCTCCCGCCGCTGGAGATCCAGGAACCGCCGCGCAACACGCGGTTAACGCCTTGTTCTGGCCCGGTAGGATTAATGGCTGATTTCGAACTATAGTCCTCAAACCAATCCTGGCACCATTCCCAGACATTGCCATTCATTTCGTACAAGCCCCAGGT
>CAVXZR010000054.1:0-29706 GCA_963765965.1 uncultured Pseudomonadota bacterium
TAATTTAAGTTATAGTGTATATGACTCTTGCCGAAATTCGCGGCAAGAGTCTTTAAGTTTCTAACGGTAGAGTAGGTGAACAATATGAAAAACACACAACTAGCGCATGGATTACTTTTTTTTGCATTATCGCTGGCGGCTTCCGCAGCAAATGCTGAGGATTACCCGGCATCGAATTTTCAGCCCAAAGTGATCTACAGCAGTGAAGCCGCTGCTACCCCCGTATCATCGTCGTCTCCATGCGCTCCAAAAGCAGAGCAATCCGAGGTCGATAGCAAATATCCGGCGGCTTATTTTCATCCCAAGGTGATCTTTAGCAATGCGGACGCTAAACAGGGTTCCTGAGCAGAAGCGGTTTAACCGGTTTTTTGGACGCCTTATCTCTAAAACAAAAAAAGTGTGAACAACCGGATGGTTGTCATGCACAAAACGAATACATTTAGGAGTATTCTCAAATGAAAAAAAACAGTTTGATGAATAGCTTATTCGGGATATTGCCGACTTTTTTCTTCGATAGTCCATCTGCAACGAGTAATGCCGAAAGCAAAGGTGCGGATAGCCGAGAAAATAGCCAACTAACGGGTGTTGCCCGTTACCTGCAAAAGCTTGAACCGCAAGTCCAGGAGCAATACGCTAATGGATTGACCGGCGTTGCCAAATACCTTGCCCTGCTGGAGGAGGAAGAAAGGATTCTACGGCAAGCAGCCAAAGAAGCGGCTGAAGCGGCAGCCGAGCTTGAAGCGGCTGCGGCCGCTGCTGCTGCCGCAGAGCTTTTAGCCGCAGAACAAGCGATAATCGACAGTACACCGGTTATCAGTGGTGTTGAGAAATATCTGTCGCAACAAGCAGCCAATCCAATTACCAGAGTTGCTAAATATCTGATCAAACAAGGCATACTTGCTAGAGAAACACCGGTGACAGGCGTCGCAAAATATGTGACCAAGCATGATCGTGAAGATCATGTTGTGACCGGCGTAGCCAAATATTTAACCAGACAGCAGTTTCATACAAGCGATACTCCAGTAATGACAGGCGTCGCCAAATACGTCATGAAACAGAGTTTGCTGAAAAAAGAGGTTCCCGTTGCAACCGGTGTAGCAAAATACGTTAGCAAACAAAGTTTGCTGGCAAAAGACGCGCCTGTGGCAACTGGCGTTGCCAAATATTTGCAGCATCAGGAACGTCTGCTCAAGGAACAATTACCTTTGACAGGCGTTGAAAAATTTCTTGCCGATAAAGCAGTATCGGATAAAAAAGCGGCAGCAGCGGCACTTGTAGCCCGTTATGTCGAAGAAGAGGCCAGAATGCAAAACGAAAAAGCTAACGTGCAACAAGCCGAAGAAAATACTGTGGCAGAGGCAGTAGACGAAGTTTTCGAAGGTTCCGGCGTTGCCGTCTATCTGGCAAAACTAGCGGCATCGGAAAAGAATGCAGTTAAAGCAACCGGCGTGTCAAAATATATAGCCAAACAAATACAACTACAAAGCCAGGTCGAACCGTTAACCGGCGTTGCCAAATATTTGGCTAAACAGGCCATATTGGCAAGACAGCAACCCCCGCTTACCGGCGTGGACAGGTATCTGACCACGCAGATATTATCTGTAAAACCAGTGGTTGTCATCAGTTCGGTCAGTAAATATTTGGCTAAACATGAAATGCAGGTAAAAAAATGCGCCTGAATTAACCGGCGTAGCCAAATATATGCACAAACAGGACACTTTGAGCAAAGATGCGCCGGCCATATCAGGCGTTGGAAAATATCTTGCCAGACAAAGCCTGCAAACAAAAGAAGTTGTCGCCAGGACTACAGGCGTTGAAAAAATATTTGCGTAAACAGGCTTGATATTTAACAGTTGCATGCATTCCCTTTGCATAGCATAAAATCATTCACCCCTCTTTCATAAAGAGGGGTTGGGGAGATTTTTTAATATAATCCTCTCTACAATTTGGAACTGAATGCTTACGCATAGACAAAGGGAAATTCCTGTTTACTTCTCTAGGCCTGCATCGACTTGGCTTATTTACTGTTACCAATAGAATGCTTGTAGATTTTTCTAAAACGGTTTATCAACGACGCGTTACGGCTTCTAATTTCAGCAACGTCTTTAGAGGCATTTTATCGACCATGAATAGTTACCGATTTTCAAAAAACTTCGGGTTTTAGAATCGAGCATATTTTCAGACAAATGCCTCTTTTCCTTGACGTTCGTAGGTCGGCTTAAAAATCGCAGCCGAATTAATACAGATCGGGCAAAACTGTATTATCATTCCCGAAACTACTGTTTATTTGAGATCGATATGCGTTATTCCTTATCTGTAGGCTTGTTGCTATTCTTGCCTGTCCTTAGTTTGGCGGCAGAAAATGAACCGGCTGATGTTCCAGAGCCGCCAGAATTGCCGCTGCCATTGCAATCGGGAGAAGAGTTGCCGGATATCACCATTACCCGTAAAGGCCAGGATACTATTCAGGAATATCGTCGAAACGGAAAATTGTTTATGATCAAAATAATTCCTCAGATAGGACCGCCCTATTACATGTTGGACACAAACGGCGATGGTCAAATGGATGTGAAAAAGAACGATATGGATAAAAATACCAATATCAACCAATGGCTGCTGTTCGAGTGGGACTGACCGTAATTTAAATGCGGTTAAGAATAAGAATATTTTTTTAAACTTCTGATCAAGGGTTAGGCCTTCCGGCGGCTTCGGTTTTTGTTAAGGCAGATCATTTACATTGGCTGTCAGTGTCTTACTGCTTCGGTATGACAAGGTGAATGATTCTTAGCAGTATTTGAGATGATTTCCGCCAATTGCGCACTGGCACCTGCATTGGTCAAAAGACCGATGTGATCTGCTTGCAGTTCAGATTTTATATGTTGATTCCAGCCTTGTTCATTTGGTTCCTTTTTAAAAAATAATTCTTCAACTTCAGTGGCTTTGATATAGGTGATGCGTCCGGGGTAATGTTGAACTGGTATTTTTCAAAGAGCGGTTTTAACAGTTCCCCTTGAAAAATCTCCGGATCATAATTGATCGGAATAAAAACATGCTTGATTTTTCTGCACCATGTTTTTATCCCTAAATGAATTTTCTTTCGTAGTTTATGTGCAGGAAGTTCCAATAAATTAACCAATTTGGTTTTAATCGGATATGAAGTACGGGTCAAAGTGTTTGTTACGGTATCCACCAATAACAGCATCTGAATTTTTTCACCGCGCTGTATTAATTGCTGCGCTATCTCAAAGGCCAATAAGCCGCCGAAAGAATGCCCAATGAGATAATGCGGGCCGGTAAGCTTGGACCAGAAGCATCTCTTCCAGATAATGCGCCGCCAGTTCCTCGACTGTCGCCGGCAGGCTGAGCTTGCTGTTCTTGAGCGCACCAATGCCGTATCGCAAGCCGTACACGGTTAAGTCACTGCTCATCTTGCTGACGATGTGATCGCTGGTATTGAAATATTTGACCCAGAACAGCACAGGGCCGGATCTGGTTTTTCTGATCGGAAACAAGGACATATATTGGGATGACAGATCATGATTTACCAGAAAATGCGTCATTTCTGTAATCGTTGGCGCATTAAACGCCGTTGCCAGCGGCAGTTTAATCTGAAAGGTATGATCGACCCTGGCGAGCATTCCATGGCCAATAGGGAGTGACCACCCAATTCGAAAAAATTGTCCTTGCGCCCCACCCGCTGGATATTGAGCAATTCAGACCAGATGTTGGCTAACGCCTGCTCGATTTCGCCTTGCGGAGCTTCGTAGTCATTAAGCGCGTAAGCTTCGCCTGTCGGCACCGGCAACGTCTTACGGTCCAGTTTGCCGTTAGGCGTCAAAAGGCAAGGATTCCAGATGCACATAAGCGGCAGGGGTCATATAATCCGGCAGAGAGGCTTTAAGATAGCTGCGTAATTCCTCGGCAGCCAAGATATTTTCACTGACATAGTAGGCGATCAGACGTGTGTCTTTGCCGTCTTCCAGAGCTATGACGACCGTTTCGCGTATTGCGGAATGTTGTGACAGTATATTTTCAATTTCTCCCAGTTCGATCCGGAAACCACGGATTTTGACTTGATGATCGTTGCGTCCGAGAAATTCGATATTGCCGCCCGGGAGCCAGCGGCCAACATCACCGGTTTTATACATGCGGGCATTGGGCTTTTCGGAGAACGGATCGGCCAGAAAACGCTCAGCCGTAAGATCGGGGCGATCCAAATAGCCCCTTGCCACACCTGCTCCACTGATATGCAGTTCGCCTGCAACGCCAATCGGAACCGGTTGGCCATGAGTATCCAAGATATAAACTTGTAGATCAGGTATGGGGCTGCCGATAGGACTAGTTCGGAGTTCGGCGTCGCTTTCTTGCAGGAGCCGATAGGTGACATGCACAGTGGTTTCGGTGATTCCATACATATTCACCAGTTGGGTTCTTTGACCTCGATTTTGGGCATACCAAGGTTTTAGATGAAACATCTCTAACTTTTCGCCGCCAAAGATGACTAGACGTAACTTATGTATTCCGGAGCAAACTTCCTGCGCGGCAACGAAATACACAAAGGCACTAGGGGTCTGATTGAGTATGGTGATGCCTTGCCGGCAAACTAGTTGATAAAAGGCATCAGGTGAACGGGTAGTGAGATAAGGCACCACTACCAGACGGCCACCGTATAAAAGCGCCCCCCATATTTCCCAGACCGAAAAATCGAAGGCATAGGAGTGAAACAGGCTCCATATATCGTTCGTATTAAATCTGAACCAAGCTTCCGTGGCGCTAAACAAGCGAATGACGTTACCATGTTCGATTTCCACACCTTTTGGATTCCCGGTTGAGCCGGAGGTGTAGATAACATAAGCCAGATGGGTCGGGTTGAGGCCAAATGAGTATGGATCGGGATTGGTTGTAGCCAGCTTAGCGATATCGCTCCAATCGCGATCAAGGGCGACGATACAGGCTTGAGTTAACGGTAAGCGATCAAGCAGACATTCCTGGGTGAGAATCAGATTCGGGTTGGCATCTTCCAGCATATAGGCGATGCGTTCAGTAGGATAATCGGAATCAAGCGGTACATACGCCCCGCCGGCCTTGAGAACACCCAGATTCCTATGATCATCACCAGACTGCGTTCGATACAGATAGCAACCAGTTCGTCAGGTCCTACCCCATGATCAAGCAGAAAGTGCGCCAATTGATTGGCTTTGGCATTCAGTTCGCCATAAGTCAATTGCTGATCTTCAAAAACGACAGCAATCGTATCCGGGTATTGGGAAGCTTTTCCTCGAACAACTGATGGATGAGCTTATCCGTTGGATAGTCGGCTTTGGTATCGTTGAAAGCCTTTAGCACTTGGTGGCGTTCGGCATCGCCAAGCAAGCTTATTTGGCTTAAGGGCGTATCGGTCTTGGAAATCGGTAATTTGACAAACAAATTTAGTAAGCGATGCATATGCATACTTAAATGTTCTTGACAATAATTCGATGGGTTGCCGTGAAAAACGAATTGTATATCGGACTTGTTCTGACCATAGTTGACGTTTAAGTTGAGTTCGAACACCGGCCCAAAGTCGAGATTATGGTTTCTTGCCGAATATTCGCTATAGCTCAGATTATTATTGAAAGGCATGACATTAATAACCATGCCATATAATCCGTTGTCTTTTAGCCTTGTGCCGAATTCATGGCGCAGTTCATCAATTGGGTAACGTTGATGTACAAAAACTTCCTCCAGAATCTTTGCAATTTGGCTGAGAAGTTCGCCGAAAGTTCGATCAGGCTCAATACTTAGGCGCAACGGTAAAATATTAAGCGTTTTCGCACTTGTTCCGGTTGTCACGGGTATCCCGACCACGATGTCCCGCTCTCCGGTAAACCTGTACAGGTAGAGAACTATGGCGGCAATAATGACTCTATCCAAGCTGCAATCATACTCTTTACCTAATTTTCGCAAGAAATCGACTGACTGATAGGCCAGATAATCGATGCAGGTGATGGGTTGATGGCAAGCAATCGGGGATGGCGGTTTACCGGACAAAGTTACCGGCTCAGTTTGATCTTTTATTTGGGTTAGCCAATATTCTCGATCAGATGGTAATCCGGCGAATTGCGATAGATTTCATCCTCGGGTAATAATTCAAGCCGGGTGATGTGGCTAGACACATTTACGGTAGTCTCCAGCGAACATTTGTAAAAATCGAAGACTCTTTGTACAAAAAGCCACTTGTTCATCACATCGGCAAACATGCGATGCCAACGTTGATAATAAAAAAACCGGTCGGATTCTAATTTAAGCAGCGCCAAGGTATATAACGGTCCGCCGGTCAGATCGCAAGTTCGCACCATATCATCGCGCATCCAGCCCATAGCGGCAGCACTGGGGTTTATATCAGCGGAAAAATCAATGACAGGCAATACCCAGCCCGGATTATGCACAAAATAATGCTTTGGCCCATCTTGAAAATCGACTAAACGCATAGGTAAAGCATCGGATTGATCCAATGCCGTACGGACCGCAGTTTTAAAGAGTTCTATGTCAAAGGAACCCTCAATCTCGACGTATTCGGGGTTATTGGCAGGGTTATCCAGATCAAGCTTCTGAGCAATCCGGATTGAAAGCTGAGAGTTGGTTAATTGCAAATATTCAAACATATGAGGTGCTTGCAAAATAAATGGAAGTGAACGGAATCAGTAGCCGAAGCGGCCAAAAAAGAAAATAACCTGTCCATCAACGATAAGATTGAAAATTCTGAAAAACCATCAAGAAAAGGACTGGTTGCATGGTGCTTTATCATAAGCATGGTTAATTTGATCCATACCCTCGAATATGCAGTGCGCCGTGTATTTGAGGGGGTGCGGAACTTAGGAATATGGAAAGAGACGCACAGCCAAACCAATGAAAAAGGCCTTTTAGCTCAACTTTCACATATTTTATAAAGTAAATATTTCATATTTTTCTTATTATTACTATAAGTCCAAATACTTATGCCATAAGACCCTGCCGTCTCATGTAAGCCGCTTACGGAGTGTGAAGTCAAGATAGGTAGGCTAAATAATTGGCTCATGTAGTCCAAAAATTATCATTAAAACCGTCTCTTAAATCGAATAATAGATTCAATGTCTATCAATGTGTAAAATAACGTCTTTATAGACATTGTTTTCGAATACGATAATCATGTCTTGGAAATTTATATATTTCATGCGCTAAATTCGATATTACAACTTTGTTTAAATACTAACGTACGTTTTCTTAACACTGGACGACTCCAATAACAAAACGGCTTATCAGGAGCCTTTATCAATTTAAACCGCTTGTTGGCCGATTTTGCAAGTCGCTCACATGACTCTTTTAAGTCTATTGAAAAACTCGCCGAATTATTAATCGTTCCAAAGGTTTTCTTGATTACTTACAAGCTTCTGCCAAGCCATGTAGCATTTTTAATGCTATCATTGGCAAAGTTCGGATACGATCAGGATGATCTTCGTCCTGGGAAGGTAGAAAAGGGCTGGTAAGATGGAGTTTCTCGCTATCATAGAAGACCTGAACGATTCTAAGTGCATTAGTCGCGTGACTAAACTCAACATCGCTTTGAAGATAATTTTTGGCAAAAAGACCGAGAAAATTGAGTATGCAATTAACACGCTTCTTAAACACCGTCAGCAATCTTCAAATTTACCCGATAGCTTTTTTACGCTATTTCGGCAATTTTGACCGGATTGTATCTTCTCTATTGCGCTGAATACTGAAACGAAGCATTTTCGGCTTGACGACCTGGAGAAGCATTCCTCGATTTGAACGCATAATTTTCTAAAATCGTAAAATGTCGAAAATAAAAAAGCTAGCCTTTGGCGTTAGCTGGGGGGCGTTTTCAACCATCACAGTCACTTGTTTCCAGCTTGCGTTTATGGCGATTATGGCTCGGATGCTTGATCCGGCCAGCTTTGGCCTTGTTGCCATAGCAAACGTTAGTCTGCGGTTTTTTAGTTATTTTTCGCAAATGGGCACCGCACCGGCGTTAATCCAGAAACCTAATCTGGAAGATGGCGATATTGCGGCAGCATTGACCGTGTCTATCGTCATTTCGTTTGTTTTCTTTGCAATTGCTCAAATATCAGCGCCATTGTTCGAATTTTTTTTCCAAATGGCTGGGCTAGCCAGTGTTATTAGAGTGCTATCGCTTAACTTTATCATCGGTGGATTCTCGGCAATTTCAGTCGGACTTATGCAAAGGAAAACGGCTTTTCGCGAATTAGCGCTTATCGAGGTATTTGCTTATATATGTGGCTATGGCATTATCGGTATCGTTGCCGCCTATCAGCATATGGAAGTTTGGGCCTTGGTTGCAGCCTTTATAACGCAAATGACATTGACCGCTATCCTTAGCTACGCTGTAATTCGATTTCCCCTCAGTTTTCGGCATTGCGCTAGTCAACGAAGTCATTTTTTAAGATATGGCGGACGATATTCCGTCATCGGTTTTGCCGAATTCTTGAGTACAAGCATGGATGCGTTAGTGGTTGGTAAACTGTTTGGCGCCATGCAGGCAGGTTATTACAATCGCGCCTCATTGCTGGCCAATTTGCCTGTACAGCAACCGGCGAATATCCTGACCAAAGCTCTGTTTCCGGTGATGAGTTCTATTGGCAACCAGCATGAGAAACAAATAATCGGCTTTCAGCTAAGCTTATTACTGGTGGGCAGTTATGCCTTCGCTGTGAGCGCCGGCATCTGCTTTGCTGCAACGGATATAGTAAATGCGCTGTTAGGTTATAAATGGCTGGACTCGATACCGATATTGCAGATTCTTTCATGGGCGGTAGGACCGGCGTATATCTCGCATGTTGCAGGCGTTACAATGGATTCATTGAATAAATTACGCGTCAAATTAATTATTCAACTGAGCATGTTGATTTTAATTGTGGTTCTGTTATTACTGGTTGTGCCAACAGGAAAGGTGCTGGATATTGCAGCGGCGGTGGTTGTAATGGAATGGGTGCGGGTGTGTAGCATGATGATTATGTTGATACGTTTACTACGTATACCCGTTAGGGAAATGGTTATCATTTTCTTTTGTATGGTAATCGTAGCCATTTTAACCGGATTGACGATTTTGCTGACTATTACGTTACTGGACAAAAATTTATACATTCTACTCAGACTGTGTGCAGAAATTTTAGCGGGTGCTATGGGGTTGATGCTCGGCTGTCTAATCACACGCTACTTGCTGGTTCGTTTGCCGGCAATCCGTTTTTTATCGGAACAAGCCCCTATAATTGCTAAGTTCTTTCCTAAACTTCCCTAGTCAAGAGAGAGGTGCTGAATGCGTTGGTTTTACGTACCCAATGAAATCGCAGAGGGGGATCAAGTCGGTCCGCGTATGGCGTTTGAAAAGCTACAAAGGGAAGGGGTATTTTCCGCATACTCGGCCTATTCATATCTGGTACGGCAAAAAATCTTAAATAACCATCAGGACGCATTGGCTGAATTGTTAGAAACCTCTAGAATCTTCGCTCCTGATATTATTTTTATACAGCATCCAGGTAACGGTTACCCATTGGATAGCCATTATTTGCAGACGCTTAAGAATATCCCTGGTAAACCAAAATTAGTGTTGTATGAAGAAGATCCTTACGGTTATCTGGTTAAGCGCATGGACGCAACGATTAAGGCTGTACTTGCCGAATCGGATATTTGTTTTCTTGGCGGAACCGGCTATCTTGCTGAAATGGCCTATAAAGCAGGGTCAAAAATAGTACGCTATGCGCCGCATTCCTTTGACAATAAACGGTTTGGTGGACCATGGCAGCCGACTTTACGTAGACGCTTGGACGCCGTGATGGTCGCGAACCTGCCCTGCCTGAAGCGCATACCTTGGTTATACGTACCCGGCGGGCGTGCTCGTAAAAGTGCAGCAAAATTATTGTATAAATATCTAGGCAAGCGCTTTTCGGTATATGGCGGAGGGTTAGGCTGGTCCGGCGAACCGTATTGCAAAGGCTCAATTCCCTTCGAAAAACAGGGCGAGTTAATCCGGGATGCCTGGATGAGCGTCAATTGGGGTCAATACGATAAAATTGCCATGTATAGTTCAGATCGTTTGCCTATTAGCCTGGCTTGCGGCGTTCCGCATATCACTAATTACCAAACGGGTTACGAGCATATTTTCACTGAAATACCGGGTTTGTTTCTCATCAAAAAACCGCAGGAAGCACTGGATGTTGCGCTTTATATCCTCAGTCTGACTGTAGAACGCCGTAACGAACTGGGATTTATGGCAGCGGAGTACGCTCGTAGACACTTCGAAGCTAGCGTAGTTTATGGCGGGATAGTTTCGGTGATTCGCGAACTATGGTTCGATGCTCAAAGTTCATCAGGATAATACATCGGCTATGACATTACATATTGGAATTGCGGCGCCCGTTGCCACAGAACATGTCGCCGAATTTTTGTCCGGTGACATATCCGGTATACCTAAAGGTTATTTCGGCGCCCCATTCACAGGCGTTCTGATTGGAGAATTGTTGAAGCAAGGCTACAGGGTTTCCGCATTTACGACTGATACATCAATCTATCCGCAATGCGGCATAGTGAAAGTCGGCGGCGAGAATTTCGACTTATATATTTGTCCGGAACGTCCGCGAGCATGGCGCTTCAATAAAAAACATCTTGGCCGGGCTGTCGATGGATTTGCTTATGAAAGGTTGATGCTGGCAGATACGATTAATACGGCAAAACCGGATATCATCCATGCGCACTGGACCTACGAATTTGCAATGGCGGCAATCAAAACCGGTATCCCGCATTTGATTACCTGTCATGATGCCCCGGCTGTGATCTTGCGTTTTAACCCCTATCCTTACAGGGCCATCCGTTATCTAATGGCCCGGCAGGTGTTTCGCAAAGGCCGGCATTTCTCTACGGTTTCCGATTATATGCTGAATGCTATACGGCACTATACCGTAAAGCCGATTGCCGTCGTCTGCAATCCTTTGGCAGACTATGTTCTTGCCGGCGGTTGGGTTCGAAATGTTCCGGCAACTCGAAAAATCGGCTTTATTTGTAATGGTTGGGATATGCGGAAAAACCCCAAGCCTGCTTTACAAGCTTTTGCCGATGTGCATCGCCGGCAGCCTGCATCAGAACTACATCTTTTCGGTCATGACTTTGGCGTTGGCGAAGCAGCAGAAAATTGGTGCCGGCAGCAAGGTTTGACGGCAGGCTTCATTTTTCACGGCGCTACGCCGCATAAAAAAGTCATTGACCAGCTTAATGGTCTGGATTTGCTGCTGCATACTGCTCTGGAAGAATCGTTCGGCGTAGTCATCGCCGAGGCAATGGCGCTGGGTCTGCCTGTCGTTGCAGGAAGAAACAGTGGCGCTGTGCCCTGGGTAGTAGGCTTTGAGGAAGAAAGCGATGGTCGCTGTTGCGCCGTGTTGACCGATATTTCCGATCCCGGAGCCATAGCATCGGCAATAGACGAAGCCTTCGATCAACATTACCCTAAGCGGTCAGCATCCGGCTATGCTCGGGCTCGGCAACTGTTCGCGCCCCGTGTTATCTCCGAAGCTTATATGGCACTTTATCGACAGCTTTTGCCTGCCGCTTTCAACATGACAGCTTAAACAGGATGGAACTTTTCTAAATGTCCTCAACATCGATTTTATTGATTGTCATACGAATACGTAATGCCTTGCTGACCCGTTGGTGGAATCTCACTGGACGCAGTTTAATGAAGATGTATGGTGTTGAATTCCAGAGTCCGCCAACACTATACGGCTACCCGATTATCTCATTAAAACCGCTTAGCGAAATAACACTGGGTGCCGGTGTAGTGCTTTGTTCCGACTCGCGTTTTACAGATTTGGGTGTGGCGCGGCCAGTGATACTTCGAACCCTCAGACCAAATGCGAAGATTTTTATCGGTGCCGATACCGGGTTGAGCGGTGTAATAATTTGTGCAGCTATATCGATAGAAATCGGTTCGCAATGTCTATTGGGTGCGGATGTACAAATATTCGATAATGATTTCCATAAAATTGAACCTGAAAACAGACGCCACGATAATTCGGCAGATAAAATAGGGGCGGCACCTATTGTTATCGAAGATAACGTTTTTATCGGCGCCGGAAGCAAGGTGTTGAAGGGTGTGAGAATTGGCCGTAATAGTGTGATTGGCGCGGGGTCAATTGTTAGTAAAGATATCCCTTCAAATTCCATCGCTATCGGCAATCCTGCAAAAGTAATTGCTGAATTGTTCAAGTAATCGACGGTAATTTTAATTCGCAGATAAATAGACTTCTAAGCCTTTCAAATTAAGAAAACGACCATTTTGATACGATTCCTTCATGAACACAACGTTTAAGCTTAGAACGCTAACTATCATTGTTTTATGTTTATATATTTTTTGGGCAGGGATAGGCATAGATTTGGTTTTATATCCTAGCGTAGAAAGATATCCTTTACATAGGGGATTTATCTTACTCACATTTTTTGTTTTAATATTCAATTTAAAACAAGTATTCAGTGTTTTCTTGCAAAATAAAGCCCTCATTGTATTGATATTCTATGTATTACTAACTGCGGCATGGGCTGATAATGCTTCGGTAGTAGTAAAAGATTTTATATTTCTTTTCTCCGCCTTGATTATTTCCATTTTGACGGCATTGGCATTTGCCGATCATCAAATCGGATTAATACGGTGGTTGTTCTGGTTGTTTTTACTAATGACTCTGGCAAGTATCATCGTCGGCATTTACTATCCGCATATCGGCATAAATATAAAAGACTTCGGAAAACCTCGATGGGTAGGTATTACCAATCACCCGAATGCCTTGGGTGCAGAAGGTTTGACATTAACTTGGCTAGCAGCAAACCTGCTGTTCTTGTCCAAAAAATATCTGGAAAAAGCTATCACACTGTTTGCGTTATTAGCAGCGGTCTATATAATCCGAAAAGCCGATAGCATAACAAGTTTATTGGATGCATTTGTGGTCATTGCCTGCGTCTGTTATTACTATATATTCAATCGCCTAAGCCTGCCGATTAAATTAATATTTTTTATGCTGGTTTCTTTAAGCTTTTTATTTGTAGTCAGCTTTTATATGGGTGCTGAAGAAATGTCTTCTTCAATACTTAAATCAACGGGAAGAAGCGCAAGTTTTTCCGGTCGAACCGAGTTGTGGGGGAAAGCGTTGATAGCCGCAAGCGATAATCCTATATTCGGTTACGGTTTTGACGACTTGCTATCGCTAACAAAAAAATATCATATATTGATGGTGCATTTGCACAATGGATATATTGAAACCTTGGTTAAAGGTGGGGTTATAGGCTTAATTTTACTTGTATATATTTTGGTAAAAACTCTAATAGATCAATTTAGGATAAACTTGAAATATAAAAAAGATTTTATTTTTCTAAACTCCGGTTTTATTATGATACTCATTCATAATATCACCGAGTCGTCTGTATTGAAAGGTCTTAACGCCTTAAATATTTTATTAATTTTAATTATTATTTCTACAAGTTTATTAAGCAGCGCTAATAAAACAAAAGGTTAGTCAACAAATGAGCTATGCGCAGAGTCAAAAGGCTTTACACCAACGATATTGAAAAATCCTGATCTTTGTCAGCACAGGTTGGTATTTGTGAACGGACTCGCCGGTTGGGCTTCGAGGAGCCGATTGGCGTTCAGACAATAAGCCAAAATTCATCTCCGCCGTTTATTGTTAATCGTTTCTTATGTTTTCGCTCGTAGCAATTAAGGTAACCTTCATGAAGGCGTTGCTCAGCTCGGAAAAAAGGCTTCCCGGTTGGCAGGTGCATCATCCGTGATGGAAGCGCGGCAATTTGTCACATTTTCAAATCGCGAATCGGCGATTAGAATATATGCAACTCTTGTATGCGCTCCCTCTCCTAAGGGTAAAGAGTTTTTATATCCTTCCTCAGTGCGGCTTCGGCCGCACCTTTTTCTAGAGCAGGGTTGTCTATGGAACGGAATTACCTCTCAACAACGTCTATTTTCGTCAATCCGGATGAATTAGGCTTACGAACAGCCTTTCATGAGGCAGGTCATGCGACTGCCATTCATATCGGCAACAAACACAAACGATTGCCGCCGGTATTTTTCGAAATATTGGTAAAGAAGCCTAAAACCCGAAACGATCATTTTTTTGCCAAGGTCGTAGACGGTAACCTGATTCAAAATCTGCCGATAGCCGTGATCGAAGGCTTTTGCATAATGTCCGGCAGCGAGCAACACAGTAGTCAACGAGCATACGAAGCCGATGTCATTAATTTGTTGGTCGGGCCTTTAGCCGAAGCTAAATATGTTTCGATTCGCGATGACGAAGTATTCAATGAAAACATTATTGATACTAAGGCTTTGCATAATTACGGCGGTTTTAGCGATCTTGAAAGAATAAACGATTATCTGGATTCTTTTATTGCCTGTAAAGCTCTGCGGGAAGAAAAACTACAGGAACTGCTGACTCAGGCATTCGAATTTATCGACAATCGCTATAATTGGTACTGCATCTTCAATCTTGCACACTACATCCTCAATAGTCGGCAGGAAATCATTTCCTGCGACGAAGCCATCAGTCTGCTCGATAATTGTTTGTATTCATTTCCTCGAAAATTGAATACCACTCCATTGTTTGCTCTATAATTTCCAAATCAAAACGCGCCAGCGTACTCATCCCCCTTTGAAAAAAGGGGGATGAGTACGCTGGCGCTGCAAATGTTTGAGAGCGCATGTTCACAAAATGATTAACAACATCATCATAACTCAGCAGACTCCGGATATTTTGCTACTATCTAAGACTAAGAATGGTAGGTAATCAATATCTGCGTTCGGTTCCTCAACATTGCCGAATATCGTTAGATTTTGTCGCCAAAACCATGACAACAACTGGGCTTAAGAAATTTTGCTGAACTGTTTTGGAGTGGATTGTCGTTTTTGCCGATCTTTCCCGACGGGTCACCGATAACGTTTACGGTGTTTATGCCGCAAGACTCTTAAGCAAAAGGATCGAATCAGTACATTCCCTTTAAAATAAAGAAAAGTTGCCGATATCCGTATAGTAAATGCTTGGTATCGGTACAAATTATAACAAGAAGAAGGTAAAGCTTATGAAATCAGCCATTACACCGAATAATACCGAAAGGAGGCTAGGCGATGAAGACTTTATCGTTACAAAAACCGATACCATAGGACGAATCACATACGCAAATCGCATCTTCATGGAAATTGCAGGCTATCCAGAACATGAGTTATTGGGGGTTCAGCATAACATCATCAGACATCCCGACATGCCGCGCGGGGTTTTCCGTTTTATGTGGAACACTCTTAAAGCCGGTGAGGAGTTTTTCGGATTTGCCAAAAACCTAAGCGCGGATGGCGGTTTTTACTGGGTGTTCGCTAATATAACGCCGGACTACGACAAAAACCACAAATTGCAAGGCTACTATTCGGTTAGACGCAATCCGCCGCGATCGGCGCTGGAAGTTTTGACACCGATTTATCAGGAAATGCTGGCTATCGAAAAGCGAAGTTCAGTGAAGGAAGCACCGGACAAATCGCTGGAATACCTGTACGAAGTGGTAAAACAAACCGGTGCTAAAAATTACGATAGTCTGGTATTGAGTTTATACAAGCCTAATGGTCAGTAGATTATGAAAACTAATAAAACGAGCGAGAATATTCCTTTTCTGAAAACCAAGGTTAATTATACCGTTGCCTTTATTGTTTTACTAAGTGGCGCACTGCTGGCCTACATTCAGATGGTACAAGGATTTTCCTGGATTGCCTTCGGTTTGATCATGCCCCTGCCTATCGCTGCCTTTTATATCTGGAAGACCGCCAAACACAATCTGGATATTGTTCAAAGAATGGAGGATGTGTTGATGGCTACAAATCGCGGCGAACTCTATCACCGTATCACCGGCACACGCGGGTTGGGTGAACTCGGCAAGGTGGCCTGGGAGCTCAACGAAACGCTAGACATTCTGGAATCCTACTTTAAGGAAATCAATGCCTGCTTTCAGCATGCATCGATAGGCAATTACGATCGATATGCATTGTCGGACGGTTTTCCCGGTTTGCTGAAACAATCCGCTAAAGAAATGAATTCAGCGATAGGCCTGATGAACCAAAACGACAAGCTGATGATAAAGAACCGCTTGACCGCCGGTTTACATACCATCAATACCAACAATTTGCTGGGTAACCTGAAAGGCAATCAAAACGATCTGCTCAACATCACCGAACAATTGCAAAAAGTTGAAGACATTACCACAGAAACCGGTCGCAATGCCGAGGCCAGTCTTGCTAATGTGGAAACTATCAGTAGCGCGCTGGCCAATATCAACGAAAACGTTCACTCGGTATCGGATGTGATTGCTGCCCTGGTCAACGACAGCAAAAAAATTACCGAATCGCTGTCGATGATTACCGGCATAGCCGACCAGACCAACCTTCTGGCCCTGAATGCCTCGATAGAAGCGGCCAGAGCCGGTGAACACGGTCGTGGCTTTGCGGTCGTGGCGGATGAGGTTAAAAACCTGTCCGAACACACCAAAACGGCGGCTTTGGAAGTCTCTAAAACATTACGCGCCTTTAATCAACGCGTTGACCAAATGCATCATCAAGCCGAAAGTTCGGCTACCCTTTCTCAGAAAGTCATGGAGCAAGTCAGCACTTTTCGCGATCAATTTTCCGACTTGTCCCTATCCGCCAAAGCCTCGGTCGGTTATACAACCTATGCCAAGGATAAATCGTTCGGCTTGCTCACCAAGCTCGATCACATCGTCTACAAACAAAACGGTTATATCGCGCTGGAAAATCCCCAGGATTGTCCGCATCATCAAGCCATTACGGTCGATAACCACAACTGCCGGCTGGGCAAATGGTATTTTGAAGGCTTCGGTTACCAGCAATTTAGAATGACCAGCGCCTATGCTAAACTTGATCATCCTCATGGTCTGGTACACCAATCGACACAAAACGCCTACGCCGCTTCCCGGCAAAATTGGCAAGCCGACCCCAAGTTACTGGAAGAAATCATCGACCATATGAAGCTTACCGAGCAGGCCAGTGCCGAAGTCATGCAATATATCGACGAAATGGTTAAGGAAAAAAACAGCGATAGGCATTAGGGGCGCTTTAAAACAGTTTTACACTATCTATTTCCAGGCCATAAGGAAAGATAATTTATTAACTACGCAAAGCGAAAAAATGGAACAAATTATCAAACTCTACGATATGGAATTGTCCGGCAACTGTTACAAAGTTCGGCTATTCTGTGGGCTTCTTGGACTGCAATACCAATCGATTGTTGTCAATCTGTTTCAAGGCGAACACAAGCAACCGGCATTTTTAAAAATCAATCCGCGCGGTCAGGTGCCGGTACTGGATGATAATGGGACATTGATATGGGATTCTGCGGCAATTCTAGTGTATCTGTCCAGAAAATATGCCGGCCAACATTGGTTGCCGTTAGAAGCGGAAGCCCTGGCTAAAGTCATGCAATGGCTGGCAATATCGGAGAATGAATTGCTGTACGGACTGGCCCGCGCTCGCGCCATTTGTTTATTTAATCGCCCTTGGGACTTGGCGGAATGTCAGGCTCTGGGCAAAACCGGTTTGGCAGTATTGGAGCGGCATTTGCAACATAACGCCTGGCTGGCTACCGATCATCCCACCATTGCCGATGTGGCATGTTACCCCTATGTAGCCTTAGCCCCGGAAGGCGATGTCTCGCTGGACGATCTGCCGAATGTGCAAGGTTGGCTAGGCAGAATTCAAGGTTTGCCGGGGTATGCGGCTATGCCGGGGATTAACAATTATTTGATCCGATAAGTATGTTAATGCGAAATGTTACCGAATATCTAGGCAGATGCGCCTCGTAGAGTAGGCTGTGTTCTATGATGTAAGGTCATGTTATCCTGCTGGGGTGCCATACTGAACCTGGAATCCAGCTGTTTAAATTGGTATAGGTGAGCGACTTAATTCGGCCAAGAGCGGCCAGTTGGTGTACAGTACAATTTTTCGATTTAGAGAAGTAGATTTGGTTAACTTTATTCTGCATGTTGTCCTTCTGGTTGTATTAATTGCGCCGATGGCAGTCCTAATTAGAAATGAAAACAAGTTGCATTGGCGAACACGCTATGTACTAGCCGCAGCACCTGGTGCATACTGCGGCCTTGGTTGGATTCTAGCAACAATAGGATACGGTTATTTTGGATGTCAAGGTGGTCTCAAACATCTTCATTCATGTTTCGCCGGCACACATGACCTGACATTTCTGATTGGATATGGAAATTTTCTCATGATCGTATTCTATATCGGAGGCCCGTTGTCGCTATGGCTGATTTTTGATACAGCACTTAAGCAACTTGGAAAATGGCATCTACAACATAAATCTGATGATAGTTGATGGTCTGCTTAGGGTCGAAACCAGCCAGTGTTTTGCAGTATTTCAACATCAAGAATCCATGTCTAATTTATAACAATATTCCGGCATTACCTCAAAAACGGCAATAAAACCCCAAACAACAAAATTAGCAACGAACCGATCAGTGCGCTTAAGCTGGGGATCTGGCTGAATAGCGCGATGCCCCAGCCCAGGCTTAAAACCGGTGTCAGATAGCCGACAGCGCCTACCAAGGTGGCCGGGGCGGCTTGATAGGCGCGGGTCATGAAATGCTGGGCGGCGCTACCGGAGAGGCCGGTAAGCAGCAGCAAACCCCAGGTTTTGTTCATGTCCGGTAAAGTAAAGCCGTAAACCGCAAAATAACCGGCATGAATAATCAATGCGACCAGACAGAAATAAAAAATGACCGAGGCAGGCGAATTGCTGCGCCCGGCCCGCGCC
The DNA here is from genome assembly GCA_963765965.1 of uncultured Pseudomonadota bacterium. Taxonomy (GTDB): domain Bacteria; phylum Pseudomonadota; class Gammaproteobacteria; order Methylococcales; family Methylomonadaceae; genus Methylomonas. Next base: position 18,867 of record CAVXZR010000054.1, read on the forward strand.
ACCATCAAATAGGCAAGCGCGGATAATAAACCGGAAAAGAGTGCAAGTGTCCGGCCAAGTAAATCGGCGTTATTGTCGTAGGGAAAAAAAATTAGCGAAACTCCGGCAAAAGAGCCGATAATTGCCAGCCAGCCGAGTAGCGAATGTCTTTGTCCTAACAGAAGTGGGGACAATAAGGCAATAAATACGCCATTACAAGCCGTTAGAAAACTGCTTTCCCCCGGACCGATTCTGCTAATAGCGACAAATGACAGCATCAAGGCAGTGGCGCCAAACAAGCCGCGCATCCATAGCGAAGGCCGACAGTCGCCGAACAGACCGATAAGGTTTCTGCCGATCAGGGCGGGGATGATCAGGATCACTACATTGCACAGTATTCGGATAAAACTGATCATGGCGGCTGGTATACCGGTATCCAGCAAACCGATGGCGTAGACGCTGGCATTCATCATGGAAAACAGCAGGCAGGCAACGATCATGTCCGTCAGTCCTCTGTTACGAACGGATTTTGCCGGTATTTGCGGTTTTTTTTTCCTTGGCGGGGTTTTGCGACTGGCTGATGGCATTTGCTGGTTGTGTGGAGCTTACGCCGAGATGGCGGTAGCTGGCATAGAGAGTTTAACTTAAAAATACCGCTAATTCTTGGCAAATATGTCCAACTCGGCAGCGGCCAACCGAGTGAAATCAGGCCTGAATGCTTGCCGTAACCGTCGTCAAACAAATAGTAACCCGGTTTAACAAGGTTAATGGAAATCTTGTCAAGTTATTCATGCAGAGTTGGATTGTTTACCATTATTCTCGTTAATCGGCGAATCATGGAATGCGTTATAATTTTTAGTACAGCACTGACAACCCGGAGAAAAAATGGGATTGCAATATCGCGTCGATAACTGGGCAAAACATAAAAAAGCACCTGATGAAAACAGCTTTAAAAAATTTGATCCCGATACATTAAACCGGACAAGCTATCGACCGGGTAGAAAACCGGGGAAAAGCAGTGCTTGGCTGCTGTGCATCGTTTATCCTTTGATTGCCGCAACCCCGTTTTGCTTCGCTGGCGATGATGTGCCGAAACAAAAGGAAGCAGGGAAAGCCATTGCACAATCCAATTCTCCTGAAACACAGAAATCTCAAGAGGTAACGTCTCCCGCCATTATCATCAAAGCCGACCGTCAAGGCCATTTCAGAGGTCTGGCGCTGATCAACAATGTATCCATGCCATTCCTGATCGATACCGGCGCCACGAAAAACTTCAATTCCATACAATATGGCAGTTACCGCCAACTTAGACTTCGGACAGTCGATTCAGTCTCGTACTGCGGGAGGACACATAATCGATTATCAAACCCGGATAAGAAGCCTAAAAATTGGGAATATCGAAATAAAAAATCTTGATGCCAACATTAACCAGTATCTGGAAGAAGTACTGATCGGCATGAATACATTGAAATATTTTCATATGTTGCAAACCGGGAATACCTTAACACTGGTAGCCAATAACAATGCATTTCCCGCGCAAGATTCACAGCAATCGAACAAAACAAATACCCAGGCCGGAAATAAGCTAATTAAAAAGCCATTCGCCATGAAAAAATCGGTTAACTGCGATGACCAGAAAGTCTGTAAAACTACCTATAGCGATCATTGATTAACGGCGAAATATTATCCAATTTTTATTCATAGAGCCGGCCGATTCAGCCTAAAGGAAGTGGCTGAATCGTTAGGTTTCATTGCTGAATTTCGGAAAAACCTTCACATCGGCAATATGCTTTAAAGCCCATTCCACCATCGCATCCAGACAAGGCATGAGATCACGGCCTTTTGCCGTTAATCGATATTGGTATCGAAGCGGTTTGTGGCAGTAGGCAATTTTTTCGATTATTCCCGCCCTTTCAAGTTGTTTCAATCGACTTGCCAGAATGTTGGTTGGTATATGTTCCGGCGACTGGGCAAAATCACTATAACGCGTCTTGCCGAGAAAAATATCGCGAACAATCAATAATGACCATTTATCGCCGAAAAGATCAAGGACATTACTGATGGGGCAAGGAGAGCGTTCGAATTTGCGATCGGTCGCAGTCGGTTGAGTCATGGTTTTCTTTGGATGGGTTAAATATTGCTTGCAATTAAAGTAAGGCTAGCATAAATTATAGTAACTTGCATTTTAAAAGTAACTATTTTCTGCTTTAAAATCGGAGACAAATCCATGATCACGTTATATCAATTCGCCAGAACCTGGAGTAACCCAAATCTCAGTAATTTTTGTGTGAAGATTGAAACTTACTTGCGCATGGCTAAAATGCCCTATCAGATTCAAAACAGTTCGCCAATAAAGGCGCCTCGCGGAAAATTGCCCTTTATCGAGGATCAAGGCAAACTGATTGCAGATTCCCGGCTGATCATCGATTACTTGAAAGGAAACTATGGCGATCATTTGGATGCGCATCTCTCTCTTGAAGAGATTGCCGTCTCGAATGCGTTTCAGCGTTTAATAGAGGAACACCTCTATTGGGTGATGATGTATTCGCGCTGGCGTTATAGCGAATCGAACTGGCAGGTGAATAAACAGGCGATTTTTAGCTGCTACCCGGTGATTATTCGCGATGTTGTGGCTTTTGCTTACCGTTATCGCATCAATTCACAAATTCGCGGCCATGGTCTTGGCCGGCTGACTTCCGATGAAGTATTCACTTTGGGCAGGGAAGATATCGATGCTTTAGCCTATTTTCTAGCCGATAAAACTTACTTTATGGGCGGTAAGCCGACTAGTCTGGATGCTACCGCGTTCGGTACCTTGGTCAATATTGTGGCCTGCCCGATTGAATCGCCTGCGAAAAATTATGCTTTGACTAAGAAAAACATCGTTGATTATTGCGCAAGAATGCAAACCGAATTTTTCCCGGAATTATCCAAACCGGCATCTTAGGCATCAAGGAGAAATTGCCTTTAACTCTAATCGGCAAGTGAATTTAGGCTATTCTTAATGGCAGAGTTCTAGACTAAATTACCGCGAGGAAAATTCATGCTGAATATAATCAACTATTACGAGCAACTTGTCATAGATCAGCTTTGGAAATTAACCGAGGATGCCGTAGAGCCGATCAGCCAGGGATTTCTTGAAGATGTCGCTTGTCTGGCTCTGAATAAACTGCCGGCCTGTTATGTGCGCAATCCGGTCGATAAAGGTTCATATCTTAGTGATTTGCACTATATAGAGATGAGAGAAACGGTTAGCAAAGTGATTGCCGAAGCTATAACGCAAGTCCGTCTCCAGCCTCATGATGTCAGGGAAGTTTGAGTTCCGGTTGACACGATCATTATTTATCGGTTCGCTTTGCAAAAACATTATCGTATTTTTTCGATAACAGGCGAATTTTTACCTGATTCAGCAACGAATTTTTATACCATTTTCCCTGTCGTTACAATTTTCTATAAATGTTGCTAATCTCAAAGCGCTTTCCTTGTGCCAATAGTTTAGACTATTCAAAAAGCGTTATTGATAATGATTATCATGTGCATTAAAATGTGTTGCCGGTAACAATTATCAACTAATGTTGAAGATGAAATCTGTTGATTCTCGATATTAGCATGTAACATTGCCGGGAGTTCGTTAGTCAAAATATTCGAATATATCCCGGCCTGTAAGAATACGCTGAAAATGGTATGTATCCGGTTATTTAAACACCCTTATTTTTTATCCGTCTTTTACGAAAGCCATTTTTGCAAGGTTTGATTTTGATTATTGCTATCACCCGCCTGGTTGTCCGGCTTTTTGTTCTTCGGGTGGCGATATTCAATATGCTGCTAATCATGCCAACCCTGGCGAATGCCGACACTCGCGTTCCTGCTAAGGAAGAGTTTCCGGAAGATGACGTACCCGGCTTCTCCTTCATGCGCGCCCTCTCCGAACTTGATTTACATGATTTGAATGATGAGCGCTGGAATGTCTATGGTCAGGGAACCGTTATTTCGCAGTGGCACCCTGCATTTCCGGCTGCTTACACGCGACTCAACGGCAGTCCCAACTCCTTATTGCCTCAAGCACAGAACGCCTTTACCGGCACTGTAACCTTTTATGCGGGTTTTAAACTTTGGGAAGGCACCGAAATCTATGGCGCTCCGGAGATGATTTCGGAAACGCCTTTCTCAGATTTAAAAGGCTTAGGTGGTTCGATACAGAATTTCGAGTTTCAAAAATCCGGTACGATGCAGCCCACCTGGTATAGATCCCGAGCCTATTTGAAGCAGACTTTCAATTTTGGCGGCGAAGTAAGTGATGCCGATTCCGGACCTATGCAACTTGCCGGTACTACGAATAGCCGGCGTCTGGTGGTGACGGTTGGCGACCTTAGCGTACTCGATATTTTCGATAAAAATACGTTTGCCGGTGATTTACGCCAGCAATTTTTTAATATGTCCTTTATGACGAACGCAGCCTATGACTTCGCTGCGGACGTTCATGGTTATACTCTCGGGATGGCCGGTGAGCTTTATTACGATAACTGGGCATTTCGTTATGGACGTTTTATGGAACCGAAAAATCCTAACGATCTGGCTATTGATTTCAGGGTATTCAAGTTCTATGGCGATCAAATCGAAGTGGAGCATAAGCACAAAATTTTTGATCAGGAAGGCGCTATCAGGATTTTGGGTTACCATAACCATGTGTATACCGGCAGTTTTAGCAGCGCCATTGCGGCATTTGAGGCCAATCCAGCCAAAAATAATGCTGCAAATTGCCAAACCTGGAATTATGGATCAAGTAACGCCAATGCACCGGATGTGTGTTGGGTGCGTAAAGCCGATGACAAATACGGCATCGGTATCAATCTGGAACAACGTTTGACAAAAGATGTTGGCGTGTTCTTTCGCGGCATGTATAGCGACGGCAACACTGAAGTCTACAGCTACACATCCACTGATAGCTCATTGTCCTTAGGTACGGTTTTCCATGGTCGGCTATGGGATAGACATAAGGATGCTATCGGTATCGGTTTGGCGCAAAACATGCTGTCGTCCAGTCATATTAAATATTTACAAATGGGTGGTATCGACCAATTTATCGGTGACGGTAATATCAATTACAAGCCAGAACAAGTATTTGATATTTATTATAAATTCCATTTGATCAGTTCAGCCTGGGCGACAGCGGATTACCAATTCATCAACAATCCCGGCTATAACGCCGACCGTGGGCCGGTCAACGTCTTTGGAGTCAGGTTTCATGTAGAGTTCTAGCTCGTAGCCGTATTATCGTCTAATATTCAATCATGGTTTTCTTTGTGCATCATGTGATTTACCGAGAACGGGTCGACAGAGCTTGAAATCGAGCCAGATTTACTATTGTCTGACCAGATGCGGAATGCCCAACGGCTTGCAATCGCCATAAACGGTAAAGCGCAAGCCGCAACCCAAAGAAGAACCGATAACACATTCTGGCTGGCACTGGCATCCCAGATAGTCAAAGAGGTGTTCAAGGAACGGTTGGACGGTAGAATAAACGGAAACATGGAAACGGCTAAAGTTAAAACCGTAAAGACGACCGTCACGGTAGCTGCTAAAAATGCCCAATAACTACGGTTAATTCTGGACAGATAAAGCGTCGAGAGACAACTGACGAAAGTTATGCTCGGAACGGCCCACAAGCCTGGCTCGTGCTCGTAATTATCCAGCCATAATCCATCGCTGCGTTTAACGAATTTATTGAGTGGATTGCTTGCGCCGTTGGGAAAAACTTCCGAATTGATATGGTAACCTTCCAAATGAGTGATCCACAAACCGGCCAGCGCGAATAAAACAAAAAAAACCAAGCCTGATTTTAAAACCAGAGATTTACTAAGTGAATGAATCTCATTGCTGTGTTTTAGTTGCAGAAAACACGCACCGTACATGGATAATAGCGCCACGCTAAGCGCTGCAAGCATTAATGCGAAGGGATTGAATAACCCCCTAAAATCGCCGAGGAAAAAAATCCTCATATCGCTATCTAAATGAAAAGGTATGCCTTTTAAAAGGTTAGCAGAGATGATGCCGAGTAGTGCCGAGGTTAAAAAACCGCAGACGGTCAGAGACTTGTCACAGTTTTGCCGCCAGAGCGGATTTGCAAAGGAATTTCTAAAAAATATTCCTAAAGGTCTGATCATCCAAGCCAACAACATCCATAACAACACCGATTCCAAACTGGAAAAAAAAACAGCGTAAACCATAGGCCAGGCAGCAAACAGGACGGTAATTGCTGCAAGCAGCCAGGCTTGCTGGCCCAACGCTGTCGGGGCGATACCGGCAATGATGGTTTGCCTGTCTTCATCGGTTTTGCCGGCCAAATGCAATAACATGGTGATTCCCAGCAACAAGCCATCGCAGACCGAAAAGCCAATGATGGTCAGCACCAGTAATGACCACCAGATTAAGCGCATTGTTTCGTAGTCGAAACTCATAGTATTGCTCCGGCAAATCGGGTTGAAATATGCGCACGGATGGTCTGACGAATCTGAAATAAGCCGAAAGCCAGCAGTAATGTGAAGGCCGTAGAATAAAGTAATAGGCTGAAGATTAATTCCATAACAGAAAGGGACGAAATGCTTAAAAAAGTTGGCAGTATTTCAGCGATAGCCCAGGGTTGTTTACCGGCTTCCGCCACAAACCAGCCGCAGATACAAGCCAGCCATGATAGCGGCAGCAGATAATAACTCAGACTCAGCAGCCAGGGTTGCGGGATTTTTTCACCGAGAAAGCTAAGTATTGTTGCTGAAAACAGTAACAGATTGACAATTCCACAAGCGATCATGAATCGATAAACCCAGAACAATACTGCCGGTAGACCGGGTAGGCAAAATTTTGCAGCCAAAGCAATTTGTTTATCGGATGCATCGACGATATGTCCGGTCCAGCGTTGCATCAGTAACGCATATCCCAGATCTTTTTTCAAACGATTAAAATCGGCAAGTAATTGCGGGTCTTTATTATCGTCGCGCAAGTCCTGCAAGATGCCATAGGCTTTAATCCCGCTACGGATACGGGCTTCGATGCCCGGTAATTGTCCGGCATTGTTTTCACCGCTTAGTGCGGCAAGTTTTAGAATTTGGATTGGATTATCCTGCTTTGGCGTATTATCGCCCGGAAGGATCACTAGATTTGCGGCCAAACCCAATACTGCAGCCATCTTTAAACTGTTTCGGGCTAATTCGTCCTTGGCGTTTCCAAGCAAAAGCCAGGCGCTGATAGCCAGGACGGTAGCAGCGGCAGTAGCATAACTGGCGGCAATCGTGTGTATCGCTTTCGATGCCGCTGCCGGGTTAGTCAGCAGTTGTGTAAAGTCGGTAAGCTCGAAACGCATAGATAAGTAATTGAATGCCGCACCGACCGGGTTTTGCATCCAGCCGTTGGCAACCAATACAGCCAATGCCGAAAAATTCACAGCAAAGGCAATGAACCAGATGATGATGAGATGTTGTTTTCGGCTAAAACGCTCCCAGCCGAATAAATAAGGTCCGAAAAGCATCGAAATCAAAAAAAATGCGCTGAGTACTTCAATTGCCAAGGGTAGCGCAAAAATGTCGCCGACATAATAGGAAAAAAAAGAGCCGTTCATACCGAATTGAAATAGCATAGCCAGTCGAGTGGCTATCCCCAAAACAAAATTGACGGCGAATATTTTGCCCCAGAATTGGCAAGCGATTTTGTAAATGGCTTGTCCGTTATATACATAGAGGGTTTCCATGAAGGCCAGCATGACCGACAAACCAAGGGTCAGAGGTAAGAATAAAAAATGGAACAATGCGGTTATCGCAAATTGCCAGCGAGATAACTCAACGACGGTTTCGGAAATCATTTCCACCTCTTTCGTATTTCATCAAAAGCCGGTAATTATAGGGAGTTACGAGAATTTGTCATATCTTCGCAGCTTTTCTGCAAGGCAGTTTAGATATTATCGCCTATACCAGTGGGTAAATTCATAACGATACAGAGGTAAGTGAAGGGGCCGAGGGGATTATTCACCCCCTAACCTGTCTTTATCACAGAGGGGGACTTGATTGATTATGCCAAAATCCTGCACTCATACTGGAAATCGGTAAGTTGCACGAATAATAGTTTGTCCGGGAGATGCGGGGATTTAGGTTCTCAACAAAGGTTCAGCACATACGTTTGGCCGGAAACAGGCAGCGGAAGCAGCTACCATTGCCGACTTGGCTATCGATTTCCAGTTTGGCATCGTGTCTGACCAAAACATGTTTAACAATCGCCAGACCCAGGCCTGTCCCGCTTATTTTTCGGTTTCGTTTAACTTCAACCCGATAAAAACGTTCAGTTATACGGTGAATTTCGCTGCCGGGAATACCTTCACCAAAATCCTCGACTTCCAGATAAACACCAAATTCCTGGAGTTTGAACCATCTGACTTTAACGGGTTTGTCGGCTGGCGAATATTTCAGGGCATTAACCACTAGGTTGGTAAACGCGCTACGCAACTCCTCTTCGTCGCCGCGAAGATTGGTATCGGTGCTGATTGTCAGTTCAACGCGGCGTTCATCTTTTTCCAGCAAGTCGCTTTCCCGGCAAATGTTTTTGAGTAGTTCCGGTATATTGACGCAGTCCGATTTTTTGATTTTTGTCTCCAGGCGGGTCAACAGCAGTAAATCGTCGATCAGAATTTGCATGCGTTCGGTTTGTTCTGCCATATTCTGGAAAGACCGGAAATAAATGCTGGGGTCGTTATCCATTTCTTGCAGTGTTTCCAGATAACCCTTCAATACGGTTAGCGGGGTGCGTAGCTCATGGGAGACATTAGCAACAAAATCGGTGCGCATTCGCTCCATATTTTTAAGATGGGTAATGTCCTGCGCCAGCAATAATCGTAATCCGGCACCATAAGGGACTATACCGATTTGCAGAATCATGTTTTCGTTTACAGGCGAAGTAATGTCGATTTTTTGCCGGTAATCGTTAGATTTTAAATACTGGATAAACAGCGGCGTTCGGACCAGATTGGCAATGCGTTGGCCCTTGTCGGATTTTTTCAGGCCCAGCACTTCTCGGGCTGCTTTATTGGCCCATTCTATTTCCCCATAGCTGCCAAGAACCACTGCGGCGTCCGGTAACGCATCTGTAGAGGTGCGGAAGCGGTCTATCATCCTGCTGAGTTTCTTCTTGCGCTTTTTGTCGATTTTTTTGATTTTCCAAATATGGTAATAAATATCGCGCCAAATACCTTTGTGTTGGTTCTTGTCACCGAAAGCTCCGCGCCTTAACCATCTTTCGAGTTGATGGATATGTAAGGTCTGCCGAACCAATAGAAAGGTGGCGACAGCAAGCAGGCACAAGGATAGATTTCCGGTGAAATAACCCAGCACAAGCGCTGGAATAACTAAAGCCAGCAGGCATTTAATTTCTCTCTGCCAACGATCCATTAAAATCAGCCTGTCATTGAAAACCGGTAGCCGAAACCTCTCACGGTTTGGATGAGTTCTTCTCGACCGTGTTCGGCAAGAATTTTACGCAAGCGACGGATATGCACATCTACAGTGCGTTCTTCTATATAAACGCTCCGACCCCAGACTTGATCGAGCAAATGAGTACGGCTGTATACTTTGTCCGGATTGGTCATAAAAAATTGCATTAACCTGAATTCAGTCGGGCTGACTTCCAGGGGTTGGCCGGCAATAGTTAATCGATGTTGTTCTGCATCCAGGGTCAAGTCGCCAACATTAAGCAGGCCGGATTCCGACAACTTGCCGCTTCTGCGCATGACTGCCTTAATACGGGCAACCAATTCTTTAGGGGAAAACGGTTTGGTGATGTAATCATCTGCACCGATTTCCAGTCCACGGATCTTGTCCTCTTCTTCGCCGCGCGCAGTCAGCAGAATAATCGGCAAATCCTTGTAACTGGCATCGTTTTTTAAACGCCTCGCCAGTTCTATACCGCTGATGCCCGGCAGCATCCAGTCCAGTAACAGCAAATCCGTCATGTTTTCCACCAAGGCCTGCTGTGCTTGTTCTGCGCTGGGGACAGCAATTACGGACAAGCCGGCTTGTTCGAGCGCCAAAACCAACATCTCGCGGATGGCTTCTTCATCTTCAACGACTAGAATATTCAAATTCGACATAATCATTATATTTCAGACCTATCAGCTTGGTAGTCTAACCGTAACATATTACTTTTATGTGACAAAATTGCAGGTTTAGATTATCCCCTTCAGTTTTTTAAAGATGAAAGGGCGTCATTTTTGAGTCAGGATGTTTTCCAGTCATCAATCGCCAAACGGCTTAAACTCGCTGTCGGAGTTGCGGTCTTTTGTATAGGCCTAATATGAAAAAGCGGACCAAAAGCCTTAAATTGCTTCCCAGAAACTCTGATTTGCGTTGAATATTTATTCACATAACGGCTTTTTGAACCAATTCAGCAAAATGAGAGAAAAGTTGTTGCTTCGATTATTTACAGCTAGGAATAGCGCAAAACCAGCCTGTTTTCACGAAACACTTTGAGTTTTGCGCTTTTTCGTCTTGTCCTGAACCAAATTAATTCACTTTTATAGGGGAAGCACGTCCATGAATCAGGTCTGTCATGCAATTAATTTAGTTATCTTCCGTTTCCAGTAAATAAGTGAGCCATAGCGACGACATTTTTTCCTGTACAGTATTTTGCCGCAAACGAGCCCGCAGGTTGTCGAAATCGACGTAATCCAAAGCCTGATCTTGATTGTAGCAGGAATACATAAAGCTGGCTTCGCCTGATTCCGGATCGACATGTTTGCAAAGACATTGTGCGCAAACTCCTTTCATCATGCATTGCATGGGCGAATTGATCGAACCGACAGCGTGGTGCTTGTCTTTCAAATAAG
>CAVXZR010000055.1:0-18378 GCA_963765965.1 uncultured Pseudomonadota bacterium
ACATTTTTGCAGGATCAAGTGGTCTATACCGTGCATTTTCTGGATCAGGGCCGCATGGTCGGCTGTCGGGCGGAAGAAATTTGATTCCTGCCGATGCGGCTTGGAATCCAAGCCGTTTCGAGTTTCCACCATAAAGTGGTTTGCCGTATCGATTTAGGTATGCAAGGAAAGGTCATCGTTCACAAAGGCAGTGAAGGTGAAATCTTAAAAGTATTGCGGGATGAGGTGCCGATGCAATATCACGTCCGTTTCCCCGGCAGAACTCTGCAAGTTCCCGAGAGCGTGCTGGAGCCTGCCGACCCGGAAAATTTTAGAGAACCGGAGGATTAACCATGAGTCAGACTGCTGATAAGGAAATAGAACCTTATACCTTATTGCGTGCAGCATTAAGCCTGTTTAAAAAAGCACCCGATGACCTGGGGGTCGAACAATTGCAGCAGGTGCAAAGGCAAGCCGAAACGAATTCGACATAGAAACCAGAGTGATTAATTCTGCTGAGGCAGCCAGTGTGATTGTCACCGAACAGGAATTGCAACGGGCGATTTCCAAGTCCGCAATCGCTTTTCGGATGAAGAGGCGTTCACGGCAGCGCTGGAAGCCAACCGGCTTACGCTGGAAACGTGAAGGCGGCATTATCCCGGCAATGCAAGGTGAATGCGGTTCTGGAACGGGTGGCAGCCCACTCGCCCAAGGTAAATGAAGTGGAAATAGGAATTTTTTATTTTTCGCACCCTGAAAAGTTTTTTTACCCGAGCACGCTTTGCCCGCCATATCCTGATCAGTATAAACCCGGATTGTCTGGAAAATGAACGCGAAAAAGCCAGGCAGCGTCTCGAAGAGATTGCTGAAATCCTGAAACGAAAACCGCATAAATTTGCGGATCTGGCTCTGAAAAATTCGGAATGTCCGACTGCCTTGAATGGCGGCGAACTGGGAGCGATAGTTGCAGGTAAGCTTTACCCTGAATTGGACGCAGCGTTGTTTCGGTTGAAGGAAAATGAAGTCAGCGGCTTGGTGGAAACGGAAATCGGTTTCCATCTGATTCAGTGTCAGAAAATTATCCATGCCGAAACGCTTTCTCTGAAAAAAGCTACGCCGAAGATACGGGAACTCATGCAGGAACGATATCGTCGTACCTGTCAACGTACCTGGTTGGCAAATTTACCGGTAGTGAAATTGTAGAATTTATGGCGTATTGCCTTGAAAGCCGAATTCTTAGAGATTATAAACTTCGATATAGCTTAACTTAATACGAGGAGATGACATCAAAAGAACTCAAACATTGTTCGTTTTGCGGGATAGACGTCGGTTTCGGTACCGATGATAGCCGGTACCGAGGGTCATATTTGCGAGGCCTGCGTGATACTGGCAAGTCAAGTAGTATCGAGTTGGGGCAAGAAAAAGGAACTGAGGGAAATGCAGGGACCATTGCCTAAACCGGCTGAAATCAAACTTATGCTCGATCAGTATGTGATCGGTCAAGACTTGGCCAAGGAAATATTGTCGGTGGCGGTTTACAACCACTACAAACGTCTTAAACAAGAGAGTAATAAAACCGGTAGCCTGGGTAATTCCGATCAGAGTGTGGAAATCGGTAAATCCAATATTTTGCTGATTGGCCCGTCAGGTACCGGTAAAACCCTGCTAGCCAGTACTTTGGCGAAAATAGTCGGCGTGCCGTTTGCGGTGGCTGATGCCACTACGCTGACTCAGGCCGGTTATGTCGGGGACGATGTCGAAAATATACTGGTGCGCCTGCTGGATGTTGCCGATGGGCAAATTAGCAAGGCGGAATGGGGTATCGTTTATATCGATGAAATCGACAAAATCGCTCGTAGTCCGGAACAAGCGCACGGTACTCGCGATGTGTCGGGCGAGGGTGTTCAGCAAGCGCTGCTGCGCCTGGTGGAAGGTTCTCAAGTTAAAGTATCGGTCAAAGGACGGCGAAAAGATCATGCCGGCAACGATACAGTCATGATCGATACCCGTAACATTTTATTTTTAGCCGGCGGCGCATTTCCCGGTTTGGAGAAGCATGTCGAAAAACGTCTGCAACCGCCAAAGACCGCCATTGGTTTTCATGCCGAAATCAGCAATTCGGATGAAAAGCCAACGCTGGAGGCATTACTGAATGCCACACAGCCCAACGATCTGCAACGTTTCGGCCTGATTCCCGAATTTATAGGCCGTTTTCCGGTGTTGGCGCCCTTGGAGCCGCTGGATGTAACGCACTGATACAAGTCCTCACCGAGCCGAAAAATGCTTTGGTCAAGCAAGATCAGCAACTGTTCGCTTTTGACGATGTCGAATTGGAGTTTACTCAGGAGGCTTTGGTTGAAATAGCCGAAAAAGCCATCGCTCGTAATACCGGCGCTCGCGGTCTGCGCGGTATCATGGAACACGTACTGCGGCGGGCAATGTTTGATGTGCCGTCCAGAGAAAATGTCGAGCGTTGTATCGTCAATGCCGATCTTATACGCGGTGAAGCGGAGATTCAGGTGGTGGAACGGCAGAATCAGGAAATACAGCCACTACTGGTTTGGCCGGTCAATGACATCAGGCATAAAAAAGGGCGAGGCCAGTTATGCGTCAAGCCGGGCAATGTGCGTTAATCCCTTGAGTGATGCGCAAGGCATTACCCTTTCCCGGAGGCAGGCGGTCAAGAAGCCGAATTTAAAATTTATGGATATACCATCAGGCTATCCGGACATTTCCGAAAACGTTATTAATTTTATTGGTAAACACTTATGAGCGGTACAAAAGAAAAAATCCTCAAACAACTTGCCGAGAATCCGATCATTATCTACATGAAAGGTGTTCCCTCTGCGCCCGAATGCGGATTTTCCGCCAAGGCTGTGGCAATACTCAATGCAACAAAAGTACCTTACACCTATGTCGATGTATTGAGAGCACCGTTTATACGCGAAAAACTGCCCTCAGTATCGAAGTGGCCGACTTTTCCGCAACTATTCATCAAGGGCGAACTGATAGGCGGTAGCGATATTATCGAAGCGATGGATAAAGACGGTAGTTTATTACCGATGTTGCAGAAGGCGCTAGAATCGGAACAGGTGCTATCAGGAAATCAAGTCATCAGTCATTCGGAAGTGGAATCATTAATCGCAAAGGGCTATCCGAATACCGAAACGCATATTGCCGGCGAGGGCTGTAATTTGGAGATAACCGTCATTAGCGAACAATTTACCGGTTTAACCTTGATTAAACAGCATCAAGGTGTCATGGCTACTTTAGCCGAGCCGCTGGCTAGCGGCAGATTGCATGCCGTGACTTTGAAAACCTATACCCCGGAGCAATGGCAAGCACAACAGACAGTAGCCAATCCCGGCTTGTTGCAAATTCAGCATTAATGTTTTTAGAAAAGGAGATAGAGCCATGTCAAAAGTAGGTATATTTTTCGGAACCGATACCGGCAACACTCGTAAGGTTGCTAAATCGATACACAAGCAACTCGGCGACGGGGTAGCCGACAAACCGGTTAATATCCAAAAGGCCAGTGTTGATGACTTGCTAAATTATGATGTTTTGATTCTGGGCTCTCCGGTTGATGGCGATGGCGAATTGCCCGGTTTAAGCAGTGGCAATCAGAACGAAAGTGGCTGGGAAGAGTTTTTGCCGACTTTGTCCGGTGCCGATTTTTCCGGTAAAACCGTAGCCTTATTCGGACTGGGTGGATCAGGTTGGCTATGGCGATAACTTTGTCGATGCTCTGGGATTTCTTTATGACGCATTTTGTGACTGCGGTGCCCGTGTTGTCGGATTAACCAGCATCGAGGGTTATGATTTCAATCGATCCAAAGCTTTGCTGGACGGTCAGTTTGTCGGCTTGGTGCTGGATGAAGACAATCAAAAAGAGCTTACCGAAGCCAGACTGAACGATTGGCTGTCCGCGATTAGTCCGGCTTGGCAGTAAGACAGATCATGATCGAAGAACAAGCGATCGTCAGCAAAATTGTTGACGGCCAAATTTGGATCAAAAGCCTGCAAACCGGTGGTTGCGGTGGCTGTGCACAGCAAGCCTCCTGCACGACCGCGACCTTCGCAAAGCTGTTGCCAAAGCATGAATTTGCCGTCGAATCCGAGTTCGCTCTGCAAACCGGGGATCAGGTTGTGGTAGCGATAGACGATGCACATTTGCTATCTACCTCAATGCTGTTATACGTATTGCCGATAATAACCATGCTGATGGCCGTCTGTTTGGCTGATTTTCAGTTGCCGGCCACTATTGCCGAACCCGGTTTGCCGGTTATCGCCCTGGTAACGCTATTGGTGACATTCTGGCTGATACATCGCTTTCAGGCTGTTTTTTTGTTGCATTTTTGTTTTAAGCCGCAAGTTGTTACAAAAATCCAGACCGGTCCATCCGGCCTGGTAGACACATCAATCGGGTCAGGCAGCAGCAAGCACAGAGGCTTGTACCGTTTCCAAAAACTCCTGGCAACTAATCTCAGTCGTTTCAAACCCCATACGCTCGCTAAAGCGTTTTTCTTTGTCGGTAGGATTTTTTCTTAAAAACCAGCCTTTATGTTCATTAGCGCCGTAGACAATATCGCTCATGACCATTCGTTCCGAATCGCGATTCAGCGCCATGCCTAACAACAAATATTTTTTGTCCTTGCGGTACTCCTTTAAAAAATTGGGTATGGCGAAACCGCCCATCAGTTCGGTGATGTAATCGACATAATCTGCATCGGAAGCAATGTAGTTCGATTCCGGTTTTGGCGTACCCATCGGTTGAAACAGAATCGGCAAGTTTTTATCGATTTGTTCCTGCGGGATCTCGAAATAATTGCTACCGTCATAGTGGAAAACTTTAAAGCGGAAAGCCGTACCGATGACCCGCGCCAGGCCAACAACCAGAGTGTGCTCTTCGTCGGCATAAGTGTCTTGAAGTTGGGTATCGCGATTGATGTCTACCACGTATTTGGGTCGCCATTCCGCTAACCAGTCATGCACTGAAGAACGGCTCCATTGCGTATGCCCATATAATTTGTCAAGAAATTGCGTTACAAAATTTCGTCCGCGTTTCATTTTCTGATTCATAGCGGCTCTTGGAAATTCGTACATCAATTTCGGAGCCATCGGTTTGCCGCCGTTCATCGCGAGAATCAGGCTGTCGCTATCGGCGGGCATAGGTTCACCGCTGTTTTGCTGACCGAGTCGTACACCACTCCCGGCCCGAGATAAGGAATGACTTGATTTTCGTACAACCCGTTTAAAATTTCGGAAAAAACAGTACTCGACATATTGCGCCCCATAAAGTTATAAATATCTAATTCTTAAAGCAAAATTCAATCCACTTTTCAGAATTTATTATGTAAAGCCTCGGTGCCACGACTGACGGGGCTTGCGAGTGGTTGGCGAGACTGAAAACAAGGGATTTTCCCTAAGAAATTGTATTGAATCCGACAGCGCCCGATAACAAAACGACAAGCTGGCGAAGACTGTGCAATCCCAAAAACTCAGGCGGTGAAACTGCTACGGATAAATCAAAATGCGGCATAGTATGGTTTAACTTGGCTTTTGCATTGACAGAGCGCCATATTCTGATTTAGAGTTGCGCTAGATCGTCATCATTGCCCATCAGCCAAGGTGTGACTCTTCCGGTCTGAAAGCCGGGAAAACATTGTTGGTGGGCGGTCCTTATAACTATAACTGTAACAAACGGAGCACATCATTATGGCAAGACCATTAATTCAAATGGCGTTGGATTCACTGGATTTTGACCAAACTGTCGCATTGGCTGATAAAGTAGCGCCTTACGTCGATATCTTTGAAATTGGTACTCCTTGTATCAAATACAACGGTATCAATCTGGTCAAAGAATTGAGAAAACGTTACCCTGACAAATTATTGCTGGTAGACCTGAAAACCATGGATGCCGGCGAATACGAAGCCGGTGCGTTCTATGCAGAAGGCGCGGATATTTGCACAGTATTGGGCGTATCCGGTCTGGCAACCATTGCCGGTGTTGTCAAAGCTGCCAAAAAATATGGCGCTGAAACACAAATCGACCTGATCAATGTCGATGACAAAGCTTACTGTGCAAAAGAATCGGTTAAACTGGGCGCGCAAATCGTCGGTATCCATACTGGTCTGGATGCGCAAGCGGCTGGACAACGCCATTTTCCGACCTGCAAGATATTGCCCGTCTGGGCCTGAATGTCAGAATTTCTGTTGCCGGCGGTATCAAACAAGCCACCGTACAACAAGTCGTTGAAGCGGGTGCGAACATTATCGTTGTTGGTGCCGCTATCTATGGTGCACCTTGCCCAGCTACCTCCGCTCGTGAAATTCGCGATCTGGTTGATGCCGCTGCCGCATAAGCTTTAGGTAATAGCTGTTTTTTGGCATTAACGTTAAGGACGAGTGGCAATATGCCGCTCGTCCTTTCGTTCGTTTTAACCCCCAGGATTTTTCAGGAAAAGGTTTAGACGCCTTTCTTGTATATAAATAAACCAAGGAGACCAACATGCCTTCGCGTCGAGACTTAGCGAACGCCATCCGCGCCCTCAGCATGGACGCCGTGCAGAAAGCCAACTCAGGCCACCCCGGTGCGCCGATGGGGATGGCCGACATCGCAGAAGTTTTGTGGAACGATTTTCTGCATCACAATCCTGCCAACCCGAAGTGGCCTAATCGCGACCGTTTTATTCTATCCAATGGACACGGCTCCATGCTGCTGTACTCGTTACTGCATCTGACGGGCTACGATCTGCCGATAGAAGAACTCAAAAATTTCCGTCAACTGCATTCGCGGACAGCGGGTCACCCCGAATACGGTTACGCCCCAGGCATCGAAACCACCACCGGCCCACTGGGTCAGGGTATCACCAATGCCGTCGGTTTCGCTCTGGCGGAACGCACGCTGGCCGGTCAATTCAACCGCCCCGGACATGATATCGTCGACCACCACACCTACGTCTTTCTCGGCGACGGCTGCTTAATGGAAGGCATCTCGCACGAAGCCTGCTCCCTGGCCGGCTCCATGAAGCTGGGTAAACTGATCGCCATCTACGACGACAACAACATCTCCATCGACGGCGAAGTCCGCGGTCACGGCAACGTTACCGGCTGGTTCCTGGACGACACCCCGAAACGCTTCGAAGCCTACGGCTGGCATGTCATCCCGAAAGTTGACGGCCACAACGCCGAAGCGGTCAAAAAAGCCCTCGAAGAAGCGAAAAAAGTCACCGACAAACCCAGCATCATCTGCTGCCAAACCATCATCGGCTGGGGCTCGCCCAACAAAGAAGGCAAAGAAGAATGCCACGGTGCTGCGCTGGGCGAAGCGGAAATTGCCGCGACCCGCGAACGCATCGGTTGGCCGCACCCCGCCTTCGAAATCCCGGCCGACATCAAAGCCGGTTGGGATGCTAATAACAAAGGCGCGCGTCTGGAAAGCGACTGGAACGACAAATTCGACAAATACCGCGCCGCCCATCCGGCACTGGCCGCCGAATTCGAACGGCGCATCAACGGGCAACTGCCGGGCGACTGGCCGGAAAAAGCCGGTGCCTTCATTGCTGCCGTTGACGCCAAAGCCGAAACCATCGCCAGCCGCAAAGCCTCGCAAAACACCCTGAACGGCTACGGCCCCTTGCTGCCTGAACTGCTGGGCGGTTCCGCCGATCTGGCCGGTTCCAACCTGACGCTCTGGTCGGGCTGCAAAGACGTCAACGCCCCCGGTCACGACGGCAACTACGTTTACTACGGCGTCCGCGAGTTCGGCATGTCGGCCATCATGAACGGCATCGTCCTGCACGGCGGCTTCAAACCCTACGGCGCCACCTTCCTGATGTTCTCGGAATACGCCCGCAACGCGTTGCGCATGGCCGCGCTGATGAAAATCCCCACGCTATTCGTCTACACCCACGACTCCATCGGGCTGGGCGAAGACGGTCCCACCCATCAACCGGTCGAACAAACCGCCACGCTGCGCATGATACCCAACATGCAAGTCTGGCGTCCGTGCGATGCCGTGGAATCGGCGGTCAGCTGGAAATGCGCCATCGAACGCCAGGACGGTCCCAGCACCCTGATCTTCTCGCGACAAAACCTGCCGCACAACCCACGCACGGCGGCACAAATTGAAGCGATCGGCAAAGGCGGCTACGTTCTCAAAGACAGCGAAGGCACGCCGGAAGCCATCATTATCGCCACCGGCTCCGAAGTCGAACTGGCGGTCAAAGCCGCCGAAGTCCTGACCGGCAAAGGCAAAAAAATCCGAGTGGTCTCGCTGCCGTCCACCAACGTCTTCGAAGCCCAGGATCAAGCTTACCGGGATAGTGTGCTGCCGCCAAGTATCAACAAACGTGTGGTCGTCGAAGCCGGTGTCACCGATAGTTGGTGGAAATACGCAGGCAGCCATGGCAAAATCGTCGGTCTGGATCGTTTCGGCGAATCGGCCCCGGCAGGTCAACTCTTCAAAGAGTTCGGCTTTACCGTCGATAATGTTGTCGCGAATGTCGAAGCAGTGCTTTAATTTAAGTTATAGTGTATATGACTCTTGCCGAAATTCGCGGCAAGAGTCTTTAAGTTTCTAACGGTAGAGTAGGTGAACAATATGAAAAACACACAACTAGCGCATGGATTACTTTTTTTTGCATTATCGCTGGCGGCTTCCGCAGCAAATGCTGAGGATTACCCGGCATCGAATTTTCAGCCCAAAGTGATCTACAGCAGTGAAGCCGCTGCTACCCCCGTATCATCGTCGTCTCCATGCGCTCCAAAAGCAGAGCAATCCGAGGTCGATAGCAAATATCCGGCGGCTTATTTTCATCCCAAGGTGATCTTTAGCAATGCGGACGCTAAACAGGGTTCCTGAGCAGAAGCGGTTTAACCGGTTTTTTGGACGCCTTATCTCTAAAACAAAAAAAGTGTGAACAACCGGATGGTTGTCATGCACAAAACGAATACATTTAGGAGTATTCTCAAATGAAAAAAAACAGTTTGATGAATAGCTTATTCGGGATATTGCCGACTTTTTTCTTCGATAGTCCATCTGCAACGAGTAATGCCGAAAGCAAAGGTGCGGATAGCCGAGAAAATAGCCAACTAACGGGTGTTGCCCGTTACCTGCAAAAGCTTGAACCGCAAGTCCAGGAGCAATACGCTAATGGATTGACCGGCGTTGCCAAATACCTTGCCCTGCTGGAGGAGGAAGAAAGGATTCTACGGCAAGCAGCCAAAGAAGCGGCTGAAGCGGCAGCCGAGCTTGAAGCGGCTGCGGCCGCTGCTGCTGCCGCAGAGCTTTTAGCCGCAGAACAAGCGATAATCGACAGTACACCGGTTATCAGTGGTGTTGAGAAATATCTGTCGCAACAAGCAGCCAATCCAATTACCAGAGTTGCTAAATATCTGATCAAACAAGGCATACTTGCTAGAGAAACACCGGTGACAGGCGTCGCAAAATATGTGACCAAGCATGATCGTGAAGATCATGTTGTGACCGGCGTAGCCAAATATTTAACCAGACAGCAGTTTCATACAAGCGATACTCCAGTAATGACAGGCGTCGCCAAATACGTCATGAAACAGAGTTTGCTGAAAAAAGAGGTTCCCGTTGCAACCGGTGTAGCAAAATACGTTAGCAAACAAAGTTTGCTGGCAAAAGACGCGCCTGTGGCAACTGGCGTTGCCAAATATTTGCAGCATCAGGAACGTCTGCTCAAGGAACAATTACCTTTGACAGGCGTTGAAAAATTTCTTGCCGATAAAGCAGTATCGGATAAAAAAGCGGCAGCAGCGGCACTTGTAGCCCGTTATGTCGAAGAAGAGGCCAGAATGCAAAACGAAAAAGCTAACGTGCAACAAGCCGAAGAAAATACTGTGGCAGAGGCAGTAGACGAAGTTTTCGAAGGTTCCGGCGTTGCCGTCTATCTGGCAAAACTAGCGGCATCGGAAAAGAATGCAGTTAAAGCAACCGGCGTGTCAAAATATATAGCCAAACAAATACAACTACAAAGCCAGGTCGAACCGTTAACCGGCGTTGCCAAATATTTGGCTAAACAGGCCATATTGGCAAGACAGCAACCCCCGCTTACCGGCGTGGACAGGTATCTGACCACGCAGATATTATCTGTAAAACCAGTGGTTGTCATCAGTTCGGTCAGTAAATATTTGGCTAAACATGAAATGCAGGTAAAAAATGCGCCTGAATTAACCGGCGTAGCCAAATATATGCACAAACAGGACACTTTGAGCAAAGATGCGCCGGCCATATCAGGCGTTGGAAAATATCTTGCCAGACAAAGCCTGCAAACAAAAGAAGTTGTCGCCAGGACTACAGGCGTTGAAAAATATTTGCGTAAACAGGCTTGATATTTAACAGTTGCATGCATTCCCTTTGCATAGCATAAAATCATTCACCCCTCTTTCATAAAGAGGGGTTGGGGAGATTTTTTAATATAATCCTCTCTACAATTTGGAACTGAATGCTTACGCATAGACAAAGGGAAATTCCTGTTTACTTCTCTAGGCCTGCATCGACTTGGCTTATTTACTGTTACCAATAGAATGCTTGTAGATTTTTCTAAAACGGTTTATCAACGACGCGTTACGGCTTCTAATTTCAGCAACGTCTTTTAAGGCATTTTATTGACCATGAATAGTTACCGATTTTCAAAAAACTTCGGGTTTTAGAATCGAGACATATTTTCAGACAAATGACTCTTTTCCTTGACGTTCGTAGGTCGGCTTAAAAATCGCAGCCGAATTAATACAGATCGGGCAAAACTGTATTATCATTCCCGAAACTACTGTTTATTTGAGATCGATATGCGTTATTCCTTATCTGTAGGCTTGTTGCTATTCTTGCCTGTCCTTAGTTTGGCGGCAGAAAATGAACCGGCTGATGTTCCGAGCCGCCAGAATTGCCGCTGCCATTGCAATCGGGAGAAGAAATGCCGCCGGATATCACCATTACCCGTAAAGGCCAGGATACTATTCAGGAATATCGTCGAAACGGAAAATTGTTTATGATCAAAATCATTCCTCAGATAGGACCGCCCTATTACATGTTGGACACAAACGGCGATGGTCAAATGGATGTGAAAAAGAACGATATGGATAAAAATACCAATATTAACCAATGGCTGCTGTTCGAGTGGGACTGACCGTAATTTAAATGCGGTTAAGAATAAGAATATTTTTTTAAACTTCTGATCAAGGGTTAGGCCTTCCGGCGGCTTCGGTTTTTGTTAAGGCAGATCATTTACATTGGCTGTCAGTGTCTTACTGCTTCGGTATGACAAGGTGAATGATTCTTAGCAGTATTTGAGATGATTTCCGCCAATTGCGCACTGGCACCTGCATTGGTCAAAAGACCGATGTGATCGGCTTGCAGTTCAAATACATCCACGTTGTTACAGAGTCTTTTCCAGCCTTGTTCATTTGGTTCCTTTTTAAAAAATAATTCTTCAACTTCAGTGGCTTTGATATAGGTGATGCGTCCGGGGTAATGTTTGAACCGGTATTTTTCAAAGAGCGGTTTTAACAGTTCCCCTTGAAAAATCTCCGGATCATAATTGATCGGAATAAAAACATGCTTGATTTTTCTGCACCATGTTTTTATCCCTAAATGAATTTTCTTTCGTAGTTTATGTGCAGGAAGTTCCAATAAATTAACCAATTTGGTTTTAATCGGATATGAAGTACGGGTCAAAGTGTTTGTTACGGTATCCACCAATAACAGCATCTGAATTTTTTCACCGCGCTGTATTAATTGCTGCGCTATCTCAAAGGCCAATAAGCCGCCGAAAGAATGCCCAATGAGATAATGCGGGCCTGTAGCTTGTACCAGAAGCATCTCTTCCAGATAATGCGCCGCCAGTTCCTCGACTGTCGCCGGCAGGCTGAGCTTGCTGTTCTTGAGCGCACCAATGCCGTATCGCAAGCCGTACACGGTTAAGTCACTGCTCATCTTGCTGACGATGTGATTGCTGGTATTGAAATATCGACCCAGAACAGCACAGGGCCGGATCTGGTTTTTCTGATCGGAAACAAGGACATATATTGGGATGACAGATCATGATTTACCAGAAAATGCGTCATTTCTGTAATCGTTGGCGCATTAAACGCCGTTGCCAGCGGCAGTTTAATCTGAAAGGTATGATCGACCCTGGCGAGCATTCTGATGGCCAATAGGGAGTGACCACCCAATTCGAAAAAATTGTCCTTGCGCCCCACCCGCTGGATATTGAGCAATTCAGACCAGATGTTGGCTAACGCCTGCTCGATTTCGCCTTGCGGAGCTCGTAGTCATTAAGCGCGAAGCTTCGCCTGTCGGCACCGGCAACGTCTTACGGTCCAGTTTGCCGTTAGGCGTCAAAGGCAAGGATTCCAGATGCACATAAGCGGCAGGGGTCATATAATCCGGCAGAGAGGCTTTAAGATAGCTGCGTAATTCCTCGGCAGCCAAGATATTTTCACTGACATAGTAGGCGATCAGACGTGTGTCTTTGCCGTCTTCCAGAGCTATGACGACCGTTTCGCGTATTGCGGAATGTTGTGACAGTATATTTTCAATTTCTCCCAGTTCGATCCGGAAACCACGGATTTTGACTTGATGATCGTTGCGTCCGAGAAATTCGATATTGCCGCCCGGGAGCCAGCGGCCAACATCACCGGTTTTATACATGCGGGCATTGGGCTTTTCGGAGAACGGATCGGCCAGAAAACGCTCAGCCGTAAGATCGGGGCGATTCAAATAGCCCCTTGCCACACCTGCTCCACTCATATGCAGTTCGCCTGCAACGCCAATCGGAACCGGTTGGCCATGAGTATCCAAGATATAAACTTGTAGATCAGGTATGGGGCTGCCGATAGGACTAGTTCGGAGTTCGGCGTCGCTTTCTTGCAGGAGCCGATAGGTGACATGCACAGTGGTTTCGGTGATTCCATACATATTCACCAGTTGGGTTCTTTGACCTCGATTTTGGGCATACCAAGGTTTTAGATGAAACATCTCTAACTTTTCGCCGCCAAAGATGACTAGACGTAACTTATGTATTCCGGAGCAAACTTCCTGCGCGGCAACGAAATACACAAAGGCACTAGGGGTCTGATTGAGTATGGTGATGCCTTGCCGGCAAACTAGTTGATAAAAGGCATCAGGTGAACGGGTAGTGAGATAAGGCACCACTACCAGACGGCCACCGTATAAAAGCGCCCCCCATATTTCCCAGACCGAAAATCGAAGGCATAGGAGTGAAACAGGCTCCATATATCGTTCGTATTAAATCTGAACCAAGCTTCCGTGGCGCTAAACAAGCGAATGACGTTACCATGTTCGATTTCCACACCTTTTGGATTTCCGGTTGAGCCGGAGGTGTAGATAACATAAGCCAGATGGGTCGGGTTGAGGCCAAATGAGTATGGATCGGGATTGGTTGTAGCCAGCTTAGCGATATCGCTCCAATCGCGATCAAGGGCGACGATACAGGCTTGAGTTAACGGTAAGCGATCAAGCAGACATTCCTGGGTGAGAATCAGATTCGGGTTGGCATCTTCCAGCATATAGGCGATGCGTTCAGTAGGATAATCGGAATCAAGCGGTACATACGCCCCGCCGGCCTTGAGAACACCCAGAATTCCGATGATCATCACCAGACTGCGTTCGATACAGATAGCAACCAGTTCGTCAGGTCCTACCCCATGATCAAGCAGAAAGTGCGCCAATTGATTGGCTTTGGCATTGAGTTCGCCATAAGTCAATTGCTGATCTTCAAAAACGACAGCAATCGTATCCGGGTATTGGGAAGCTTTTTCCTCGAACAACTGATGGATGAGCTTATCCGTTGCATAGTCGGCTTTGGTATCGTTGAAAGCCTTTAGCACTTGGTGGCGTTCGGCATCGCCAAGCAAGCTTATTTGGCTTAAGGGCGTATCGGTCTTGGAAATCGGTAATTTGACAAACAAATTTAGTAAGCGATGCATATGCATACTTAAATGTTCTTGACAATAATTCGATGGGTTGCCGTGAAAAACGAATTGTATATCGGACTTGTTCTGACCATAGTTGACGTTTAAGTTGAGTTCGAACACCGGCCCAAAGTCGAGATTATGGTTTCTTGCCAAATATTCGCTATAGCTCAGATTATTATTGAAAGGCATGACATTAATAACCATGCCATATAATCCGTTGTCTTTTAGCCTTGTGCCGAATTCATGGCGCAGTTCATCAATTGGGTAACGTTGATGTACAAAAACTTCCTCCAGAATCTTTGCAATTTGGTGTAGAAGTTCGCCGAAAGTTCGATCAGGCTCAATACTTGAGCGAGGGTCTAAAATATTAAGCGTTTTCGCACTTGTTCCGGTTGTCACGGGTATCCCGACCACGATGTCCCGCTCTCCGGTAAACCTGTACAGGTAGAGAACTATGGCGGCAATAATGACTCTATCCAAGCTGCAATCATACTCTTTACCTAATTTTCGCAAGAAATCGACTGACTGATAGGCCAGATAATCGATGCAGGTGATGGGTTGATGGCAAGCAATCGGGGATGGCGGTTTACCGGACAAAGTTACCGGCTCAGTTTGATCTTTTATTTGGGTTAGCCAATATTCTCGATCCAGATGGTAATCCGGCGAATTGCGATAGATTTCATCCTCGGGTAATAATTCAAGCCGGGTGATGCGGCGAGCACATTTACGGTAGTCTCCAGCGAACATTTGTAAAAATCGAAGACTCTTTGTACAAAAAGCCACTTGTTCATCACATCGGCAAACATGCGATGCCAACGTTGATAATAAAAAAACCGGTCGGATTCTAATTTAAGCAGCGCCAAGGTATATAACGGTCCGCCGGTCAGATCGCAAGTTCGCACCATATCATCGCGCATCCAGCCCATAGCGGCAGCACTGGGGTTTATATCAGCGGAAAAATCAATGACAGGCAATACCCAGCCCGGATTATGCACAAAATAATGCTTTGGCCCATCTTGAAAATCGACTAAACGCATAGGTAAAGCATCGGATTGATCCAATGCCGTACGGACCGCAGTTTTAAAGAGTTCTATGTCAAAGGAACCCTCAATCTCGACGTATTCGGGGTTATTGGCAGGGTTATCCAGATCAAGCTTCTGAGCAATCCGGATTGAAAGCTGAGAGTTGGTTAATTGCAAATATTCAAACATATGAGGTGCTTGCAAAATAAATGGAAGTGAACGGAATCAGTAGCCGAAGCGGCCAAAAAAGAAAATAACCTGTCCATCAACGATAAGATTGAAAATTCTGAAAAACCATCAAGAAAAGGACTGGTTGCATGGTGCTTTATCATAAGCATGGTTAATTTGATCCATACCCTCGAATATGCAGTGCGCCGTGTATTTGAGGGGGTGCGGAACTTAGGAATATGGAAAGAGACGCACAGCCAAACCAATGAAAAAGGCCTTTTAGCTCAACTTTCACATATTTTATAAAGTAAATATTTCATATTTTTCTTATTATTACTATAAGTCCAAATACTTATGCCATAAGACCCTGCCGTCTCATGTAAGCCGCTTACGGAGTGTGAAGTCAAGATAGGTAGGCTAAATAATTGGCTCATGTAGTCCAAAAATTATCATTAAAACCGTCTCTTAAATCGAATAATAGATTCAATGTCTATCAATGTGTAAAATAACGTCTTTATAGACATTGTTTTCGAATACGATAATCATGTCTTGGAAATTTATATATTTCATGCGCTAAATTCGATATTACAACTTTGTTTAAATACTAACGTACGTTTTCTTAACACTGGACGACTCCAATAACAAAACGGCTTATCAGGAGCCTTTATCAATTTAAACCGCTTGTTGGCCGATTTTGCAAGTCGCTCACATGACTCTTTTAAGTCTATTGAAAAACTCGCCGAATTATTAATCGTTCCAAAGGTTTTCTTGATTACTTACAAGCTTCTGCCAAGCCATGTAGCATTTTTAATGCTATCATTGGCAAAGTTCGGATACGATCAGGATGATCTTCGTCCTGGGAAGGTAGAAAAGGGCTGGTAAGATGGAGTTTCTCGCTATCATAGAAGACCTGAACGATTCTAAGTGCATTAGTCGCGTGACTAAACTCAACATCGCTTTGAAGATAATTTTTGGCAAAAAGACCGAGAAAATTGAGTATGCAATTAACACGCTTCTTAAACACCGTCAGCAATCTTCAAATTTACCCGATAGCTTTTTTACGCTATTTCGGCAATTTTGACCGGATTGTATCTTCTCTATTGCGCTGAATACTGAAACGAAGCATTTTCGGCTTGACGACCTGGAGAAGCATTCCTCGATTTGAACGCATAATTTTCTAAAATCGTAAAATGTCGAAAATAAAAAAGCTAGCCTTTGGCGTTAGCTGGGGGGCGTTTTCAACCATCACAGTCACTTGTTTCCAGCTTGCGTTTATGGCGATTATGGCTCGGATGCTTGATCCGGCCAGCTTTGGCCTTGTTGCCATAGCAAACGTTAGTCTGCGGTTTTTTAGTTATTTTTCGCAAATGGGCACCGCACCGGCGTTAATCCAGAAACCTAATCTGGAAGATGGCGATATTGCGGCAGCATTGACCGTGTCTATCGTCATTTCGTTTGTTTTCTTTGCAATTGCTCAAATATCAGCGCCATTGTTCGAATTTTTTTTCCAAATGGCTGGGCTAGCCAGTGTTATTAGAGTGCTATCGCTTAACTTTATCATCGGTGGATTCTCGGCAATTTCAGTCGGACTTATGCAAAGGAAAACGGCTTTTCGCGAATTAGCGCTTATCGAGGTATTTGCTTATATATGTGGCTATGGCATTATCGGTATCGTTGCCGCCTATCAGCATATGGAAGTTTGGGCCTTGGTTGCAGCCTTTATAACGCAAATGACATTGACCGCTATCCTTAGCTACGCTGTAATTCGATTTCCCCTCAGTTTTCGGCATTGCGCTAGTCAACGAAGTCATTTTTTAAGATATGGCGGACGATATTCCGTCATCGGTTTTGCCGAATTCTTGAGTACAAGCATGGATGCGTTAGTGGTTGGTAAACTGTTTGGCGCCATGCAGGCAGGTTATTACAATCGCGCCTCATTGCTGGCCAATTTGCCTGTACAGCAACCGGCGAATATCCTGACCAAAGCTCTGTTTCCGGTGATGAGTTCTATTGGCAACCAGCATGAGAAACAAATAATCGGCTTTCAGCTAAGCTTATTACTGGTGGGCAGTTATGCCTTCGCTGTGAGCGCCGGCATCTGCTTTGCTGCAACGGATATAGTAAATGCGCTGTTAGGTTATAAATGGCTGGACTCGATACCGATATTGCAGATTCTTTCATGGGCGGTAGGACCGGCGTATATCTCG
Source organism: uncultured Pseudomonadota bacterium (assembly GCA_963765965.1). Taxonomy (GTDB): domain Bacteria; phylum Pseudomonadota; class Gammaproteobacteria; order Methylococcales; family Methylomonadaceae; genus Methylomonas. The sequence goes on from CAVXZR010000055.1 coordinate 17,342, forward strand.
CATGTTGCAGGCGTTACAATGGATTCATTGAATAAATTACGCGTCAAATTAATTATTCAACTGAGCATGTTGATTTTAATTGTGGTTCTGTTATTACTGGTTGTGCCAACAGGAAAGGTGCTGGATATTGCAGCGGCGGTGGTTGTAATGGAATGGGTGCGGGTGTGTAGCATGATGATTATGTTGATACGTTTACTACGTATACCCGTTAGGGAAATGGTTATCATTTTCTTTTGTATGGTAATCGTAGCCATTTTAACCGGATTGACGATTTTGCTGACTATTACGTTACTGGACAAAAATTTATACATTCTACTCAGACTGTGTGCAGAAATTTTAGCGGGTGCTATGGGGTTGATGCTCGGCTGTCTAATCACACGCTACTTGCTGGTTCGTTTGCCGGCAATCCGTTTTTTATCGGAACAAGCCCCTATAATTGCTAAGTTCTTTCCTAAACTTCCCTAGTCAAGAGAGAGGTGCTGAATGCGTTGGTTTTACGTACCCAATGAAATCGCAGAGGGGGATCAAGTCGGTCCGCGTATGGCGTTTGAAAAGCTACAAAGGGAAGGGGTATTTTCCGCATACTCGGCCTATTCATATCTGGTACGGCAAAAAATCTTAAATAACCATCAGGACGCATTGGCTGAATTGTTAGAAACCTCTAGAATCTTCGCTCCTGATATTATTTTTATACAGCATCCAGGTAACGGTTACCCATTGGATAGCCATTATTTGCAGACGCTTAAGAATATCCCTGGTAAACCAAAATTAGTGTTGTATGAAGAAGATCCTTACGGTTATCTGGTTAAGCGCATGGACGCAACGATTAAGGCTGTACTTGCCGAATCGGATATTTGTTTTCTTGGCGGAACCGGCTATCTTGCTGAAATGGCCTATAAAGCAGGGTCAAAAATAGTACGCTATGCGCCGCATTCCTTTGACAATAAACGGTTTGGTGGACCATGGCAGCCGACTTTACGTAGACGCTTGGACGCCGTGATGGTCGCGAACCTGCCCTGCCTGAAGCGCATACCTTG
>CAVXZR010000056.1:0-27801 GCA_963765965.1 uncultured Pseudomonadota bacterium
CATGTAACCGAGCCATCGCTTGATAAATTATGCAACATCATCGCGGATGCCGGCGATGAATACATGCCGCACGCTTCCCCCATGAGCCCGATAACTACCAGTTATTTCAATACTTGGCTGCTTTTTGATGTAGCCTCAGGCATCGAAAAAGAGACCATTGCCTCCATCATCATTGATCTTTCGCGTGAATATGGCCTTGATGGCTCATCGCTTAGGGTGATGGAAATTTTGCAACAGTCGAGAATGGGCATCTACGAGTTTTTGGGTAAGAAAAACGGTCGAATTTTCCTTAAGGAACTCATGAGCGACGAATCGATTGAGTGCATTTGCTCATCCGGCTATCCGGGCTTGCGGCTTGGCGAATTGTGGTTTACCAGAATCATGCCGCCTATTTCAGAAAATTATGACTATTCGGTGGTTATGACCACGCCTTACATTCTCGTTTCGCACGGTAAGAATGGCTGGTTGGAATATCTAAACAGAACTATCACCGGGAAAAAGACGAATAACTCCGCCATCAGTTACGCCGGGCTGATGAAATACGGTCTAAACCAACTATTCTGGCCGGAATACATATTTCAATCTTATACGGATTTTCGACCCGACGCGATTTTTCTCACAGGGTTGCCCGATGTAACGGCGAGCAGGCCGCATGGGGATGACACAACTAGAACCAAACTCAGACTGCCAAGTTGCGCATAGTCGATGAACACTAGCCAACAAAAATTCAAAATCAACAAAAAATTCAAACCATGCCCCGTTGAAGATAGCGATGAGTTGTTTCCGAATGGTATTTTTGAGTTCAATGTAACAAAGATGCTGGCGTTCATTGACGATAACCTTGACTTATTTCCGTTAACACTAGCCAGCGTGAAGGAATACAGCGTAACCACATCTAATCTGAACGAGGAATATTTGGCAGCGGACACCGTAGATGTTAATAGGCCTGTGATTCTCGCCGAGATAGCGCCAAATCAGTACAATTTAATAGATGGTCATCACCGTATTGAAAAGGCCAGAAAATTGGGAATGGAACATGTGTCTGCATTCAAAATTACTGCCCAACAACACATAACCTTTTTAACGACCAGCGATGCTTACAGCGCATATATCGACTATTGGAACTGCAAAATCGTTAGTTTAGGCCGTAAAGTCGCTGTGTGACGAAGAGGATTCCCGGAGTTTTCTTTTGGTTTTTCCGCTTCCGAATACAATATCATTGCATATTATCCACAAACTGGATAATATGCAATGATGATAGATCGGCATATAACACTACTAGTTGAAGAAGCTCTTGACCGTCAGGCGGCCGTGGCCCTAATTGGCCCACGTCAAGTTGGCAAAACGACTCTGGCGCTTGCCATAGGTGAGCGCCGTAATGCCCTTTACCTCGACCTCGAAGATCGTGATGACCGCAACAGACTAAGCAACCCATCCCTTTTTTTTGAGGCAATCGAAGATCGCTTGGTGATACTTGATGAGATTCATCGGATGCCGGACATATTCGAGACGCTACGCGGGGTGATAGACAAGGGTCGACGCAAAGGCAAGGGGAAGGGGCGTTTCCTCATCCTTGGTTCGGCGGCAATCGAACTACTGCGGCAATCCGAAACCCTTGCCGGAAGGATCGCCTATATTGAGATGACCACACTGACCGCCTCTGAGGTTGAGGACAACCGCACTGCGCGAGATCGCCTGTGGCTGCGCGGTGGGTTCCCGGATGCCTTTCTGGCTCGGAGCGATGCCGAGAGTCTGGCGCTACGGAAGGATTTCATCCGCACTTATCTGGAACGCGATGTGCCCATGTTCGGCCCACGCATTCCATCTGCCACCATGGAACGGCTCTGGACGATGCTGGCGCATAGCCAAGGGACCTTGCTTAACGCCTCGCAAATCGCCCAGGGCCTGGAGGTTAGCGCACAATCTGTCACCCGTTATATCGATTTGCTATGTGATCTACTACTGGTTCGACGATTGCCGCCGCTCCACACAAACGTCGGCAAGCGATTGGTGAAATCACCTAAGGTCTATGTCCGGGATAGCGGCCTCGTCCACGCACTGCTCGGACTCGAAACGCTGACACAACTTAGCGGTCATCCCGTCGTTGGCCGGAGCTGGGAAGGATTTGTAATCGAAACGATACTCGCGGCGAGCCCGTGGCGTAGTAACGCCAGTTTCTATCGAACCTCAGCCGGAGCGGAAATTGACTTGATAATCGAACACAAGAACGGTTTCCGCTGGGCCATCGAAATAAAGCGTGGCCTAAGTGCGAAGCTGGCGCGCGGCTTCTATCAAGCCTACGAGGATTTGCAACCTGAACGTGCTTTCGCCGTTCATGCGGGAGATGATCGCTATCCAATTGCAGATGGAATCGAGGCAATCAGTATTAGAGAGCTTGTAAAAGAACTTGAGTCTGTATGAGAAGCGCCAAAATCAAGAGCAACGCAGACTAGAAATCGGCTCGCAAAAATTTGTTCTCTGACCGCTTACTTCCCAGACCAGATCGGCAATCGCCTTGCCGAACCGCCCCTCTAAATCTTGAGGAGACGTATCGGTGTCTTCCAGTGTGTCATGCAGCAGCGCGGCGCATAGTATGTTGACATCGCTGACGCCGCCTTGTTGATTCAGCACAGTAGAGAGTGCGATGGGCAGGTTGATGTAGGGTGTCGCCTCAGCCTCTTTACGGCAGTGTTTACGGTGTTTTGTAGCGGCCTCACCCAGTGTGACATTCAGTCAATGATAATATATCAGCAACCCGTTGCCTTGGAGCGTGTTTTGAAGCGGTCAATTGCCGTTTCTAGGTTTATAGTTTTATAGGTTTAACATTTTTTGGTGATAATCAGTTGGACCCAGATAATTCTCAAGTGATGTGCGATCTTGATGTAGCTTTTAGCGTAACAAATCTAATTTTTCTATAAAAAAACCATATTTATCAATATTAACACGCTGCTGCATCATTTCGGTGTATATTATGGACTATTGGGTTTGGGTTGGTTTTTTAATTGGTTAGTTTTTTAAGTGTTTGAATTATTTCGTTTAAATACCCTCTGCAAAGCCGCTTACACCGGTTCGATTCCGGTCGCAGCCTCCATTAGGCGGTTCAATACAGTTTCAAGTAGTCCAAAAAACCGCAAGTCATAGGGCTTAGCGGGTTTTTTATTGTCCAGTGTAGTACGGCAAGGTGCATTGATATACCGTCAATTCTGACGGTATAAGTAGCGGTATATTCTTAGGAGTTTGTACAGCTATCAAGAACACTATCCCACGCCCGACAAGCTTTTTAAGCTGCCTGATAAAAAAATGCATGTAACTGCTTGTCCTAAAATTAGATTGAGGAATTTCATTGCCATGCTGTGTCAAGTAAGTGAAGTGAAGGGTCAGGTCTTGTTTTTTGCAGAATGCAAAAAACAAGACCTGATAATCCTCTAGCCATCTCCAGTGGTTGGCAAACGGCGGTGATAAAATGCCTAAATAAGATGAGGAAAAAACCCCTTATTTAGACTTGGGGCTCTGCCCCAAACCCCGCACTCACCGTGAGGCAGGGGGTGCAGGAATGTGTTTACATTCTGAGTTTGGCGGCCGTGGTGAGCCCAAGTAGGGGTTGGTAAAACCAGAAGACACTGATTGGACGCCACGGTTTGCCATTTCCGAACATTATTCGCCCGTCGCGTAAGCCATTTTAGGGTTGGACTGCGTCAGCAGAACCATGATATCTGTCAAATGATTTGGATACGCGACGGAACCAAGGATTTTGTGGGGCGCCTAGCGCCAGGGGCAAACGGTTAAGTCATACGCCGTGATGCCTTGATCCAGATGGGTGACCGGTGCGGATAATCTATCCGACACTAGGTATTGAAATAACGGGTGCGAGCGGATGTTGGGGAATGGATTTATTGATGCTGATTTCGATCGGCAGGATTTTGTTTAACGTATTGACACCGGATGGCTAATGGGTGACCCTCTGGTACTTGCTGGTATTCTGGTATTTGACCCTCTGGTACTGCCGGCCTTTTTGGAACGCGAAATCGGCAAACCGATTATCCGCTGTGAAGACAGCCCGCAACTGGGCTATGAGATTTTACCGAAGAAGTATTTTTATCACTATCAACTCCTAAGCCTACTGCTCAATTATTACAAGAGTTTTGGGCGTTGGAACAGGAAGCGGTCACCTTACTGAAAAATTTGGAGGGTTAAGTCCAACAATGCAGATAAAGCTTTGCTGTCAAGGCTAACCTGATTGCGGCGTGATCGGTATATAATGGAATAAATCTTTCAACAACGAGTCCGACGCTATGATCACTAAAGAACAGTTAAAAATCGAGATCGATAATGTTGACGATAATCAATTGCTTGACAAGATTCATCAACTTATCCGAAATGCCCGGCTGCCACAAAATACCTCTCCTAGTCTGATGGCGAAATTACGAAGCGTACAGATTAGTGCACCGCGTGATTTTGCCGAAAATATTGACGCTTACCTGAACGATGAGAAAACCGTTTGAATAGTAGTGTTTTTATTGACACAGGTTTTGTCATCGCCTTAATTAATACCCGGGATGAGTTTCATGAACAAGCCAAGAGCTTGTCGATAAACTATGCTGGTTGGCCGGTTATCACCACCGATGCCGTCTTATTGGAAATAGGCAACGCTTTGGCTCGTTTTGCAAAACCGCAAGCAGTTGAAGTCCTCAATTATTTACAAAACGCAGAAGAAGCTACCGTGATCAATATCACTCCAGACTTGTTCGCACAAGGCTTGGTCTTATATGGGCAATATCAAGATAAAACATGGGGTCTAGTGGATTGCATTTCTTTTGTGGTTATGCAGAGCAGGGGCGTTACCCAGGTTTTGGGATTTGATCAGCACTTTGTCCAGGCCGGATTTGTTTTGTTGGAGCATTGAAGGAATGATAGAAAAGGCGGGGATGCAGGATAGCGGGGTTGAGTGGATTGGGGCGGTTCCGTTGGGGTGGCGGGTCGATAGATTAAAGGATATAGCAAATAAAGAAAAAACAGGGGCGGTGGGAAGGTGTGGTTGGTCGCCCAGAAATCCAAAATTTGCCGGTGCTTTAATGGGTCAGCGTGCGAGAAAGGGTGTATTTATTACAACCTCATCTTTTACAAAGGAAGCTAGAGATTACGTCTCGGTTATTGAATCAAAGATCATATTGATTGATGGGGGAGCAACTTTCTAAACTTATGGCAGAACATAATGTTGGTGTTTCAACTGTCGGACAATACGAGGTCAAGAAACTGGATTCCGACTATTTTGATAATGAGTAACGTATTTCTTAAATAGTAAATCTTTACAAAAGCACGGCATTTAGCAATCAATGAACGATATGACAGACATGACGAAGCGGCGTGACCGGGAAAAGGTAAGAACAAAAGTATAAAGTGTTATCTATTCATTCTTAAATGGTGCGGCAAATTGTCGCAGTCAAAGGGCAATTTGAAAGGCAAATTTTAAGTTAGATTTACGGCAAAACTTAAGGCAGCATTGAACGGCTGGGGGTATTTTTGGGGGTATATTTAAAAATATAAATATTAAAACCCTTTATTTACGCGGCTTGCAGGTCATTTTGCGGTAGAGGTCGCAGTTGCAAATGTTGGACCACCTGTCGTCAGCCCAAACTTGCTCCAAAATGATGCCTAAAACTTTGTTCAAAGTTTGTACAGCCCGATAAGCCGCAATCCCGCGCCGCCTATTAAGGCTGCAAGTCATTAAATCCCTAAAAAAATCAATAGGCGGAAATCTCCCATTTCCAACCGCGCTTTGTTAAATGTTACGCTTCGTAATTCGCGCTAACAAATTCCCAGTTAACTAAAGCCCAGAAAGCTTCCAGGTATTTGGGGCGCAGATTGCGGTAGTCGATGTAATAGGCGTGTTCCCATACGTCGCAAGTCAAAATTGGGGTTTGACCGGCAGACAATGGCGTCGCTGCATTACTGGTGCTAACCAGTTCCAAACCGCCGTTTGGTTTTTTCACCAGCCAAGCCCAGCCCGAGCCAAAGGTTGTCACTGCGGTTTTGGTAAACTCTTCCTTGAACTGCTCAAAAGATCCAAAAGTCCGGTCGATGGCATTGGCCAAGCCACCAGTGGGTGCGCCGCCGCCGTTTGGAGACAGGCTGTTCCAATAGAAGGTATGATTCCAGATTTGTGCCGCGTTATTAAAAATACTTCCGGAAGATTTTTTTACGATTTCTTCCAGGGACAAGCCCTCAAACTCGGTACCTGCGATCAGGTTGTTTAGGTTGGTCACGTAGGTTTGGTGATGTTTGCCGTAATGGAATTCGATGGTTTCGGCAGAAATATGTGGCGCCAAAGCGTCTTTTGCGTAGGGTAATGCAGGTAATTCAAAACTCATCTTTTTTCTCCGGATTGATTGAAATACAGCAGTGATTGATAGCGAGCGAATAGCCCAAACCAATTACCCTTGCATTATATTGAAGAATTACGCTGAGCGGTAAATTGGGAATACCTTGGACTATATTAGCCAGTAGGCTGGACATGGTTTTGTGCATGCTGCGCTAGGTGGTAATTGCAGCACGCAAAACGCTAATATTTCAATCTGTATTCAATCAAGCATCCAATTAATTTTTCACACCTATTATCTGTAGCTTATGGCGATTGATGAAAGTTGTTTATCCGGTAATCATCCAACAATTTCTGTAGCAATTGACAATCGAGGGGCTTGGTCAAATGTCCATCAAAGCCGGCGGCGAATGATTTTTCCCTATCCTCGGGCCGTCCATAGCCTGTAACGGCAATGAGCTTGATTCGCGCCAGATCACTACACTGACGAAACGCTTTAGCTACCGTATAGCCATCCATTCCCGGCATTCCTATGTCCAGCAGGACGACATCCGGTTGCTCGGTCCTTGCCATTTCGAGTGCAGTTGGGCCATCATAGGTTGTTTGTACATGGTATCCTTCAATTTTCAGCAGCAAAGCAAGGCTGTCCGCTACATCCCAATTGTCGTCCACGACCAGGATATGAAGTTTCCGTTGAATTGGGGCCGCCGGCGCCGAGGTGTGCGTGGGCACAGGCTCAAGGGGGATCAACTGCGGCAAGCGGACCATAAATTCGCTGCCTTGGCCCAGGCCCGGGCTAAACGCCTGCACATCGCCGCCATGCATCGCCACCAAGTTGCGGACGATAGATAAACCGACGCCTAATCCACCTTGGGAGCGGTCCAGACTGCGGTCGGCCTGGTAGAACAGTTCGAACAAGTTGTATAAGTCGGCCGGACAAATACCACATCCGGTGTCGCGTACACGAATGCAGACTTTATCGCCGCTAAGCTCGACAGATAAGCCTATATGTCCGCCCTCTTCGGTAAACTTTGCGGCATTGTTAATGAGGTTGGATATGACCTGGGCCAGCCGGATTCGGTCGCCTTCAACCCGCAAGAACTGAGGCGGAAGATCCAGGGTTAGTTCCTGCCGGCGGGCGTCGATCAACGGCTGACAGCTTTCCACGGCTGAAAGGATAAAGTCCCGTATCTCCAGCGATTCTTTGTTAAGTACGATCAAACCTCGGCTAATGCGGGAAATATCCAGCAAATCATCCACCAGCCTGATCAGATGTGCCATTTGGCGGTCGATGATATCGCTGCACCAGGTTATCCGAGCCGGGTCTGAGGCCCCTCGTTTCAAGATATGAACGGCGTTGCTGATCGGCGCCAAGGGGTTGCGAAGCTCATGGGCCAACATCGCCAGAAACTCGTCTTTACGGCGGCCGGTATCTTCCATCTCTTTCTCTAACCGTTTGTGCTCGGTAATGTCGGTCAATGTGCCGACATAGCCTTGCAGAATACCGGTTTCATCGTATTGTGGAATAGCGCGCCCAAGCAGGTCTTTTATATTACCCGTTGCGGTGGTGATGCGATATTCAGACTTAAACACTTGATTGGATTCAAAGGCTGTGTTCCGTTCTTGATAAACACGCTCACGATCTTCGGAGTGAATTATCGTGTCCCAACCATTACCTAATGTACTCTCCCCAGGAAACCCGGTTAACTCTCGCCAAGTATCATTCACAAAGATATATTTTCCATCGGCATCGGTCCGGTAGATAACTACCGGGGCTGTAGTGGCCAGACTCCGAAAACGGGATTCGCTCTCCATAAGTGCGTTTGATTTTACTCGCAGTTTTTGTTCGGTCTTTTTGCGGGCTTCAAGAGTCAACGCCAGAAATAAACCGACTGTGGTGAGAACCAAAATATAGAACCAATAGTTTTGCAATCCGGTTTCAGCCATATCATGGCCAAAAAAACCTTTGCCGTGTCTTGCGCCTTCAAATGCCTGAATACTCACCAGCGTGACTATTAGAGATACACCGTGCCGCCCATAACGCAAAGCCGCCCAGGTCACGAATAGATATAGCCAGTAGCCCATGCTCAGATGACCAACATGGCTCTGAAACCACTCTAAAAAAACAATCTGTCCGACAAGAAACGATGACACAAACAGAGTGACGGTTTCGATGACGCGAGAACGTTGTAGCCAGCCTTGCGGTGTATGCTGCCAAATCAAAATCAGTGGCGTGCCGAGGAGAATGCCAATGCAGTCGGCTTGCCACCAGTTCATGACATTGATGAGAATGGTTTGTGCGGGTATAATCTTGGCGGCTGTTAAGGTGAGTGGGCCAATCAGGGCGCTAATCCAGCAACTGAGCAACGCCACCAGCGTTAAAATCAGTAAATCCCGTGGTTTATCAATATTCGTGTCAAAGTCGTTGATTCGTGAAAGCAACCAGGCAGCGCATAGGGTTTCCAGTGTGTTGCCCGAAGCGATCAGTAGTGAGACCCATAATGGATCGCGCATCATAAGGCCGGCTACGGTAGCGCCAATGAATACGCCAGGCCATAGTTTTTTGCCCCCTAATAATAAGGCTGCAAGCGCTACCCCGCCTGGAAGCCAAAGGATGGTGACATTGCCGTTAGCTAGAGTATATGTCAGTACCATTCGCGCCAATAACCCATAAATGAGTGCAAGGCCGACTATGCGCATGACCTGCTTGGCTTGCTTAACAGTTAAAGATAACATTGGCGGTTCTATAATCAATATCTTAAGTTCATCAGTAGAACAAAGTTGTAAGCAATAGATTTTATAATCACTAACAAAATCTTAAAACGGTGGGTTACTGTTTTTATAGTGTTGAATGCGATATTCATTATTTAATCCGCATAGAGAAAATCATTTAGAAGATTACATAAAGTTAACCAACGGAAACATAAGATACATTTTATAAAATGGACTCAAGGCTGTCATTTTACAGGTTTTCAAGTGATTGAGTTTGCAAAAAATTAAGCTGATTCAGGATGTTGGTGTGCCCCCAGCAGGTTAAAGAGTCGGCAATCCATCCGAAGAGTTTGATTATTTTATCTAAATATTAGATATTTATTTCAATATATATCGTTTTCAATCATCTCCCCCCTTCTTTATCATTATCACCAAGACCACAGGCTACTTGGGCTTGTGATAACAATCGAATTATTCAAAGTCACAAAATTTAGGAGGCTATATGGCGATTGCAGTCGGTAGCAACACATTAAAAAACGAGGATAACAAGGCAATCGCCTTGCAAATTGCAGCGATTCTACAGGATATCCGCTTCGGTTCCGTAGAAGTCGTGGTTCATGACGGGCGGGTGGTGCAGATCGATAAGCGAGAACGTTTCCGGGTTAACGAGCAAAAGGCAACCGCTTGATCTTGTCGAATTAGAAATACCGTTAGATAAATTTACTTTTTTTATTTTAAATGAGTTAGCAATGAAAAAAAATTTACTGAATATTTTTGCAGCCATCGTCTTAGGCGTTTCGGCGGCAGGTGAAGCGCAAGCAGCCGATATTAATTTGCTGAATGTATCTTACGACCCTACTCGGGAGTTGTATAAGGATTATAACGATTTGTTTGCCAAATACTGGAAAAATAAAACCGGTGACACGGTTGTTATAAACCAATCGCATGGTGGTAGCGGCAAACAGGCCAGGGCGGTTCTGGATGGTTTGGAAGCGGATGTTGTCACTTTGGCATTGGCCTATGATATCGATCAGCTCTCCAGCAGGGCTAAATTGATACCGGAAAATTGGCAGGCACAGTTGCCCAATAACAGTGCGCCTTATACATCCACCATCGTTTTTGTGGTTCGTAAAGGCAATCCGCAAAAAATCAAGGAATGGAGCGATTTGGTAAGAACCGGCATTAATATTGTCACCCCAAACCCGAAAACTTCTGGCGGCGCACGCTGGAATTATTTGGCTGCCTGGGGATATGCGCTTAAACAGAATGGCAATAGTGAAGATGCTGCCAAGGCGTTTTTAAGCAAATTGTTTAAAAACACCTCGGTACTGGACACCGGCGCCCGTGGTTTTGACCACCACTTTTGCCGAACGCGGCATAGGTGATGTGCTGATTACCTGGGAAAACGAAGCTTATCTGGTACTGAAAGAGTTCGGTGCAGACAAATATGAAGTAGTTACGCCATCTTTCAGTATCCTTGCAGAGCCGCCTGTGACGGTAGTTGACGAAGTTGCCCGCAAGCACGGCACTACCGAAGTGGCTACCGAATATCTAAAATACCTGTACAGCAAGGAAGGGCAGGACATTATTGCCAAAAACTATTATCGTCCGTTCGATAAAGAAGTAGCGGCAAAATACGCCAAGCAGTTCCCGGCGCTGGAACTGGTGACCGTAGCCCAGCTTGGCGGCTGGACAGAAGTGCAAAACAAGCATTTCGCCGATGAAGGTGTGTTTGACAAAATATACGGTAAATAATGGCCCGGCCATTTTGGAATAGTAGTGAAATAAACGCGAACAGTCGCAACTCAGCGAAAAAACGGGTTCCCAAGGTGGTATTGGGAACCCGTTTTTTTTGTCGGTTCCCGAGGGTTGAAGGATGCGCAACAAATCGTATCTACCCCCCCCATCCTTGTCATAATCTGCGAATCTCATATATTATCCGGACTAATGATTTAAACTACAGGCTTTATATTAAAAAAATGTATGTTGCGATTTTGTATTTAATATGACCCTATCGATCCGTCCCGCTCAACTCAACGATCTTAAAGGTCTGGTGCAGTTGGAAAATGCCTGCTTTACTACCGATAGACTGAGTAGACGCAGCTTCCGGCACTGGCTGAGCGCCGAAAACTGCGAATTGATGGTAGCTGAAATCGGCACCCTGATTGCCGGTTACATTCTGATCATCCATCACCCCGGCACGCGGTTGGCACGTATCTATTCTCTAGCGGTCTTCCCGCATGAACGCGGCAAAGGCATAGCTAAAGCCTTGCTGACGGCAGGCGAACAAGCCGCGCAACAGGACGGGCGTTTCTATTTGCGTCTGGAAGTGAGCGTCGATAATGTTCCCGCCATTAGCCTTTACGAAAAACTGGGTTTTCAAAAATTCGGTTTATACCGCGATTACTATCAGGATCACAAAGATGCGCTACGCTACCAAAAGCGGATTCGCCGCTATCGCGACAGACCGCAACATCGTTCCGTACACTGGTTAAGGCAAACCACGCCGTTTACCTGCGGCCCCGTGGCGCTGATGATGGCCATGCACGAGCTGAATAAAAGCTATTTGCCTTCCCAGGAAGAGGAAATCAATTTATGGCGGGAAGCCACTACGATTTTCATGACGTCCGGGCATGGCGGCTGTCATCCGCTCGGGTTGGCATTGGCGGCGAAACGCAGGCAGTTCTCAGTCGAAGTCTGGATTAATCAAACCGGCACATTGTTTATCGACAGTGTCCGTAACGAAGAAAAAAAACAGGTGGTCGAACTGGTAGATAGCTGTTTTAAACGTGAAGCGGAAGAGCAGGGCATAGAAGTTCACTATGCCAATATTACTCAGGACGAGCTGATTTCAGCGTTTAAAGCCGGCGGCATACCCCTGATATTGATCAGCACCTTTGCGATGGATCGTAAAAAAGCCCCGCATTGGGTGGTGATGAGCGGTTTCGATGACGATTGTTTGTATATGCACGATTCCGATCCCGACGATGGGCGGCAAAGCGAATTGGATTGCCAGTTTATCCCCATCGCCAGAGAAGATTTGGATCGCATGTCCTGTTTCGGCAAAAGCCGATTGCGAACGGCAGTGATCGTTTGGCAGAACGGTTAGTATTTGCCCCACAAGCTGGAAATTGGCACAGCCCAAAAGGCATTGCCCAGCGGCAGGGTTTCCAGGCCGTCATAAAGTATCACTCCAAGCTTGAACTTATTTCCGGCGACGCTTGCCAAGCGTTTAAGCCCGCGTAAATCGCTGGCCTGCAGGGTTGCCGCAGCCTTGATTTCTATGCCCAGCAATTCGCCGCCGGCATTTTCCACTAGCAAATCGACTTCGAATTGATCGTGGTCCCGGTAATAAAATAGCCGATAAGTCCCTTCGGCAGTGGTGATGCACTTGAGAAGTTCCGCATAAACGAATGTTTCTAATATATTCCCGAACCGGCTGCGATTCTGCTCGGCAAGTTTTGGACTAAAATCAAGCAAGACAGACAACAGGCCGGAATCGATAAATTGCAATTTAGGCGTTTTCACTATCCGCTTTAATCGGTTGCTAGCCCAGGCATCGACGCGCCTTAGTAAGTACAATTGCTCGAAAATACCGATGTATTTTCTGACCGTTTTATGATCAAGACCGATCTGCCCGCCAAGTTGGGTATAGTTACATTGTTGACCGGCAACATGTGCCAATGCCTGCAAAAAGCTCGGCAATTGCTCAAGCCGGTCTATGTCGGCGATGTCGCGTACATCCCGTTGAATAATGGCATCAATGTATTGTTTAGCCCAGGCGCTACGGCGGCGGAAGGTAGGGCGTGAGACCGATTCAGGATAACCACCGGCCAAGACTGTTTCCTGTAGCACTTCACCGATTAGCGGGTCTGCGACAGCCAGCAGGCTTCCGTTAAAAGCAGCGTCCAGCCAATTGGCTGTGCTACCGCGTATCTCGCTTTGCGAGAGGGGCAGCAAAGTTAGGGTTTCCATCCGTCCGGCCAGCGAATCGGCCATTGTGGGCATGCTGAGTAGATTAGCCGATCCGGTCAGAAGAAAGCGGCCGGGGCGGCGGTCTTCATCGACCGTTTTTTTTATGGCCAGCAGTAATTGCGGCGCCCGCTGAACTTCGTCGATTACTGCGCAATCCAGTTGGCGTATCATGCCTATCGGGTCTTGTTTGGCAGCTAGCAATATGACTTCATCATCCAGCGTTAGATAACGTAATCCTTGGTTGGCATAGTGACGCACCAGAGTGGTTTTGCCGGATTGCCGTGGCCCGGCAAGAAATACGACCGGCGTGTCGGAAAGCGCCTCGGAAATGCGGGCTTCAATAAAGCGTGGATAGAAGGAAAAGTTAGTATTCATGCGGAGATACTATCGTGTAATTGGGATTCTAGCAACAGAAAATTGGGAATATAAATGCGTAAATATGGGAATTTAAGTGCTTAAAATTGGGAATACAGTGTCTGGTTATATGGAACTGAAAAAATTTCAGCTACCAGACAAAATTCCAACCAAGAAGAAACCAGTAAACAAGCCTGATTACTGGTAGATATATCCGGCAGCCATAGGATGATGTAAGCTATTGGCAATTTCTGCCAATGAGACCATGCCTATGTACACTCAAAACCAAGATCACAGTATCAAAAAGACCAAAAACATTGCCGCAGTGGTGTATTTGCTGGTGTTGATATTTTTGGTAGGCGGTTCTTATATTAACCAGCATCGTGCGGATGCCGCTGTAAAGACGGAGAGCGGTTCTAAGACTATCGAAAAAAATTAGTTGAATCGGTATCCAATAGCTCTATCCAATGCACGACAGGTAAGCGGGCTTTTTCCTGCAAGTGCATTTGACAGCCGATATTGGCGGTGGCGATCAGCCGGGCATGCCCGGTCTGCAAGGCCTTTAGCTTGTTAGCCTGTAAACGTTGGGCAAGTTGGGGTTGCAGCAGGGAATAGGTGCCTGCCGATCCGCAGCATAAATGCGGGTCGGTGACTGGGGTTAAGGTAAAACCTAATCGCGACAGGATGCTTTCCACCATGCCGCCAAGTTGTTGACCATGCTGTAAGGTACAGGGCGAGTGAAAGGCGATATTGTCAGGTGAAACCTGCAATACCGATAAATCTTCGTTTTCTAGAATTTCGCTGATATCCTTGCTTAAACCCGCAATGCGGGCAGCTTTTTCGGCATACAGCGGGTCGTTCTGTAATAACATGCCATATTCTTTAATATGGATGCCGCAGCCGCTGGCAGTGCTGATGATAGCTTCAATACCGTTCTCCACATACGGCCAGAAAGCGTCAATGGTATTGCGCATCATCGTCAGGCCGGTTTGGTGGGCGTTTAGATGATAAGGCAATGCACCGCAACAATGGTCTGTCACTTCAAGCAAGCTGATGCCCAGTTTATCGAAAACTCTGGCTGTAGCGGCGTTGATGTTGGGCGCTAGCGCCGGTTGCACGCAACCGGCCAGCATGAGCATGCGCCGGTCATGGCGAGCGCAGGGCCAATGCCCCGGCTTTTGTTTTGCCGGTAGTTTGGTTTTTAGCCGATTCGGCAATACGGGACGTATCCAGCGCCCCAAACTCAGCAATTTAGCAAAACGTTGCGGGTAGGGCAGGCTGAGCAGTAGTAATCGCCTCAGTAGGGTTTGTCTCCAGGAGCGGGAGATTTGCTGTTCCTGTATTTCCCGGCCTATATCCAGTAAACGGCTATAGTTAACCCCGGACGGACAGGCGGTTTCGCAAGCCCGGCAGTTTAAACAGTGATCCAGATGGCGGCTGCTGTTAGCGGTGGCTATTCCACCTTCCAACAAATTTTTAATCAGATAAATCCGGCCTCGCGGTCCTTCCAATTCGTCGCCGAGCAATTGATAAGTCGGACAGTTGCTGTTACAAAAGCCGCAATGTACGCAACTACGTAAAATTGCCTCGGCTTCCCGGCCTTGCGCTGTGTGTTTGATAAAATCGGCGAGTTGGGTTTGCATTTTGGAATTCAGTCGAACAAGCGGCCGGGGTTGAACAATTTTAACGGATCGAATGCTGCACGGACTTTTTGCTGCAAGCTCATTAAGCCGGCATCCAGCCTGATCCAATTGGCCTTGTCGCCGCCGCGAAAACAACTGGCATAACCGCCTGCCTGACTGGCTTGCGCGTGAATTTCATCTGCCGGGGCAGCGGTTTTCAGCCAGCGCAGGGCGCCGCCCCAGTCCAGGAACCATGTGCCGGAAATGGGCAATTGCGGGGTGGCCGGAGCGACGCTGATACGCCATAAATCGCCGGGCAATTGAAAAAAAGGCAGTTGTTGTTCGCGTAAACCCAGCCAAAACTCTTCGCCCCGCGTATCGATGTCGCCACCCAGTTGCCGGGCGGTAGAGGCTACTGCGGCTTCTGCGCCGGATAATCTGACATGTAGCAGTTCGCCATCATAGGCCAGCGCCGATAGGGGCCAGGGTTTGGCGGGCAGGGCGTTCATCAAGCTTAAGGCCTGGCTGGCGTTCAGCGGGTAAGCCAGGGTCAATTCCGTATCTGGGCCGGGCAGCACGCTTATCGACAATTCCAGTAGCACCCCTAAACTTCCCAGCGCGCCCACCATTAGACGGGAAACATCGAAGCCCGCCACGTTTTTCATGACTTGACCGCCGAAAGTCAGAATCTCGCCGCGGCCATTGATGATTTTGCAGCCCAGCATAAAATCGCGGGCGGCGCCGGCGAACAGTCGTCTTGAGCCGGAGAATCCACAGGCCATGCTGCCGCCCAGGCTGGCCTGGCCGCCGAAAGCCGGCGGTTCGAACGCCAGTATTTGCCGGTGCTTTGCCAGTAAAAGGTTAACGTCCTTTAGCCGGGTGCCGGCTCGGGCTGTGATCACCAGTTCACTGGGTTCATAGTCGATAACGCCGCAGTGTCCGGCCATTTGCAACTCATGTTCCGCAGTGCAGACGCCGCCGTAAAAGGTTTTGCTGTTGCCGCATGTGATGCGTAACGTATCACCCCGTGCTGCGGCTTCTTGAACCTGTTGCTGCAAGGCTAGGCTTAAATCCCGGTCGCCCATCAAAAACGCTCCAGTTCCGGGTGCGGCAACTTGCCTTGATGCACATGCATATGTCCCAATTCCGCGCAGCGATGCAAAGTGGGTATCGCTTTGCCGGGGTTAAGCAGGCCGTAGGGATCGAAAGCTTGTTTAAGCCGATGGAATTGCTGCAATTCGGCAGCCTGAAACTGAATGCACATCTGGCCGATTTTTTCGATACCGACCCCGTGTTCGCCGGTGATCGTGCCGCCGAAAGCCACGCAGAGTTCCAGAATTTTACCGCCCAATTGTTCGGCTTTATCGAAATCGCCGGGTTGACCGGCATCGTACAAAATCAGCGGATGCAGGTTGCCGTCGCCGGCGTGAAAGACGTTGACGACGGCCAGTTGAAATTTTTCAGCCAGGCCGGTAATTTGCTTTAAAACCTCGGCCAGATGCTTGCGGGGTATGGTGCCGTCCATGCAATAGTAATCGCTGGCGATTCTACCAACGGCCGGAAAGGCGGCTTTGCGGCCCGCCCAAAAGCGTTTGCGTTCGTTGTCATCGATGGCTCTGCGGATTTCTACGGCACCCTGTTTTTCTAAAATCGCTGCGGCACGAGCGCAGTCGGCGGCAACCTGTTCCGGCATGCCGTCCAGTTCGCAGAGTAATATCGCCGCAGCATCTAGCGGATAACCGGCATTGACAAAAGCTTCGGTGGCGCGGATGGCGGCGTTGTCCATTAATTCCAGACCGGCCGGCAATAAACCTTCGGCAATGATTGCCGCTACTGCCGCGCCGGCCGCGCCGACATCGGCGAAAGCCGCTAGCAAAACTTGAGTCTGAATTTGCAATGGCAACAATCTTACCCTGACTTCTACCACGACACCCAAGAGTCCTTCGGAGCCGATAGCCAAAGCCAGCAGATCGAAGCCCGGCATATCCAGTCCGCTGCCGCCTAAAGTCAACAATTCGCCGTCCATGCACACCAGCTTGATTTGCAGAATATTATGCACGGTCAATCCGTATTTTAAACAATGTACGCCGCCGGAATTTTCGGCAATATTGCCGCCTATGCTGCAGGCGATTTGCGAAGAGGGATCGGGCGCATAATAAAGGCCAAAGGGTTTGGCTGCTTCGGAGATGGCGAGATTGCGGACGCCGGGTTGCAGGCGGGCAGTGCGGTTGACTGGGTCTATTTCTAGAATCCGGTTCATTTTACTTAGGCCCAGCACAATGCCGCCGGAAACCGGCAAGGCCCCGCCCGACACGCCGGTCCCGGCGCCTCTGGCGACTACCGGCACCCGCTGTTCCGTACATAGCCTTAATATGGCTTGTACCTGTTCGACGGTTTCCGGCAAAACCACTAAACCCGGCAAGTACCGGTAAGCGGAGAGGGCATCGCATTCGTAAACCCGCAGCCGTTCAGGATCGCTGATGACATTGTCATTGCCCAACAAGGACTGGCATTGTTTAATAAATTGCTTGGGCAGATTCACGATCTTGACATGAGGCTGTAGTATATATCTACCTATCCTACACCAATATCGACCGCTTGCGATTATCTATATTGTTCGGATTATAATTAGACTGCTAATGACTTGATCTGATAAAAATATTTATTATTGTTATTTAAATGCTTTTTGCCTGGATAAAAAATGAAATTTTATAAAACGATTTTTATATTGGCATCGATTGTCTTTAGTACATCGGCGTCAGCCCTGGATTTTTACGTTTCCCCCTTAGGCAATGATCAGGCGAACGGTTTGGCTATGAAGGCCAATCAGTCGGGAACAGCCGGCCCTTTTAAAACACTCGCTCAAGCACAATTAGCAGTCAGAAACATAATAGCCGGCGGACAGTTAACAGGACCGGTGACCGTTCATATCGCATTAGGTACTTACCAACTCGGCGCACCCCTGACATTCGATAGCCGGGATTCCGGTACGGCAAGCAGTCCTATCACCTGGCAAGCGGTAAAGGGCGGTACTTTTATTAGCGGCGGCATTCCATTACTGAATTGTAAGTTACTCATCAATGGGCAGTGGAACTGTCCGGTTTCCGGTTTAGGGCTGGATAAAATTAAATATAACAATACCTATCGCAAAAAGGGCACTCTTCCCGGCTTTAATTTATTTGTTAACCAAAACAGATTAAATATTGCCCGTTGGCCGGACAGCGGTTGGATGCATATCAAAACCCCTTTGGATGCTAGTACCACTTTCACCACTTTCGAGCCTGTGCCAAACTTTTATGGCAGCGTGAGCCAGGCACAGGTCCATATTTTTGCCAATAACGACTGGTATGACGAATACCTGCCGGTATTGTCTCTTGATAGTCGGCATAATGAGGTAAAACTGTCAATGGCTACAGCCTATCCGCTAGCTAGCGGTCGAAGATTCTACCTTTTAAATATTCTTTCGGCGCTTACTACCTATGAAGAATGGTTCTACGATAGCGCTAACGCCAGAGTATTATTTATTCCGGAAAAAGCAACTGTTCCCTCAAATGTCGTCGTGTCCGCATTGCAAAATCTGATAACGCTTAACGGCGCCGGTTATCTTAACTTTGAGAACATGACATTTCAGTACAGCACCGATGTGGCAGTCAGTGTCAATAATTCGAACAATGTGCTGTTTGACGGTATAGAAATCAGCAATGTCGATGCTACAGGCTTGGTCGCCATAAACAATACGAATTTTACTCTTTCCAACAGTGTTATCCACGACACCGGTGAAGAAGGAATATATCTCTCATCCGGCAATAGGAATACGCTGCAGGCAGCTAACAATATTGTTCATAACAATCATATCTATAACTTTGGCATGATCGTGCTTACTTACAGCCCGGCAGTCGATGCAAATGGCGTCGGTATTCAAATCACCAACAATTTTATTGAACAAGGGGCGGGAACCGGGGTGCTGATGACCGGCAACAATCATTTGTTCGCAAAAAATGAAGTTAGCAATGTTTGTCAACAGGCATCAGATTGCGGTGCCTTGTATACAGGCCGCGACTGGACAGCCCGCGGCAACAACGTTCTAAATAACAGTTTCCACGATATCCACGGTTACGGACTGCAAACTGTCGATGTTGCCAATAACATCGTCACCTATAGTTCGCCTAATGGCGCCAGAGGCGTTTATCTGGACGATGCGCTAAGCAGCTTTAATATTATCGGCAATATTTTCAATAACGCCGGTTTAATGGCTGTTCAAATCGGCGGCGGGCGAAATAATATCATCCAAAACAACGTCTTTTATACCAACAGTTATGCAATTTACACCGATGATCGCTGGCCAACCTACGATTGGACGGCAAACATTCAAACACTGGCCGCAGTTCCTTATCAAGGTCCGGTTTGGAAGGCTGCATATCCTGCCTTGGCTTTACCGATGAACAACTATAAATGGCCCGAGGGCAATGTTATTCAACGCAATGTCATCATCTCAAGCCATCCTAGCGGATTAGCCCTGCAATACACTTTGCCTAATGAGAGCACCACCATCAGCAACAATTTGGTTTGGGGTCTACACGGGAATTTCAGTGTCGCTTACACCATATTGGATATGTCTAACCTGAACGGCACGGTATCCTGGCATAATTGGATGAGCCTGGGTATTGAGAAAAATAGTATTAATGCCAACCCCTGTGCAACAATAACAGGTAATACCGTAACGTTTTGTAATGCCTCCCCAATTAATCTAATCGGATTCCAGCCTTTACCCGGCGGCATAGGTTTAACCCATTAGTATTGCGTTCCTGCTCTGCGGCTGTAAAAGAATTGAATTTTTGAAATTTAAAACACACTGTTGATGCAAAAAATCAGAAGTTTCAAATTCTTTCACAGCTTCTTCGCGTGGAAATGTATCCCCATAGGCTCCAGCGTCTTTCCCGGAAAAGACCGACCAGTGCTTTACGCACTATAATACCTTCGGTTTGGGTGGTGGGTTTAATTGGGTTTATTGGTGTGGCCCATTCCTGGCGCCCCGGTCGATCGGCGATCGATACACATCCGATGCTTGAAGTACCCGGGCTTACGCTTTCAATGCACGTATGATTTTTTGATCATTTCCTTAGCCAGAGCACAAGTAAACGCTTAACAGTGACAGCTAACTTGTTGAACTACAAAAAACTACTGTTTTACCAGTCTCGGTTACACGAAAAATCCTTCTGGCAACACAACATATTGTGTTAGTATTTTAAAAAAAACACTAGATGCAGTATACGGCTTGTGTCTGTTGTTTTCGATCTTAACCCAATATACATCAATATCTTAGCCTGCACAGGCCGGTATGATGGCGCTTTAACCTTCCAGAGAAGAGACTTAACGAATGACTGCCAAACTTCATGTTGTTACGCCAAACAGTGCCGATATCCCGCTACAAAGCGCCTCACTGGATATATGGGACAGCAAGTACCGTTTGAAAACCAAGGACGGCAAAGCCATTGACGGCAGCATAGACGAAACCTATCAGCGCGTTGCCAAAGCGCTGGCCGGCGTCGAAAAGACAAAAGAGTTAAGGGATCAGCATGGCAAAGAATTTTTATGGGCACTACGCAAAGGCGCGATTCCGGCCGGCCGCATCGTATCCAATGCCGGGGCACTGGAACATAAACCCGCCACTTCCACCATTAATTGCACGGTTTCCGGCATAATCGAAGACTCCATGGACGATATTCTCGGTAAAGTCCATGAGGCCGGTTTAACTTTAAAAGCCGGTTGCGGCATCGGTTACGAGTTTTCCACCTTGCGGCCCAAAGACGCTTATGTGTCCGGTGCCGGCGCCTATACCTCCGGGCCGCTGTCCTTCATGGATATCTATGACAAAATGTGTTTCACGGTATCTTCTGCGGGCGGGCGGCGCGGGGCGCAGATGGCCACTTTCGATGTGGCTCATCCCGATGTAGTGGATTTTATTCGCGCCAAGCGCGAAGATGGCCGTTTACGCCAGTTCAACCTGTCCTTGTTGATTACCTGCGAGTTTGTGGAAGCGGTTAAAAACAATCAGCCGTGGCCTCTTTCGTTTCCGGTCAGCCAGCGTGAAGCCGAGACCGATAAGCTGGATCTCAATAATAAAGAAAAAATCGTTTGGCGGGATTTGCCGAATAAAAAAGGCTACGTCGTCAACGAAGCCGGTCTGGTTGCTTGCCGGGTTACCAAGGTCATGCCGGCCCGCCGTCTGTGGGATATCATCATGTCATCGACCTATGACTATGCCGAACCGGGTTTCATTCTGATCGATAAAGTCAACGAGATGAACAACAATTGGTTTTGCGAACATATTCGCGCGACCAACCCGTGCGGCGAACAACCTTTACCGCCTTATGGCAGTTGCCTGCTGGGTTCCATCAATCTGACCCGTTTCGTCGAAAAACCCTTTGGTAAAGACGCTAAGTTCGATTGGGACGCCTACCGCAAAACCATCCGCATTTTTACCCGGATGCTGGACAATGTGGTGGAAATCAACGGCTTGCCGCTGGAAAAGCAGCGCCAGGAAATTATCGGCAAACGCCGCCACGGCATGGGCTATTTAGGCCTTGGCTCGACTATCGTCATGCTAGGTATGCGCTACGGCGAAGCAGCTTCGTTGAGTTTTACCGAGCAAGTGACCAAGGAATTAGCGGTTGAAGGCTGGAAAGCTGGTTTGGAGTTGGCGAAAGAAAAAGGCTCTGCACCGATTATGGAACAGATGTTTACCGTGACGGGTGAAATGTTGCACAAACGCCCGGAAATGAAACAGGACGGCATTAAATTGGGCGACCAATTGCCCGGCAAAGTGTTGCACGCTAAATACAGCCGTTACATGCAGCAATTGGCCCAGGAAGTACCGGAACTGGTCGCGGAACTGGCTGAAACCGGTTGCCGTTTTACCCATCACAGCTCTATTGCCCCGACAGGCACTATTTCCTTGTCTTTGGCAAATAACGCCAGTAACGGCATAGAACCCAGCTTTGCCCATCACTATTCGCGCAACGTGATTCGCGAAGGCAAAAAATCCAAGGAAAAAATCGATGTATTCTCCTTTGAATTACTGGCTTACCGGCATTTTATCAACCAGGAAGCCATGCCTTACAGCGCTAATCCGGAGCAAAAACTGCCGGAGTATTTTATCTCCGCCGACGATATCACCCCTAAACAGCATGTCGACATTCAGGCTGCGGCGCAAACATGGATCGACTCCTCGATTTCCAAAACCGCCAACGTACCAACCGATTATCCTTACGAAGAGTTTAAATCCATCTACGAATACGCGTACGACAAAGGCTTGAAAGGTTGCACCACCTTCCGCTTTAACCCGGAGGTTTTTCAGGGCGTGCTGGTCAAGGAATCCGATCTGGAAAACACCACCTATCAGTTCACGCTGGAAGACGGGCATGTCGTGGAATTTAAAGGCAACGAAGAACTGGAATACGACGGCGAAATTCACACCGCGGCCAATCTGTTCGATGCCTTGAAAGAAGGCTATTACGGCAAGTTTTGAAGGATAAAACACCATGACACATAAAATCACCAAAAAAATCGTCAGCTACAAAGTCCTGAATAAAGACGACATCGAAACGGTTAAGCAGGAAGAGCCAAAATCGCTGGAAAGCATGCACGAAAAGGTCGAGCGTCCGGAAGTGCTGCTCGGCTCTACTTACAAAATCAAAACGCCGCAATCCGAACATGCTTTGTACATCACCATCAACGATATGATCCTCAATCAGGGTACTTCGCACGAAGAGCGTAGGCCCTACGAGATTTTTATCAACTCCAAAAACATGGAGCATTTCCAGTGGGTGCTGGCCTTAACGCGGGTTATCTCGGCCGTATTCCGCAAAGGCGGCGACGCCTGCTTTCTGGTCGAAGAAATGAAAGCGGTCTTCGACCCGCGCGGCGGCTATTTCAAAAAAGGCGGCGTCTTCATGCCGTCCCTGGTCGCCGAAATCGGCTACGCCATCGAATCCCATCTAAAACACATCGGCATGATCAAACCCGAAGCCATGACCGACCACCAAAAAAAGTTTCTGGAGGAAAAACGCCGGGAGTTTGAGGCTTTGCATGGGGAAACGGAAGACAACCAGGCCTTTCCGGAAAAGGCTGTGCTATGTGTCAAATGCAGTACCAAGGCGATGGTGTTGATGGATGGGTGTATGACTTGCTTGAATTGTGGGGAGAGTAAGTGTGGGTGAGGGTTTGTTGTAGGTTGACAAGTCGGTAGGGCGGGTTAGATGCGCGGCCAACGAACTTGCGGGTCGGTGACAAACTTAGACGCGCATCGTAACCCGCCTTTGGCACGTTCGCTGCTGACGGACGTATTCGTCACTGGGTGTTTATTCCTGAGTTAAGCGGGTTATAACGTTAGCTGATGGCATAACCGTTCACAATGCTTTTCCAGGCCGGAAATTTAAACCATGAAGTTAAGTTATGACAAAGAAACCGATTCACTATATATTCACCTGTCCAATACGCCATCGGTCGATTCGGATGAAGTAGCCGATGGCGTAGTCTTGGATTTTGATAGTAATGGGGGGTTGGTAGGTATTGACGTACAACACGCCAGTCAAAAAACAGACATTCAATCCGTTTCTCTATCGCATTTGCCTTTAAATGATTTGCAGGTTGCTTAAAATGGAAAAAAGGCAATAGCTAGCCAAATGAATTCAACCTGCCCCCTCTCTCTTTTTTTCGAATCTCAACTGCTTTCAAGCATTTTTTTAACATTTCCATCCAACGTTATATTGAAATCAATCGATGTAACTATTGTATTGCTTATAACATTAACCAACTTAGCAGTTACAAACACAGTATCTGCTCCAACGGTATATGTTCCGACAAGTGCTGCATGTGCCTCATATTTTAGGCTTAGATTTTGTACTTCCCTTGATAACATAAATTCACCGCCTTTTTGATCAGAAACATATACATTGTCTCTGATCAAAAGCTCTGATACGGTATATCCGTTTTGAACAAATCTTGTTGAAAATTGCTGGCTAAGGGTTCGTCCAAATCCGGTAGTACTGCTTAAATTTCCTGAATCTGTAAAGCTAGTTATAATTAAAGGGTCACCTTTTGGAATTATGTTTCCAGCCTTATTAATCAGTTCTTGAGCAGCTAAGGCTGCAAGATTAATTGGCAAAGTATCTTTTTGATCAACATACCGCCCGACGCCTGAAATGGGATTTGTGCGAACTGTATGTACATTTGCTCGCAGCCTAGAAGAATCACCTAAAGATGAACAGCCTATCAAAGTGAATGCTAAAAATGACGCTAGTACGAAGGCCAGAGTCAGTTCTCACATTCCAACATTTATGTCATGATATTCTGCACTGGGGTTATTGTGCAAATAAACTTGAGTTCGTAGCTCATGCCATTCCCTTTTTTATTTGTGCAATCACTGCGGCTGAAATTCGATAACCGATCCGATTGAGTTTAGCGATCAATGCCTCGGCATCGGTAATCATTCCCTTACGTTGTGCGGCAAACAACAGCGCTGCTGTGCCAACGATTTCTAACTGTTTACGGATGGCCTGTTTTCGGGCTAAAGCATCATCCATGATTAACAGTGTCTTAACTTCAGTTTGTAAGGCATACTCAATGCTGGATTGTTCACCCATACCAAGGCTTCGGGATAAAGTGTGCTGAAATAGCGGATTAGCAACACATAGCAGCCAGCCATCTTCTAACGCCTGTTTAATTAAAAGCCCATCGCTGGCTTGACTGCGTAAACACTCCTCGGCAACGGCCTGAGTCACAACAACTTTGGTAAACAGGGCAGGCAATATGGGTAATTGATTGATCTTGGACAGTGCGATTAACGGACCGGCATCTGCAATTACGACAGCCATGTATCCAGCGTTGTTAATTCTTTAGAGGTTTGTTGATCAGCCACCACCAAGTCAATATCTAATTGAGCAAGATGATCAATAAAATCAGACAGGCTTAAACCGCTGATCTGGGCCGCCGCACCGAGCGACATTACCCGATCTTTAAACAGGCTGGCAGCCAAGGCCGGTTTTAATTGTTCGCTAATATCACCCAGAGATGTTTTTAAATTAAACAGCAGAGCATTGGGCTCATTGCCTTTTAAGATCAGTACAGGTTCTTGTTCGGCATGCCGCAGCGCTTCTGAAGGATTGCGTTTTAAATTTCTGACATTGGTTGCAAACATAGTCGGTAAACCTCATAGTAAAACCAAAGTGTAGTCCGCGCAAAGAGTGAACGTAATTTTTGTTTTGTAATAAGTCCATATTATCCATTTATGCGCAGATTTTGATAGCAATGGAGTGTTGGTAAGTATTGACGTACAACATGTCAGAAAAAAAAGACATTCAATCCGTTTAACTATCACATCTGCCTTTGCATGATTTGCAGACCGCTTTAACTAAACAAGCACAGGCGTAAGTCTGTGCTTGTTTAGTTTATTAACCCAGCCCTGAGCATAAAAAAGCGCCGACTTCTTGGGGAAGTGGTCTGACTCTTAAGTTCGGCAAGTGGGTGAGAAGTCAATTATTTCTCAAATAGAAACAAATCATGTATTTATTGTGTCATTGTAAATAATTTTCAATGAATTATAGTTAAGCCGTCTTTACTAATTGGCTGAATTCAGTCCTGGACGCAAAAATGAATACTTCAAACAACCTTTATAGAGATATCGCGACCGGCCTGTTTTTTACTATCGGCTTGTACGGCTTCATGTCAGGTGAATTTGTAATTTCCACCCTGTTGTTCGGCGCGGCTTCGATTTCCAGCAATCTAAATTTAGATAACGCATTACAGCCGTAATCGATTTTTGTAACATCCGCGTTGTTTAACCAGCAGTATCTAAGATCCTAATATTGAAAGTAAATGATGGACTAAGCCTTTCATTAGCAACTTAAAGCACTTTACCAACGTAAGGAGTGCAAAATGACTTTTCCTATTCATTGTGCGATAGCAAATTCCGGGCAGTTAGGTTTTTAGAGCTCCGCTATTATTGTTGGCAAACGCTGCCGAGGCATTATGTCAATACGCTAATCATCGTATTGTTTGGCTTATTACATGTGGCCGATGGCGTTTTGACCTATCTAGGGTTGAGTTGCGCAAAAGTGGATAGGCCAATCCCATCCTCAATTATTTTGCTGGGCAATTGGGGCTGGGTGTTGCCATTGCCTTGCTCAAACTTTCGATTATTGCCGTCATTACCTTTAATATTCTTTGATCGGCATTCGATCAAAAGCCGTTGGGGTACCGCGACGCTGGCGTGGGCTGATACATTTTACAGTTGGGTTGTAACCAACAATTTTATCTTGGTAATGGGTACCTAAAGGTTAGGCCTTAGCCGAGCAGGTGGCGGCGTTCCCGGCAATTCAATTTACCTCCGACAGACGACTAGCAAGAAAACGTAAAGAGCAATAATATGTCCCATCGCCAGATGGATGGGGGAACCAAAATCCTATGAGCTTTCCGTATCATGACAACAAAGCACGCTAAAGCTGAAACCCACTGTATTCATCGAACCGGATGGCTACGCGCCGCTGTTCTCGGAGCTAACGACGGCGTCATCTCAATCGCCAGTCTATTGCTCGGCGTTTAATGGCCAATCACCAATTGGCATTGAAACTGGATGCCGACCATAATGCTGTGACAATCCAGCGAGTAATTATTGATTATGATTTGCAGAAAGAACTTTGCAAAGTGCCTGATGCGTCATCACTTCGCCAGGACGGAATTTTCTACTAAAAAAATTTTGGTTAGGCATGATGAAAACTAGCATATTAATTTATAGTACCCCGTCAGCCGTTGCACTAGTTTACCCGGATACGATGAGGCAATATGAAGAAGATAAAATCCAGGACTGATAGCGAGCGCAAAGGCTTGGCTATTGACGATTTCTGCGCTTGGGACGGCGATACATTGGTGTTGAATGTACTCGGTACGCCCGGTGCAAAACAAGACGTGATCGGCAAGGTTAAAGGCCATCAACTCAAAATCAGCGTCACTGCCCAGCCGGAACAGGGCAAGGCAATTGATCATATGGTTAAGTTTCTGGCAAAAGAGTTCGGGGTCACGGTAAAAGATTTTGAAGTGGTGTTCGGCCGGTTTAGCATCCATAAACAATTACGGATTAAATCTCCGAAGAAATTGCCGGCAGTTATAAATGCTTTTTTGAATTCAAAGTAACGTTGATGATGCTTTTGGTTACTAGCTCTCATTTCTCTTCCTTTCAAACCGCCAATCGAACTTCTTGAACTTCACTGTTAAGTTAAGCCAGCGATGAGTTGAAGCGGTACTCAGCGTATCCCGGATTGGTGTTTTGCATAAGACGCAGAGCGTCAGTGGACGCCTTCCCGTGCGGAGCGCGGGACAGATAATCTTGACCATGGTTTGAAGGACAAAGCATCTATAAAAAAATTATAAATAAATCCAAATAAGCAAAGCGGGAGCTTCGATAAGGAGTATTATGGTCAATTGAATATGCCGATTTGCGGTATGTTTAAATCGTTTGATTTTTTATCGGAGGGGGTATGGCTTCACTTGAAATGCAAGGGGCTTTTGATTTGACCAATGTCAAGATTGACGAACTGATCACCAGTGCTTGCGTGGGTAATTATGCTCTGGGTGTGATCAGTGCTAAGACCAATAAATTTGTCGTTAAATATGTTGGCCGTTCGGAAACCGATTTAAATACGCGTCTTAAACAGCATGTGGGCGGTAGGCATACTAAATTTAAATTTAGTTTTGCATCGTCACCGCAGGAAGCGTTTGAGAAGGTCTGTAAAAATTTTCATGATTTCGGCGGCATCAAAAAACTGG